>NZ_LMTZ01000045.1 GCF_001456025.1 Mastigocoleus testarum BC008
TCGATAATGGTCCTGTTAGGGTAGAAGCAATTTCCACTGATGCAGCAGGTAATCCTTCCAATCCTGTTAGTGAAACAATTACTCTAGATAAAACTCCACCAATCACACCAGCTATCAAAACTCCAATTGAGGTTGATGATGTTGTTGACGCTACAGAAATTGGGGATGTTCTAGTTGAAGGTACAGCAGAACCTGATAGCACNACAATTACTCTAGATAAAACTCCACCAATCACACCAGCTATCAAAACTCCAATTGAGGTTGATGATGTTGTTGACGCTACAGAAATTGGGGATGTTCTAGTTGAAGGTACAGCAGAACCTGATAGCACCATTGATGTTAAATTTACTGACCCCAATGGTAATCAAGTTACTACTCAGGTTAAAACAAACCCCAATGGTGATTGGACATTAACTGGAAATGAAGTTGATTTAACACCTTTAGATGATGGTCCTGTTAGTGTTGAAGTAATTTCCACTGATGCAGCAGGTAATCCTTCCAATCCTGTTAGTGAAACAATTAATCTAGATAAAAATCCACCAGCACAACCAGCTATCAAAACTCCCATTGAAGTTGATGATATTGTTGACGCTACAGAAATTGGGGATGTTTTAGTTGAAGGTACAGCAGAACCTGATAGCACTATCGATGTTAAATTTAGTGATCCTAATGGTAATCAAGTTACTACTCAAGTTAAAACAAACCCCAATGGTAATTGGACATTAACTGAGAATAAAGTTGATTTAACACCTTTAGATGATGGTTCTGTTACTGTCGAAGCAGTTGCAAAAGATGAAGCCGGAAATAAGTCTGCACCTGTGAGTGAAACAGTCACCAAAGACATTACTTCAAATCCACCGATCGCTCCAGATTTGGAAGCAAGCGATGATAGTGGAGTATCTGACACAGACGATATTACATCAAACACTACACCAACATTTACTGCTCCAGCAGAAACTGCGACCCCTGGCGATACAGTTACTCTTTACGCTGATGGAAAACCAGTTGGTACTGCAACGATTGAAGCAGATGGTAGTTATAGTGTCGTTCCTGACAGCCCATTATCAGAAGGTAAATTTGATATCGGTGTTACTTTTAAAGATTCTGCAGATCCAAATGCTACTGAGTCACCTTTATCTCCTGTATTACCAGTAACTATTGATAGTTCTACTCCTGAACCAATAATCACTACTCCCCGAAAAACTGGCGATATCACACCAGAAATTACTGGTTCCGCAGAACCTGGAACTACAGTTACTGTTGGTGTCGATATAAATAGTGATGGTACGCCAGAAGCTATCTATGAAATCATCACAGACGTTGGAGATAACTGGAACATAGATCTGGAAACTGCAATACCTAATATCGGTTCTACCCCCACATTTAATGATGGTGATAGACCCACAATTACTGCGTTCGCAACTGATGAAGCAGGTAATACGAGTCCAGAAGCAAGTAAACCTTTAGAAATTGATATTGATATCCCTGCACTGACCCCACCTACCATCACTTCAGCTGCAACTACCAGTGACACCACACCAGAAATTAGTGGTACCGCACAACCTAATATCAAATTAAGCCTAGAGATTGATGCTTCGGATGATGGTACCCCAGAAGCAACTTATGAAACTACTGCTGACCCACAAGGTAATTGGAGGATCGACCTAGAAACTGCGACTCCAAAAAATGGCGCTGCTCCCACATTCAATAATGGCGATCGAGCAAATATTAAGATTATCGCAATTGATAATGCTGGTAACAGCAGTGATGCTGCAACTCAACAACTTATCATTGACCAAGCTGTAACAGATGCACCGGTAATTAATTCTCCCACTATTACTAATGACACTACACCTGAGATTACTGGTACTGCACAACCCGGTATTAATCTCACAATCGAAATTGACAGCGATGGTGATGATACTCCAGAAGCGACCTACCAAACCACTGCTAACGATCAAGGTAGATGGAGAATTAACCTGGAAACCGCTGACCCCATTACCGGTTCTACTCCTAAACTAAGTGATGGCGATCAGGTTGGTATTACAGCGATCGCTATTAGTCCCGATGGTAATAATAGTCTAGAAGTAAATCAAAAGCTAACGATTGATACTACCGCACCCACAATTACAATTAATCCTCTAACAACTAGAGACAAAACTCCGGAGATCGCGGGTACAGTTAACGATCCACAAGCAAAAATCTCAATTACCATCGATGGTATTAATTACGATGGTATTAACAATGGTAATGGTTCTTGGGTCCTGACTGATAACACTATTGCTAGCCCTCTACCAAATGGTAGTTACAGCATCATAGCTTCTGCTACTGACCCTGCAGGTAATTTTAGTCAGTCTGAGAATCGACTAGTTATCGCCGCTCCACTCCCTAAAGACGATAACATCAGAATCCCGAGAGGTCCCAGTGGCGATATTAGGATCGACGTTCTAGCTAATGACTTGGATCTGCAAGGGGAGATTTTATCTATTATTGATGTCAAACAACCAAAGAATGGTCGCGTTTCCATTGATGATAATGGTACTCCCAATGACTCAAGTGATGACCGCTTAGTTTATATTCCCAGTGCTAATACAACTAATAACGTTGTGATTAAGCAAAGTAATATTAGCAGGGGTGTTTTCTCGCTTGGTGGCGATTCATTCCAAGATAGTTTCTCCTATACCGTTCGCGACTCCAGCGGTAACGAGCAAACCGCTACGGTAAATGTGAAAGACCAAGTCAAACTGAAATTCAACTTGGATATAAATAACGCTGATTGGCGTAATGAAATCGGTATCTTCAAAGTTGATGATGCTGCTGGTACCATCAATGGTATTGCTCCCGGTCAACCCGGTTATATAGAAGCTGCTTTGTCATCTGGAAAGGTTATTTTCTCCGCTTTGAGTCAAAAGTCTCAGCTATTTGGTCAAAACCCAACTCGTATTATTGATAGCTTCAGTAGTAACGATAATCTTGGTTTCTTCTTGGTACAAAACAGTACTGTTGATGCTGTCCTTGCGGGGGGTAACGCCACTGTTATATTTGGTAGTGCAACTGCTAATGGTGACCAATTCCAGAACTTAAATGCTGCTCAAATTGCTAGCGGTCAATTCACCTTGAATTGGGAAGATACCACTGGTGGTGGTGACCAAGATTTCAATGATTTGGGTTTGACTGTAGAAACTACTACCGAAGATGGTCCTCTTGGTTCTGCTTTACAAGGTGGACAAAATCGCGAGTTAATTGACGTTACAGAAACTAATTCTGCTGTTACTTCTACTCAAAAAGTGATTGCGACAATGGAAGTATTTGGCGATTCTGCTTTCGATAACGTTACTGGTTTGTACCGCATTGCTGATGAAAGTGGAAAAATTATTGATTCTCTTACCGGTCAAACTTTCAATCCTGGTGACCAAGGTTACGCCGAAGCTGCGATGAGACAAAGTATGGGTCAATTTAGCGAAGACGATAATGGTGCAACTATTACCCTTGATGGTGATGCTCTTTATGCTCCTTATCTTCTTGCTAATGGTAACACCGATGATATTTACTTCACCTTTTTAGATGCTAACAGCGATGGTGCTGACCACATTCGTTTACTTGGTGACAATACCTTTGGTTTTGAAGACCTTAGAGGTGGTGGCGATCGCTCCTTTGATGACCTAGTTGTCAAGATGAATCTCACTATTGGCTAATATCAATCCAAATAGGGCTTTGCTGCAATATTGTGCCAAAGTCTGCTTATTCAAATAATGGTAGAGAGATTCTATATTCTTTGTTTAATTACCTTATCAGTTAAAACACGTGTATTGTCATTAACACATAGTAAAGCTTTTATACTTTTTATATTACATTGTTTTGTACAGGTAAAAATACTGATGTTATAAGTCACTTATAACACTATTATTAAGGTTAGATTAATATTGACTCTGTGTGACTGTTGTTATTCAAAATAAAATATTAAATATGGTGAGATTAGCTGTCGATAAGTTTTACGAAAATTCAAAAAATTGGTGTTTCCATAAAAGCAAGACTCATGAGGCAATTTCGTACCCATTCCTTTCATAGGGTAAATGGAAAATACCTTATGGCTAAAATTGATGCAGCAATAGATTGAGCAAGGGCAAGAATTAAGTGAGAATTATCGCAATATTCTTTTACGGCTAACTTTAAATAGGCAAATTTAATTTTTGAGTATCTTCAACAAAAATTTATCTAGAAAATAATCATCAAATATAGGTAGCTCAATAACAACAGTAAATCCATAAATAGCTCTAAAAGAGAGGGAATATAGCACTACGTGATTAGCAAAGTTAAAAAGTTAAGAAATTGATGAATGCTGAAATATTTAACTTGTAAACTTATGTCCTAGGGACACGCATTCACGCAGTGTGACGCGTTCATAAAGTGTTAGCAAGGCGGGGCGTAAGCACAGACACTGAAGTGTCTACAGCGTCATAACCTATAGCTGCGCTACCTACGGATCCGGTACGCAATAACTACGTTACGCTAACGCTAGCCGCTAGGCGCTAATGCATTTTGCTGTCTTTATACCCGGCTACATTAATGCCGTATATACAGTATTTTGAGTTTTTTATTTGACTCGCGTGTAGTGCTATAGCCTTATTACCATTTCAGTTTTCTGGACTATCTCAATTACACAATTTCAATACTACTCACTGAATAGACTCAAATATAAGGATTATACCAATTATGACTATTGACGCATATCAAGTTACTAAGTTTCAAGAAATAGCTTTTTTTGATAGCAATGTCAGCGATTATCAAGGTTTGATTGCTGGTTTGAAATCCGGAATTGAAGCAATTATTCTCGATCCAACAAAAGATGGTGTCGAACAAATTACGACTGTGCTGGCTAATCGTTCCAATATTGCCAGCATTCACATTATTTCCCATGGTTCACCCGGTTGTTTGTCTCTCGGGAATACTGAACTTAGCCTTTCCAGTCTCAACCGTTATACTGAGTATTTGAAAAGTTGGTTCCAAAATAGCTCCTCACAATCCCAACTCCTCCTTTACGGTTGTAATGTTGCTGCAGGAGACGCAGGTGAAGAGTTTATTACTAAGCTCAATCTCTTCACTAGAGCCAGTGTGTACGCTTCTACGACTAAAGTTGGTAACTCAAACTTAGGAGGGAAATGGGAACTGGATGCAATTATTCCTACATCTACCCTCAAAAGTGAAATTCAGGAAATCTCACCTTCTCCTTTTTCCCAAGAAACTCTCAGGCTCTACTCTGGAATTCTAGCTGATACAGATGGTGATGGTGTTGATGATGACTCCGACCTAGACGACGATAACGACGGTATATTGGATACGCAAGAAGGGTTTGTCCCTGGAGGCAATACAGGAAAGGTTGTAGATATCCTTCCTGGAAAAACAGGAAGTTACACTATCGGTGGTGCAAGCTTTGGAAACCTTAATTCAAAAGTCAATAATCCCTCCAACTTTGGAACTGGCGGAACAGTCACCGAAGCTGCGGTCACGATTAAGAGCCAAACCGATACGATTGATGCGACCTATCTCGACCAAGGAAATCTTCTTTTTGGTGGATATAACTCTGATGGTTCCTACTCTGCAGCAGAATTCACCGCGATTGAAAATTGGTTAAATAATGGTGGTGTTTTCCTATCAACCAATGATAATAATAGTTACGATCCTGTTTCAGAGCATTTTGTATTGCCTGCAGGTTCTAACCGGAATGTTTCTACGAACTGGATCATTCAGAATGTGGATCACCCGTTGGTAAATGGTAATAGCGGTTTAGGCGTCGATCTTCGCGGTAAGACGATTGTTGCAACTGGCGCTTATAGTGGCTTTGCTGAAGCAGATCTTCTACCCAGTGATATTGTCTTAGCACGAGATAGTGCAGGTGCAAATTTACCGACTGTTGTGCTCCGAGAGTTTGGTGACGGTTACATCATCTTCACAGGAGATGAAGGGATATTCCGTAATGTTTCCTCAGGTTCATCTTTCTTATCTTCAGATAACGAAGATGCTTTTGCCGCAGCCATCATCGGCTGGGCTGTAAATACTGCAAGTACCCCCGCAAGCACGGATACTGACGGTGATGGTGTCGCTGACTACTTAGATCTTGATAGCGATAATGATGGAATCTCAGATTTGATAGAAAGTGGTCAGGATGCGAGCGCTGTCGATAGTGATGGCGATGGTATGCACAATGACAGTGGTGAAACTTACACTGATGGGGTATCTGATGATGCAAACGGCGGTGCAGGAGTAACCCCAGTTGATAGCGAAGCTACCAAGGATGGCGTTGCCGATTTCATCGATCTCGATTCCGACGACGATGGTATTCCTGATGCGGTGGAAGCCCAAGCTACTAGTAGCTATACTGCCCCTGATATTACCAATAACGCTACCAACAATGGGGTCAACGACAGCGGTTTATTCGTTCCCATTGATAGCGAAGCTACCCCCGATGGTACCCCCGATTTCCGGGATACCGACTCTGATGATGACACCACAGATGACGCTACAGAATCTGGTTTAACTCCTGGTGCTGACAGTAATGGGGATGGTATTGGTGATGGAATTAATGCGTCTTACACTGACCCCGATGGTGATGTGAATGATCCTGCAACAGACTTGGCGGAAGCGGACGGTAACACTAGTGACGTCGATTTTCGTTCATTACCCAACCTAGATCCACCGATCGCTCCAGACTTGGAAGCTACTGACGACAGTGGAGCATCTGACACAGACAATATCACCTCGGAAGACACACCAACATTTACTGCTCCTGCAGGAAGTGGTAATCCTGGAGATACGGTTACTCTCTACGCAAATGGAGACCCAGTTGGAACAGCAACGGTAGACAAAGATGGTAGTTACAGCGTCAATCCTGATGACCCATTACCAGAAGGTACCCATGATATTGGTGTAACCTTCACTGACYCARCAACTGGTACTGAATCACCTCTATCTCCTGTTYTACCAGTAACCATTGATAGTTCTGCTGTTGACCCAATAATTACCACTCCAATTGAAGGTGATGACATTATCGATTCGGGTGAAGTTGGTGATGTGGTGGTAGAAGGTACTGGTGAGGCTGATAGCGTTGTTGCTGTCAAATTTACTGACCCAGCAGGTAATGAAGTTACTGCTACTGTGACCACAGATCCCAATGGTGATTGGACATTAACTGGTAATGAAGTCGATCTAACTCCTCTGGATGATGGTCCGATCACTGTAGAAGCAATGTCTACAGACCCGGCAGGAAATGAATCTGCACCTGTAACTGCAACTGTTAATAAAGACACTACTCCAGATACACCGATCGCTCCAGACCTAGAAGGTACTGACGACAGTGGAGCATCTGACACAGACAATATCACCTCGGAAGACACACCAACATTTACTGCTCCTGCAGGAAGTGGTAATCCTGGAGATACGGTTACTCTCTACGCAAATGGAGACCCAGTTGGAACAGCAACGGTAGACCCAGATGGTAGTTACAGCGTCAATCCTGATGACCCATTACCAGAAGGTACCCATGATATTGCTGTCAGCTTTACCGACCCAACAACTGGTACTGAATCACCTCTATCTCCTGTTTTACCAGTAACCATTGATAGTTCTACTCCAGAAGTAGCAATCACAACTGATGAAACAACTAACGACATCACACCAGAAATAACTGGTACCACGGAACCGGGAGCTAAGGTTAGTGTCAAAGTTGATGTTTCGGATGACGGTACTCCAGAAGCAACTTATGAAACCGTTGCAGATCCAGAAGGTAACTGGAGTGTGGATCTAGAAACWGCAACACCAGTAGATGGTACAACTCCCACACTTAATGACGGTGACGTACCCAAGATTACTGCAACTGCAACTGATGAAGCGGGTAATACCAGCCCAGAAGTGAGCAAATCTCTGGAAATCGATACTGCTGCTCTAACTCCACCTGTTATCACCTCACCTGCGATTACCAGTGACACCACACCAGAAATAACTGGTACCGCACAACCAAATATCAAACTAAATCTGGAAGTTGATGTAGATGATGATGGTACCCCAGAAGCTACTTATGAAACCATTGCTGATGATGAAGGTAACTGGAGTGTTGATTTAGAAACTGCAACACCGATAGATGGTAATACCCCTGTATTAAGCAGTGGAGACAAACCTCAAATCAGTGTGACAACAGTTGATGCTGGTAACAGCAGCGACCCTGCAACTCAACAGTTGACCATTGAACAGTCTGCACCTGATACACCTGATACACCGGTAATTAATCCCCCCAATATCACAAACGACACTACCCCTGAAATTACTGGTACCGCACAACCCGGTGTTAACCTCACAATCGAAATTGACAGCAACGGTGATGACACTCCAGAAGCAACCTATGAAACCACTGCTGATAACCAAGGTCGATGGAGAATTAACCTCGAAACTCTAGCACCAAAAACTGGTTCTACTCCTATACTCACAGATGGTAACCGGATTGGTATTGCAGCAATTGCTATTAGTCCTCTTGGGAACCCTAGTCCCAGAGCAAATCAGCAATTAACCATTGATACTGCTGCACCCGGTATCACCATCAATCCCCTTAGAACCAGGGATAACACTCCACAAATTACTGGTACGATTGACGACCCACAAGCCAAAATCTCCATTACCATCGACGGTATTAACTACGATGGAATTAATAATGGTGATGGTTCGTGGATTCTTGCCGATGGTGCGATCGCTAACCCCTTACCAAACGGTAGTTACAGTATTATTGCCACAGCTACTGACCCTGTAGGTAATTCCAGTCAGTCTGAGAATCAACTTGTTATCAATGCTGTGCGTCCTCAAAATGATAATGTCAGAGTTCCTAGAGGTGGCAATGGTAACATCAGGATTAATGTTCTTGCTAACGACTTTGACCCTGAAGGAGAAACTTTATCCATTGTCAGTGTCAGACAGCCAAGAAATGGTAGTGTTTCAATTGATGATAACGGTACTCCTAACGACTCAAGTGATGACCGCTTAGTTTACACTCCCGGCGCTGGTACAACCAATAACGTTGTCATTGAGCAAAGTAGCATTAGCAAGGGTGTTTTCTCACTTGCTGGCGATGCATTCCAAGATAGTTTCTCCTACACCGTTCGCGATGCTAGTGGTAACGAAGAAACCGCCACAGTTAATCTACAAGACCAAGTCAAACTTAAATTCAACTTGGATGTCAATAACGCTGATTGGCGTAATGAAATCGGTATCTTCAAAGTTGACGATGCTGCTGGGACCATCGACGGTATTGCTCCCGGTCAAGCTGGTTACATCGAAGCTGCTYTATCATCGGGTAAAGTTATCTTCTCTGCTTTGAGTCAAAGGTCTCAACTATTTGGTCAAAACCCAACTCGTATCATTGATAGTTTTAGTAGCAACGATAATCTTGGTTTCTTCTTAGTACAAAACAGTACTGTTGACGCTGTCCTCGCTGGTGGTGGAGCCAATGTTATATTTGGTAATGCATCCGCTAATGGTGGTCAGTTCCAAAATTTGAATGCTGCTCAAATTGCTRGCGGTCAATTCACCTTGAACTGGGAAGATACCACTGGTGGTGGTGACCAAGATTTCAATGACATTGGTTTGACTGTAGAAACTACCACTGAAGATACTCCCCTTGGTTCTGCTTTACAAGGTGGTCAAAATCGCGAGTTAATTGATATCACYGAAGCTAATTCTGCAGTTACTTCCACTCAACAAGTGATTGCAACAATGGAAGTATTTGGTGTTTCTACTTACAATAATATTGCTGGTTTATATCGCATTGCTGATGAAACTGGCACAGTTATTGACTTTGTTACTGGTCAAACTTTCAATCCTGGGGATGAAGGTTATGCTCAAGCTGCTTTGAGACAAAGTATCGGTCAATTCGGTGAAGAGGATACTGGTGCAACTATTACCCTTGATGGTGATGCTTTGTATGCTCCTTATCTCCTTGCAGATGGTAACACCGATAATATGTACTGTGCCTTTTTGGGAGCTAACAGCGATGGTGCTGACCACATTCGTTTACTTGGTGACAATACCTTTGGCTTTGAAGACCTTAGAGGTGGTGGCGATCAGTCCTTTGATGACTTAGTTGTCAAGATGAATCTCACTATTCGCGCTTAGTCAATTAAAAATAACACTTTGCCACGATACTGTAGCAAAGTTCTAATTTCATAAGTTTGTAGAGATATTACTTGCGGTATCTCTACAATTTTTTTGATACAAGTGACGTAGTCGTAGCCTCTAATTTTTGGTACATCTCTACCTCATTACTTGCTGTTACTTATTACTTATTACTCATTACTGTGCGCTGTCGCGCCCCGCAATACCTTACGGTACGCTACCGCTAGCTGCTAACATTACTCATGACTCATTCCCCAATTTCCTAATCCGGTAATCCAGCAAACACCTGCTTAACTATTTCCTTAGTTTTTTCATCCAGATTATGCCAATCTACATCTCCTGTCTCATCAATTAAAGTAGTATCGATCGCAACATCTGAATTTTCTGTGGAAGAATAATCTAAAAAACATATTCGATAACACAATTCCCACATATCAATATTTATCTCTTTCCCTTGACGCTGCAAACACAGATGATATCCTGGTTGTGGGGTTGGTAACTCGGCAAGATTTTGTCTAATTTTTAAAGCTTGTTCAGGTGTAGCACTTTCTAACTCTTTAAGTAGCTGAGTTACAAGTGTCTTTACTTCATCTGTGGTATCAGGATTCCAAATAGTTACATCTTGGTAATTTCCCTTCCAAGAAGAAATTTCTAGTTCTTTGCGGATATTATCAACCAAACGAATAAATGCAGGTTGCATCAAAATTTCAGCCTGTTGCCACGTAACAGAATCTGATATGGTTGGCGGCATATGTATAAATCGGTATAAAAAATAGGTTATAAAAAATTTAACAAAGTGGAATGAGAAAATTAAAGTTCTTCTCACAAATCTTTTTTTTCAAGATAGCGGATTTTGTTCGCCAGAGAGTGGAGATATTTATTATCACCTTTAAAATCGGGTGTTAACACTGGGGAGGGATTATGATAAATACACTATTAGACCATCGATATCAAATAATTAGAGTTTTGGCAACTGGAGGATTCGGTAAAACTTATATTGCCGAAGATACAAAAAGACCAGGACGTCCTATTTGTGTAGTCAAACATCTTAAGCCCACCAGTGAAGACCCAAAAATTTTTGAAACAGCCAAACGTTTATTTCAAAGTGAAGCAGAAACTTTAGAACAACTAGGTAACCACGACCAAATACCCCGTTTGCTAGCATACTTCGACCACAATCAGGAATTTTTCTTAGTACAAGAGTTTATTGAAGGACATACTCTGAGTGATGAACTGGTTACAAACCAAAAATGGAGTGAAAGCGAAGTTGTAGAACTTTTAGAAGAAGTTTTAAGTATTCTGGAGTTTGTCCACGATCAAGGAGTAATTCACCGCGATATCAAACCGGATAATATTATTCGTCGCGCTTCAGATAATAAATTAGTTCTGGTAGATTTTGGGGCTGTCAAACAGTTGCGCGGTTCTCACCCCCATGGAATTGGTATTCCTCAACATACAGCAACAGTAGCAATTGGTACCCCTGGTTATATGCCCACGGAGCAAGGACAGGGTAAACCCCGTCCCAACAGCGATCTGTATGCTTTGGGGATCATTGCAATTCAAGCACTTACGGGTGTAGCACCAATCGACCTACAAGAAGACTTGGATACGGGCGAAATACTATGGCAAAACTTAGTTGCAGTTGACGATCAGCTAGCGGCATTTTTGAACAATATGATATCTTATCATTTTAAAGACCGCTATCAAAATGCAACTCAAGCCTTAAAGGTATTGCATTCCTTTACTCCTGAAATCTCAAATCGAGGATACGCTCGTCATTCTAGAAATTTGGGTGTTGGGTCAATGCGTGTAAATACACAACAAAAAACAATTGCATTTGCACCCGCAAACCCGGATATTCCCGCAGAAAAACCAATAGAAGTACGAAGGAGATCGAATCGTCGTGATTCTGGGGGGTTCGATTTCTTACAAGTTCTTTTTTTAGCAATGTTAACTGGTGGTGCAGCAGTTGTTACTCCTTTAGCAGTTGAAGCATTCCAAGGTCTAACAAATAATTTCTCCTTTGCTAGCAACACTTTACCTGGATATTGTGTTGCTGTAGTTGCGGGTGATAGCAACATCCGTACGGAACCAAGTTCTGTAAATCCAAGAACTATTGTCAAAACTCTTAGTAAAGATACTAAATTAGAAGCTATAGGTAAACGTACTACCCGTGGTTGGGTACAGTTAAAACTTAATTCCGGAAAATTGGTTTGGGCGCATTCAGATGCAATTAAAAATAATGATGAATGGAAGTCCTGTCTGCGAGATAAACATATTACTATCACGACTGTTGATGATCGCAGTTTAGTTGCAGATATTCCCGTACCTCAAACCCAAAGAAAATCTTCTCAGGAAACACCAACTACTTCCGATGAAGTAACAGAATCTCCAAAAGCTTCTTTCTGGGATTTATTTAAAAATAAAAAACAGGAAAAAACAGATTCTGCGACTCAAGAGGGGAATCGAGGAGATAAAGCTGTTAAAGAAGCTAGAGAAAAATATGAAAATGGGGATATTAAAGGAGCAGTAAGCATACTACGTTCCCTTGAATCTAAAAAAAACCAGGTTAAAGAAACAACTGATATGATTTCCCAATGGCAAAAAGATTGGGCTAAGGCGGAATCTTTATTTGAAGATATTGATCGCGCAGTTTTAGAAGGTAAGTGGGATAAAGTACTCGAATATAAAAATAACCCAGAAAAATTACCCGATATTGAGTATTGGAGAAAAAAAATAGATCCTTTGTTTCAGCAAGCGAACAAAAATTCAGTTGATGATAAAACTAATGGGAGTGAAACAACTGAAACTGCTCGAGCAAAAGAGTCTAAAGCTGACAAAGAATCTTCTGATACTGGGAAATTAACAGAAAATAAAAATATTAAACCTAAGCCAGAAAAATCACTAGCTGACAATATTCTCCAATGGTTTGAAGGTAATTAAATTTTATGTTTTATTAAAAGCTAAGTAAAGCTCTTGTAAATTGCAATTGTAGCTGAGTTAATCCTTCTTTCAATATTTGGTTTGGCGAGAGTTCGATCTGACAACAGCTTGTGAATTTATAAGCATCGTAATAATTTTTCAAAATGTGTCTTATTGTATAGGTTGACTGACTTCCTAAATGAGCTGTGTCATTATTCTTTCACCAAACCTAAAAAAGATAAGATGATCGTTCCCAAAGCAGTCAAACCAAAATTATTACCTTCTATAAGATTAGACAATCTAGAAAAATTACCTGAGATCGCTGCGATCTATTTTGTTCTTAACGATAAAGAAGAAGTTCTATACATAGGAAAAACCGAAAATATAAAACAGAAATGGAATAGCAATGCTAAACAAGAATTATTAAAAGTGACGAGGAATGCAATAATAACCTACTTCCCAGTAGCTTCTGCTGATAGTTTGAATCAAATTGAGACAACTTTAATCAAATGGTTCAAGCCAGAATACAATGTCACAGAGAAAAATGACTGCCAATTTCGATAAAAAATATAAATTTCAAATCTCAATTTTTATCAATCATTTTGATTTTGCAACGCTTCAAAACCCCAGTCGTATTACGTCCGGCTAAACAGTTATCACATCTGTGGGGGCGAAGTGATGAGTAATAAGTAATAAGTAATAAGTAATAAGTAATAAGTAATAAGTAATAAGTAATAAGTAATAAGTAATAAGTAATTGTTAGCGTTCACCGCAGGTGCATCTTGGACGCGCTTACAGCGAACAGCGGGGCGCGTAGAAGCAAGCACGTGTACCGGTTTGGACGCGTCTAAAGACGAATGCACGCGTCTGACTACGTTAGCGCAGCAAGAGGCTTTGCCGTCGCCTTTCTGCTCTAGGTATTGCGCACAGTAAAAGGGTTATTAGGTAATAACCGCCGTCTTTTCAATAGGGTTATATAGTAATACCAATTTAGAAAAATAATCTGTTGCAATGATTTATTTAGTTGGTATTACTAATTAAAATTAAGCGGACTTGATATCAAATAAGCAAAATATAATACAGGGGCTTACTTGTCGTAAACCCCTGTGAATCATCAAAGAAAATATGGCGTAAATTGTTTTTTGAAAAGTAATTTTACCAATAAATGGCTAATCAATTTTTACTCGGAAACGAATCAAACCAAAGTTATCAGGAAGAATTTCGTTAATATTGACAACTACTGCACCATCGGGATTATTAGGATTTTGACAGGCGTCTCCACCGGTTCGATCTGCCAAAGGTCTGAGGGGAGAATAAAATGTTCCTCCGTCTGTATCTTCAGTATTTGTCAAACTCCTTGCTGATGCATTCCCCTGTTGTAAACTAATTCCCCTACCAACACCAAAAGTATTTAGACTAAAGGATGTTCCCTGAGGAATCAAGTCACATATACGGACGTTTTGCTGCGGTGCACCACCTTCAGCTAAGAAGTAAATTGTATATTCCACCTCATCGCCACTTTTTGTTGGCAGTTCCAGTACGCCAAAAAGTCTATTCCCCAACGCTCGATTTAATACATTATCATCATTGCCAGTACCGTCTACAAAAGTATTAAATGAACCAATAGGTTGACCGTTGCTTCCAAATGCACCGGTAATTCGTTTCACCAACCGCAGATTAGTTGGAGCTCCTTCGCCAACATTTCCGCCACGCAGACCAAAATCAACATCATCTACATTTTGTCCGATGAGAAGATTAACTGTTCTTTGCGAACTACCAGTAGTAATTTCAGGAAAATTATCAGGAGGAGTAAGGGTTACTCGATAAGGACCAGGAGGTAAAAGCTCAAAGCGATAAAACCCATTGTCATTGGTGGTAGTTGTCCTGTTAATGTCATCAGCGGTGCCTAACTGATTGTCTTGTCCAGGTAAGGTAAGAGTTACAGTTGCGTTAGGAATTCCAGGTTCGCCCTGATTTTGAACCCCATCACCGTTACGGTCATTAAAAACTGTGTCGCCTATAGAACCAGGTCCAATACAAAGATTGAATCTGGTTAAACCAATAGTCTCATCCTGTTGGGGTACCCCGAATTCCGTTCCTGCTGTATATTGAATTTGAATTTGGGTTACCGGAGCAGTAATTGTGGCTTCTACATTACCATCACTACTATCACGAGTAGCATTTTCGTTAACACCTCTAGCGACATTATTATCTACAGCAACGTTTGGTCCAAGCGCTGTAAGATTTACGCCCACGGGTGTATTAGCGTTGAATGCTCTAACCGTTACCTGGTCTTGAAAAGTAAAGCCAAGATCGCGCTCTCCGTCACGGTCGATATCCACTAAAAGCAAAGGATCGAGCTGAATTGGTTGAGAAAAATTTATGGTCAAAGTCGCGCTACTACCTGGTGGTGCTGCTCTATCTTCTGCTCCAGTTGGATCCTGCAAACCTATATTGAATTCTAAATTGGGACCGGGTTGTCCTCCATAAACCCCGGAAGTAATTCTAGTTTCCTCATTGTCAATTACTTGTCCGGGGATACTTTCAGTAAATTGAAAAGTTGTTATAACTCCACCTGTATTTGGGCTTTGACTTTCAATTCCCGCTCGATTATCCGTAGGAGTCCAATTAACGACGGTTGGAGTTGTTCCCGCAGGACAACTTGTAGTTGGGGTTTGTGCCAAAACTCGATTATCTTGTAACAGGTTTCCCCCAAATATCAGTTGTGGTACGGTAAAAACCAAAGTTAGGAAACTGCTTCCCAAAGGTTTCATCATTCCCCTGAGCATGGGCTGAGTCTGAGAAGGGGAAAATAAAATTGGGAATGAATACTTCTGATTAACAGATACTTTGGTTGAAATTTTATCGTATCTTATTGGCGAGTTATTCTTCGAACTACAAGGCTCGCGATCTTGTCCGCGATTATTTGGTTTTGCCAGTAAATGTTTAAATAAAGCTTTCATTTTTAGCTTGCTAAACAATAAAAAATGACCAGTTGGGCTGGGAATTATGGGTTACTAAGGACTGCCTGGAATTGCAAACTGGAAACAAATTAGGAACCAATTACCAATTACCGATTACCAATTAGCAAAACCTTTATCTTCCTTCTCTTTTACGTCTTCTTTCGATTTGCAAATCATCTTCTTGTTCTTCAATAATTAGATCGACCCCTCTAATATCCTTGAAGATAATTTCAACGCGGCGATCGCGAGCATAATCTACAACACCTGTACCATCTGGAACTTTACGTTGAGATTCACCAAAAGTACGGATCGTCATTCTTTCCGGAGCAATACCTTTGCGGAGTAAATAATTTCTTACGGATAACGATCGCCTTTTACCCAAAGCTAAATTGTAAGCGTTACTAGCACGGGGGTCAGTATGACCTTGCAGTTCCACCACAATGAATGGATATTTCTGTAATACTTCTGCTACGCGATCAAGAACTTCCCCACTAGTTTCACTAATAAAAGATTTATCTAAGGCGAAGTGAACGTTACGTGGAACTTTGATTTTAAGTGGTGGTGGTGGCGGTGGCGGTGGAGGAGGTGGTGGTGGTGCCGGTGGAAGCGGTCGAGAAATACATTGGGGTATCGGTATGGGGGTTTGTTTCTTCGGACTAGGACCAATATTGGGTTTAGTTTGAGGTGTCCCAATTAATGCGGCAGCTGCTGGTTCTGAGGTACCGTATTTGGGATCGCTTGCGATCGCACTGACTAAATCCCCAGTTTTTAAATTATTTAACTGAACTGTGAATTTACCATCTTCATTAACTGGTACCTGGGTTAGGATTTCTGATAGTGCTCCATATCCAGGAGTATAAATTGCTTGCTTTCCTGTTTGATAATCACTAAGGCGATAAATTGTTACTTCACTGCCCCGATCAGCTTTTCCTTCCACAGTGACTGTAGTACCATTAGGAGCAAATGTCCGAGAAGTAAATTTGGGAGCATTAATTGCTGCATTTCCCGTATCTCGACGTCGGTTAGAAGAATTTCGCTTGGGGTTAGGACCATCTCCCCTTTGAAAATCAGACACTCCTAAATTTCGTTGAGTATTTAGATCGATACTCAAACCTTCTAAGGCAGTAAATTTATTTTTTTGAATTAAATTACGTTTTGTTTTAGGGAAAGCAGAAACTACAACCCCAGGACCTGTTTGATTGTCAATTTCATTACCAGTAACCCGGTGGTCGCTACCCATCAAATAGACAGCCGCTCTACGCAAACGTCTGCCATTGTAAGTAATTTTGTTATTTTGCAGCAGTACATTACCTTTTGGTTTAAATAAATATACTCCAGCGCCATCATTCGCACAAATTAAATTTCCGGTAATTTGGGAATTATTAACTATGCCTTCAAGCCTAATGGCGTCGGGCATTCCAGCAATTCCGTTACCTATGATAATATTTTCAGTTACTGCGGTATTCTCCGCCCTGACTGAAGTAATAATTGCACTACCTTCATGAAAGGAAATTCGGTTGCGACGAATTGTTGCACCTTGAGAATTGAAAGCGTATATTCCAAAAGCTGACGTTTGTTCCGGAAGTTTTTCATCTCGGGTCAAACCCAACCAATTATCTTCAATGACAACCCCCTTCGGCGCTACGTCTTTGTCATAAAAGGGAAAGTTATCATTGGGGGGTTGTTGTTGGCTGGTATCGGGCGGAGGTAAGCGATGGGCAATGACAATATCTCCTGGTGGAGTAGTCAAAGTTACTGGTTTGGGAACACCATCGTAAACTAATAAGTTACCCAATTGTTGCTTAATTGGGCTGGCATTAAACCCGTACAAATTTAAACCGCGAATAGTAATTCGATCTGCAACAACAGTTAAACCCCGAAATATTTCTTTACCAGCACCTGGGGTAACTGTCACCACTGGAATTGGAATTGCAATTTCAGCCGTTGCAGATTTATCGGGCTCGTATCCCGGTTGGGTAGTACCATCGACGATTAATCCTGGTACAGCTAAATCTGGTAACTGTTTGTGCAG
Source organism: Mastigocoleus testarum BC008 (assembly GCF_001456025.1). Lineage (GTDB taxonomy): Bacteria > Cyanobacteriota > Cyanobacteriia > Cyanobacteriales > Nostocaceae > Mastigocoleus > Mastigocoleus testarum. The sequence continues at coordinate 18,070 of NZ_LMTZ01000045.1, forward strand.
TTCAATCGTAGTCGCGTTAGGCAAATTAAATTCAATTCGGGAAGTGCTCCTATCACCCACAGCTTTAACTTGCGCTCGTTCGCGATCGCTGAGTTGCTCGATGGTTAATGTGCCATTTACCAGTTCAATAGCTTCCCGTAGTGTTAGCTTTTCATCAGGTTGAACGTCACCATCTCCCTCGCTATTTACTACTACCTGCAAAGGTGCAGGTAAAGTAACCCCTGAGTTTTTTCCTGGTAAATTTTGCTTTTGAGCAAGCGCTAACCCTGAGGGAAACAGGTAAAAAGAAACAGGTAACAGATATAACGGAGCAGGTAAAAATTTAGCTTTTGGTATTCGGATAAACGAATGAAAATTGGGGGTGGGGAGTTTACCTCTCCCCAATCGCCAGTTCCCACTCACCATTCGTTTAAGATGAACTTTGAAACTGGGCATTAAATCACTCCTTTCGCACCACACTTGGTTTGTCTTGTTGCTGTTTAAGGTTATTTATCTGGTTAATTTGAGAATCTTGAGAAGTCTGAAAATTATTGTTTGACTGTTGTTCAACATGTTGTTCAACATATTTTCTCGGTTTATTGTCTTTGTTAGATTGATTGTCAACAGTTAGCAAATAATTAACAGGATTAGAACTAGATTGGGGTGGTTGTTTAACATTTAACGCTTGTTTTTGTTTTAAAGTGCGTATTAAACGTTCTTGGGAAGTTTTTTCCTCCGAGTTAGGTTTTTTTCGTACCAACGATTCACTTTCAGACTCCTGTTGCTGTTTGGGTACGGGCTTTTGTAGTCCAAAACCATTTAACAGTTCGTTCAGCTTCAAACTGACATTCAGATACACACCACCCCGAGAACGATAACCAGAAAAATCCCGATCGTCGACACTACCAAAGCTGTATCCTACACCAAGTCGTAAATCGGGCGATAAATAATATCCACCTTCCAATGCCCAACCAAATTCATCAAAATTTGGATTATTGTTGGAATTTTGACCAATCCAGCGTCCTTCTAGAGCTAAATCTGTACGATAGCCAGTACGGTAAGTTGCTCGCATTTGCGCCAAGTTAACATTACCGTTAAATCTATCGCCGTCAAAATAAGTGACACCATTACGGAATGCATATTTACCATATAATTCCCAGCGCCAATTTGGGGCGTAGATACCTTCCGCAGACAAGGTATGACCTGTAGCCGTAGAACCAGTAATTTGGTTTTCTATTGTCGAGTCAAAGTTTTGTCGCCACTCATATTTGAGCAAAGCATTGAATTTATCGTTGTTAGGGTCGCGATATGCCAAACCAACTTTTAGATTAGCGGTGTCTCCTAACTCTTGGAATCTTGTTCCACTGGCCCCAATATCGCTTACATTTGAAGGTAAGAACACATTTGCCTCACCTGCTTGCTGATAACGAACAAGTGCTGTGAGGGCTGGGGATATTTTACCGGCAGCCGCTGCAGAAATTACTGTATTATTACCTTCGGCACCGTCGCGATATTCCATCCTGGCACTAGCTTTTAAGTCAGGATTATCCGTGTATTCCAGACCCACGCTATAAACTGAACCAGAAAATAGCCCTAAAGAGGATGCAGTTTGTCCAACTGCGTAATACTGGGGAAATGTATTACCTGAACCTGTAGCGTTAAACACGTTTTTGAATACGTATTCATAACCGACATTCATGCGTAATCCTGGTGCTACAGCCCAACCATGACCTAAGCCGACGGCTCCTTGACCTTGCAAACCATTAAAGCCTGAAAGTACGGAATAACGACCTGTCAGGGCTGTATTTTCCGAAAATTTATGATCTAAAAGCGTGTCAAAAGTTGTAATAGAATTACCTTTGAGCAGCTCGCTACGGTCGTAGAATTGATGTGCTAGTCGAAACGTCACACCCGGATAGGCTTTCCAGTCCATTGCCAAGGTGGTACGGTTTGGATAAAGGGGATCGCTATCGCCCAAATTTAATTCATTTTGCGCCTGAAAAGTTAAAGATTGGGTTAAGGGTAACTTGAGACCGGAGACTAATTGGTTTGCATCTCCATCAAAGCGATCGCTAACTCTATCTTCTCTCGAGCGATTAACATATTCCAGGTTTAAATCTGCATTGCCAAACTTTTGCAGTATTCCCGCCCGGAAAGTTCTCAATTCATTATTGACTCTTTCACCCGGACGTGCTTGTGGTTGTGGGTCAAATAGATCGAAGAAATTAATTAAATTACTGGCTGCGACACCATAGTTTTCTTCAATATCGTAGGATGTCCGCAAGCTGGTTGTGTTAGTAATTTTGCTCAGCAAAGATGCCCCATAACGAGTTTGTCCGGGGAAAAAGCTAAACGTGGCATTATTAACAAAATTTGGTTCTACTGCTCGGTAATAAGCTGTACCTTCAAAATTGCGACTAATTTTACCAAAAGCTTCTATGCGATAAGCATTACCGCTAACATCTCCACCGTTGAGTAAATCACTGTTAGAACGAGCATACTCACCAATGATTTTACCTTTATCTCCCAAAGATACTTGGAAGTCTGCACCAAATAGCTCAAAATCTCGATCGCCTTGGTCTTCTAACAAATAACTCCCCGCAACGAAGGATTTTTTTTCGGCTTCCTGGGAGAAGTTATATTGCAAGCGTCCGCCAAATAAGTCAGAATCATCACCACCATCATTTTGGTAGGTAACTACTACTTTTCTAACTAAAGTGGTGCCAAAACCAGGATTGAGTTCCGTTGCCAAAATTGGACGCCGAAACAGTAAGGTACCCCGGTCATAATCTATGTCATAATCCTGACCGCGAAATAGTTGTTTGCGTTCAACTACTGTTCCTGGACGGTTAATTTCTTCAGATTCTAAATAAACGGTTTCACTACCAGGAACTAATAAGCGTCGAGACAGGAAATAGTTACCGCTGGTACCGTTGGGAATAAAGGTGTCCCTTTGGAAACCCTCAATGTTATTTGCATACAAGCCTGTAAATTGCAAATTCCCAAAATTATAGTTGGCTTTGAAACCATGTAATTGTCGCGACGTCGCTGTATACAACTGGGAAGACCGAGTAAACTCTTTGGTGTTGTAATCCCCCCACATGAAGTAATCTGGCTCTGCTCCTGGAATAGAAGGAGTACGTTCCAAACGAGCATAAAAACTATCTATAGAAGGAGCAGTGGAAGTAAAGGAAGAACTATCGCCGTAGACGGGATATTTCTGTTCGCAAAATTGAACCCCGCCAAATAAACGATTTCGACCTTCACAGTCTTCATTCAAAGGACGATCGCTATTAAAAGCTCCTGTAAACAACCATTCTCCAATGGAACCAGTAGCAAAAACAGCCGCATCAACATCAAATTCAGTACCACTGTCTCCCGGTCTGAGAAATTCACTCCGGCTTCCCCAATAGTCAGTACCTTTAGCACCAAGGCGAAGATTAACAACTCCTGTAACCAAAGAAGGTCGCAAATAAGTGGTAAATTCTACCTGCGTGTAGGCTTGAATTGGTTCATCTTGAAATCTATTCCAGGCTGTAGAGTCAGTTTGCTGGGGAAATGATGGGTTTCCCAACAGACCTGTTTCTCGACGTAAATTGGGGGATGGCTTTCTAATTTTCACAACAGCAGCCCGAATGCGAACTTGTTGCGCCTTAATCCCAGATTTCAGAGTGGCTATAAATTCTCCACCCCTAGCTATAACCTGAAATCCTGGTTGGTCTTTATTTTGGTCTGCACCAATAAATTTCCCCGCAGAACTAGTCAAAGTTACCATCACATCATCATTGATGGGTTGATTGTTCGCGTCGGTAATTTCCCCTCGAATTTTAATTGTGGAACGCCCGTCAGCTTGTATTCGCGGTTCCCCTATGGGTGCAATCTCAATTTTTGGTACTTCTTGACGAATTTGTTTTAAATTATCGATTTTGTCAGTACCAGTTTGTGCAGTTTCTGGTTGGGAAGATATTTGAAACTGTTTTTGATTTTTATAATATTTTTTTCCTTTTTTGAGTCGTTCGCGTAACTCACTTGTGCTACGAGCAAACTTTGTACTTGCAGGATTTGTACTTGCAGGATTTGTATTTGCAGGGTTTGTATTTGCAGGGTTTGCCTTTTCTTGGAGAGATTCTTCCAATGAAGGAGTGTTCTGGCTTTCCTGAGGGTGGAAATCAAGTAACTTATTTGAAGCAGATACAGTTGACCGATCGCCAATACCACTTCCTTTATTTAAGTTTACTTTTTGATTTTTATCAGATTCTTGAGCAAAAGTTTTGCTTGAATAAGCAGCTTCAACCCCCAAAAATGCCGGTACAACAGTTGCAAAAACCGCAGATAACATACTTGCGCGATTGCGACTGATGAGGATAAGTCGCAAAATACTAACATTTTTGGCAATGAATACTCCTAGTTTTTGACGTTTCATCGCTTTTCCTCCGAAAAAGCCGGTGTTACCGCAAAATTAACCCGCACCATGCTGTTAGGTGCTATTTTCACTAACCGTGATTGGCTGTTCCTTTCGATGAAATATTTATTGGGAGCAAGGGCATAGCCGGGTAAACTACTTAGATCGAGGGCAGCTGTTCGAGAACCAGATACAACACCAGGCAAAGAGTACAAACCTTTGGCATCAGTGACAATCCGATTGCCATCATCCATAAAAATTACCGCATTCGGTACTCCCGGTTCATTTGGTTGTTGTTCGCCATCAAAGTTTTTATCAACGAATACCCTACCAATTAGGGTGCCACAATCTGATAGAATACCACCCCTAATGCGGACGCGAAAACTGCTAGGTGGACTATTATTGACCTGTGCAACGTTTATACCATCTCCCCTAATAGCGTCTGGAGTAACTTCCAGAGCATAAAATACATTCAAAATTTCATTTGGCTGCAACACTTCATTTGTTGCAATAGAAATAGTGCGACTGGAGGTCTGATTGGCGGTTAAATTAACTGTTCTATCTCCTGTTCCCCCTTGTATAGTTCCTTTAAGAGATTTAGAAATAAACCGCAAGCCCACAGGTAAGCGATCGCTGATGGTTAAAGACTCTGTTGCTGCATTTCCAGTATTCTCAATTGCGAGCCGGTAGATTACAGTATCCCCAGGTTCAGCCGCAGCTCGATCCCCAGTTTTAATAATCCTTAAGTTTGCTTGAGAAGCTGTGAGAGTTACAGTATTCGACTCTACTTGTTCGTCAGGTTGATTGTCGGTTCTGGCAGTAGCTGTATTATTTATCGTTCCATTTTGGGCTATACTTACTCCACTACCGTAAGTATAAATACCGAAAAATAAAAAAGTTAAAAAGAGGCCGTTATGCCTCAACCAGGAGCTGATCTGTTTCATGGGAAGGCATCAATGGTGTATGTATATTTCCCAAATTTTTTAGGGTTTTATATTTACAAAAGACTGTACTTTAGCGTATTTTTTTATACGTTAAAGATGTGAGGATGCTTCCAGTTACATTATGGAGAAACTATCAGAAACTCATCCATTTTTAGCTGATTCGCAAACACTTTTACAAACTCTTCAATCTTACTTTAAGAATATTTCTTTCCCGAGATAGATATATACTTACTAATGCTTCAGAAGGGTAAAGATGTGATTTTTTTATTGTCATGGCAAATACAACCCAACTCCTCAAATATATGTGTATTTCAACACCAAAATTCAATCTTTAAGTAAAAAAAGCTCTGAACTCAGAATCACTTTGTCAGATCGCTAAAATCGATACTAGCTTGACATTAGTAGCTTTCAAAAGAAATGAAAGCCTGAAATCATGGCTAAAACCAAATTACAACTTGCAATCCATTAGGACATCAGCAAGTTAAGGTTGATTCCTTATATTTCATTCTAGGTTTTACATTATCTTCACATAAATAGAGTTTTTTATTACTCCTTTACAAAATCTTTGTTTTTGTTCTAAGAGCATATTATCTAATATCCAATATCCTCAACAATAATATTGTTGATTTTTTTTGATGCTGGATGCCACCTTGTAATTAAACTTTGAAATATAAATGTATATTTCAGATTCAAAATAATTCAAAATGATAGGAAGCAAAAAGATATTATTTGATATTGACATGTTCCACAAAATCAGTATTTTACCCACGAGCAAAATTGAAAATAATTAAAACAAGTTAAACGCACAGATGTAGACAAATAAATGAATCATTTGTCATCCATGATAATTTTTGACAGCAAAACTTTAATTTGCGTTGACTTTCTCCACACCGAGATGTAATGGAACCACACCATGAAAGCAATGCTTAGCAGGTATGCTTTTTGGAGTATCGCAATTTTCGTCTTACTTCTAACTGAACTCTTGGAAGGCGAACAAAATAATAAGGTCATTGTGCCTGGGTTATTCCGAGGAGTATCCCCAGTTTTGCCTGCTCAAGTAATTATATTGAACTCAAGCACTCTGATAAGTGGAAGTATGCACCAGGTTGCTTGCCGAATCTTAAACTTTTGAAGGTCACACTTAAGTAATATTACCTGTGGATTATACACAATTAATCACTATTCACAAAACTTTCTCAGTAATTTTTCTTGTTTTATAAACTGTATTATATTTATCCAAGGCTTGACTGTTAAATAAATCATAACGGAAAAATATAAAAAAATACACTTTTTTTGCTGATAAATTTACGGCTGTCAATTAAACTATCTTATTTGACTAAATCTCCTATTTTTATCATGTTTGCAGTTGTTGCAGTTATACTACAAAGTTATATAAAATACACTATTTTCTCTAGTCTATTTTTTCATTTCTAAATTTTAGTCTTTGAAATCGTATAATTTTAAATTTCAAAAAAATATAAAATTATGATTGAAATTCGAAATTAGAGAAAATGGATTTATACGCAAAAATTTGTCATTATGTATTTGTGCATACATGCAGCTGTTAGTATTACGAGTTAACGAGAACTATTTTTCTATACATTTCTCATATAGTATTAGGCGCAAGTGAAAGTTTTTTAAATTCATCAATCTTCTAACCCAATTACGCAGTGTTATATATTTAAATCAAGCGGGCGTAGATAACCAAGAATAATCACTCTATGGTGAATTATGAGATACGATGACGCCTTCATAATTTCGGTTCGGGTTTGGGAAAGCGTCCTCAAGGAGTTCTGTTATCAAGAAGGAAAAAGGACTTAGTGCTTCAGAGTATTGGAGAGATTGATTATAAAAGATTTGAACTGCACCTCATCCGGTGAAGCCATCCCGTAGGGTAAGGTGCTTGCACTATATCCCACCACTGAAGCGCGTGGGTTTTGTGCTCCGATACTATAAATTTGAAGAGTTTTGTAATTGTGTAGATGCTGTAATGGTAAAAATGTCCTAACCTTTATAGGCAATAATCCATCTCCATAAATTAATTTAGGGTTTTGAGCGCAATTCCGATCAAACCCAGGATAAAGACAATTCTGCAAACAAGATAATACCTCCGCGCAACTATGTGGTGGAGGTTTCTTAAAATGAGATTCTAGATTAATCAGACAAGAAAAAATGTCAGACAATATAAAGAATATTTAGTATATATCCTCATATTCTGTAGCTTCAGCCCTTCTGTGTTCTGGGCGTGGTGGCAAAAATTCCGCACGTCTCACAGGAGTTAATGTTGGATTAGGAGAATTATAAGGATGAATTACCTGTACAGCACGAGTAGAACGTGGTTTTTGGGAAAACAAAGCAGAAACTCCCGCTACCACAACTCCACCACCGACAGTAAGAGCCATTCCACCAACTGCTCCCCACAAAATACCTGAAGACCACCACTGATTTTCAACAGCAAGAGGTGAAGCGACTTGTTGTGGAGTATGCTGAATAGTTTGAGGATTTAGAACCTGTAACTGTGCTTGATATTGTTGACTAATTTGAGTTTGCAACTGCTCGTTACGATTTCTCAGTCGATCATTTTCCCGTTGCATGTTTTCCATTTGCAACTTCACGCGATCCACATCAGAGCGTAGTTGCTCGTTGACTAGGCTCCCAGGAGAAGATGAAGGATTTTGCGGTACATAAGAATATTGATTCGCAGGTGGAATTGCAGGTGGAGCAACTACAGGTTGCTGTGGTTGCTGGGAAGATATGGAAAAATTCTGTGCTGCATTCCCACCAGCTCCTTTTAATAGCAAAAGTGCCGCTAAGCCTGCTACAGCGACACCACCGATAAATGCCATACTTTCACTCATCGTCTTTGCCCCCTAACCACGAAACCAATATTTACTGATAAACAATTACACTCTCTCACATTCATAAATTTACTACCCTAGAAGACTTTTCATAAAATTTATACTTTAACAAATTGTACCTTAACGGTAATAATAAATAGTTTTTTCACCGTCTAATATGTGCCTTATATATTCAAGATCATATCCGTTAAATTGTCTACTCGAAGAGATGATAACAAACATTAGAGTTATATATTTTTAATATTCTCTTCCAATTCCATCAAAATTAATAATTGAGTCATATTACAGATTGACAGACCGGACGTCCGGATTTTACAAGAATTTACTTTAGCTCCAGATCTCCGATATACAGGCAAATCTTTACATTTATTTGAAATTTTATCTGAAAAATATTTAAAGTTAGTAAAAATATTATTACCTGCTGGGACTGGCTTGAAAAGCTAGGGGCGCAATCCTAAAGATTTTAAATTTCATTTATGAAACCACTAGACATCGTAGGTAGCGCAGCTAGAGGCTAGAAGCTAGAGACTAGAGGCTATCACTAACGTCACCTTGGGGATCCGCCGACGCCATAAACGCTCTAGCCATAACATGTCCGTAGTACAAACAGGATTACAAATGTCCTAACCTTATTGCGTAGTCCTACAGATTAACCGATGTAGATTTAATCAATTTTTGTGGGGGACAAGAATATCTACTCCACAGTAGTTAAATTTAAAATTCCCCTTGATAATTCCGACTGCAGTTAACGATTTACTTTATTGTTCTGACTACGTCAACTTGATAACTACAGACGAATAATGACAGACAATTAAATTTCAAATGAATAATAAAAATTAATAGTAATTTTGAACTTCTAAGAAAAATATAAGCGCTTAACAGAGTTAGGAATAGATGAAAACACAAAATCTATTTACAAAATATGTTTAGTTATTCATTTTTTCCTGTTCTATCTCAGCTTGTATTTTTGCTAATTCTTCCTCAGAAAGTTCATCCAAACGTTTTTGAAAAAAAGCTTGTTCGTATTCTTCCCGTTGTTGATGGTAGGTCATTTTATTGCCCACTGCACGAAACAGATAGGTGAATAACCAGCCAAGCAAACCGCCAACTAGTAATACCTGGCTCCAAATACCAGCAGACTGGCTATCTAAACCAACTTGTTGCAGCACCAAATATATCAAACCACCTGCAACAAAAACACCTAAACCAATTCCAATCGCGTCAATGCGTCGCATCCAATTTATGACCTACCAATTAGGACTACACTACAATTTTGCGTCGCCGGGGTCGCAAGTTTACGATGGGCGAGAGCAACAATAAACCAGGGAAGAAAAAGAAAACTAAAAAGTACATAAAAGCGCGCTCTAGTGAACTGGCAACATACCAGCGAAAATTGAGATATAGCAAAATAAAAACAGGCATGACTAATAAGTAAGTTCCTGCCAAAGCCAGATATAGTAGCGCTACAAGCATCTCTTTTACTTTGTACTCATTAAGGACATACAACATGTTCCGCTTGAAAAAGTCTAGCAATACTAGACCGAACTCCACGGAGTTTGTTTGGTTAATGGTAAGCCTTAGCCCTTAGTTCCTTTGCCTTAACGGTGTGGTTCCTCGAGCAATAACGAAAATACTGCAAGCTGCAGCACAAGGCCTTATATTATCATAACGCTTGCTTTTAATTTATTTCACATTAACCTTCGTACTTTGTTTTTGTGTTTGGTTTTATTTACTTTCCTAAAATTCTTTAGTTTCAAGAAGTCATTATTTTGACGATAGTATAACTTAAAAGTCAATACTGGAGAGACTTGTAAGATTTTTGAACACTGTTGATTTATTACAGTAAACTGCAAATGTTCATACTTAATCCCAAGAGGTCGAAAAAAAAAATTCAAAATTTAATGGACAAAAAATACAATTCATGCTGGAATATATGAGGAGGTTTTTTCGGGCCTAGCTTAGCAACAGGTCTAAAAAGTCTTCAGTTATGTTCAGTTTCGGGGGTGTGGCGGAATGGTAGACGCTACGGACTTAGAAAACTGAGCCTTGATAGAGAAATCTTTCAAGTGGAAGCTCTCAAACTCAGGGAAACCTAAATCTAATTAACAGACATGGCAATCCTGAGCCAAGCCAATTAAGATTTACTATCTTTAATTTGGAAGGTGCAGAGACTCGACGGGAGCTACCCTAACGTTTAGGACGAGGGTAAAGGGAGAGTCCAATTCTCAAAGTCTAAAGAGTTGATTTAGCTTGTAGACAGTAGCGAAAGCTGCGAGAGGATGAAAATCCGTTGACCGTAAAAGGTCGTGAGGGTTCAAGTCCCTCCACCCCCATTAGATAAATTAAATAATTATAAGTTCGGTAGTAAGGATAGTCTCTTACTATCGATATTTTTTATTGTGAAGTGAAATAAACATACCGTGCGACAATCTTTATCTCTCATAAAACCAAGACTTACACAAACCAACTTGGATATTCTTTTTTAAAGATTTTAGCCCAAGGGTTAATTAACGGTTGGATGGGAGCTTTTGAAACTTTATGTTGATGCTGCAATTGAATTTTTGTGACATCTTCCACTCAAACCTTCTTCCTTCCGACGGAGTCGGTCACGCTTTGCTAACAGCTACGCTGCGGGCTAGTATTAGCGACATTGCTATCTCCCTTTGGGAGACGTAATACCTATAGCTGCGCTACCTTACGGATCCGCTTACGTTGCGTAAGTCCTATTAATAAAATTGTGAAATAAAAAATTAAATAGAAAACTATTACTAGCAAAGTTTTGTACGGAAATAAAAAGTATAAAAAAAATAATAATTAAGTATTTTCTACTGAATTCCGAAGTATTTTAAAGTCGTATTTTAATATTCTGTCAGAGTTGTGTAAAAGAAATAATTAGATATGGAATATCACATTGATAGTGCAGAATACTAAGGTTAAGCTGAGAAAACTATCAATACCTAATGTTCGAGTTTTGAGTAACTATAATGAGCGAGAGTAGGTTACTAAGAATTCAGGGTCGTCATCTGATTTCAACGAGTGAGCAGTTAACGCTTAATATACAAACACTACAAGATAAACTATATTGTTTTTTATTAGAAATTGTTAAAGTCTCACATCCAAAGGATGTATTAAATGAATTCAAATATTTATTTATCGAGCCTTTAGAAATATACGAAACTGATGCATATCTTGGAATATACGAGATTTTTGTCGGCTGTGATGAAATTGAATTCCGTAATACCCTAAAGCGATGCTGCTATATACTTATCAATAATTGGGAAAGTCGTAGAAATCACAAGTATATTCAAGACTTAGTTCATCTATTTGCTGAATATAAACCTCAGGAACAGATCACAAGATTTCCCAAGCTCAATATATTTCGTTCTTGGCTTAAAAACTTTATTAACAGTGATGATTATAAAGGGTTAAATTTATTTGTATCCAAACATGAAGGACAATTTCAAAATCATTGGGTAAATCGCTATCGTTCTTATTTACTAGTTAATCAATATTTAAATAAAGATAATCCTATAGAACAAAAAGAAGCTGCAAAAAAACTATCTAAAAAGCTCAAGGATAAATATAAGTTCGAATTAGCAATGTATATTGCTCACTCCCAATCTAACTATTCCCATGTAAATAAATATCAAAATCCTAGTATTTTAGGGGAAAAGGTTTTATGTCTAATCAAATCAATCGTCATAAAAAAAGGAATATTTAGCCACGCTAACATTGCCAATATTTTTCTAAAACAAACTCAAAGTCAAAATTTTCAAGAGTTTAAAGTAAGCTTTGAAAAATACTTGATTTTTTCTCTTAAAAAAGAAACGGAAATTGAATATATTCGAGAACAACTATCAAACAAACTTTTTAACTGGAAGCAAAAATATCACGATTACCAAGTCAGTCAAGGATTAATTCTCAGAACTTGCACCAAAGTAATTGATTTTCTCACCGTCGAAAATGGGAGTAAACCATCACCAATATTTATTTCTTTGCTTGAAGAAGGACATCCCTTAACTCTGGTAGTGATACTACTAAAAATTATTTTAGTGTGCAAAAATGCTCGTAATCATTTAGAAATGAGAATTGGAAATCTGATTTGCTACTACGAAAGTTATCCAGAGCAAGAATGTCAAAAAATAATTAATTTTCTTGAGATTTTCAATATTACCTTTGCAATTTATGCAGATGACGTTGAATATAATCTGATTAATATGGAAACTAAAAGTAATTCAAAAGCAGACTTAGAAGGTTACCATGTCTTTTCCTTAATCAAGGGACATAGTAAATAATCAAGGGACGTAGTAAATAATTAAGCGAATAAATATCTATCTAACCAAGACAAACCAGCTGCTACGCTTTCTGCAATTATACTTATGATTCTATATAAAACTGTAGCCGTCACTATTTGCGCTTCAGGAATAGTGTACTGAAGAATTGCAATTGCAGTAACTTCAAATATACCCAGACCACCAGGTGCTCCTGGGGTAACTAAACCCAGTAACCAAGAAAAACTAAAAGCTCCTACGAGTAAGGGTAGTTGATTTAAATCTACCGGACCAATTGCATAAAGGGTGAGAATAAAGCCGATACTACGCAATCCTAAGAAACCTATCTCTCCAAGTAGGGGTAACAAAGGATATCTACGAATGCTCTTAAGCATACTGGACATGCTTCCACTTTGATTTTTTTTGATTTTTAAGCGTTGTAAAAAAATCACAACTGGATTTAAAATCCATGGGTGGATCCCGCAAAGTACAACAGCCAAGGCGAAAACTTGTGCAATTACGATCCAAGCTGATGTATTATAAGCAACGAATATTCCCCCAACTAAAACAGTAATTAAAGCTGCTGCTGCCATTAATAGCGGTTCCAAAATTACACTTAAAGCGGCTACAGCAGTCGAACCACAGGCTTTAGTAGCAGCATTAACCCGCAAAATATAATGCCAAACGTTACCAGGAAGATACTTGGCTAAGTTTGTATGTAGATATACAGGTATCAATCCTGAAGAATCGGTTCTTTGGTCAAACTCTTTGATTATCCAAGTCCATACTAATCCCGACCAAGTATGTGCGAGTAAAGTCACCCCAGTTGCAATCGCTAAAATTATTTGTTCTGCGTTACTAATTTGTCCGATTTCTAGAGTGATTTTATCCCAATTACTGGCTAGGGTTTTAAATAAAAAAAATAGTGTTATACCTAGAATTAGGTATTTTAAGAAGGGAATAATTTTTTTCTTCATTTTAGTAGTTTAAACAACAACTATAATTGGGAATAGCCACATCAAATCATATGGGAAGATATATTTATTCACCAAGCTTACAGACAACTTTGTTAATTTATATTTGAGTTTATGTTCTGAATACTACAAGTTTTAAATTTAACTTTAATTTTCTATTAATTAATAAGATATCAACTTTGATTTTTTGTGATTAGTACTTTCGGCGATTAAAAATAATCCAAACTTTTACTAAGGAAAAAAATTACACTACTTCAAAATACTAATTTTTTATCTGAGCCATATCTATTATTTTCTAACAGCCAGACTAATTTAAGCTGAATATATAATTTTGATTTGTGTACAAAAAAATACTAAAAAGGTATGCAGTTATTTTACCGAACTATGATTTTCAACAATTCAGGTGCTTCTAAACTTTATAGTTTCATCATTTAACTAAATTTTAATCTTAATATTAATTTATCTTTTCTTTTTAGATTTATTAATTGGCTATTGACATCTAAAATATCAAAATGTTTTGTATTGCTGTTTCGTCAGGCATCAATGCAAAACTGGCTATGTTATTGGCTCCATTTTTTAACTTCCCATTAATTCACAAACAAAGTAATCCGATGAGAGGGGAGGAGAGTGACTCGAGACAAGCTTAGCATAAGTAATTTTAATGTTTGCAGTGACTTAGGTACAGAATAAGCAATATATTTCTTAAGACAGAAACTAGCTTTCCATAATCTGCCAGAAGATAGTCAAAAAAATATAGCTTTTTGTAGAATATGATGTTATTTTCCTATTTGTGAGATTTAGCATTTATCTCTTTACTATTTAGCAGAGGTAATTTCGATCGTGTCCCATATAGCCAATATTGGCAAAACTATTAACGAAAAATATTTTGCTAATTACTAGTAGCAGATTGTAGGTATTGCTAATTCAGTTTATTTATACAATTTGAGTGTAAGTCAGCTTATAAAGTTTATTAATAATTTCTTTAGGAATGTGGAGGTTTCATCTGATTGCTTAGAATTTAATTGTTAAAGCTAGATATTTTTATATGGTTATTCCTGTGTAAAATTTGTATCTCGAGCAATATTTATATATCAGATAAAATTATTATATTTCCGCTAATTTCATGTAAATAGCATAAACAAAAACAGATATATAATTTATATTTATAATAGTTTATCCCTCAATTTTGCCAATAGATTATATATCTGTTTATGTATATTGGTTTTAGCATTACTCCTAAACAATATACAGATTAATTTTCTCAAAGAAGTGTTTATCCAAAAAAAAAATTATATTGTTTCATTTGCTTTTATACTAATCGTAAATTTTATCAAAATCAGTTCATGGATTAAGGATATTTCGTTTTGTTTTTAGTCAAAGCGAATCTATGTAGATTGTCAAACATGTAGAGAATATAGGAGTGTTCAAGAGTATGAATAGTTTATTTACTTGGCTAAGAAAAATTCAGTTCAAGCAAATTCTAATTACTTTAATTGCGGGAATATTTTTGTTTTTTACACAAGCTTGTAGTACCATATCCGCGTACAATACGACTTCTCCATCTGTAGGCGAAGATTTAGGTACCAACGCCAAAGAAATTTTTGATGAAGCTATTAAAAATGCAAATAATTTTGCAAATACCTTCAAAGAAGGTACTGAAGATTTGTCACATCTGATTCAAGATAGTACTAGCAATTTAACTACTGAGATACAGGAAGAAGTACAAGCACCTGTAGAAGAAGCTGCAAGTAATCTAGAAACTAAAGTCAGTGAAGATATCGAAACTACTAGTACTACATTAGAAAAAACTGCCGAAACTATAGAAGATAAGACCAGCCAAGATATTAAAGCTACAGCAGAAAAATTAGAAACAGCTAGCAAAGTAGTTGAAGATAAAGTTGAAGAAACTCAACAACCTTTGGAAACAGCTAGCAAAGTAGTTGAAGATAAAGTTGAAGAAACTCAACAACCTTTGGAAACAGCTAGCAAAGTAGTTGAAGATAAAGTTGAAGCAACTCAACAACCTTTGNTCAACAACCTTTAGAAACAGCTAGCAAAGTAGTTGAAGATAAAGTTGAAGAAACTCAACAACCTTTAGAAACAGCTAGCAAAGTAGTTGAAGATGAAGTTGAAGCAACTCAACAATCTTTGGAAACAGCTAGCAAAGTAGTTGGAGATGAAGTCGAAGCAACTCAAAAATCTTTGGAAACAGCTAGCAAAGTAGTTGGAGATGAAGTTGAAGCAACTCAACAACCTTTAGAAACAGCTAGCAATCTGCCTCAAAACATTGTTAACTAAGTAATTGACTGTTTGCTCAATTTACCTGGTGGTGGTAAAAGAACATTTGCTTTAGTCTTAATTTTTGGTAACTTCAAGACAATTTTCTGGATAAATCATAAAAATTTATGGGATGCATGAGAATTAATTGTCTCATGCATTTTTTTTATCACTGTCAAATTTGGACAAAATCAATGCATATATAACTTGTGCAAATCTGTATAAATATACTCAAAAATTAATTAAATTAGATAATTGGATATATTTGCTTTTATTGTATAAATTTATTTGATTTTTTTAAGCTTTGCTAGGGCTCAATCCAAAGGTTTTAATCGCCCGTAGCAACAAAAAGAGTTATGCAATGAAGATTGGTCATTGCAACCGGAATGCAGTACAGGGTTAGCGTAAGCGCGTAAGCGTACAGGACCGCAGGTAGCGCGTGTACGCTATCGCTTTTCCTTACGGAAAAGTTACACTAACGTAATTACGTAATTACGTTTATTTTGCGTCAGTCCTGAGATATATGAGTTGGGATTGATTATCCTGCTTGGCAGAACATGAAATTATTGCTGCATCTCAGAAGCTTGCTTTTGGTACCAGTTCTGGAGAGCCAGACGTTGAACCTCTCGCCATGGAACATTTTGATTGCGGGCTATTTCGGCACAATCCTCAAATTCAGGTTGAACATTGATTATTAATTTTTCTTCTCCATTTCCTTTCCATGCAACCTTTACCCTAACTTCACCGTATTCAGTTTCAACATATTGAATTTGTCTTTGCAAGATAGCCCGTTCTTGGAGCAAACGCCGCACTCCCAAAGTACTTGTCTCGCGAAATAATACTGCTTCACAGTCAGCTATTTTTGCGGGAGGACAAACTACACTTAGCAATATTCCGGGACGAGATTTTTTCATCCCAAGGGCTTGGGTAAAGACATCTAGAGCTCCTACGTTAAATAAGGCTTCAAAAATATAGCCAATGGCTTGGGGACTCAAGTCATCTATTTGAGTTTGCAAAACATAAATTTTTTCCAGACTAGGACTGATATTTGTCTGTGCAAAATTATGGGTATTAGTTGGTTTTGTAGTGCGATCCCCAACCCACAAACGTAAAATATTGGGAACTGCCAAATCCATAGAACCTGCACCCCATCCAACTTTTTCGATACTCATGGATGGGGGTGCACCAAAATCGCTTGCTAAAGTCGTCACGATCGCAGCACCTGTAGGAGTGACTAATTCTTTATTTATGTTGTTGCTATAAACCGGACAACCACGCATTTCCCACAACTTTAATACGGCTGGAACCGGTACCGTCATCTCACCGTGGGCTGCATGAACGGTCCCGCCGCCAGTAGGTTGTTCCGAACAGAATAATAATGGAAATTCCCGCTCATTATTATCAATTCCCAGCCAGTCTAACCCCAAACAAGTCCCAACAATATCAACGATCGCATCTACTGCTCCTACCTCATGAAAATGAACCTTTTGGGGATCTATTCCGTGCACCGATCCCTCTGCAATTGCCAAGTTCCGAAATATGGCTAAGCTCCATTTTTCTACTCTTTGAGGTAGTTGAGCCCCTACGATAATTTTTTCAATCTCAGGTAGATGACGCCCGTGATGGTGTTGATGTTCCCGAGCGCGATCGCAAACTAAATCGACATCTACTTTTGTCGCTTCTTGAGTTCCCCTGCGAACAAGTTCAGCCCTCAGGCGATATTCACCTCCAATTCCTAACAGATTCAACTTGTTTATTAAGTACTCCAAAGGAATTCCCAAACTGACCAAAGCACCCAAAAACATATCACCGGAAATACCTGTTGGACATTGAAGATAAATAATTTTACTCATGGTTAAAATTCCTGAAAACACTTGCCTTTCTAGCTTTAGGCTGAAACTCTATGGAGAATTTTTATGCCCTCAGGGTAAATTATGCCTGTTTGGAACGCTTAAATATACGAATGAATTAGGTGTTGCTCCCCTGAGGGAGGTACGATAGCGAAAATATTTCCTGTAAGGAAATGCTGACAACTGATTCTTATATCCTGATTCCAAGAATGAGAATCTTCAGACTAATGACTAACTCTTAAAACTTGCTGCTGCGTTTGTTGAGAGTTTTGTTGACTTTTCCTCCGGTCCCATTCTTCCAGCGATTTATGGCAAAAATTCTGACAGTCCATCCTGATAATCCGCAAATACGCCGAATAGAAGAAATAAAAGCAGCGCTGCAGCGTGGTGCATTGATGCTTTATCCCACAGACACAGTCTATGCAATTGGTTGTGATTTGACTGTAAAGTCGGCAGTAGAGCGAGTGCGGCAAATAAAAAGCCTAGCAAATGATAAACCCCTAACATTTCTATGCCCCTCTCTTTCTAATGTTGCATCTTACGCCTTCGTGAGTGATGCTGCCTATCGAATCATGAAAAGGTTGATTCCCGGTCCTTATACCTTTCTATTACCCGCGACGAAATTGGTTCCAAAGCTGGTGCAAAACCCCAAACGTAAAACAACTGGAATTAGGGTACCCAAGCACAACGTGTGCTTGGCTTTATTGGAAGCTCTAAGTAATCCAATTATCTCCACTTCCGCCCACTTCCCAGCAACAGAAACAGAAGACATAAATCTACCAATGACACGAATGGAATTATTTGACCATTTGGAAAATTTTGTTGATGTCATTGTAGACACCGGCAAAGAACCAACAATCGACGTATCCACAATTATCGACTTAACAGGAGACCCACCGAATATTATTCGACAAGGCTTGGGTTGGCAGGAAGCTGAAGTCTGGCTGTAGAAAATTACTGCTACAGCAAGAACAATGTTTTTTAAAACACTAGCCGGGGTGCTCCAGTTTTAGGATTGTCATACTCAAAACCCGGAGGTTAAGTCTGCCACAAATCACGGCAAACTTAATTCTATCAAGGGTTTGAATGTATTTATCCTAATTTTTTTGGGTGGTGTGCCACTCACAATTAAAGTTGCTTGCCAATAAACCGACACATGAATATCACCGTAACTTTTTTAGATTTTTTACAGTCATATATGTAAGCGGTAACCACAAGCAGAGCTAATAGATGGCAGCATCGGGCTAGGAAAACATTTAACCCTGTACTCTGATCGCTTTTGGTACTGTCTCAATCAATTGTAGTTAATGGTGCTATACCAATCTCATAAAAAATTATGAAAGTCAACCTTGCTAATCTACCAACTTGCAAACCCGAATCAGAAACACAAGTTTCTAGTACTGAATTTTCCCCAATATCTCATGATTCATTCGTAAAACTACTGTGTCAGGAAATACAGCCTCAAGTTAAGGTCGGATCTCATAAAGGTGTAGAAGCTTTAGCCAAGCGCATCGCTTACGAAGTAGAACGTATATGTACAAAAAGCTCTCGAATTCAAACTTCAGGTGAAATCAGTTCCTGGAAAATGACTTTGGCACGTCACAGGTTACAAAAGTGCCTGCGTTACTACAAACTCGGTTCCCAAAGAGGAAGGGTAGAATTACATAGTAGCCTGGGAGCGATGGTTTACCGGCATATTTCTACTCCCAATGGTCATCTCAGCTTTGATGGACGTTACAACTTAATAGAAGATTTTTTACAAGCGTTCTATATCGAAGCAATTAAAGCCTTCCGGAGAGAAAATGAACTTCCTGAAGATTACACTCCCCGGACTCGCTTACAACTAGCGGAATATATGGCATTTACAGAACAATATGCCAAGCGTCGAATTAATTTACCCGGACGTTGTAATCAACAGTTGATTATTTTGCGTGCCCAAGGCTTTAGCCGTCGTCAGCCCCAAGAAACGACTGTAGATATTGAAATGGCTGTGGAATCGGCAAGATCGGAAGATGCAGAAGCTTATCAGCGCAATTCCGCAGTACAGCAAGTTAGAGCACAAATGGTTGCTCAATCTCAGTACGATATTGCAGAGGATGCGGAGCGCAGCCGTGTAGTTAATGAACTAGTCAAATACCTAGAGTCCCAAGGTCAACAAGATTGTATAAATTATCTTGCCCTCAAACTTCAAGATTTAAGTGCGCCGGAGATAGATCAAATTCTTGGTTTAACTAGTCGCCAAAGGGATTATTTGCAACAACGTTTCAAATATCATGTGGAAAAGTTTGCTCGCACCCATCACTGGCAATTAGTTCATCAATGGTTAGGTGCTGGACTAGAACAAAAATTAGGATTGTCTTCTAACCAATGGGATAACTTCTGGAACCAACTCTCCGAGCAACAACGGCAGATGTTCCAACTCAAGACAACTCAAGAAAGCGACCAAACTATTGCCAAAAAGCTTAAATGTACTCCTAAGCAATTACAAAAACGTTGGTCTCAGTTACTAGAACTTGCATGGAATATCCGTAACACTAGCCAGGAAGCGCTAACAAGCTAAAGCCTAATGAACTTTTATTTGCAAAACCTAAAGTAATTCATCATTTTTGGCTTTATTTCGTCGCTCATTATAGTTAGTTAAGCATGATAGCTGCCGATATTCAATCTACTTCATCTTATCTTTTCCAAATTTGGAAGGAATAGTAAAGAATTTCAAACCTTTCACAGACCGAATAATTCAAACAGAATCATCATTTGTGTGAGAAAAAAAGCTAAGAGTTGTTCCCTCAGATCTCGGATATCCAGTTAATTATTGCATTGAAAAGTTCATTTAATTCATGAGTCTTTCTCGATAGAATTAAGACATTTCTATTAATACATTTGTATCTTTGTCGAGTGCATCTGTACCATCAAAAACCGTCATTTTTAATGTTTTATAGAGATTGAAAATAGAAATGGATAATTCATATTAAGTAAAAGAAAAAAATCTGCTATTTCCGCGAAAATTTAAAATAGTCGGCATTTATAGCAGAGACCCAAAAGATGGTATTAACAAAGGGTGCACGAGCAAATAAATCTGGGATAATTTTAGAAAATCAAGTTGAGAATATATTAAGGACGTACAATTATTTCCAGATATCTCCCCATTTACCCAAAAAACAACAAAGAGAATTTATTCTCAATTCAATTCTTTTGCCCAAACGCTATGCCAAACAAGTACATATTGGGACGGGGATTTATCATACAGATATTTATGTTGATTTTTTCGTCGTTGGTTTACCTGAAATGCCTAAAGGTTTAATCATCGAATGTAAATGGCAAGAAAGTGGTGGATCTGTAGATGAAAAATTTCCTTATTTAAACTTAAACATTCAAAATTCATATCCTGCTCCAACCATCATAGTTATTGGTGGAGAAGGAATGCGAGGAGGAGCAATTGACTGGTTAAAAGCAAGAGTTAAAGATAATCACAATTTAGTTGGCGTTTATACTTTAGATCGCTTTATCGCTTGGACTAGCAAGCATATTTAGTATCAGTATTTCGCCTGATTTTCGCTGTTAATATGATGTAATTATTAACTCATCAACAGTGCCGCGTTTTTTGACATTAGAATTAATTGCCCTGTTGGCTTTAATAGGGTAAATATTGAAGTTTACTTCACTGTAAATTTGCCTAATGAATTGGCAATCAGAGTTAGATATCATAACTTTTACGCCCCGCGAAGCTAATTCAGCACAACTGTCTCGTAATCGTGTTTGTTCGATTTCACCAAAGGGATGCCTACTGTAAGCGGTAAAATAGCTAGTGTCGCTAATTGGGTGATAGGGCGGGTCTAAATATACAAAATCATCACTACCGCGAGCGCGATCTAAAATTTGCTCAAAATCCGCAACTTTCACTTCAGCATTTTTGAGTAATTCAGATGCAGAAAATAACAAATCTATCTGACAAATTTTCGGGTTATTGTATCTACCTAAAGGTACATTAAACTCGCCTTTGGAGTTAACTCGATAAAGTCCGTTAAAACAAGTCCTGTTGAGATAAATAAATCGAGCCGCAATTTCTACATCGTTTTTGCCCGGTTTTG
Organism: Mastigocoleus testarum BC008; assembly: GCF_001456025.1. Classification (GTDB taxonomy): domain Bacteria; phylum Cyanobacteriota; class Cyanobacteriia; order Cyanobacteriales; family Nostocaceae; genus Mastigocoleus; species Mastigocoleus testarum. Next base: position 39,713 of record NZ_LMTZ01000045.1, read on the forward strand.
CACGTAGATTATAATAGTAATCCTTAGAATGATAATGTTCGTGTTCTTTCAGTAACGAAATTAATTCTTGCAAGCGATCCCTGACACAGCAATAAGTAGTAATAAGATCGGGATTAATATCTGTTAATATAGATAACCTAGGCCTTAAGTAAAAAAATACGGCACCACCACCTAAAAAAGGTTCGTGATAATTGCGGTAATTGGTGGGAAAGTGCTTAATGTACTGTCCTATTAGTCTGCCTTTACCCCCAGCCCATTTAAGAAACGGACGGGGTAAAGATGGTTTATATACTTCACGTAACATTAAATTGTAATTAAATTTACCTATATTGATTATGAGAATTGGAGAATCATATATTATCTTACCGTCGTAGCATCTCATTCTCTCCATTAAGATCCTAGCTATACTTTGGTAGTTAATTAATAATTAGGATTATTAATTCCGAATGTTTTAATTTAGGTTTAAATTTAGGAAGTGGCAAGTCGTAGATTACAATAAAACTGCTGTTGGCAAATCAAACAAACAGCCGTATTGTTTAGAAAAATAAACTCTAAGTCAACATGTTTGACGGATTTTGGGACAACGTTATTCGCTATCAACGCTATTTCATCAGTACTCTGTTGGGCTTGTTGTTAAACACTTTTGCCCCTGTGATTCCACTGTTAAAACGTCCAATAACCTCAATCGCCATTGTGGGGATCTTTGTAGGTACTTTAGTTTTTTTAACTTTCACATTGCGGGCAATGCTAGGTTTAAGTACAACTTGATGAAATTTAGATTTTGGGGGCGAACGCCCCCATGTTAGTGTAACGATCCCTAAATTTAAAACTAATTTTAAAACTAAATAAAAACACTAATTGACACATATAGAGGACTATAGATACTCACTGCATCAATGGCTACATTAAAGTTTCATTAGCACCATCCAAAATCGCTATCGTTACAGGCATCATGGTGATATATTGGGAACTGGTTGTAACCCTGGCAGACTATTTAAACACTTGCACAAGTACTAAGATAGTAACTTCAACTGTCAATCATTGATATCGGTTGAGATGGAAAACAGGAAACATAACAACCAAATAGATCCATATACGGATCTACAGGTGGATGTTGCTGAAAAATACTCACTATAGTGTGTTCCAAGCAAGCTGGTTTAGTAAAAAAATCTCGCGTTATTCGCGAGGGTATTAGTGGTACAACCTCTGTTAGGAGGAATTAGTTTATGGCTACAAATCGCCGTGTATCTCGCGTCGCGGAATTAATTAAGCGAGAAGTTAGTCAATTGCTGCTTAACGGTATTAAAGACGATCGGGTAGGTAGCGGTATGGTTAGTGTCACCAATGTTGACGTTTCTGGCGACCTCCAGCATGCTAAAATCTATGTGAGCGTTTACGGAACGGAAGAAGCAAAAGCTCAAACAATGGCTGGTTTAAAATCAGCCACAGGTTTTGTTCGTAGCGAACTTGGAGCAAGAGTGCGTTTGCGTCGAACGCCGGAGGTAGTATTTATTGAAGATACTGGGATCGAACGTGGTAGTAAAGTACTGTCTATATTAAATCGTTTAGAACAAGAACGTTCGCCGAAAGATATGCCAGAGGAGAGTCAAGAAGTTGGTGAAATAAGGGAATAAATTTTAACCTGCTAATATCAGCATAGATTCTCCAAAATAGATTTTCTTGCATGTATTTTCCGACTAAATCCTGAAGTGAATTGTTACTAGTCGAACTCACCAAATAATTTTGTCGATTTGTTTAAGCTGTAAAATATAAGCTGTAGATTTGAGATTATAGAATTTAGCTATAGCCCTTTAATTACAGAATACAAGCTTCGTAATCCTACGCGTGAAATTTTAAGTCAGCTAGTAACAATTCACTTAAAGTAATTAGCAAAATATATGACAGAAACCATAAATATATATTTGCTTAAATAAAACCATAGCTGAAGGAAGTATCAGGAAATTACTTACGTAACCTTGTCGTCATATTATGTGTGCTTTCTAGGTGGTGTGAGTGCAAACTAATTAATATCCACGAGGAGAGCATATAGTTAATGGTAAACCGTTTGGAAAAACAGTTCCCATTATTTCATGATTACTATCAGCTATCAAAAATAATCAGTTATACAGCCACCAATTAGCCTTATCTAACCAAGCCAAAATTTCCATGCAGCGAAAAACGCTTCATAGTAACAAATAATGCACAGTTAACAATACTGTGCTTTTTACTTATTGCTTTTATTAAAGTATGTTGAACTTTATTCAATTCGATAAGGTTAAGCAAAGATAAACTTTTAACTATGATACCGAATACAAATACTTTAAATTTCTATGAAAGATGTAATTAATTTACACTTATCTTAACCCATAATTATATATTTATCGCTTCTTTGTATTTGAAATAAAATCACAATACTCAATAAAATTTAATATCAATTAATTAGCAAAAAAATAAGTTAGTCTTTATATCTCTAGTATATGAGTAAAACAAATTACTTTATGCCATACGTTATATTACTTGTACATTTGCACCTATTTTTCACTCCTACGCTTGTTTGTAGGGTTAGAGCAAATAACAGACAAGGATTGACCTGTATAAGGTTGCTACACTTGCTACTTCAGGGTAATATCTTGCGTAATAGCGCCAGACTTATGCAAAATTTCGTTTATTTAGTTAAGAATTTATTAATAATAAGTAATCTTAAAGCCTTATTAGTGTACGGTAGCCCTTATATCAAGAAATTATCTACATCTCTGCCAGGAATTCATATACTTACTGTATTCCTTCATAAATTAATGAATGCTATCAACCACAGTTTTAGGTACTTTTCTTACCATAGTCAGTTATTTTTTGTGAGTCACTAAAGCAACTTCCTATTATAGGCAATTCCTATCTCAAACATCAAAGAGTAACATGGCGACTTTTCAATAAATCCACAGCTATCAAAAAACTGCGTTGAGCATTCACTAAGTGCTAATTAATACTTGTTATCCAGTTACGAAACACATTCAAACAAAATGTTATGCTTTGCTGATAAAATTAACATAACTTTACATATTTTCAGGATGTATAGCGTCAAAATGAAAATAGTTCCGTATAGTAAACTACAAAAAATTAGCGGGTAGTTTATTGCGATGTCGTGATTTGTTCCTAATTATTTTGGGAACACTAAATAGGTGTTACTTTGTGAGTCAAAACAATGAGTGTAAATACGGTGCCTTCTATTTCTACTAGCTACTATTCTCTGGGGGTAATTCAAGACGAAGCACGTCGATTAGTGCAGAAGGGAGTAGTTAGTCGTCAACAGCCAATCTATACCCTGTGTCAGTACATACCTGCGAGGGAATGGGTTTGTATTGAGTGTGAATTAGAAAAGTGTGAATTTTTATTGCGCGATCGCATTGCAGACCTGATTGGTCGGGAAGTTTGGGAAAATGATTAATTGATGTGGCATCGAGCTTTGCTGTTTTGGATTGGAAGTAGACTAATTGGAGACGTAGGTTTGCAGTTATGGATTTGGAAGCAAAACGTAAATCTTGAGACTACACTGTCAAGTCCAAACCGTTCATGTTAATCTTTGATTTTAATATCCATTTTGTCGATCCAAATTTTTAACTTTCCCAGCCGTTCGGCACGATCTGAATAAAGTTTTTATCGAAAAAATTTCAATGAAATGCGATAATGCAACCTTTTGACAGTCGCTCGCGCGCTGTTTTTTCAGTTATTTGGTTGTAGTCAGTTGAATAATAACTATCTAGATCCGGAGCAATTTACGATTTCCAATTGCTCCGGTAATTTTTCTGTGGGTGAAGGGATTGGCGACTGGGGACTGGCGATTGGGTACGGTAAAGATTGATTTAGAATACAGTCTTTTTTATTATCTTCCGAGTCGCCATACAGCTAACGCCATGCTAACGCTAGTCCCTAATCCCCAACTTGTTCCAAATACTGATTTAAATCTTCAATAACCCGGGTCAATTCGGCTTCTGTAGACAGACGAAGGTTAGAGTCACGGATAGTTAGCAGAACTTTGGCTGCAAAAGGACTAGCCCAAATATTAGGGTTACAAAAAACTTCTAAAAATACTTCTTCTCCTTTATGGCGGTATTCCATAGGTTTTTGAGGGTTGGGTTTACCACTGCTGGGAGTTGTTTTACTTGCGACAGCCTTAAGACGATTCATCAACTCATCGATTGATGCTTTCAATTCTCGTGCTGCGGTTGGTGAGAAGCTGAAGGAAACAGAACCTTCAGTTAGATTTAATGTCAAATTAGCTGAGGACATAGGAGCTATAACTAATAGTTCTAAATGGAAAGTTTGACAATGTCCTCAAGCTTTTATTTAGGGTGACCTTGAGGAACTTGGTTTTGCTCTTATCTGTGAAAGACAAGTGGTTAAAGCTGTTCGGAAACGCCTAAGTCTATTACTTGAGAACTCATCATATTACTGGAATATTGTACGGGAATATTTCCTTAGCGCTTGTAATCAAAAATTAAGTATATAAATTGCAAAATTAAGAAGTTAGGATTCTAAATCCAATGAGCACAAAATCTACTCTGCAAACAAAGTCTATTATCTGTTATCTGTAATAGTAGTAACTACGTAGCAGTTGAAACGCTTCCTATTTTCTGGAGTCTCATGAGCCCAATTGACCTGGATTTACTTTTTAATGCAATTAGTATTGTCAATCCTTTGATTAAAGATAAATTTCAGCGTAATGAGACTGTAATTAAATTACTTCAACAATTTAATCTCGATTCAGAACATCCACCTGCTGATTTTAGTGGGGTTTATACCTATACCCTTGTAGAGTATGGTGTTGGGAAGCCTAAACCTGTTTTAGAACTGTTCCGTAAAGAAGAAATTAAAAAAGCCTTTCGCCAAGCATTCGATCGCAATAACGCTTCAATATTGCTCTTGGAAGTCGATCATTTTATTGATAGTTATGCTTTAGGTGATGAAATTAAAGATTTAAGAATTGATCTTAGGCGGGAAATTGCAGCGTTTTACATTATCTTTTCCGAAGTTGTTAAACGTACTCGCAACCCAGCAGATACAATGATGAGTCAGCAAATTGGCTCTTTGCACAGAAGTATCACCGACATCCAAGAACAACTTAAGCAAATACCAACTCTCGAAGGTATTCGTACAGAAATCGCACGTTTAGCATTACCCGAAAATGTAGAGACGTTACATGTAACGTCTCTACAAGACGAAAATAAATGTCGTGCTGTAGCGTTAGCACAAAAAATGCGCGGTTGGTTTGAAACTTTGGGTTATGACTTTGAAAAATATGAGGTTCGGGCGGAAGAATATTTCGAGTTGATTATCGACATTCCGGTGAGACGTAGCTTTGACCGGATCCTAGTGCGTGGGATCGCAGGTGAGGTAGGGTTAAGTGATGTAATTGCGTTGCGTCAGTCAGTACAGGAGCAAAAAACTGATGAAGGTTGGTTGGTTACCACCCGGCGAATTTCCCGAGCAGCACGGGATGAAATTAAAAAGAATGAAAATCGCGATCTGGATTGTTATACCTTTGACGAACTGATCGACCTTGATGCTGATTTTAGCGGTTATCTAAAGTGGTTGGAAGCAGAAATTAAACGCCGGGAAATTGATACTAAATATGTACCACTAGCCTGCACTAAAGAAGAAATCGATCCACTTACCAAACAACGAATAGGGGTAAGCCATTACGAGGAAGAAGACGGCTGGATTGATGGGTATATTGACCTTTGGCTAGACGATCCTGCAAAAGAACATATTTCTATTTTGGGGGAATTCGGTACTGGTAAAACTTGGTTTGCTTTCCACTATGCTTGGATCGCATTACAAAGTTACAAGAAGGCTAAAGATCGTGGTTTGGAACGCCCCCGCTTACCCGTCGTAATTACCCTGCGGGATTTTGCTAAAGCTTTAGATGTGGAAAATGTTTTAGCAGGGTTCTTTTTTACTCAGCATAATATCCGCATAAATAGCGATGTGTTTGACCAACTCAACCGCATGGGTAAGTTGCTACTGATTTTTGATGGTTTCGATGAAATGGCGGCTAAAGTCAATCGCCAGCAGATGATAAATAACTTTTGGGAACTAGCGAAAGTTGTGGTTCCCGGTGCAAAAGTGATTCTTACTTGTCGTACAGAACACTTTCCTGAAGCTCAAGAAGGAAGGGCTTTATTAAATGCTGAATTACAAGCCTCAACTGCTAATTTAACTGGCGAAACACCCCAATTTGAAGTTTTAGAACTGGAGAAGTTCAATGAAGAACAAATTAAACAGGTTTTATCTTTCCAGGTTGAGAGTTCAATAGTTGAGCAAGTGATGGGTAGTTCTCAACTATTAGATTTGGCTCGTCGTCCTGTGATGACTGATTTAATTTTGGAAGCTTTACCAGATATTGAAGCGGGTAAAAAATTAGATATATCCCGTGTTTATTTGTATGCAGTCCGGCGAAAGATGGAACGGGATATTAAAGCAGAACGGACTTTTACTTCCTTAGCAGAGAAACTATATTTTTTGTGCGAACTGTCTTGGGAAATGCTTTCCACCGATCAAATGAGCTTGAATTATAAATTATTTCCCGATCGCATTCGCCGCTTATTTGGTTCCATAGTCCAAGAACAAACCGATTTAGACCATTGGCATTATGACATGATGGGGCAAACAATGCTGATTCGTAATGCTAATGGGGATTATACTCCCGCTCATCGTTCGTTATTAGAGTTTTTTGTCGCGTATAAGTTTGCGGCTGAGTTGGGTGCTTTAGCTGATGATTTTACTGAATTAGCCCGAGCACAGTCTTGTTTAGATGGGAGCGCAGAAGGTATTGAGTATAGTTGGTCTAGTTATTTCTCGCGTCAGTTAGATGAAACAGGACGAAGTATTGCAATCCCGGCGCTAAAGGGATTTACTAGCGAACCTTTAGAGAAGTTAAAAGAAACTTTTGGGCGATCGCCACTCACCAAAGCGGTGATAGATTTGATGTTGGGGATAGTCGATGATAATGACGCACTAATTAAAGTTATTGAAACAACGCGGGGGAGAAGTGAAGATGAGGTTGGTTATGTTGGTGGGAATGCGGCGACTTTGGTGGTAAAGCTGGATAAAACAGCTTTGGAAGGAAAAGATTTTTCCGGTGGGGTAATTAAACATGCGGATTTTTCTAATTCCAGCTTAAGACGCGTTAATTTTTCAAAAGCAAATTTAACTGACTCGATTTTTGCAAAATTTTTAGGACGTGTTTGGTCAATTGAATTTAGTCCTGCTAGCGCAGTTTCTCCTGATGGGACTGGTGAAATTTTAGCAACTAGCGATAATAACGGTGTCATCAACTTGTGGGAAACTTCAAGTGGTAAAGAAGTTTTGAGTTTAAAAGGACACAGTCGCGGTGTAGACTGCGTTGTTTTTAGCCCAGACGGTCAAATACTGGCTAGTGGAAGTCGCGACAATACAATGAGATTATGGAACGTCAAAACAGGTGAGTGCTTCAAGGTTTTTGAACACGGACATAAAGAATGGGTTAAATCACTTGTTTTTAGTCCAGATGGTAGATTCTTTGCTAGTGGGAGTCACGACTACACTGTAAAACTATGGGATACTCGCACATATGAATGCTTACAAGTTTTCCAAGGTCATACTGATCGGGTACGTTCCATTGCTTTTAGTGCAGACGGTGAAATTTTAATTAGTGGTAGTTACGATGGAACAATTCGCCAATGGGATCCCCACACTGGTGAATGTGTGAGAATCTTCGACGGACATAGTGGTAAAGTAACCTCAGTTGCCTTTCATCCCCAAGCTTCAATTTTTGTTAGTGGTAGTCACGACCGCACTATAAAGATATGGGATGCTCTTTGCGGTCAATGCTTGAGAACTTTGCGAGGACATACTCATATCGTTAGTATGATCGCACTGAGTCCTGTTAGTGCAGCGTTCCCACAGGGGATTGGTAAGACTATTATCAGTGGTAGTCACGATAAGACTGCTAAATTGTGGGATATAAACACAGGGAAATGCTTAAAAACCTTTGAGGGTGATGGTAGCAGAGTTGTTTCCGTCAAATTTAATCCTGATGGTAAAACTATTGCTACTGGGAGTGCAAAGCAAGCAGTAAGAATACTGGATGTAGTAACAGGTGAATGTATAAGAACTTTACAGGGACAAAGTTATTGGATCCGTTCAATTACCTTTAGCCATGACGGTAAAACAATCTTTAGTGGTAGCAACTACGAAGTTATACGCCAGTGGGATATTAATACAGGTAAATGTATCAAAACTTTAGAAGGACATACAGGTTCTGTCAGTTCAATTGTGCTTAGTCCAGATGGTATGTTGCTTGCTAGCTGTAGCGATGACGAAACAATTAAAATTTGGCATCTAGATCGCGACAAATGCATTAAAACATTACGAGGACATCAAAATTGGGTAAATTCAGTTGCATTTAGTCCTAATGGTCAAATTATTGCAAGTGGAAGTAACGACAAAACTATTAGACTATGGGATGTAGCGACAGGTGAATGTCTCCAAGTTTTACAGGGTCACCTCAGCAGTATCAGGTCAGTCATTTTTAGTTACGATGCTCAGATACTGGTAAGTGCAAGTGATGACAAAACTATCAGACTGTGGAATACATCTACAGGAAAATGCTTCAAAATTCTTCAAGGACATACTGATTGGGTGCAGTCAGTAGCTTTTAGTTCCATTAGTACTAAAGGTCTTGGGGAAAATAAGACAAAACTTGTTAGTTGCAGTAGCGATCGCACAATTAGAATTTGGGATATTTCCAGTGGTGAGTGTCTTAAAATTCTGCAAGGACATGACTATGCAGTTTTTGCAGTTGCGTTTAGCCCAGACGGTCGAACCGTTGTCAGTGCTAGTCGGGATCAAACACTTAGAGTATGGGATATTAACAGTGGCAGATGTTTGCAAGTCCTGCGGGGACATACCAACTCAGTAATTTCTGTTGCATTTAACCATGATGGTAGTCTTATAGCCTCATCGAGTGGAGATGACAGCATAAAAATTTGGGATTTTAAAACAGGTAATTGCATCAAAACATTGAAAAGTGAAAAAACCTGCTTTGAAATGAATATCACTGGCGTCAAAGGTTTAAGCGAAGCCGAAAAATCTACCCTCAAAGCTTTAGGTGCGGTGGAAGAAGTTGAGTAAATTGTTTGATATTTCCCCTACTCTGTCCATTTCCTCTACTCCCTAACTAGCAAATAAATTTATTCTCATGACAAACAATTAACAATTTTCAGTGAGAATCTTGATGTATTTTGATCTGTTCGTAAAGACTAGCAACGGTTTCTTTGTCAAAAACCTTATCTTTCAATTGGAGATAATCTCCCTTACCTAGTTTACAAGCTGACCAAAATTTTAATACTTTTGATGGTTCCAAATGTGTTATCAAAACTTCCATTGCTTCTTGTAAAACCTGCTGTTCGTTCATTACTTTAATTGTCATCTTCTATCTCCAAAATAAAATCTGTTGGATTGATAACCTGAAGTGTCAATCCTCTACAACGGTTAATTAGTCTTTTGTCGCAAGTGATGAAATAATCACTCTTAGATGCTTCAGCACAGGCTACGTGAAGTGCGTCAATTGCTTTAACTCCTTGTTTTTCTAGTTCCTGTGCTCTTTCCCTGGTAGTTTCGTTCACTTCTTGTTTGATTGTTGCTATTTGTAAATAGCGCTTCATCGTTTGTTGATTAACTAAAACAGAGTTACGGCTATTTTCGTATTCTAAAACTGATGAATTGACTAGTTCTATTAATTTAGCTTCGACCATTTGCAAAATTAAAATTACTGCTTGGGTTTCCAAAAATATTTTTGGCTGTGTTTGATCATCAAAAGGACGATTATAAATACTAGTATCTAGATAAACTTTGGTCATCATATAGTACCTATCATTTTATCCACTTCCTTCACCCTGCTCCTTCTTGATAGGAGTTTAAGTCATAAAGTGTCATAAATTGAGGTACAGATGAGAGATTGTCCGCAGTCAGCACTTATTTCTTTCGTTCAAGAAAACAAGAATTTATGCGATAAACGCCGTACAGAGCTTTTGCGTTCGCATCGCTTGTTACTTTGAAAGAACAAGAAGAATTTACAAAAGCTTTCAAATCTTGCTTAAGTTCAAAACATTACAGAAAAATGTGTGTATAAATATAACCTAAGATACAAAAAATAAGCTCCAGAGTGTAAAAATCAAGAAACACTACTGGCAGTCAATGCGATAACAATATAAATTAAGATATTAATCTGCTGCTACAATCCAGATAATTTTAGTGACAATTTAGTAACAAAATCTACCCGACTGGTATGAGAGAAACTATCCTAGATGTCCGCGACCTACAAGTGGAGTTTAAAAGCGATCGCAACATTGTTAAAGCAGTAGATCGTGTTGGATTCGAACTGCATCGTGGCGAAACCCTAGGAATAGTAGGGGAATCGGGTAGTGGAAAATCAGTTACATCCTTGGCGGTAATGGGTTTGATACAAGATCCAGGGAGAATAGCAGGCGGTGAAATTTGGTTTAACCCCCAAGAAGATGGTACGCCAATCAATCTGCTAGATTTACCTCCCGAAGAAATGCAATTATACCGGGGTGGGGACATTGCAATGATTTTCCAAGAACCAATGAGTTCCCTTAACCCAGTATTTACCATTGGTTTTCAACTGATTGAAGCAATTACCAGACATCAAAACATTTCTCCCCAAGCTGCACAACAAAAGGTAATAGAAAGTCTGCAAGAGGTAAAATTACTTCCCAGTGATGAAAAAATCACTCAACAATATATTGATGAAGGTATATCAGCCGAAGACACTCGCAGATTAGCCCAGTTAGTACAGCAACATAAAGAATCAATTCTCGAACGCTATCCCCATCAACTTTCTGGGGGTCAATTACAACGGGTAATGATTGCAATGGCGATTTCTTGTAATCCAATGTTGCTAATTGCTGACGAACCAACCACCGCCTTAGATGTAACAGTACAAGCAACAATTGTTGAACTATTGCGGGAATTACAGATACGTCGCAACATGGCGATGATTTTTATTAGCCACGATTTAGGATTGATTGCTGAAGTCGCCGATCGCGTTGCAGTTATGTACCGGGGAAAAATTGTCGAATCCGGTGCAGCAAGGGAAATTTTTACCGATCCCCAACATCCTTATACCAAAGGTTTAGTTGCTTGTCGCCCCACATTAGATCGTCATCCCCAGAAACTACTGACCGTTGCTGACTACATGACTGTTGAGGAAACAGCCACAGGGGAAGTGGTGATTAATCCCAAGGAACCCCCAAAAGAATTGGAAGTAACATCAGCAGAAATAGAGCAAAGACGAGCAGAATTAGAAAGAAAACCAACCGTCCTTCAAGTAAAAGATCTCACAGTTGGTTTTCCTGTGAAGGGAATATTTGGTGGTACAAAACGCCATTTTATGGCAGTTGATGGGGTTTCTTTTGATGTCAAACAAGGAGAAACCTTGGGTTTAGTAGGGGAATCAGGTTGCGGTAAAACCACCCTGGGTAGGACTTTATTACAATTAGTCAAACCAATGGGGGGTCAAGTTCTTTTTGAAGGTCGGAACATTACTGATATTAAGAAAAAATCCTTGCAGCAATTGCGACGGGAAATGCAAATTGTGTTCCAGAATCCCTTCAGTTCCTTGAACCCGCGTTTAAAAGTGGGAGATATTGTCATGGAACCTTTAGTGATTCATTCAGTTGGTAAAACCAAGCAAAAGCGGCGAGAACGTGCTATTTATCTTTTAGAAAGAGTGGGTTTAGATGCGGGAGCAATGAATCGTTATCCCCATCAGTTTTCTGGAGGACAGCGTCAGCGGGTTTGTATTGCTCGTTCCTTAGCATTAAATCCCAAATTTATTATCTGTGATGAATCCGTATCAGCCCTTGATGTATCAGTTCAAGCACAGGTACTAAATTTACTTAAGGAACTGCAAGAAGAATTTAATTTAACCTACATATTTATTTCCCACGATTTGAGCGTCGTTAAATTTATGAGCGATCGCATTTTGGTAATGAACCAAGGTCAAATCGTCGAACGAGGTGTAGCAGAGGAAATATATCGCAATCCCAAAAAAGAATATACCCGCAATTTAATTGCTTCGATTCCTACAGGTTCTCCAGAGAGAATGCGACAGCGTCTTCCTAAAACTCTACCTCAATTAAAAGATGAACTTTTAGGATTAGTCCAAGGAAATTCCGCTACAGTCCAAAATTTAATAGAAGCTCAAAAAAGCAAAACCCCAGACGAATCAGAAGAATGGATTTTGCAAAAAGTTATCCAGGATTTAATTAGAGACAGAAATTAGGTTCAGTTAACAGTTAATGCGCAATACTTACAGTACGCTTACGCTAGGTCGCGCACGCAATACCTACGGTACGCTTCCGCTAGGCGCTAACAGTTAACAGTTAACAGTTATCATTTAACCAATAACCCTAACTACCCGATCCCCAACCCCCTAATTATTCTGCAAATTAATATCTCGAATTGGGAACGGAATATTAATTCCTTCTTGAAGATAACGTTTGTGTAATTTTTTGATAAATAAATGTTTTGCTTCCCTTTGGCTGAGAAACTCGCTTACAGGAATATAAACTTTATAATCAATACTAAAATCATTAAATGTATGAAATAAAATGAAAGGCTCTCTTTCAGTTATATCTGGCGATATTTCCTGCATTACTTCTTTAGCTACATCTACAGTAATCCGCTCTACTCTTTCCAAATCGCTACTATAGCTAACTCCTACGTCCATTGTTACTGTAAGTTGTTTGATCGGTAAATGATAATTAGTAAATATTGCTGAACCCAACTGAGAATTAGGAATAATCACTACATTATTTGCCAGACTTTTAATAGTAGTAGTTCGCCATGTAATATCTGTGATATATCCTTCTTGAGCATCTTGTAATTTGATATAGTCTCCAGTTTTAACTTGCTTGGAAAGAATCAAATAAAAGCCAGCAAATAAATTTGCTAAAGTATCTTGCAGAGCCAAGCCTACTGCTAAACCACCAATTCCTAAGGTTGTAACAATTGCAGCAATTTCAATTCCTATGGTTTGTAATATAATTAAAATTCCTAAAACCAAAACAACAGTTTTAGCAAGGTTAGAAATTAAAGAAGCAGAAATGCCTTCTTTTCTTTGAATAAATAGATTGACAAACCCAGAAGTTAGTCTGGCAGAAACTAAGGTAATTGAAAATAAGAAAATTACAGTGATAAACTTTTGTAGTGCCTCTGTGACATCTGGTTTTAACTGATAGGTGATAATCGCTGCAAATAAACCTGCCAGAAATAACCAAGTAAAAGTCATTCGATGCAAGGATGAAATAATAATATCACTACCTGGTATTTGCTTGCTGATGACAATATTTCTGACCTTACTGAAAACGATTTTTTCACCAATTAATCCAGCAAATAAACCAATTAGAATACATGCAACTGGCACAATCCATTGCATCGTCATAAAAAATCCTATTTATTACAATCAAAATTAATTTATCAAAACCTGTGTTGTTTTATAGTGTTTCAAACATCACACTGAAAACTAAATGAAATTTTAAATACAAAAATTCTTTGTCTGGCTTGCACTTCAACGTTCCATAATTTAAGCATGGACTTGCCAATCATTTATCACCCGGACTACGTTACCCCCTTACCTTCAGGACATCGCTTTCCGATGTCTAAATTTGGACAACTCTATGAACTACTTTTAAATGATGGGGTTGCAAATAGAAAACAATTCTACTCACCCGAACGTCCTGCAAAAGAATTAATTGAGCTAATTCATATCCCGGACTATGTGGAAGCATATTATCAAGGAACCTTGAACCCCAAAATGCAAAGACGTATCGGGTTACCTTGGTCACCCCAAATAGTTAATCGTACTTGCACGGCTGTTGGAGGTACAATCCTCACAGCAAAATTAGCATTGCGTCATGGTTTAGCTTGCAATACTGCAGGTGGAACTCATCACGCTTTCCCCAACTACGGTTCTGGATTTTGTATTTTTAACGATTTAGCGATCGCACCTCGGGTCTTGCAAAAATTAGGTCTTGTATCCAAAGTTTTAATTGTGGATTTGGACGTCCATCAAGGGGACGGTACAGCATTTATCTTCCAAAATGATGACAGCGTATTTACATTTTCGATGCACTGTCAAATTAACTTTCCTAGTACAAAACAACAAAGTGATTTAGATATTCCCTTGGAAGTTGGAATGGAAGATGATGATTATTTACAAACTTTAGCCAACTATCTACCAGACTTGCTCTCACAAGTAAAACCAGACTTAGTCTTATATGATGCTGGAGTCGATCCACATATTGGCGATCGCTTAGGAAAGTTAGCTTTAACTGATGCTGGTATTTTTCGTCGAGAAATGCAAGTTCTTAGTACCTGTGTTGGTGCGGGTTACCCAGTTGCTTGCGTCATTGGTGGTGGTTATGCAGATGACATGAAATCCTTAGTTTGGCGTCATTCACTTTTGCACCGAGCGGCTACAGAAGTTTATCAACAATATCGACTTTGATTTAATTGTTAGGGAACAGGGAACAGGGAACAGGGAACGGGAAATGGGGAAAGTTAATCCTAGGGTGGCGTTAAAAATAGTCTGAACAGTCACGACTACAAACTACTAATTACACAAAATTTTACTGACACTTAATATTCTTATTAAATCTAAAGACTTAGTTAACGCGACAGATGCAGTATTTCGTTACCTCCGATACAATTTAATTAATAGGAGAGTCTAGGAGAAATAAAAAAGGTGCTATCAAAAGGCTTTGAAATTGAAATGTACACTGGTACGCCTAAAGCTGATGTCGTGGGACTCTCCGACAAGATTGTCTCTGCTCTAGATGGATTTGTTCGCGAACCAGATAATCGTAATGTCGAATATATAACTGCTCCATCTATCAATTACGAACAGCAGTTATGCGCTTTGTTACGTCCTCGGATGCAATTAAGGAAATATCTTCAAAGTTTAGGGAACTATACCTTAATTCCGGGAAGTACTTTGTCACTGGTTGAGGATGATCGCTTTTTCCGTTCTGACCCAACTAATCCTTACCATAGCCACATTGAAAACGCTTACGGAACCAAAGTAGTTACCGCTAGCGTTCACATCAATATTGGGATTGACAATCCAGAAACATTAATGCGAGCTTGTCGAGTAATTCGACTTGAAGCACCTCTTTTCCTTGCTTTGAGTGCTTCATCTCCGTTTATTAAGGGAAAAGCTTCCGGTTTCCATTCCACTCGATGGGGACTTTTCCCCCAAACACCCGAACGCGTTCCCTTATTTGAAAGCCATGCTCATCATATAAATTGGGTAGAAAATCAATTAGCTGATGGAAACATGTACAATGTTCGCCACCTATGGACATCAGTAAGACCAAATGGCGATCGTCGTCCCTACGATCTCAATCGTTTAGAACTACGGATTTGCGACTTAGTTACGGACCCTATTGCTTTGTTAGCGATCGCAGCTTTTCTAGAAACCCGTCTAATACAAATTATTGATAATCCTAATCTCGATCCTTTAACGCAGTCCAAATTTTCTCCAGAAGATTTACTTACCATTACCACAAATAATGAAATTGCAGCCGCAACATCTAGTCTTGATGCTCAGTTACAACACTGGGAAGATGGTAGAAGTATAACTGCTCGAGATTGGATAACCTATCTTTATGAAGATTTGCGCATCATAGCCAAAAGGAATGGTTTTAGTTGCTTCCTTTCTCCATTATTAAAGATTTTGCAAAGTGGTAACGAAGCCCAACAGTGGTTACAACTTCATGGTGTTGGCTTTAGCGCCAGAGATGTACTTATTCAAGCAATAGATACGATGAAAGAACGGGAACTTGAACTCGAAGATAAGGTATGTTCTTCCTTAGCTGCTTGATATTGAATGCTTGAGATTGAAGCTTCAATCGTAACGATATTAAATCAACCGATGAGCAGTTAGCTTCTGTCTAACTGCTTTTTTCATTAATTTCTCTTATCTACTAAGCATTATTCTGACAGACAGTTACTGTACAGGCATATTTCAGGTTCGCGCAATACTACATTTCCCATAGAATATATTGCGAACACTTGTAAACAAATGGATTGATCCACCAAAAAATAATTCTTTGAAATAAATTTATCGAGTATTTAATCGGTTAATTACTCCCACGACCTCAAAATTTTAGTCGAGCAAAAGCCAATAAATAGTTTTTTAATATTTCCTATCCTGTATTCTTTTGTTCATTTATCGTAAATTTTCTTTACCCGAATAAACCCTAACAATACTTAGGTAATTTCAAACATCTACTTACAGCGAGGGATACTATTATTTGTTCTATTGAGTAAAAATACGCTTTTGCAAGCACTTTGAGGAAGATTTATCGTGACTTTTAAAATTCTAATCAATGCAAGTCGGTTGAGAAATATTAACAAAACCTATCAAATAACACTATCTTAAGGTAGATTACGTACTTGTCTTACATTGTTTTTCTTAATACATAAATTGATTATATATGCCCCAAGTAGTATTAGTAAATCCCTTAATTCCCCCAAATACGGGGAATATTGCTCGAACTTGTGCAGCGACCAATACACAATTACATCTAATAGGACCTTTAGGATTTGAACTCAGCGATCGTTACCTCAAAAGAGCGGGTTTAGATTACTGGGAATTTGTTAAACTGCACTATCACGAGTCATTAGAAGCTTTTCGTAGGCAACATGAAGATATAGGAGGCAGATGCCTAGGATTCAGCGTTCGCGGCAGTATTAACTATATTGAGTTTGAATTTCAGCCCAATGATTGGTTACTATTTGGCAGCGAAACTGAAGGTTTACCACCGACAGTAATTTCCGAATGTGATGCAACTATTCATATCCCAATCAGCCAAGAGGGTGTTCGCAGCTTAAATTTATCTGTAAGCGTTGCTGTAGCGTTATTTGAAGCTCGTCGCCAGTTGGGTTATCTTCAATAAATTTAATTAATCACACAAATCATCATAGTTATTGTTAATTTAAGTGTAAATACACAACAAAATTAATTAAAAAGTTTAAAATTAATCAAAGATAAAAAATATACTTACACATCACATATTGGTTGTGTAAAAAATACAAATTTGTATAGTAGTTTTCCTGACGATCGCCAAATCTGCCAGTAATACCTCAAAGCAAGTGGGCCTAATATATAAGGAATTTATATAATTCATCTGATTCAGTCTGAGGATCGAATGATATATTTTAGTGATTTCGTATTTTTCCGGACTAAGGCCAAAGAAGGGTGAAAAGTTGTCTGAGCAGGAGTTTGAGCGAACGCCCCCAGAAATTCCACTATTGTGACAATTTGGGAGCGCAAAAACTCCTGCGAATTTATACGGTTGAATTCTTAAGCAAAATCAACGTACATTCACTTTTTGAGTAGGCAAGTTAACTTGTAGAAATCTAAGGGATTACTACAGCAGGGAAACACCTCTTTTACGAAGTCTTTACATAAGCTTCCTTAGATAGCCAGTAAACTCGTCAAATATATACTTGTCTAGTTCTGGTTGGAAGGGGTAAAACAGATGAAGACATGTGTAATAGAGAGACACGATAAGATAGCGGACTGTGAAACTGATTATTCAAAAACAAAAAAATTTATTCTTGTGTTTAGGGTGTGAACTTGTCTAAAACTAGAGAAGCAGGTTAATCTTGCCTAATAATCTCTAGTGGAAGTGATCTTGATCAATTTTTATTAGCGATCTAAATCATTGACTAGTATCCGACTAGAAATCGAGGTCAGTTAAGCGCTAGCGATCATAGGAGGTCGTCTTTGAAACGAGCATTAAAGAAGAGAGCAAATGCTGTGGTTGAAAACACTGTCAGCGATGATGCCTCGATGGGGCAGATAGAGGAATTGGATAATTCCAAGGCTTGTCGTCGAGCACGTACCAAAGCCGCCATGATTGGTTTGGCTATCTCGATGGGAGCTACCAGCCTTTTGGTGACTCGACAAAGCGATCGAGCCCTGGCAGCAGAATCTGTAGGCAGCCAAAAAGCAGCCTCTTCTCTTCCTGCTGCTTCTGAGAACGATGTAAATTTTGCCCCAAGAAAAACTTCGGAGTATGGAGTTTTTCCTAATGTAAGCGTACCGGATAACCCACAGACGGTAGATATCAAGGCAATACCTGAGTGGAAAAGGCTTGGCACAAAAGGACAAATAGCGGCACTGAAGTCAGCAAAACTTCCTTTACCTAAAGTAGTTTCTTCGCAAAGTGCAGTTAAGAATACAGCTTCGCTCAAGGAAACTCTTAAAACAGCCAAGCAGCAAACAGCAGTAAAAGTCTCTGGTCAGAGTAACTTTGCTGGCGAGCAAGTCGTATCATCCAACAGTCGCCCACGGACAATAGTCCCAACGACAAGCTTGGATACAAACGTTAATGCTCAACTTAAAGCTCAACAAGAGTTTGCTATTCAACGCTTACAGGAAAAATCTAATAACCTAAGAGCAAGTTTGGCAAAGCTGCGTTCTGGGGGAACCAAGAGTCCATCTGCACTTTCCCACAACTCAGTCAAGTCATTAAACTCAACTGAAAAATCAGTCAACAGTGTTGCTCGGAATGGAAGGCAAATTTCGGATAATGTAAAAGCTTCCGAACAAGCCAAATCCATCAAAAGGTTTAACCCTGGTGTAGTTGCCAATATACCAGCACTTCCAGGTGTTGTTGCACCAAAAGAAACTCAACCTTATTCTGTTAAGTCAGGAGATACTCTAGGTGAAATAGCACAAAGTTACGGTACTTCTGTTACCGAACTTGCAAGGGTAAATAAGCTTAACGATCCAGATAAGCTACAAGTAAATCAACAGATAGTTATACCTGGTCAGCAAGATCGCATTACTACTAGTGTAACAACAATTGCTTTTAACCCTCAATTTAAATCAAACGACCACTATCATGGTGGCAAAAATAAAGCATCTACACTTGCATCAAGTAAAATTGTTGGGGTAGATCCAACTTCTACTATTGGTTCAGAATTCATCAGTAGCATAAATCAATCCTCTACCGGAGAAGCAGCTTACGGTATGGGTGGTGAAGCTACACCCCTAGTTTTCGCTGAAATGCGCTTGGCAAAAGCTAAAGCAGCAAGTGATAAAAACCCGAAGTATAATCAACGTCTTCGCAGTTTAAAAGCAGAAATCGAAAGATTGCGGGCTAAGTACCGCGCTCAAAAATCTCGTGAAGGTAAAGCATCTGAAGTGGAAGCAGTTACACTTCCCCAGAACAAAAATGCTTCAACCTCTAGAAGATACATCAAACAAAACAATAATGTATCGGTACCAATTGCTGTTCCCACAGCAGGTAGCTCAAAATTAGCTACACAAAACAATGGGGCAGTGCCCATTCCCGTACCTCAACCAAAATCAGTATCTTCGATTTACGGTAGCCGCAATAGTTCACAGTTTATTCAACGGAATAACTCAGTTGTTACTCCCAGAACGAATAATCTTTCTACACCATTACCACCTTTAGCGGCGGCTGGCAGATACTTGCCCAGACCAATCGAAAATATTCAACCCAAATCCAAAGGTTATATTTGGCCAGCGAAGGGAGTTCTTACTTCTGGATATGGTCCACGTTGGGGAAGAATGCATAAGGGTATTGATATTGCAGCTCCCACTGGAACTCCAATCCATGCTGCTGCTGCAGGTATTGTTAAAAAGGCTGGCTGGAACAGAGGTGGTTACGGCTACCTTGTAGATATTCGTCATCCAGACGGTACCATAACTCGCTATGCTCACAACAGCAAGCTTTTAGTTAAGAAGGGTCAGCAAGTACAGCAAGGACAGAAGATTTCCTTGATGGGAAGTACTGGATTTAGTACCGGTCCCCATTTGCATTTTGAAATCCGTCCAAATGGTCGGGCGAAAAACCCAATGGCTTTCTTGCCGAAAAAGAGGTAAATTTTCTCCGAATACAACTGAATAATATACCGTTCAGTTGAGGGAGTTTTTCTCCCTCATTTACTTTTTTCTCGCCAGTAATTGTAATAGATAATTAGCGAGTGATAATTTATTATCTCTTTTCCCGGTAGTCAATTTACTCTGATTTAAGGATTTATTAAAAATTTCCGTCAAGGGGTAGTCAAGAGTAGATTTGTATGATAACTTAATAATTAATGGAAAGCCTTAGTAGCTTAAGTATGGCTCAGTAGCTCAGTTGGTTAGAGTAGGGGACTCATAAGCCCTTGGTCGTCAGTTCGAGTCTGACCTGAGCCACTACAAACCTAATAAATATAAAAAAATAGTAACCGATATTTGCAGATTCTACTAATAAAGTAGGTTTAAGTATCGGTATTTTTTGTTTTCATATCTATCTACTACATCGTCTAGTACACCGTGGCGGAAATAAAGCACCCGTTTATAAAAGCTCAAAGCTAGAAAAAACAGTACTTTTACTGTGCTAACGCCCCGCTAGACTGCACCTACGGCGAACACTAACGTCCACAAGGACGCAGTCTCTTATGTCTTACAGACACGCGAAGCTAATGACTTCCGCGCAGCGGTACTAGTATTACTTGGGAAAATGGCGAATTATTTCTGCTACCGACCAAGCTTGGGCAACTGCACCTCTAGGATTATGAGGTGGATCGCCATCAAAAATTTCTGAAATCGAACCGATACAAGCTTGATTCAAAAAGCTGTCAAGTATTGGCTGCCAATCAAAAGGTAATGGTTCGTCGGGATAAAAGCGTTCCCAAGACCTAATAAAAGGTCCAATCAGCCAACTCCAAACAGTACCCTGGTGATAAGCACTATCCCGTTGAGTTGAATCCCCTACGTATCTACCAATATATTCTGGATCGTAGGGGTCAAGACTGCGCAGACCATAGGGAGTTAGCAGTCGTGACGTTGCTAATTCAAGTATCTGTTCCCCTTGTGACTGGGAAAATCCACAATGGTATAAAGAAAGTGCTAAAACTGCATTGGGACGAATTTGACTATTGCGACGGTCATCTGGCTCGATGCTATCGTACAAATATCTCAACTGGGAGTTCCAATACTTTTGTAAAGACTCTTTTACTTGTTGTGCTTGTTGACTATACCTTTGAGCTTGTTTGAGAAATTTTAAAGAATCTCCAACGTGAATTTCACTTAAACGTTTTGCCCATTGGGCAGACCAACATAAAGCCGAAAACCACAAGGCATTTACTTCTACAGGTTTACCACGTCGAGGTGTAACAGCTTTTCCTTCAACTAAAGCGTCCATCCAAGTTAATGCGACTCCACGAGCGTCCCAACTAATAAGTCCATCGGTAGAATCAACTTGGATATTATAAAGAGTACCACCAATAAAAGCTTTATATATTTGTTGTACTACTGGATACTGAGCAACTAGAAAATCCCAATCTTGGGTTGCTTCTAAATAAAGTCCCAAAGTTTCAATCCACCAAAGAGCAGCATCAATACTGTTATAAGATGGCTCCCCATCAATATCTGGAAAACCGTTTGGTATAAGCCCATGGCGACAATATCTGCCAAAAGTCTCAAGTAGTCCTTTGGCTAGTTTAAAACGCCCTGTTACTAATGTTAAACCTGGTAAAGCTATTAAAGTATCCCGTCCCCAATCATTGAACCAATGGTAGCCAGCAATGACGCTTGGTCCAGAAATAGAAGTACGATGAACAATAAATTGTTCGCTAGATCTGAGTATTTTTTGCCACAGAGTATCGCGTGGCATATATGCAGCAGGGTTAGAGTTGTTAACTAAATTTTCTTCTAATCCTCTTGGTGTCCCTTTTGACATGCTCGTTGAGCTAAATATCTGATTCAATCTACTTTCTTCGGCTTCAACGGCCTTGGAAAAAGTTTCATAATTTAGTGGGGTTTGATCGTTACTTGGAAAACCTACTTTTGCTTCTAAAGTAACTGTATCTCCTGGTTGGAGAATTACATTCAAGTAACCTGGGCTGTAAAGGTCTTCGCGATCGCCTAATCCTCGTCGCGTTTCTTCTGGGAGCCCGTAATTCCAGTACCAAACGGCTTCTGCTTGATATTCTCCTCGGGTCCAACGTAATTGCCAAGGAGTACCAAAATCCCCAGCACTAATTGATTGGAGACAGATTACCCGTTCTCCAAGAATTTGTGAAAACAGTAGATCTGAAGTTTCTTTTTGTTGATGATGAAAATTCCGATTAGCGATTAACAGGCGCAGTCTTAACACCCCAACATCATTGCCTTCATAGGAATAATGAACTAAAATTCGGTGGCAATATTGATTATTAGGGATTTTGGAAAATGATGCTTCTTCTCCTATCCCACCCGTCGGGCACAAAAAATTTTCTCCCAATCCTGAGGGCATTATCATCCGTCTGGTAAGTTGCCACTCTTTATCCCCCCAAACCCATTTTGGAACAGGATTAATCTGAAAATAACGTAATAATTCGTAACCAGTTGGTTCGATCTGACCGCTACCCCAAAAATTAGTCCCTGCAACTACAACTTCGCCCCCAATCTCCAAGCTAGCTTCCAAATGCGATAGCAGAAGTGTTCTTCCTGAGGGTGGACTAGTTGCAGCAAACAACCAACCATGATAGGTACGAGTCCTAACATCCGAAACAGTACCACTGGCAAAACCCCCTAAGCCATTGGTAAGCAACCATTCTCTTGTATCTAAATCAGCCATTTATACTCAAAATCGTTATGACTATGATATAGTCGTAACAGTTCGTAATTTAATTGTTAGTTGATGGATTAGCGAACTTTAATAGACGGATCCATCTTCACAAAGCAGTAAAACTTGTATAGCTTTAAGGAGATATATTACTATGCCTCTGACTTACGCAACAGAAGGATGCCTTCGAGTCGGTCAACAAGCACCAGACTTTACAGCTACTGCTGTAGTGGATCAAGAATTTAAAACAGTTAAGCTTTCCGACTATCGCGGAAAGTATGTTGTTTTATTCTTCTATCCTTTAGACTTTACCTTTGTTTGTCCTACAGAAATTACTGCTTTTAGTGATCGTTACGAAGACTTTAAAAAACTGAACACCGAAATTCTTGGAGTTTCTGTTGACAGTGAGTTTTCCCACCTAGCATGGATTCAAACTGACCGCAAACAAGGTGGCGTTGGCGATCTTAATTATCCCCTAGTTTCAGATATTAAGAAAGAAATTAGTGCGGCTTACAACGTCTTAGATCCTGAAGCAGGCGTAGCACTACGGGGTTTATTCATTATGGATAAAGAAGGCGTAATCCAACACGCGACCATTAATAACCTTTCTTTCGGTCGTAACGTTGATGAAACTCTCAGAACATTACAAGCTATTCAATACGTCCAAACCCATCCTGATGAAGTTTGTCCTGCGGGTTGGCAGCCTGGAGAGAAAACTATGAATCCAGATCCTCAGAAGTCTAAAGTTTACTTTGCATCCATTTAAGTATCGTTACTTAATACTAGATTGATTGCCGTCAGCTATAAAGTCATTTGTGAAAAAGTGCCTTCAATTTTCTGAGTAGGTTTTAGTACCACAAAAATGGGAACTAGAACTATTCAGGCAGAAAGTGACCATGGGTAGATAGAATCGGCAGTTGGGAAATTGTCGATAAATCCTGCTTAGTGTAACACTATCATTTTTGGCTTCTGCAAAACCTGACGGCAAATATATCTATCCTTGAGATACAATTGTGCAATTATTTTGAACTAAATATTTTTGAATTAAATATTCTTGAAGAAAGTATCAAAGCCATATCTTAAATATTTAAATTATCTGAAGTCTTGAAAGTTGAATTTTGATCCAGTCTCAAAAGCTAACTAATTAACTCAAGACAAATTAAACAGTAAAAATAGTATAAAAAATCTCAGGATTCATCTCTACAGAGATTCATATTTACAGAGTTGCAAAATTAGGAATAAAAAAATAAATTTTTTAACTGCCAGGATAAATTAAAAATATTTTTACTATGCCTAATCCAAGTGATTTTAGCGGTTTGCTTAACAAACGTTTCCTGGATAATTTCCTTCCTATTCCTGCCACCAATAGATTTCAATTAGGAAATTCAACTCCAGACTTTAAATTACCAGATATTACCAATGGTAAATCAGTCAAGTTATCAGAGTACAAAGGTAAACAGCCAGTATTACTGGCATTTACACGTATTTTTACAGAAAACCAATATTGCCCCTTTTGTTTCCCTCACATCAAAGCCTTGAGAGATAATTACGAACAATTTCAAGACCGGGGCATAGAAGTTCTCTTAATTAGCAGTACTGACGAACGACAAAGCAAAATAGTTGTACAAGATTTAGGCTTACAAATGCCTTTACTTAGCGATCCTAGCTGTCGTGTATTTCGCTCTTACGAAGTTGGACAAGCATTAGGGGCACCTTTACCAGCACAATTTGTTTTAGACCAAGATAGAAAACTACATTACAAACACTTATTTTCTTTCTTCGAGTCTAATGCTGCTATTGATACCTTATTAAAGCAATTCGACTGAAATACTTTATTTTTGGTTTATTTTTTAATTCTTCATATTTTTGATTCTTCATACGCTGCTCATTTGTCTCGAAGCAGCTATGTCGCGGATCAAAGGAAGTCTAGAACGAATATATGTCTTAATCGTTTTTGCTTCTACCCGATCTAATCTTTTTTCCTCAAGTTGTCCTAGCAGTTGTTCGATTAGTTCAGTATCGCTAAATTCAAGAAGGATACTTGCTTGAGTTTCTTCAACTACAGACCACAAATGTCGCAATGTTGATGATGAATTTTTCACGGGACCTACTCCCACTGCAAATACTGAATTTTTGCAGTTTGTATAATTTTGCTATTGACAGATAACTGTGTAAGAATCAACAGAAATCTTGATAAATATTTTTCTTTGTTTCTAATTTTTAGATGTCATCATAAATTTATACATGTATGACATTAGTGTTTTAGAAAACAAAAATTATATTTAGAGATATTTTGAGCAGTAAAAGTCAAGAATTATTGAAAAAGTAAAAAACAAAGCTATCAAAGTGAGAAAATAATATTTCTTTGTTTGGCTATATTCTTCACCTACCTCTTCTGATTTTTTCTGTTTGTATCGAGCAAAGTAGTACTTATTTCTCGGATAAATTTTGAAGACCTTCTTAAAGACGAAAATTAGTTTATCTTTGCCTAATAACTATCTCTATAAAAATATTAGATGACAAATCTAAAGAAAAGATTAAATTTTAAGAATTATGTCTGATTTGATAAAAAACTCAACAAACGCTCAAGTTTAAACACTAAAACAGTTAAGCTCTATACCAATTCCAGAGAAATTAACTGTAGGAAGATAAATTTTGGGAAAATAAATTTCAGAAAATAATCTTACATGTAAATCTTTGTAAGGTTGACTCAAGAAAAATCTACAAAAAAGTGTATATTCTAAGAATTTAATTGCGCTTAACGCCATAAATCCTCAAAATCTTTTTGTTTTCAATACCTCATTTGTTACTGCGTCTAAAATCTCCCAAATTCGCTCTAACCAATCAAGATGTTCTGGTTTCATCAAACAAGAGCGCAAACAGGTAATGTACTTTTCATCCCATTCAATATCTATTTGATCTCCCTGCTGAAAAAACTCAATGGGAAGCTTAGCTAAGGCTAAATGTAAATTTTGGACTGCAGATTTTTCAAAAATTTCTTGGGATAGTAGTGAAGCTTTACTGACCTTGTCAGCTTTTGGAGCCCAGATTACTATGTCCAACTCAGGTGGGAAAGCAGTAATAAATTTATGATCGCTTTGTAGTTTTTCAAATAGATTGATTGCAGCTTGTCTAGCTTTACTCAAATCAATCGCAAATTCACCATCTCGAATCATTGGTAGTAATTTCTGAGTTGCCCATAATGCTACAGCAGCTGAGCCAGGACGGGAACATTCTAGGCTAATTTCTCCCAAATGTAATTCCTGGGAACTAAAGTAAGTGTAGGGTGAATCATGTTTATAAAATTGACCCACTGCAGGGTCTTTAAATAAAATACAGCCACAACTATAAGGCTGTAATCCGTGTTTGTGGGGATCGATAACAATAGAATCAACTTGTGAAATCGAATCAAAAATAGCGCGGGTACGATCGCTTAAGTTATCGATTAAAGTAAAATAACCGCCATAAGCTGCATCGACATGGATACGGAAATTATATTTGGACTGTAACTCAATAATTTCTGGTAATGGATCTACAGAACCTGTGGCTGTGGTACCCAGTGTAACTACAACTGTACCAATATCCTCTCCATCTAAAAGTTTTTCCAGGTTGCTCAAATTCATGCGTCCTTGGTTATCACACTTCACACTTTGAAATGGAAGACGTAGAACGTTACAAAGTCTTTGGTGGGTGTAATGTGCTTGAGAAGAAGCTACTATTTTGCTTTTTGGATGTTGCTTTAAACTTGCTACCCATAAACCTTCCAGGTTAGCCATAGTTCCACCACTACACAAATGTCCCAGGTGGATTTCCCAACCAAACATTCGAGCAATTTCCCCAACTGCTTCTTTTTCCATTACCGAGCTACTGCGTCCCCCATCAAGAGCGTGGTTGTTGGGGTTAATCCACAATGACAGCATATAAGCAAGACGGGCGATCGCTGTTGGTGGCTTGAGCATTTGTCCCACATATAAAGGATGATGGTAGGGGAAATTATCTTGCATGCGGGCTGCAACTTGGAGCAAAACAGGTTTAATTGTTTCTAGATCGGGAGTTGGATCGAGTTCGGGAAGGTCTTGGAAACCATAATCAAGTTTTTCTAAAGCTTCTTGGAGTAAGTTGAGGCTTTGTTTTTCTAAAGTCATTTATTTCTGTGTATCCAGAGTAATTCGGTATATGGGGTGAGCAAAAAATAAAGAGATTAGTAAATATTTGGAGCTAATAGAGGATTTTACTGAGGCTGCTTATAACCAGCAATTACTATCCTATATTCATAGTCATTACTACTGAAATATTATAAAAATGAATTTTTTTTAACTGCTCATCATACTGGCTAGATGATTGCGATTATTTTTGCAACAGTGTTACTCAAACAAGTCAAATTACTTATTTTAAGATTACTTGTTTTGAATTTACGGAAATGTACGCAAATTATTTTTACTGACTCATATAAATCGTATCTTGGGAAGCATAAATTATTTTTCACCTATCGTTCGAGCTAAATATTTTGGTTCGAATTTGATTTAATATATTTTCACTATATTTTATTCATCAAATTTTAAATATCTACTTTATAACTGAATGTTTGTTATACAAATTAATCATTGTAAGTTGGTAAATAATCTTAGAATATGTTATTGAAATAACAATTTCGTGACTAAATAATAATCATCTGGTATCTGTATAAAACTAGACTTTACGTCTATATGACTTCTGTTCTTTGATAAAAATTAGATTCAATTTTTGATTACATAAATGTTATGAATAACCATATACAAAATTGGCTAATATACCGTGATGCAAAATCATATAGATATTTACTCAATCTTCAAATTTTAAAATTTTTGTTTATTTTATTGTTTTTTACAATTTCTATATATGTCATGTTTTTTACGAATTCAATCAATATTATATTTTTTTGTATATTTTCCGTAATCATTTATGCTTTTTTAAGAAATAGAAAAAAAATAGAAAAATTTACATCTAAGTCAAAAGAAGTTACATACAAAGATTTAAAAGTTAAAAATGAGGGAGCAACTCAAGGCGATTTACATATAAATTTAGAAAAATTACAAAGCACAAATATCAATACAAGAATATCTGGAATTCATGCCTTAGAATCTGTCGTTCAAGATTCACCTCAACTTTATTGGCAGACAATGGAAGCTATCACCAATTACGTAAAGCAGAATTCTCCTATTCCGAAGATAAAGGATAATAAAGAAAATCTTCGGATTACCAAAGATATTCAAATTGCTCTGAATTTTCTTGGGAAAAAGAGTAGCAGTGAAAATGAAAATAATAGAATAAATCTTATAAACTGCGATTCATGTAGTAGGAATTTTGTTAATACCGATCTCAGCACAACTAAACTTACTGCGAGTAGTTTTTGGCATGCAAACCTCAGTCACACTAATCTTATCGGTGCTCAACTTGAAGGTACCAACTTTAGTAATACTGACTTTAGAGGTGCAGACCTCAGTAACGTGCAATTTGAGGGTGCAGACCTAAGCACAGCATTGCTCCAAGACGCAAATCTCAGTAATGCATTATTAGAAAATGTTAATTTTATTGGTGCCCAACTTGAAGGTACAAACCTCACTAACGCCCTAATTGAAGGTGCAGATCTGATTTGTGCCAAATTAATCCGGGCTAAACTAATTGGTGCAAACCTCAGTGGAGCAGATCTTACTTCTGCAAATCTCAAAGCGGCGCAACTTCGCGGTGCTAATCTGATTTATAGTGATTTAAGCGGTGCAAATCTGGTTACTTCTCAGTTAGAAGAAGCAGACTTGAGTGGTGCGAACCTCAGTAGCACACAATTACAAGATGCCAATCTCATTAATACCAAATTAGAAGGCTGTTACCTAATTGATGCTGACCTCAGTAACGCCCAACTACAACATGCGAACTTGAGTAACGCTCAGCTTCAAGGTGCTAACTTGAGTAACGCTAACCTTAGTAATGTAAATGTTAATAATGCCCAATTTGGTCACAACCTGGGAATTTCTGAATCTACCAAGCGCGATCTAATTAAACGTGGGGCAATTTTTACCTGAATTTAGAATTAGCTATTGTCAACTGAATTGTTCCAATAAGCATTCAGCAATTCTTTTTGCAGCTCCAGGTTTACCCATACGGCGAACACCATTTTTAGCAATAAGATGAAACTTATCAGGATCTTCTAATAGAGAACATATTTTCTTTGTGAGATCTGCTGGTTGTTCGACTAAAATTATCGACGATCCTAAATGACGACTTTGGGCTTCAGCAAAAGCAGGATTAAATTGGGGACCTTTACCGGGAATGGTAATTGCTGGTTTACCTAAACCCACAAATTGTTCTGTAGCGGTACCCGCCATGGCGATCGCTAAGTCTCCTAAATGTAAGCATTCATTATAAGCATTTTGAGTCAGTATTGTATAAGCATTTTTTTGTTTAAAGGTCAAAATATGGGAGTCGGGAATTTGGATTGGAGATTCTGTGTAGGAACGCCAACCCTGATTTTCTAAACTTTGACATACAGTATTCAGATCTAAGTTTGGTGCGATCGCGCCTAAAAATATGATTGTTTTTGAAGTATGAGTAACTAATTCAGGTTCTCGGAACCAATCCGTTAGTTCTGAGACAGCATTCATAATTACTTCCCAATTAGCATAAGCTTCGGGAGAACGGGAACCGGGAAGAAGAGTTACGATTAAAGGACGTTCCATTTCTTTGAGTTCTCCATCGCCTCGATATAAATTTTGGGTAGGAAATCTTGGTTCTAAGCCGTCCATCATCGGATTACCCACATCAAAAGCAGGAATATTTTTCCAAGTATGTAATATTTCGGTTGTCAGAGAATCTCGAGGAAACACCGCTTTACAACGGGAACGACTCATCAACCATCTTTCCCAAGGATGGTAAATAGAACCAGAAAAGTTTTCCCAACGGGCTGAACCTTTTTTAGTACGCTCGAGCAACCCAACCTCATCCCGGACGTAATATTCTGATTTTGCTGTACCAACAAAAGCATAATTGGCACCGCTAACCCAAGCAAATAATAGGGGGACAATATCCCCAACTGCTAACACTGCAGCCTTTTGACCTAGTTTTTGCTGGCTTTTAACCCATTGTCTGACTGCTTTAATTTGTTTCCAGGTTAGTTGTACTAAGCCCCCACGTACATCGCGTATTAATTGCTTATTATCCATATATATAAACCCACCAGAAGGCATAGTGCGTACCGAACCAATCAAAGGAATATCCAATTTGTGGTAGGCTTTTCCTTCTCCAACTAAAGGTAAGGCGTAAATATCTGGGGGATGGGATTGTTTTTGTAATTCTTGTAAAATCGATCCGGCAATTACATCTTCGCCATGACCATTGCTCAAAACCAATAACTGCAAGGAAGATGATGTAGTTTGTGGGTCGGAAACTAAGGGTAACGGCGATAAATCATTCATAAGAAACAAAGTTTATAAAATAAGTGTCTTTAAGGGTAAGAGGAAGAGAACGGGTATCAAAGAATCATTAAGGAAGTTAGTCTTATTCCCATTGTCTAGCCTCAAATCACTAACTCCTAATCGATCGGACTATAACTATGCGAGTTTCTTCGGCAACAATTTTTACATTGGCGACTTTAGCGGCTAGCAACATTACAACGAAAGTAAATGCTGCAACTCCGAATCATGAAGCCCAAAAAGAATCAGCTGATAGTGTTGTGGTTCCTACAACCGAAGAAACACCACCGCAGGTTGAAAATGTTGCTGCACCAGAAACGGAAGAAGTCCAACAATTTTCCCAAAATCATTCTCGGGTGGAAAGTGGAAAGAGTAACAATTTGCCAGTTATTGGGAGAATTCAGAATAAAGTTGAAGAAATTCAAAACCAAGAAGTATCTGAATCTAAGCAATCTAACAAATCAAATAAATTTAACAAATCTAGAGAAATAGATAATTCTCCTGTTGTCATTTCCTCTTCTCCAGAAATTAAAAAAAATATTTCAGATCGACAGGTTTCAGTTCAAACTACTTCAAATCAAAGCACCTCAAATCAAAGCACTTCAACTCAAAATATTTCAAATCAAAGTACTTCAACTCAAAGCATTTCAAATCAAAGCACCTCAAATCAAAGTACTTCAACTCAAAATATTTCAAATCAAAGCACTTCAACTCAAAGCATTTCAAATCAAAGTATTTCAAATCAAAATACTTCCGATAAGAATATTTCAAATATCAAGCAAACTACACAAACACCTCAAATACAGCGCGATAATACAATTCCCGACAATAATGATTTAGTAGTTCCAGCAATCGAGGTACGAGTAGTTGGTGCGACACAAGAGTTAGAAGCAATAATTCGCCAAGTCATAAAAACACAAGTTGGTGGAGATACAAACCAAAGTCAGTTACAAAAAGATGTAACAGCAATTTTGAATACTGGTTTATTTAGTAACGCCAATGTCAGCAGTGGTGAAACTGAGTTTGGTTTAAAAGTGGTATATCGAGTCGAACCTTTAATAGTTCGCTCTTTGCAGCTTTCCGGTGCGAAAGCATTGAAATATCAAGTAGCAATTGAGCCATTTAAATCCCAAATTGGTCAACCCATTAGTCCATCCACGCTAAAAAATGCCGTTAAAGAAATTAATCAATGGTATAAAGACAACGGTTACAGTTTGGCAAGAGTATTAGAAATTAAACCCAACCCCCAAGGAAGTTTAACTCTACAGGTCGCAGAAGGGGTAGTAGGTGAGATTAAATTTCAGTTTGTGAATGAGGAAGGTGAAACCGTAAGCGATCGAGGTAAAGCTGTAAAAGGTCGAACAAAACCTGATTTTTTACGACAACAGCTGCAGTTAAAGTCCGGTGCAGTTTTTCAAGATAAAGTAGTACGACAAGATTTGCAAAAACTTTATGGTTTAGGGTTATTTGAAAGTGCCAATGTAGCCTTAGATGGTGACGCAAATAAAGTTGATGTAATTTATAAACTTAAAGAACTTGGAGCCCGTTCTGTCAACTTGGGTGGTAATTTCAACGCCGATCAAGGTATCGTGGGTACCTTTACTTATCGCGACCAAAATGTTCGCGGTACCAACGATAATCTAGGAGTCAATGTCCAAGCAGGTAGACGCCATTTAGGATTTGATGCTAAATTTACTAGCCCCTATCGCTCCAGCAATCCCGATCGTTTGGGTTACAGTATTAATGCTTTTCGTCGTCGCGGACTTTCCGAAACATTTGATGATGAAATTAAACTAGTCAACGGAGACAAAGTACGCCAAGGTAAATTTGGAGCAAGCTTCCAACTGCAAAAACCAATTGATGATTGGAATGCGACCTTGGGACTAAATTACACCCGTACTAGTATTCGCGATCGCAAAGGTCGAGTTACCGCTAAAGATGAACTCAACAACCCACTAACTTTAAGTGGTACTGGTGTAGACGATTTAACAACTGTTTCCTTAAGTGCGACAAAAGACCAAAGAGATAATCTTATTAATCCTACAAAAGGCTCTGTTTTAACCCTAAGTTCCGAACAATCTATTCCTTTGGGACTAGGTAATATTTCCATGAATCGCCTGCAAGCCAATTACAGTCAGTACGTACCAGTAAAGTTATTTAAATCTGACAAAACTCAAGTTTTTGCCTTTAACGCCCAAGCAGGTACTGTAATTGGCGACTTACCACCTTATGAAACCTTCAATTTAGGTGGTTCCCACTCAGTACGCGGTTACAGTGGAGGTAAAGTTGGTAGCGGTCGCAGTTATATACTTGCTTCTGCTGAATATCGTTTTCCTCTTCCCGTTGTAAAATCCCTCGGTGGAGTAGTATTTGCTGATTTTGCATCGGATCTTGGTTCCGGAGATACTGTATTGGCAGATCCTGCAGGAGCAAGGGGTAAGCCTGGTAGTGGTTTTGGAGTTGGTGCAGGTATTAGAGTGAACTCTCCCCTAGGCTTAATTCGCGCTGATTATGGTATTACCGATCAAGGAGAAAGCCAACTACATTTTGGTTTTGGTCACAGATTCTGATATCTTATACAGATTTAAATGTTAATTTTAGATATGATTATGTGCACTTTTTTAGCGCATAATTTTTTGGCAACCGTAATAAATAATGTTGGGAAATATCTAGATTGAAAAATCATATTAAATTTATATCCGTAACAGAAAAAGCAGGTAATATGATGTCAGTCTAATTACGCATGTAATTCTAATTGCCCCGATTGAATTAATTAACAATTGAGGGTTTACATCTTAACTATCACAAACAGCAAAAATGCTGGTTTTTCAATCCTAGTTTCTGTTTCAGCAACTGATGAATCCAAAGATTAAAGTTTGATTCTGTAGGTTTTAATTCTGTAAACTTTGATTCTGTAAACTTTAATTTTGGATTTTAATCTTGGATTTTAATTTAGAATACTAGGCTTACTGGTAGCCCTCCTCTAAAATCAAATAGACTGCCTAGACTAACTTTTAAAATCAATTGCAAATCTAACACTTTAAATCACTATGCTAGTTGGTACAACCTTGCAGGGTGGAAAATATACTCTAAACCAAGAAATAGGTAAGGGTGGCTTTGGTATTACTTACAAAGCAACTCATGAATACTTAAATCAGGAGGTAGTAATAAAAACAATCAACCAAAAACTCCAAAAACATCCTGATTTTGCTAAATTTCAGCGCCAATTTCAAGATGAAGCAAGAAGACTAGCAACTTGCAGCCACCCAAACATTGTCCGGGTGAGTGATTTTTTTGTCGAAGATGGATTGCCTTACATGGTAATGGAATACATTGATGGAGAGACATTGGGAGAAGCATTTGTTCTGCCCAATATTCCTTTACCAGAAAAAACAGCAGTTCACTATATCCGGCAAATTGCTGCTGCATTACAGGTTGTACATAAAAATAATTTATTACATCGGGATATTAAACCAGATAATATTATTTTACGCCGAGAAACTCAGGAAGTAGTTTTAATTGACTTTGGTATAGCTAGAGAATTTAATAACGGCGTCAAACAGACACATACTGGCATGGTTTCCGAGGGTTATTCTCCCATCGAACAATATCTCTCCCATGCGACTCGTACCCCAGCAACAGATATTTATGGTTTGGCTGCAACTTTATATGCACTCTTAACAGGAAGTATACCGCTACCAGCCTTACTGCGGGATAGAGAAAAAATGCCCGCACCAAGGGAACTACAACCTCATTTAAGTGCAGCAGTAAATCAAGCAGTGATGCGTGGGATGGCTGTAGAAGCGAAGTTTCGTCCCCAAACGATTGATGACTGGCTAAAATTACTGCCAAGTAGCGAAAGTAGTTATGTTGCTCAACCAGTACCAACACATATGGTACAAACCATCGATTTATCTGCTAAAGTTCATCCGGAAAATTTACCCCAGCCAGAAAGGCATAGTAAACTTGCCGTTAATTATCCAGTATCAGAATCAGATCGAAATACTCGCCCCAAAGATAAAAAAAATTTATCACCTAAGGTGTTTATTTTTGCTGGAGTGGCTGTAGTTACTGCTACCACTAGTTTTGCTGTAACTAAAATGGCTTCCCAAAACCAACTACAGCCTTCTGAGTCTTTCAGCAATCCGATGATAGGAGAATCTGAAAATAATAATGAGAATAAAAATGTAACGAAATTATCAAAACCAGAAATTAAAGATTTACCAGCAAAGAAAACAAAGTCCACTACGAAGGTTACACGCAACACTAATAACCAAAGAAACTCAAAGCCAAATAGAAATTCAACAAAAACTGCAAATAGTAGCCAACAAGAGTTGCAAATTAATAAGGTTACTTCAGAAGAAGCATCAGGAAAATCGAGTTACAACAACACTACAAATACTTCATCTCAGTCAACAAATGTAAAAGCAAAAAATATCCAACCTCGTAGTTCCGAACGGTCACCAATTAAACCAAAAACATCCCCTTCCCCATCTTTAATAGAGAGACTGCGACAAATCAGAGAATCTCGTCAGTCTCCATCTGCTCGAGAAAAATCAGCATCTCCAGAAAAAAATGTGAACTCCAAGTTTCAAGCCAAACCCAAAACAACAGGTTCTAATCCTGTAGTTGTACCAACGCTACCATCAAATACTCAAACTAAATCAAACTCAGATTTTAATCCTTCCTCTGTGGAAGTACCAACAAATTAAATGCTGTTGGAAGACATATGCTTTAATATCCAGAATCTCTATCATTGCGAGTAGAATTACCATTATTCATATTCAGTGAACACCTCAAAAGTTGTTCTACTTCTGGGGATATTTGAATTGGTAACTCTCCAGAACGAATATGTACGTCTGTTTGAGGAAATGGAATTTCGATTTTATGTCTTTCTAAGGCTGCTTCTACATAGAAATTGAGGTCGCTTTTTATGTACTCTTGACTTGGAGGTCGATCTATCCAGACGAGTAATTCAAAGTTTAAAGAACTATCGCCAAATCCCTTAAAAAATACTTGTGGTTGCGGAACCTTGAGAACTTCTGAGTGTTTTGCAGCGGCTTCTAATAAAGCTGTTTTTACCAAATAAACATTAGAACTATAGGAGACCCCTACTGGTAAATGGATGCGGGAAATAGGATTACCGTGACTCCAGTTAATAACTTCTGATTCCAAGAAGCGAGAATTAGGCACAATAATAGAAACGCGATCTAAGGTGCGAATTGTCACGCTGCGAGCACCAATCTGTTCTACTGTTCCTGTATGGTCTCCTACTTTAATAAAATCCCCTACTTGAATTGGACGCTCGAAAATTAATACAATTCCACTACCAAAGTTTTTAGCAATATCTTGGAAACCAAAACCGATACCTACACCCAAAGCACTTGCCAAAATTGCTAAGGAACTTAAATCTACACCCCATATTTGGAGAAGAATAATTCCTCCAATCGCAATTATCAGGTACTTAAATACGACTGCAGCAGCTTCTTGTGCTCCCCGACTAATTCGCAATAATCGTAAAACTCGAGAGCGTAATATATTGGTAGCTGCACCTGCAACAATAAATAATCCACAAAATAAGCAAGCCAGAATCAGTATCTCGATAACCGAAGAAGACTTTCCTCCAAAAGGTAAAATCTTTGCCGTAAGGCTATACAGTATCTGGTTGGTGATATTGAAACTCCACCGGCGAGTTAATGGGAACAGGTTGCTGATGTAAAGTATTATGCCAACCCATAAAGCTGTTCGTACCAGTATCAGAGTAGATTTTAAAAGAAAATTGAATGTTTTGTACTGCTCCTCATCATTCTTACCATTAGATGATTCGTCATCGGTTGATTGATTTGAACCCAATAGTGGAGTCAATCTATTACGTGCGATTTGCCATAAACCACCCAAAAGCTTATGACACACAGCCCCTAGAACTACAATTACTGTACTTACAATTGAGGCATAACGAATAAAACTTGCACTTCTTTCTCTTCGAGCAGCATTAATTGCTCGAGTTATCTCTTGTCGCCAAAAATTAGCTTGTGCTTTACGATCTGCGTTATAAGGTGGAACAGTATCATTATTAGTAACCGTAAATAAATCTTTGCCGTTGATCGTGATTACGGGAGATCGATCTTTTGTTTCAATTTCAACTCTCGGTGCTTCTTCAGATTGAATAAATTTTTCTAGCTCCCGATTTACTTTTTTAGCCCTTTCTTTAGGTTCTAAATTCTCGCTACCCGCAAGTCTAAAAAGTTTGTTTCCATCAACGACAACAGGAGCTGTTTTATCGTTATCCAATAGAGCCGAAGCTGGGTTGGATACGAAACAAAACGAGAGCAAAAAACCAAGGAGCGCAATACTGATAAATTTGAATGTTGAATTTTTCAGGTAACTTCGGTATGGAAGCATACCAATACAACGCATCTTTCTCATATAAGCAAATAGTTGTGGAGGAGCTGATAGCAGGAAAGATAAACAATAATTTATGTTTCCCAATTGTGTAGTTTAGCGAAAATTCCTATCAGTTTTTATGTTTTATCAGCTTCAGTAGAAAAAACTACCCATTCACCAATAGAAGTTGACTTGTAT
Organism: Mastigocoleus testarum BC008; assembly: GCF_001456025.1. GTDB lineage: Bacteria > Cyanobacteriota > Cyanobacteriia > Cyanobacteriales > Nostocaceae > Mastigocoleus > Mastigocoleus testarum. The sequence goes on from NZ_LMTZ01000045.1 coordinate 76,434, forward strand.
AGATGTGTCTTCAAGTTTTGAAGTCTAAGGTTGAAATTTTCAAGTTAAAATACTTGACTTCCTATTGTGGAAAGACTTTTAAGAAACTTGTCAACGACCCCGCACTACTGTTTTTACTCTTGTTAATATTCCACGGACAATCCTCTTGTCCCGTGTCGTTTTTCCTCCCCGACTTATTCGGTGCAGCCACCTCGTAGGATAAAGTACGGGGTTTCCGAACTCCCGCGAGATTTTTATGAATTTCTAATATACTTCTAATGTGAATTAAATTTAGTTTTGTTATATCAAAGGTTTCAAGAATCGGCGTAAATCACATTTGTGATTATTCCCACGAATTTACGTTATTCCAGCTTCTAATTCACATAAGGTGTAACACGTAAGTTTATCCCAAAGTAGATCTGACCAGTTCTTCCGAGTGGTAATTATTGGCGATAAATTTCTTAATATTAATTTATACCAAGCATAAAGTCAGCAAGTACAAAAAACTGTAGGATAGATCGACCAAATATTCTACTCTGAAATAAAATTAGGTACAGAGTGGACTTAAGAAAGTATTAAGTCTCTGCACAATATCAATTCTATATATTGATCACATCCTCAATGGATTAAACTATATAGCAATATAGTTAATTAGTTTTTGGTCGTTATTTAAGTCTCTTTATGTGGGCTTTTCTGTTGTTAATGACGGATTGCACTTATTTTCTCTAATTGAGGTTATTAGTCAGCTTGCAATAAATACAACAAGCAATTTAAGTTTTAGTTAATACTTGAATCTCAGTATTTTTGGTTTTCAGTATTCAATGAAATACACTTACCTGACAAGAGAAAGAACTCTGTAGCATTTGGAGTCTTAGTATCGGAATATCAACCTTGGTTTAAGTTCATTACAACTTAATGAAACCTTGACAAAAAATGTCTTAACTATAATTTCATAGACTAGTACATATTTTATTTATATAGTTTTTGAAATATATGAAAATCTAAACTTGTCAATCTACCATTATAGCTTAAACATCAAATAATTTAATACCAAGTTCAATTTAAAAATACTTGTGTATTTATTAAAAATCAAGAAACTTTGTTATGAGAACTTAATGCTTCCAATATGAAATTTACCTATATTTTAACTTGAATAAGTGCAATAAGTTGCTGTATTTTTCATGCTTTATAAACTAAAGCTATATTCAGTCATAGATTATGGATATTAATTGAAAATCCTCTCTATGAGGAGGTTGTAAAGCTTTTTTTCAAAGAGAATGATTGATAATTAAAATTTTGTTAAATAATCTGTAGTTTTTTTTGAAGAAATATCCCTTAATTAATCTTGCTTATTACTCATACAGGTAAAGGACGAGAAAAATATTGATTTATATGACTAATTACTGATTTAAATTATCAAATCCAAAAAAAAATTTTAAAAGTTAAAAAAATCGTAAGTATAGTTAATTTAAGCAGTTAATTGAATAACATAGAAACAAATCAATTTAATCTGGTGTATTAGATGGAATCAGTAGAAAAACAAATTCTGACTTTGAGTTATAAATTAGATGCTCTCTGTCAAAAAATTGAAGTACTCGATCAAAAACTTTCTCAAGTTATATCTAGTTGTGATTCAGAACGAAAACAATCAATACAAAACCTGTGGGAAAACATCGATGTTGAAAACTATCAATCGAGCGTACGCTTCAACACAGAGCCAGAACTGGAACACAAGGACATATTGAGTGATGGTATTTATCCTGAAGGAAATCTAGATGGTGGAGAAAAGCAGTTAACCCCAGAGATTCAAATTCAACGGCTAACAGCCCAATTAACTGCTGCATATAATCGTATTGCAGCTTTAGAAGAGCAGCTATTACTCAAGAGGATTAAATCTTGAAGCGCAGCAACAGCATATATTTTTCCTAGAAATCTAAAGTATTTATCTGTAAGTAAGACAAGAGAAAACTCATTTTTTCTTTGCCACCATAAAGATAGTGAGCGATTACAAGTAAATTTAGTTAAAAGGACTTTACAAAAAAAACATAATTCTAAGCTCCATAGTTTTCAAACCAGAGATCCTATAGGAATAAAGATGGTAAACCCAATATGCTAGTCACTTCTTAACATTTGACAGTCAATCTGGTGCAGCCGAAATGGCAAATATCTATAAAGCAAGTTGCTAGATGCATTGGACATGGGGTGATAGATCCCAGTCTCTGGCGTTTGAATTTTAATTCGTTTAATTTGAGCTCAAAGGATTTATGTGTCTCATTTAGGTCGTCAGACTCTCTTTTGACCGCAAACAAAAAATAGGATTTGACAGACAGATATTTCCCAATAAAATGCTGCATCAGCAAAGCGAACAATGATTGAAGCAACAAGCCTAAAAGATTATTTCTGCTAAAAGCCTAAATTCTACCCCAGAGGAGTGTAAGACAGGCGCAGACTTTAGCAGAGTATCTTTATCTTGGAGATATTGGAAATCCAAAGTGTGAGAGATTGTAAATTAGCGATTGTTCGAGGGAGGACTGTAGTAACGTTCAAGTTGTCCTTCTATAGCTTGCAAAAATTGCTTCTGTTGCCAATCATGACTTAGAGAAGCAGCAATACAAAGACCTCCAGCACCTACACCTTCTTTAACAAAACCTTGTTCATAAATTTGCAGTTGAGAATAGCGAGAATTAGTAAAATAGAGTTGAGTTGCAAGTAGTACTGGGGTTTGTTCTCTGAAGTTTTTTTCTTTAATAGTTTTTTCAGTAGTTTCTTCAGTAAATTTACGTTGGTGTTTACGTTGGTGTTCGCGAAGGAATTTATATTCGTGAGAACCAATTTGTTTTGCTAATTCAACGGTTCCTCCTGTGGGGTCTTCTGCAACCCAACGTGTTGTACCTACTACTACTTGTTTGGATTCCCAATTAAGATTATTTTCGTGAGCGATCGCGCTCGCTAAAGCATAAACAGCCAGCATTTGTGTACCTCCTGCTAGCAACACGCCACAGTTACGACTAGCAGCAATTGTCATTCCCGCAACAAAAACCTGCATGGGGTCGCCAACCGCAGCAATTAATTGTAATGGGCGATGAACGATATCAGTACGGAAGTCAGAGAATTGTCTTCCTGGGAATATTCTCTGATTCATCATCTCCAAACCTGTTTGCACTAGCTGTAATTTTTGTTCGTGATTACAGACTGGATGACTGCTGTTTACCTTGCCAGCGGCATTAATACCCAAAGCTGTTAAGATAGCTAGTGCCGTGGTAGTACCACCAACAACACATTCACCAATAATCAAGTACCTGTTGTGAATTTGTTTGCTTAGGCGTTCTCCCCAAAGTAAACCTCTTTCTAGTAAATGCTGTACCTTGGATAGTTCCATTGCATTTCCCTGACTCAAGCATCTTGCTGGTACGCCACCCACATCAATTACCGGTACTGGGGGGGGTTGAGGTAATCCTGTATTAAATACATGAAGTGGTATATTTAGTGATTCTATTATTGCCCTGGAAATAATTGTGGGAGAAGCTCCTGCGATTAAGGGCGGTAAAGGGTATTTAGGTTGATGGTTTGCACCATAATATAAAAATTCAGCATCTGCACAAGCAGTATATTTTCGATTTTCTGGAGTTTTACCCGCAGCAGAAATACCAGGAATTAAGGCAGTTTCTGTAAATCCTAAAACACAAGCAAAAGTAGGCTGACAGTCCCTGTATTGTTGCAGCCATTTTTTAGCTTGTTCTGTTTGAGTATAAATACGAATCACTGGTAATTAAAGATTCTTATTTTTCCTCCCCTACCCGTTCCTTATTTATTAATTACTCATAATCCATGAGTATTTGCACCCAACGAGGTGGACGGGGTATAGAATTTCCCAGACGGTCAAAAAGCAACCAAGCAGCAATATGCACTACAAATAAGTACACAAGGTTACTGGTCATAATTAGTCCCATAACTCCAATTTGAATCATTAATTCTGAAGGAGTTGCTAAAATACCAAGTTTCAAAAACAACCATTCCAGTAAATTTGTTACCTGGGATATGGTGTAGACCCACAGGTCTTGACCAGCTAAAACGGATAGCAGCCACAAACGAAAAAAGGTTCCCAAGGCTCCCAACATTGCACCGAGAGGAATAGAAACGCTCCAAGGTACGCGACGATTCCAAGTAACCCCTAGCAGGACCCCCATTAAGCCATAAGGGATAACGAACAATAAGCTACGGGTCGGTCCCATTAAAACCAACAGCAGCAACCCGGAAACCACTGCCGAAATCCACGAAGCTCGCTTACCCCAACGGAGATAAACTAGGGCAATTGGTAAGGGAAAAAACATCCGCAATAGCCCCAAAGGAATGTAGTAGTTGAGATACCAAATCAAGCTGGAGGTACTAGCTAAGAAGGCAGTTTCTACCATCCGCAACGGGGCTCCAACGGATAATTGCGGTTGAATCAGGTTGCTTGGTTGGTTTAGGTTTTTATTCAAATTTATTTGTGACTGCAGATAATCTCCGGAGGACGATCCCCTGGAATTACCTTCGGTTTCATCTGGCAGAGAATCCGAAATGCTCATATCCGAACAATTGTTACACTATGATTTTTTCCAAGGTTGATGTATCAAGAATCAAATTAAAATCATAATTCTGTTCGATCAACCCTTTCTTTTGTAACTTAGTTAAAGCCTGTGTAACTGTTTCTCGTATCAAACTGTTCGAATCTCATTTGTCATTTTTCATTTATTACCTCAACTTACCACCTTAATTTGTGACCTCAAAAATAATTGCTACACGATCATTTTTTCTAGTGCTGATATGTTGGGAATGCAGATGAAGTCATGATCCCGCTTAATCAAACCTTTCTTTTCTAACCTGGTTAAGACTCGTGTAACTGTTTCCCGCGCCAAGCCACTCAAACTACTTAATTCCCGATGGGGTAAATTCGGAATTTCAGTTCCTGATGTTCCTTGTTTACCCTGACCCTCGGCTAAAAATAGTAATGTATCTGCAACTCGCGACTGACTATCAGACTCTCGCAAGCGCAATCTCCGATTAACTTGGCGCAAACGTCTTGCCATCAACTGCGATAACCTCACTCCAGCAAGGGGTTCTGTGTGCAGTAATGTGACAAAATCCTGGGATGGCATACTGCCAATAACCGTTGGTGTAAGAGTTATCACGTCAGTAGAACGGGGCACTTCATCGAGTGCAGCCATTTCACCAAATAATTCTCCCTTACCTAAAATATTAAGGGTTACTTCTCTGCCTTCTAAGTTGTAAGTACGAATTTTGACATATCCATCCACAATAAAATATACTGAGCCGCCCCAATCATTTTCCAATAAAATTACTTGGTTCGATGGATGAGTGCGACTAACAAGATGTATGAGTGCTGGTCCTATTACTTCCTCTGATAGTCCTTCAAAGAAAGGAGCATGACGAATCCAAGAGTCATCCATTACGGCGTCTTTACTAAAGCTGCAATATACACAACAAACAAAAAAACTACTTTCAGCCTAAGCTATCAAAGCACAGCATTCTCCAAATAGAAAGCTAAACTATGTTACACAACTTTCACAAACAAGGTATTTTTTCCAATACTCAAAAATATTTACTTATGGGTTTAAACTGAGTAAATGTTTTACATCAACCCATATTTAACAAAACGTATCCAATCGGTTAAAATATTGTGCCTCATCTAGTAGACGGACTAAGTGCTGCACGGCATAATACTGTTTTTGATATCCTATTTCCGACATGAAAGTTATAACAAAGCAAAAATTAGGATCCTCAAAGGGGATTAAACCTTTATTATCACAGTGTTTACGCCCCGGACGACCTGTATCAGCAGAAATCATCCATTATGTTTGCTTTTGGTATCTATTAGGACATAAGTTTTGTCTTTTTCCCTTGAAACTTAATATGAATAATTGGTTTACTTCCGTTATCTTGTACTAAAGAAAATACATGTTTAAGTGATTCGTAACATAAATACATAAAGTTTACATTCCTCAGAGTAATTAATTTTTGCAAAATAAAGACTTGACAACAGTTGCGATCTAATATTCTCAACTGTGTGTCGAGAACTTGAAATTAACTTTTGCTGTATCCCCGGAAATGGTTGTGATCCAAAAGAAAGTTAAGGCATATAAACAGAATCATCGGCAACTAAATGAACGCGTTCAACTTGATCGTTTTACCTGTAGTAGTCGTTAAAGGTCGTAATTGCTAAAGTAATTTCCACATCCTCAGACGTAAAGTTCAAAAAACGGTATACCACTGTGACTTCCCGCACAACCGAAATCCAAAGGCTGATTGCAGATATTGAAGGTTTACTTGCCCATAAAGGCAAGCGCTTACATCGAGTTCTGGCTCAAGAGCAGGACGCACGAGAAATTTTAGAAAAAATCCGTGCTTTTCTTGTCAATTTACAAGAAAGCAATGCTGTTAGAAGCCTGGGAGAATCTGATGGCGAGCAACAGCTATCTCCATTGCTAGCAAGGTTTGTCAATCAAAGCGGTCAACTATCTCCTGGAGAGGAAGCCCAAAGCTCAGGCGAGTTGGGAATATCGCCAAGGACAGAGTTGAGAACTTTGCTCGAGCCATTAAAGCTAGAAATGCAAACCTTGTTACAAGAAAGGGCTAAGCTGGTCGAGGAAATTAGGCATTTAGAGCAAAAACGATTACAAAACTACTCGTTAGCGCAGCAAGTTGCAAATCAAGAAAGAATGATTTCCGAATTTTTGCAGGTGCTGATGAATCGTGTTCGCCCAGGTGTTAATTATAAAGCGGATGCACCACAACAAGATTTCGGTAGACAAGTAGGACAAGAAGTAGAACAAAAAGCTTTACCTGAGTTCGGTGCTGCTAGTTCCTCTACGGCTAGCAGCGACTTAAATCCAGAAGCGTTGATAGTTTCATCTGCTCCGGCTTTATCAGATTCTCTCGATCAGTTACAGCAGCTAACAAGACTTACTGGCGATTTAGACCATCGCTTGTTAGCGCTAGATAGCACCGTCAACGCGGTGTTTAACGCTTTAGAGCGTAATATTCTCACCTACCATGATTCGTTGTCTCAATCACTCTCCAGAATGCATTCTAAAGGAGTGCAAGGTGAGACATTACTGACCAATTTAATTGATAATTTAAGTCAGCATCTGCGCTCTGATAATACCATTCAAAATGCGTCTCAAAACGAAACTAAACTTGAAGATCGCAATAATTTTACAAATGTAGATTCTTTGGTTTCGCCAACTGAAGATATTCAATCATCTACTTTGATGACGGGTAATGATACTGATGCAGGTATTGTTGATAGTACAGATTCTATACCAGACTTAGATTCGATACTTTTAAATCTAGATAAAGCAAAAAATGATACTTTAGAGCCTTCTTCGGTTAATAATATACATGAAAATTCGGTAAGTTTGGACTTTGAAGATACCCAAACTGCACAATATGAGCCACAAGATAAGCCACAAAATCAGATATCTGCAAGTAATGATGTTGATGAACTATATGCCAGTTTATTTGGTCCTGGTGACATAGTTGATACTGCTGAGAATGTTAATTCACAAGATAGTACCCGAACACTGGATAATATTACAGATGAAGAGCGCAGGATAGAAGGTACTAATTTTGACTCCTACACTGTCCCTGGAACTGATACTTCTTCTCGTGAAACTGCTGCGGTAAGTGGTGAAGAAAAAGATAGTAAAGCAATCACAGAAACAAATCTTAATATTTCTGATGGGCAAAATGTTGCCGATATAACAGAACGATTAACAGTAGAAGCTAATTTGCTAGCCTCTACACCTAAAATTGAGTTACCGGTTGAACCCGAGGAAACATTCCTGGATTTGGATTCTGATACGGAAGAAAATATTCCTTCATTAAGTATAGAATCTGCCATATCCACCACAGATTCAGAGGAGTATGAAAGTCAAAATACGGTTAAGACTCTCCCGGACATTGTTACCGCTGAAGAAGTCATGGAGGATATGTGGAATACATTTCCCTTGGAAGAAAATATAGGTACTGAGGCAGAAGAGACTAAGGAAAGTGCGGAAAGTATTGTCACAGAGGATAATGTAAATAATGACACTCTTAGGTCTGATGCTTCTTTTAAGTCTGATATAATTCCAGACTCAAGCCAAGTTCCTGAATCGGAAGCAGTTCCAGGAAGGGAAAATATTCCCAACGGTGGCGATACGATCGCAGCTTTGACAGATTTATTGCCAGAACTAGGTATTCAAGGGGATATGTTTGAGGTGGAAACTTTCACTCAAGACCAAAGTATACAGAAGCAAGAAGGTCAAGATCCCCTTGATTCAGTACACCCAGCAGAAAATCAAAATCAAGAACAAACTTCATCAAGCATTTCAGAAGAAGCGGAGAAATCAGATGACTATCTTCCTGCTTCACCAGAAGAGGATTTGCTAACACAAGAACAAGCTGCAATTGATAGATCGAATCTTGAAATTTCCTTAAATTCCGAACAGCGACAACAATTAAATTGGGATTTAAATAATTTTGATGCGGAGCAAGCTCCACAGCCTCAATTAGAAAATCACGCTGAAAGTAATACTCCTCTGAGCACAAGTGCAAAGGATCTACCCAAATTAGAAATTTCTGCTTGGGAAACACCTCCTGGATATTCTGACTCAGATTCAGACTCAAAACCTACAGAGAAGTGCGCTGATACTCAGTTAGATTTAAGCCCGACTCTAGGACTTACGGAGGAAATTTCAACCCAGAACATTACTATTAGCAATACTCAAAGCAGTGATTTACAAGCCAATGATTTATCTTCCGCTACAGGAAATATAGATCCGGCTCAAGTGGATGATAAGATCAGAAATTCAGTTTGGTACTTGGGAGTCGATCTGGGTACTACTGGTATTTCTGCTGTACTATTAAATCGCTCGACCCAAGAAGTTTATCCTTTATATTGGTCCGCTCCAAACCAACCCCCACTAAATTCCGTTCAACGTTCTTTCCGCTTACCAGCTGAAGTTTACTTACCCTCCTCAACGGTTGCTTCCGAACAAACTTCAGTCAGTTCTCTAGACGAAGCTGCTGAGAAACAACCTAGATCGCCAGCCTTTGATCGCAATCTATTTTCAGCCTACTTAAAACCTTATTTACAGGTCGCTTTACCTTACAAAAACCATTCCGAAATTTCTTTGAATAAAGGGCGACAAAAATGGGAACCTCTATTACAACTCAATGAACTGTCTACCATTCCTCTAGTTTGGGTTGTGCGATCGCTCTCAAAATTATTGTTAACTTTTAAGTCTGATCGTAAAAGTACAACTTTGGGCTTAACTGCAGCAGCAGATGGTTTACCCTCTGAAACTTTTGATGTAGTCATCAATAATCTTGCTGGTGTTATCTGTACCTGTCCGTCTAATTCTTCGGAACAATATCGCTTCAATGTTCGAGAAGCTTTACTTACAAGTAAACTTGTACAACACCCCCAACAAGTATTTTTTGTAGAAGAAGCCGTTGCTGGTTTACTAAGTGAATTAGATGGTGCAAGGGGTGAAACAGTTAAATTTAAGGGTTCTAAACGCTCTTTGTTCCCCAAAAGCAATTCCCAAAGTTTTATTGGTAACACTTTGATCGTTAATATTGGGGCTAGTGCGACAGAAATGGGACTTGTTGATATACCCCAAAACTTACATGAATTAACTCATAGCAAGTTCATGTTGCATAATTTCTTCTATGCAGGAAAAGCGATCGAGCAAGATATTGTTTGTCAGTTGCTAGTTCCGGAAAAATGGCGGGAATCTCGTTTTAGCAAGCCAGAAAGTGCAAGCACCCAAAGTAATACTTCATGGAAACCATCGGTTCCTGGATTAGAGCAAATGCGCTTATCTAGTTTAGGACTGGATAAGTTGGAGTTACCGCGTCCTGGAGAAGCGGATATCAAAGCTCGGATTCGTTTGCAACAACGATTAGAAAGTTCTGTATTAGGACAAGCGATACTTAACGCTGCTGGTGCTTTAAAATTAATTTTGCAACAACAAGAATCTTTTCAGATTGAACTAGCAGATCAAAGATGGGTTTTACAGCGTAGGGATTTAGAATCTCAGGTATTTGTTCCTTTTGTTAGACGTTTGAATCGGGAAATTAATCGATTGCTCGTAGCTCGTGGAATTCCGACAGAAGCTGTTGACCAAGCAATTCTAACTGGTGGTGTTGCTTCATTGGGTTCTGTAAGTCGCTGGTTGCGCCAAAAACTTCCCAATGCCAAAATTATCCAAGATTCCTATCTTGGTGAAGATAATACTCCTAGATGTACGCGTGTAGCCTACGGTTTAGCTTTATTAACCTTACATCCCCAAGTATTGGAAATTCCCAGACAACAATACACCGATTATTTTCTGTTTACAGAATTATTGCAGTTACTACCCCAACGAGCGGTATCATTTGGCGAATTAATTCAGTTATTTGAAGGTCGTGGAATTAATACTCGTAGTTGTCAGCAACGTTTATTAGCTTTTCTTGAAGGTGAATTACCCCAAGGTTTGATACCTGAAGCTGAGAATTCTCAATGGATTACCCATGGTTCTTTAGAAAACCCTTATTACAAAGCAATTGCAAATGCACCTTTGTTTGAAAAACAAGGTAGTCTTACCTATCGTCCAAATTTAGGACAGTTGGAGCGTTTACGTCGCTACTTAGATGTAATTCAAGCAAGTACTCAGCAATCCTTAAAAGAACCTTACACTGTGAATTTTGTTGTGGGTGTGCAAAAGGAATGAGTAACAAGTAATAAGTAATAAGTAATAAGTAATAAGTAATAAGTAAGGAGTAAGGAGTAAGGAGTAATAAGTAATAAGTAATGAGTAATAAGTAATAAGTAATAAGTAATAAGTAAGGAGTGAAGAGTTCAGGAGTCGGGAGTTGTTTAACTTATGTCCTACGGACACGCTAGAGCCTGCGGCGACGGCGGAGGGAGCCTCTAGCTATAGCTGCGCTACCTACGGAGCCGCTACCTTACGGATCCGCTAATGACTTATGTCCTACGGACACGCTGTGCTAATGAATTTTGACTTTTAACTTCCCCTGGGGTGCTTACTACTCAGTATGAGAAAATACCCGACAATGAAAAAACATTAGGATATTACTGGACTTATATTGGGAACTTTCAAGCGATGCAGCGACGGTCTTTTTTAGTTACAGCTAGTTCATTTGCTCTATCACAGCTGCTAGTTGGGTGTGGAGGGAGAAATCAAGAAACCCTGAAAGTTTCCTTATTAAATGGTTCTATCCCGGGTCAAGTTGTGGGGAAGTTTCGTAAAAGTTTGCAAGGAGGGGTAAATCTAAATTTTTCGGCGGTAGCACAGTTAAAAAGTTCATATAAGAATTTACAAACTTGGCATTCTCGAATCAATGGTAAAAAAGACGAAGGTTGGCTTTCTTCATTACCTTTTGGACCATGGCGTCCCCTTCCAGTAGCAGATTTGGTCACATTGGGTGATTATTGGCTAGCAGCAGCAATCGAGCAACAATTAATTCAACCACTTGATGTAAGTGAAATCAAAGAATGGTCTAACTTAGATCGAAAGTGGCAAGAATTAGTTAAGCGTAATGATAAGGGTTTGGCAGATTCGAAGGGAAAAATTTGGGCTGCACCTTATCGTTGGGGTAGTACGGTTATTGTTTATAATCGCGATAAATTTAAAGATTTTGATTGGAAACCCCAAGACTGGAAAGACTTATGGCGTCCGGAGTTGCGATCGCGAGTTTCTTTGCTGAACCAATCAAGAGAAGCGATCGGTTTAACTTTAAAAAAAATAGGTAAATCTTACAATACTCAAAAGCTGAGTGAAGTACCTCAACTAGAGTCTGAACTTCGCGCTTTAAATAAACAAGTAAAACTGTATAGTTCCGATAGATATATTGAACCGTTAATTATTGGTGATACTTGGATCGGTGTGGGTTGGTCAAGTGATGTACTTCCCTTAATTGCTCGTTATCCTCAACTTACTGTAGTTATCCCCAGTTCTGGAACAGCACTATGGGCTGATTTATGGGTACATCCAACGAATAAAAACACAAATAAAACTAACTTATTTTATAAGTGGATTGATTTTTGTTTGCAAAAAGATATTGCTAAACAAATTTCTTTATTAACTAAAACTAATTCCCCAATCAATCTTAAAATATCAGCAGATGATATTTCTCAGCCTTTGAACAAAATCTTGACTGATAACTCATCTACTTTGGAAAAAAGTGAATTTTTATTACCTTTACCAAAGGAAGCAGCCCAAGAGTATGATTCTTTATTTGCCAAAATTAAAAGTTAGCAGAGCAGGAAGCTTTTACCGCTTTGCGGAGGTCATTAGCATCGCGTGTCCGTAGGACATTAGTTAAACGACTCCTGAACTCCTTACTTCTTACTCCTTATACCAAATCCGATTTTTAAAACCCCTTTATATTTTTTGGGATTTTCCCCCACACTTCCCACACCTCCAACACTTCCCTCTCTCATTCTAAAAAGGGGTAATTAATCCGGATTTAGTATTACTCCTGACTCCCAATCTAAAAACTCATCTCTAAAAAAGTTTGAGTATTCATCTTTATCTGACACAAAGGTTTAATAGTTTGAAAATTGCAAGTGTAAGTTGCTAAGAGTTCCTTTTGATAATTAAAAACTCTCATGTTGTATTTGTTACCGCGTACTACACCACCCAAGTAATTAACAAAGTTGTAACGCTCTAGATAGTCAAGCAGCGTCCAAATTTGTTCGTTTACAATTAAATCTACTCGCCCGGGTCTGATTTTAGTAGCAGGATATGCAATCCAATTATCCAATAATTTGTTCTGTGAATTTTCTTTTGCCCACCACAAACTAGGAATAGTGAGTTGCTCTTGGGAAATTGTGTTAGCTGTTCTAACTAAACCTCTGGGATTATTCAATAATTCCAGTTGTAGAGGTTCGTCAGAAGGTAATGGGATGGGGGCAACAGAAACATCTTCTGCTGCAGAAATTTCACTTCTGAAACAGAAAATCGTGCCAAGTGTAATACCTAAGATTAGTATTGCCGGTCGCATATTTTATCCGGTTTTCTATTAAATATTGGTTTAACAGATTCAACTAATAGTTTTTCTTGACAATCTATAAACAACCAGGGATTTTTTCAAAATCGAGACTTACAACAGTATTAGATTTTATTTTGAGGACTTGGTTATGATGATTTTAGTTTCCAATTTTTTGAACTATTCAATTTTTTGAACTATTCAATTTAGTGACAGATAAATTAACTAAAATGCTATTTTAGCAAAGGCAAATTAATTTTAGGTATTTTATCAATATTTTTTCATGATTAACGGTAGATAAATTTTCATTCTCCCTGTAGATACAGTAAGGTGAAATAATTTGGGAATATTTATTCATGTATCAAAAATATTAATTGTTGATTTTGTATTTAAAAGTTCATTCTAGTAGATAAAGATAGTCACACTACATAGGCACAAAATGATATTTATGTAAGATATATTTCAATCAAATAGTATTCCCACATATTCATTTTTGAATACATGTCAAATATCAAATATTTCCTGGGATATTTTTCCCGAAGCGACTTGGGTTACTGCACCACTCATTATAATATTAAAATCTTCATTTACTCGAATTGAAATTAAACCACCTGGCATTTTTACAGTAATTTTTGTATCACATAAACCGAGTTTATAAGCCACTGCTGCAGCTGCGCTACTACTGCTACCTGAAGCTAACGTATAACCTGCACCTCTTTCCCAAATTTCAATTTGAATATTATTGCGATCGAGTATTTTCATAAACTGAACATTGGTACGCTGGGGAAATAAAGGATGGTTTTCAATCTGTGAGCCATATTTTTTTGCTATTTGTGAATCGACTTCTGGCAAAATAATTACACAATGGGGATTCCCGATGGTTGCAGCAGAAAAGTTAAACTCCTTATCACCAAGATTAATTTTTTGATTGATAACTTCTCGAGCTTCTCCTGCGACAGGAATATCATTACTCCAAAAACTAATTTTTTCCATTTCTACCCGAACCATCTGTCCAGAATTATCAACTACAGATTTAACGATTCCTCCAATTGTTTCAATTGAAAATTGTTTGTTTGTAACTAATCCCATATCCCATAAATAGCGGGAAAATATTCGCAGTCCATTACCACTTTTTTCTGCTTCACTACCATCAGGATTAAAAATGCGTAGGGAAAATCTGTTCGTTTTAGGTTGTATTGTTCCGAGTAAAATTCCATCAGAACCAATTCCAAAATGACGGTCGCATATTTTCTGAATATTTTCGGGTGTCAATTCAGTTATTAAACCCTGAGAGTTTAACTCTTGAGAGTTTAAATCCTGAGAATTAACAACTAAATAGTCATTACCCAGTGCATGATATTTATGAAATTTCATTTTATGAAGAAATAAATACTTAAACTAAAACCAACTCCAGCGATCGCATAACCGATCAAAATAGGATTTAATTTACGAGCAATATAAGCACTTCCATATCCACCAATTAAAGCGCCAACACCCATGATTATTACTCTGTCCCAAACTATCGCATCTGACAGTGCTAAATTTATAATTGCTACACCATTAATACAAGTAGCTAACCAACATTTGTAGGCACTCATGATATGTATATTCTGAATACCAGTCATATTTAAAACCGCAAGCATCAATATACCTGCACCTCCACCAAAAAAACCACCGTAACTTGCAACAATTAACTGCAAAAGCACAACTATTAATATTCGTAGACGCGAATTAGTTTTAAACGATCGCTTGACGCCAATTTTTAACCTCAATTTTCTCAAAGCAAATATTCCAGTTGCACCTAACATTAAGAATGGAATTAAGCGAGCAAAAATTTGCGGTGGTGTGTATAGCAGTAAATAAGAACCAAAAATTCCTCCCACTACACTCGTAATAGTTAATAAAAATAGTTCCGATCTGGGATTGGAAAGTTCTTGACGGTAAGCAATAGTACTCGCAAAAGTACCGAACCATAAAGCAGTCTTATTTGTTGCATTAGCGTAAATCGGTGGTACTCCTACAATTAAAAGTGCGGGAAAAGCAATTAACCCACCACCTCCAGCTACGCTATTAATAATTCCTGCACCTAAAGCTGCTAGAAATAGTAAAAATGGTGAAAAATCATGCATTTATGAGTAATAGGTAATTGGTAATGGGTAATGGGTAATTGGTAATGGTAAGCAAGATGAAGAATTTAGTTTTTGACTAGTTTTTGACAGCGACAATGCGAATTCGCCAATAGTCAGCAATCCAGGTACCTTCTTGATATAAAGTCGGACGTAACATTTCCTCTACTTTGCTAATTACTTGAGTTTTTTCTTCTGTGGTAATTCCCGTGAAGAAACGATCGCAGAACATCTCAATCCAGTTTCTTAAACCTGCTTCTCCATCAGCTAAAGGTGTTGGACGAGGAACTAAAACAGCATAATTTACATCAAGACCATGTTTTTCTAACTTATTTGCATACTCCCCAATACTGGGAAAATACCAAGGATGATCTTGAGTAATTCCAATATCCTTGAGTGCTTGGGATAGAGCAGTAGTTATTGCTTGAACATCTCCTTTACCACCAAACTCTGTGACAAAACGTCCACCTACTTTGAGAGATTTAGCAATGCGATCGATTACTGCATCAGCTTCTGGAATCCAATGTAGAGTTGAATTAGAAAAAACAGCATCAAAGGTAGTATCAAACTGGAAATTTCTGGCATCAACAACATTAAACTGTAAGTTGGGATAGTTCTGTTTCGCCTTTTCAACCATGTTTTCAGAACTATCAATTCCCATTACTGTAGCCCCACTTTGGGAAATTTTTTCTGTTAACTGTCCGGTTCCGCTACCGATATCGAGGATATTTTCTCCCGATCTGGGAGCAAGTAACTCTAACAAATCTCCTGCATTTTGCCATACAAAACTGTGCTTACCCTCATAAAGAGTAGCTTTCCAATTATTCTTAATCATACAAAAATTCCTTAGTTCTCTTGTTTAGACCGCTAACAGTTGATAGTTGAAGGTTAAGAAAATTTCTTAGGTTTAATGATGTTGCTACGCTTACACCAACATGCATGTAATCTCTGTAACAACCTTACTTTTACAATAAATAAGCTTTTAAATAATGTCCAATATATTTTTCACTACCTATTAATATCTAAAATATATTTATTGGGTTAGAGGGAATGGAGAACAGCAGTGCGTTAGTGTAACTTCTCCCTCCTGGGACAACCCCGCAACAACGCAAGTTACAATTCGGCTTTTAGCGACCCCGCAGGGTGGGAATGCGCACCAAGACAGGGAAAAAGATTAAAAATATTTACTTGTTACTTATTACTGTGCGCTGTCGCGCCCCGCTTCGCTAACATTACTTATTACCCATTACCAATTACCAATGACCCATTACCAATTCCTCAAAATATGGAATTAAGACACCTGCGATATTTTGTGACATTAGCAGAAGAATTACATTTTGGACGTGCTGCTCAAAGGTTACATATTGCTCAACCACCTTTGAGTCAACAAATTCGCCAATTAGAAAATGAGTTAGGTTTTGAACTTTTTTATCGCACAAAACGCCAAGTGCAATTAACTGAAGCTGGAGAAGTTTTTCTCCATGAGGTTCAGCACATTTTTCACCAATTAGAACAAGCGATCCAAACGGGAAGACAGACAAGTCGAGGAGAGAAAGGAAAGTTAGTAGTTGGTTTCGTCAGTTCTGCTGCGTATAACATTTTGCCCGATATTTTACGAGAATTTCGCAGTCATTTTCCCGATGTAAGTCTAGAATTACACGAACTAACTACAGACGAACAATTACGACAACTTGATACAAATCAAATTGATGTGGGTTTTGTGCGTCCCCCGGTCAATGAAGATAAATTTGACTGGAAACAAGTTTTTCAAGAATCGTTGATGGTAGCAATTCCACAAACCCATCCACTAGCAAATGAACCGGTGGTAAGTTTGAAGTCTTTTATTGACGAACCCTTTATTTTATTTCCCCGGTTTCTCGCACCTGGACTGTACGATTCTGTTATTAGTCTTTGTCAGCAAGCGGGTTTTTGTCCCAACGTGGTTCAAGAAGCGATCCAAATGCAAACTATTGTGAGTTTGGTTGCTGCAGAGATGGGTGTAGCTATTGTCACAGAGTCTTTGCAGAATTTACAACGCACAGGCGTGGTTTATAAACCTTTGCTGGAAGCAACTCCACAGGTCAGCATTGCGATGATTTGGCGGAAAAATAATACTTCTCCTAGTTTGGAGAATTTTTTGGTGATGTGTTGTGGTAAGGTGGGTAGCAATTATTAGGGGAATGTAAAAACGCTATATCGCAGATTCTGGAGTTTGGGTAATTTTAGCAACTCTATTTTACCCTCATTAATAATCTGTATTTTTAACTCATAACCTTAGTTTATCAGGCGTTTTATTGACTTAAATACCAACTCTTAGCTTTTCCCTTAAAGGTTGGAGTTCGGAACGAGTATTTTTAACAAGGGAAATTGCTATTTGTACGTCCTCATTGGTAGTAAACATCTTTTCTTCCCCAGAAATACTTATTTGCTGTGCTTGTTTCATAGCTGCTAGAGATGCAGCTATTTCCTCCTGATATGCTTGTTCAATTTGTTTTTCAATTTTGGTCATTATTTGAGCGTATATATCAGTGATTTTTTCCAGGATAGAATCTTTCAATTCTGGTATGTATTCTTGTAGTTTTTGACGATAAGTAATCGCATGTTTTGATTTTTCTGACTCTGTTTTTTGATGAATAAATAAATTAGTTAAAAGCTGCGGAATTTCATCAATACCTATTTCATTTATTAATAGATTTAAAGTATCTATGTTTGTCCATATAACATCCTCCAAATTAGGAGAGTTTACTGAACCTAAATCTACTTCTATCTTGGGAATATCAGCAAACTTGCGAACACCTTCAAATATAGATGTTTTGGTTTTTTCAGTAATTTTGATTATAGCTGGTTGATGAATATTGAGGCATTGCTCAATAGCTTGACGTAATTTATCTGTTAAGAAAAAATGAAAGTTTGAGCGAATTTAATTTAAGTCAAAATTAGTAATAGAAGCGATTGCTTCAGTTTCTAACCTCCCGATAAATTCATCTATCCAGTGAAGACTTTGCTCGCGTAGTTTAGAGATTTCCTCCCTCATTTCTTGCTTATATTTATCAATTTCTTGATATAAATTTGATGCATTATCTTCACACTGTTTGATTGATGCTTCTAGACGTAACTTATCTGCTTGCATTGCATTACTTAGAAGAACAATCTTAGATTCAACTACTTGTAATAGCCTTATCATTTGAACCTTGTATATGTTTAGCTGGATGCTAAATTGACTTATGCAGTTACAGTGGCGTTTTATTCTCTTAAGCGTAAGTATTTCAAAATTATCACTTGACTAGACGACTTCATGCTAGAGCCTTAAAGGGTAAAAGGACAGATGGTTCACGTCCGGATAAGCGAGGAAAAATGTCACAATTACCTCTGCGTTGATATAAAATTTTTGTTACTGCTCCCTCACATTATTTTTAAGTATCAGTCTTCAGATAAAATGTAAATACTGAATACATGACTTTAGTCACACTACAACAATCACTTTAGTCATGAATTAATTTAGGAATTTTGATTGATGTAATACTCGAATAAAATTTTTACAATGAAGTTGTTAGTAAAAATTAATTATTGCTTGACAAATTATACGAATAAACATTGCGTTTAAAGCCTTTGTAATAAGTATTTTGATTTATTGTCTATTTTATTGAATAAAAAATAGCATAAAAGACTTTAATACAATTCGTAATTCTAAAAACATATTTAATTAATGTATGTCAATAAGAAATTATTTTTTACAGTTTAAATTAAAGCTTTTTTACACATTAATAATATCGAAAATTAATTATTTGCTCTCATAATCAATGGAGTTTTGTAGTATTTTTAAATAGGTTAAATAAATGAAATTAGATTCTTCACAAGATAAACAAGGGAATCAAAATAAAAAATTTCTCGAGCCACTACCAGTATCAAAAAAAAATAATAAAAATAATTGGTTATTTTGGGCGCTGATAATTTGCTTTTTAGTAGGGGGAAGCTTTATTACTTATCGTCAGTTAGTTATTATTCCCAGGCGAGAAGCAAGAAGAAATGCCCAAACACTGCTTGTAGAAAGGGGAAACCTGGCAGTTACTATTGCAGCAAATGGTACCGTTCAAGCTCAAATGTCAGTTAATGTCAGTCCCGAAAGCTCAGGTACCGTAAAAAGCTTAAAAGTAAAAGAAGGGGAGCGAGTTAAGCAAGGACAGGTTATTGCTCATATGGATAACTCTAACCTTCAAGGTCAACTTATCCAAAGAAAAGGGGAGCTAGCACAAGCCGAAGCGAATCTGCAAAAGCTAATTGCAGGTAATCGACCAGAAGAAATTAATCAATCACAAGCCCAATTAGAACAAGCTAAAGCGAATCTGCAAAAGTTGGTTACAGGTAATCGTTCCCAAGAAATAGCCCAAGCAGAAGCAAGATTAAACAGCGCTCGGGCTACCCTCAACCAAAAGCAAGCTGATTTCAGCAGTTACGAGCAACTATACAAACAAGGAGCTATTTCCCGAGAAACTTTTAACCAAAAAAAAGCCGAACTAGAAACCGCTCAAGCACAGGTAGCAGAAGCACAACAAGCCCTTGACTTACAAAAAGTAGGGACCCGACAAGAAGAAATCCAAGAAGCACAAGCACAAGTCAAACAACAACAGCAAGCTTTAACGCTTCTCAAAGCAGGTACCCGTTCAGAAGAAATTCTGCAAGCCCGTGCTCAGGTTACTTCTGCCCGTGGTT
The DNA here is from genome assembly GCF_001456025.1 of Mastigocoleus testarum BC008. Taxonomy (GTDB): domain Bacteria; phylum Cyanobacteriota; class Cyanobacteriia; order Cyanobacteriales; family Nostocaceae; genus Mastigocoleus; species Mastigocoleus testarum. The sequence goes on from NZ_LMTZ01000045.1 coordinate 96,290, forward strand.
CATTGCAATATATTCAGAATCAGGTTGATGACGCTATTGTTACGGCTCCCTTTGACGGACAAATCAGCAAGATATATGCCGATCCTGGTTCTTTTGTGACTCCTACGACGTCAGCAAGTACTGCTACCTCTGCTGTTTCTTCTTCTATATTGTCCTTATCTTCCGTTAAAAAAGAGATTATCGCCAATGTAGCTGAGGCAAATATTGGCAAAATCCGTTTAGGTCAAAAAGTGATTATTAAAGCTGATGCCTACCCACAAAAAAAATTCGAGGGTAAGGTATCGCAAATTCTCAGTGAAGCCACTATCGAACAAAATGTTACTAGTTTTGAAGTCAAAGTAGCACTGGTTTCTGAGGAAGCTCAAAAAATGCTCTTGTCGGGAATGAACGTGGAAATGGAATTCCAAGTTGATGGAGTAGAGAATGTGATTGTTGTCCCCTCTGTAGCGGTTGTTCGGCGAAGAAATGCAACTGGTGTTTATGTTGTCGAAAGCAATGGCAAACCAAGATTTAAAGTAATTGAAACCGGCGTTGCTGCGAATGGCAAAACAGAGGTTAAAGCTGGCTTAAAAGGAACAGAAAAAGTATTAGTTAACTTTCCTCCCGGTTCCCGTCCCAAGTCAAGGCGTCGCGGTCTACTACCGGGTGGTGGTTCTAGGAGTAATAAGTAATAAGTAATAAGTAATAAGTAATAAGTAATAAGTAATAAGTAACAAGTAATAAGTAATAAGTAATGAGTGATGTTAGCGCAAGCGGGACGCGTTATAGACAGCAAAGCTGTATGACTACGTCACGCAATACCTACGGTACGCTACGCTAGCAACGCTAACATCCGCTAGGATGCGGGCAAACACAAAGTGTTAGCAAGGCGGGGCGTAAGCACAGACAATGAGCGTGTCTACAGCGCACAGTAATGAGTAATAAGTAATGTTAGCGCAAGCGGGGCGCGACAGCGTACAGTAATGAGTCAGAAGCCAGGACAGATAGCGTCCTTATTAATAAATATGTTTTTTTTTCGTCCTCCCCATAAAGGCAGAGTATCAAATCTAGAAATTTTCTCCATGGCAGTTGAGGCACTATGGAGTAATAAATTACGCACAGTACTAACCATGCTAGGTGTAATTATTGGTATTACTTCGGTGATTGCTATTACTTCCATCGGTCAAGGGGTGCAAAAAGGAGTCGAACAGCAAATTTCAGCCTTAGGGACTGATGTTTTACAAGTTAGGGCTGGTGCAGCTAGAAGTGGGAATATCCGTCAAGGGTTGGGTTCGAGTAGTACTCTAACTTGGGAAGATGCTCAAGCGATCGCTAGTCAAGCCCCTTCAGCAAATGTTGTCTCTGCTTATCTACAACAAAATACCCAATTAGTATATGGTGGTGAAAATACCTCAACCACTGTCTACGGCACAGATTTAAACTACCCAGAAGCAAGAAATACCTTTCCCGAACAAGGCAGATTTTTCGATCAAGAAGAATTAGATATCGCCAAACAAGTAGTTGTCCTTGCTCCCACGGTTCAAGAATCACTTTTTGCTACTGGTGTGAATCCAATTGGTAAAAATATTCGGATTCAAGGAGAAGCTTATCAAGTGATTGGGGTGATGGAAGCTAAAGGTTTCCAAGGTCCTCGAGATAGAGACGATGCAGTGTACATTCCTCTGACAACCATGTCAGCCCGAATAGTTGGTAATAATGCTTTAACAGGTGTTTCCGTAAGTGGAATTTATGTCCAGAACAGTAATCAAGAAGCTTTAAATGCAGCTCAATTCCAAGTCACTAATCTTCTTCGTCAACGACATAATATTTATCCCCCGGAAGAGGATGATTTTAGTATTAGGAATCAAGCCGAACTTATAAGTACTTTAAGCAGTGTTCTAGGTTTATTGACCTTAATGGTGGTAGCGATCGCGGGAATTTCCTTGTTAGTTGGTGGGATTGGAATAGCCAATATTATGTTAGTTTCTGTGGTTGAGCGCACCCGAGAAATAGGAATTCGTAAAGCAGTCGGAGCCACATCTTCAGCCATACTCACTCAATTTTTAACAGAATCGATATTTATTTCTATTGTTGGTGGTGCGATTGGAATTTTTAGTGGAGTTGCGATCGCAATTATTGCTTCAATCGTATTTGAATTTCCATTAGTTATCTCGGTCTTGTCAGCGATCGCTGGTGTTGGACTTTCATTTCTAGTCGGTTTACTTGCAGGAGTTATCCCCGCGAAAAATGCTGCGAAATTAGACCCGATAACAGCTTTGCGCAGTGATTAGGAAATGAGTAACAAGTAATAAGTAATAAGTAATGTTAGCGAAGCGGGGCGCGACAGCGCACAGTAATAAGTAATAAGTAATAAGTAATAAGTAATAAGTAATAAGTAATGAGTAAATTTTCGCTCCTGACTTCTGACTCCTGTTAGCAAAGCGGTGCGCTACCGCGCACAATTCTGACTGATAACTGATAACTGATAACTGATAACTGATAACTGAAAATGATTTGGATGGAATCAATTACTAAGGCTTATATATTAGGAGAAGTGGAAGTTCCGGTTCTCAAAGAGATTAATTTATTTATTGAAGAAGGTGAATATGTAGCAATTATGGGAGTATCAGGTTCGGGAAAGTCAACATTGATGAATATTATTGGTTGTCTGGATCGTCCGACATCTGGATTGTATACCCTTGAAGGTCGAAACCTAACTAGCCTTGATGATGACGAATTAGCGTATATTCGCAACCAAAGAATAGGTTTTGTGTTTCAGCAATTTAATCTGTTAGCACGAGCAACAGCTTTAGAAAATGTGATGCTACCAATGATTTATGCTGGTTTTTCTAAATCTAAGCGTCGCGAATTCGCCCAAGAAGCTTTATCTAGAGTTGGACTTGCAGACAGAATGTCAAATCGTCCCAGTCAACTTTCGGGGGGACAACAACAACGGGTTGCGATTGCACGAGCTTTAGTTAATCGACCTGCGTTAGTTTTAGCAGACGAACCAACGGGAGCATTGGATACTAAAACTTCCCATGAAGTGATGGATTTATTAACGGAGTTGAATCACCAAGGAATTACAGTTGTACTTGTGACTCACGAACTAGATGTAGCGGAAAAAGCAAAAAGAACCATCCGAGTTCAAGATGGTTTGGTTGTAGTTTGATCAATAGGGAATAGTTCTTTTATTATTCTTTACCCTTATTGACTCCTCTACAGACGTAGCACGCTACGTCTCTACTTCCAATAAATCAACCAAAAACTGGATTTAACCGCTTGAGAGCGCGACCTACCACATCGCTATATCGCAATTCACCACAAAGAATTTTACCCATAACCTGTGGAGCCGAAGGACGTTTAACGCCTACTTTATAGCCAATACCGGGGAAATGATAGAAGACATTAGCTAATTTTTGCGCCCAAGCCATATCAGTACCCCATTGTTCGTTGATGATATTGGAGTACTCTTCTAAAGCATTAATATCTCCTGTAACAGCTTTATGAATTGCTTCTGCTGCTTTTAAACCACTAAAAATTGAAGGTCTGATTCCTTCTGCAGTAAATGGGTCAACTACACAAGCAGCTTCCCCTGCTAAAACAGCACGTTCGGTATGCAGTTTTTGAGTACCATTCCACAAAGAAATTCCATAACCGTACTGTTTATAAGTTTGGACATCCAAACCAAATTTATCCCCGTATTCCTGCAAAATCTTTTTGAAGTTTTGGGATTTTCCACCAAGAAAGCTACCGATACCAATGGAATAACCATCTGCTTTGGGAAAATTCCACAGGTAACCGTTTTTAACCATCCCAAACTCAAAGTGAGCGATATTCGCATTCTCTACCTTTGCTGCAGCTTCAGTTTCCAAAGCGCCGACTAGACAACGTTTGCGTTCCTTAAAACCCAACCATTTCGCCATTGGTCCTGAAGTACCATCAGCAGCAATTAAATAACGACCGCTGAAGGAACCATTAACTGTATTGACTTGCCAATGGTCACCTTTAAATTCAATACCAGTAGCTTTAGTATTATCTCTTAGTTCAGCCCCTTGTTTTTCAGCTTGTTTAACTAAAAAATGATCGAATATATCTCGTCGCACCATCCATACTGGTTCAGGAGTTTTTAGTTCCGCTTCCACCGGATCACCCATATTCCAAGTACAGCGAATGGTGTTAGCCTTACTGGAAATTGCCGGACTGAAATCAAAATCAAACCATTGAGCAATCATCGGGGATACACCACCACCACAAGGCTTATATCTGGGTAATGATTCTTTTTCTAAAACTAATACTGAGTTTCCCCGTTTTGCTAAATGATATGCAGCTGTTCCACCTGCTGGTCCTGCGCCGACAATAATGCAGTCATACATATGCTTGTAGTTTTACTCCTGAGTCAGTTAAGTGTCGGTAGAATGCTCCGGAAGGCTTTTATTACTGTTGTGAATTATCAACGAGTATCAAAAAAATCAGCGAACACTCATGGATATTACATAGTGAACGCCAAACATACAAGTCATTTATATTACATTATTCTCGTAAGCGCTAGTACTGTTCTATTTTGTAGCTTTTTTACCTCTTATATTTACTCAGTTAAGAAATGATTTTTTCTGAGATTTATTAATAACTAAAATTATTAATAACTAAAATATTGGCAGTTTATTTCTTTCTTCACTTAAAGCTTGCATACTCGTATCAGAGTTAGTACTTATAGTATCTATATAAGAAGATTTATAATTATTTTGATTTTCTGTTAAAAACCAGTGATGTTGGAATTTCTCTGTAGTTTCTTCAAATAAGAGAATAAAATCACCAACTTGGATCGTATCACCACTATTTAAAATATATTCTTGGTTCAGTTCAACTTTTTGATGATTGATAGATGAGCCATTAGTACTCGCAAGGTCAGTAAAACAATAATTATCTTTAAATTTAAGGATAATAGCATGAACGCGACTAATTTCTGGACTGTTGAGAATTAAGTCACACTTTGGATATCTACCAATTAAGTATCGTTGTAATTTTTCTGTTTTTGATAAGAGTATTTCTTTTTGGAAGACTCCTGTAAATTTATTAAAAGCTATTATTCTCATAATTATTGAAACTCTAATTTTATTGATGATTATAAGTTAATTATTAATTTATTATTTATTGTTATCGACTGTAAAAAATAACAGTTTTAATTTTAAATTTATCAATGTAGTAATTCTAGACAGATAAAACCCTACACAGATAACTTTTGGTAACAATATATAAATTGGATTAATTATTAGTATCGGTTATTAACCTGAGTTCTTGCTGATTGTTACCTGAGAATTAGTTAAGAATTAAATGAGAGAACTGAGAAAGGTAAGTGGTTTTTAAGGAAACACAACAGAAAATAGGGATACTGATAACTTGCAACAGTCTCAATAACCGCCTTGGAACAAACTCCCAGGCTAATAGACGAACTCTGCTAAAGCAGACTAGGTAAGGCTTGTAGCTGTCTTCTATACTGTGTTAACAAACATGTCAACACCCGTATAGAAGATGCACCATTTTTATTCGGCTTCCTCCCCTAATGCTGACGCATCGCTTCCGCTAAGGGGAGGCTAGGAGGGGGTTTATCCCACACTTCCCTTACGGGTACGATGTGGGGCTTACGCCGTTTTAACTAAGTAAGGTGACTATGTTAGGGTTGACGTGATTTGTATAAATGGTTGTGACAAAAAAACTATTAGACTTCGCACTGCAATAGATCAACTTATGAGTTGGTAATTTCAATCTTCTAATTTCTTTATCAACTAACAACAGTTCCCCGAGTTACACCCAACTGACTTTGCAATCTCAACTCTCGCCACAATTGGGAACCTGTAATGTATCCTTCGAGTAATTGCTGATAAAGATGTATTGTTTGGGTTACCTGCTCTGGAGTTTCATTCACACACTCAACTCGGAAATTTTGTAAACCAAGTTTGATTAAATGTTCTACGTACTCAGCACCAGTTTGAGCGGTACCATTAAATACCGTATTTCGACAACCAGCATCAGCTTGGAGAATATGTTCCGTACCCACGCGATCGCGAAGTTTAACTTGATGTTTTTCACAAGGACGACCGCAATCCCGAAAATCAATCCCTTCGGAAAGAAAGGCACAAAACACACAATGTTCCATATGAAACATCGGCATATGTTGGTGAATTGTTACTTCAAACCATTGGGAAGGAGCACTTTTCAATAAATCTTCAAGCTGATTAATATTAAGGTCATAGGAAGCGGTGAGACGTTCTAAACCGAAACGATTTTTAAAGTAATCTGCAGTTAGAGCGTTAGCCACATTTAAGGAAAAATCCCCAATACAATTTTCTCCAGCAAAATACCGTAAATGGTCGTAGCTACGAATCAAATAACCATCCGCATTACTGGAACGAACCTGCTGTAAAATCCAGTTTTCTGCTGGTTTGGTAATTCTCGGAGGTGCAACCCAGATTTGAGGGGATGGGTTAGGGGATGAATAATTAGAAAATTGAAGATGAGAAGATTGACGAACTATTTGGACAGCTTGTTTATATTTACGCGGGTCTTCAAATTCACAGTAAATGGTTTCGATTCCTGCTTTGAGTGTTGCTTCAAGTTGTTTAAGGTTACGAACTAAAACAATCAACTGAGGAGAAGGAAGTATAAGAGAATCCTTAACAGGAAGTAAATCTGATAATGAAGCGTTTTCGTTAATTTTCCAGAGCTTGGGTTGAGTTCGTAATTCTTCCAGTCGAGCGACAATTTCCCGACGCATTTTATTTAATTCACTCACTGGTAACATTAATTCACCTTCGAGGTGATTTTTCAACTCTCCCAAACAAAATGGAGTATTACCCAAACGTCCAAACTGTTCTTGTAAACGTTCCGTGGAAAGGGGCTTATTGCGAGCTTCGACCAGCGTAATTGATGATTTAACTTGCACCACATGACCGATTTCATCCCGTGCAATTGCGACTAAATTTTCATTTAATTCCCCGTATAGTTCCACAAAAATCGGACGCTGAAATTGGGGTTTTTCGCTAGCAAAACTCTGACGCACTTGCTTATCTAATTCTGGATCGCTGGTCTTCCAAATGCGATCGCCAATATGAATTTTTCTCAGATTTAAATCTCGTTTTCCAAAACGCAGTATAGTATCTTTTCCTTTACGCAATACCCCATAAACTCGACCCCCTTCTTCCTTCCTTTCGGGATGACCGCAATCAAAAACCACACCATCACCGGCTTTCACTGGCGCTTCCAAGCGGATCGTTATTTCTTCTCTACCCACCTGTTTAACTTCACCTAGATATACCCCACGCTTTTTTCCAAAGCGAGCGTGAACTAACTCTTGATTATTAATTCCTTCAAACCATCCCGTATATAAACCCCGAGAAAATGCCATTTCTAGGTTGTAGTGTTCTTGATTTCCCTTTTTAATCAGGGTTTTTTGTTGATTTTCAGGGATATCGGGAATATCTTTGATGACATTGTCTAATGCTTGTCGATAAACTCGGGTGACATTAGCAACATACTCAGAAGCTTTTAACCGTCCTTCAATTTTCAAACAACTCACCCCAGATTTTACTAACTCCGGGATAACTTCCAAACCCGCTAAATCTTGAGGACTAAGTAAATATTTGCGATCGCCCAAGTTTACTATTTCCCCATCTGATATTAAATCGTAAGGCATGCGACAAGCTTGAGCGCACTCACCACGGTTTGCAGAGCGTCCTCCCAAAGCTTCACTGGTTAAACACTGACCGGAATATGCGACACATAAAGCACCATGAACGAATACTTCTAAAGGTAAAGACTTTTGATGGGAATTCTCTACACTGATCTGCTGCTGTATTTTATTAATTTCTTTAATGGAACATTCCCGCGCCAAAACCACCAAATTACAACCAAGTTCCTTCGCAAATTCCACCCCAACTGCACTAGTAATCGTCATTTGAGTAGAAGCATGAATGGGAAAGTCAGGTGATATATGACGAATCAGACGACAAATTCCCACATCTTGAACGATGACTGCATCTACCCCAGCAGAAATAATTGAACGAATATATTGTTGTGCATCTTTCAGTTCTTGGGGAAAAACTAAAGTATTGAGAGTGACATAACCCTTAACTCCCCGCAGATGGAGAAACTCCATTAATTCGGGTAAATCCACCTCAGTAAAATTTTCTGCTCGCATGCGCGCATTAAACTTATCCAAACCAAAGTAAATTGCATCCGCTCCGTTTTCTACAGCAGCTTTCGCACATTCCCAGTTACCTGCTGGAGCGAGAAGTTCGGGAACTTGAAGGTTATGAACCTTGGAGGTTAGAGAGTTAGGTTTGGCTGTCATGACACTGGGAGAAGTAGCTACACCTTAGTGATTTTATCGTTGTTGGCAAAAGATGGTGGATTGTCTTTCTGAGCTTCCAATCAATAATCGGCTGAGGAAACTGTCTTTCTCCTGGAATATTACACAAGTTTTAAATTTGTTATATCGTAAATATTGGAGATAAATTGTTTTTGCTCCAATACTTCTACCTGTAAGCTTTATGCAGCAGAACCAATGGTTCTCCTTGACAGAGGCAATTTGCAAACCTCTGGTAGTGACCCCTGATACACCTGTAGTCGAGGTTATCGGTTTGATGAGTCAGGGGTGGGTTGGAAATTGCCGACTAGATAATTATGATTCCCCTTCAGATGAAAATTTGGTTATCCAAGAAAATACTAGCGATTGTGTTTTAATCATCGATGATAGACAGTTAGTTGGTATTTTCACAGAACGAGATGTAGTGCAACTAATTGCTGCTGGGAGAAACTTAAAGGGAATAACTATTGCAGAAGTGATGAGCCGAGAACTGGTTGTTCTTAAAACTAATGATACTAATCAAGATATTTTTGCCGCCAGAAATTTAATGCGTCAACATGGCATTCGTCATCTACCCATTATGGACGAGTGTGATCGAGTCTTGGGAACTATCTCCTCTGAAGGAATACGACGGGCGCTGCGTCCTACCCAATGGCTAAGATTTTGCAGAGTTCGTGAAGTGATGAATGTCCAAGTAGTACATGCACTTCCAACAGTCTCCGTGTTAGATGCAATTAAATTAATGATTTATCATCATGTTAGTTGCATTGTCATTGTACAGGAAGTAAGGGGAAATAGAAAATATAGTAATTCTGGGGTTTCTAACTTACTCCCGATTGGAATTATTACTGAGCGCGATATTCTACAATTCCAGAGATTAGAGTTAAATTTAGAATCTACCCAAGTAGAAGCGGTGATGAGTGCGCCCCTTTTTCTTGTAAGTCCAGAAGATTCTCTATGGGTGGTACAGTCCTTAATGCAGCAGCACCGAGTGCGAAGGTTAGTAGTTGCTAACTCCGAAAAAGAGCTAGTGGGAATTATTACACAAACTAGTTTGCTACAAGCACTAGACCCAACTGAAATGTATGGAATTTTAGAATTATTGCAGCAAAGGGTGGGGGAGCTAGAAACAGAAAGAAAAGAGCTTTCGCAAAGTTACACTACCCAATCTCAACTTTATCGAGAAACACAAAAAGCATTAGAAGAACGTCAGCAAGCAGAAAAAGCACTTCAGCAAGAAAAAAATTTAATATCTGCGATTTTAGACGTTGCTGCGGCTTTAATTGTTGTACTCGACCGAGAAGGTAACATAATCCACTTTAACCAAACCTGTGAAACAATCACGGGTTACAGTTTTGCAGAAATTAGAAATAAGCAGGTATGGGATTTCATACCTCTAGAAGAAATAGAAACTACTAGAGAAGTTTTTGAAGAGCTTAAAAGAGGTGAATTTCCCAATCAAAACGAAAATAATTGGCTCGCAAAGGACGGTAGTCGCCATCTTATTTCTTGGTCAAATACTTGTTTGATTGATGATAATGGCTCAGTAAAATATGTTATTGCCACTGGAATTGATATTACTGAAAAAAAGCAACTCGAACTACAGTTTCTCCGCACACAACGTTTGGAAAGTATTGGTACTTTAGCAGGTGGTATCGCCCATGATTTGAATAATATTCTCACACCAGTTTTAGCAATTGCCCAACTTTTACCACTCAAACTACCCAAAACTGACAATCAAACTCAGTATTTATTTGAAATGCTGCAAAATAGTGCTAGAAGGGGAGCAAATTTAGTTAAGCAAGTATTGTCATTTGCACGCGGTGTGGAAGGCGATCGCACAACATTGCAAATTAAGCACATAATTTCTGAAATTAGAGAATTTGTTTGTAACACCTTCCCTAAATCCATTGAGATTGAAGTGAGTATAGCCAGGGATTTACGCCCTATTTATGCTGATGGGACACAGTTACATCAGGTATTCATGAATCTTTGTGTTAATGCCCGCGATGCCATGCCCAATGGCGGTAAATTAATTATCGGTGCGAAAAATATCGAACTAGATCGAAACCATGCGGCTATAAGTGCAAATAGCAATTTGGGAGATCATGTTGTAGTTACAGTTTCCGATACAGGGATAGGAATTCCTCCAAAAACTTTAGAAAGAATTTTTGAGCCGTTTTTCACCACCAAAGAACAAGGTAAGGGTACAGGATTAGGACTTTCAACCGCACTTGGTATCATCAAAAGTCACGGTGGTTTCATCAATGTATATAGTGAAGTGGGAAAAGGGACTCAATTCACAGTTTATTTACCAGCAGTACACACAGTAGAAACCACACAAAATCGCCAAGAAGAAGCATCAATCGGAGGGGGAGAATTAATTCTTGTTGTAGATGACGAAGCAATAATTAGGCAAATCAGCAAAACATCCCTGGAAGAATATAATTATCAAGTACTTACAGCCAGTAACGGAATTGAAGCGATCGCACTTTATGCCCAATATAAAGATGATATTAGTGTGGTTGTAATGGATATGATGATGCCTTCAATGGATGGTTTGACTGCGATCTATACCTTGCAGCAAATCAATCGCGAAGTAAAGGTTATTGCTGTTAGTGGACTACCCTCAAGTGAAAAAATAGCTACAGCAAATCAGGCTGGAGTTAAAGCATTTTTAGCTAAACCCTACACTAGCCAAGAACTGTTGAGGAATTTACACTTGGTAATTCATAATCCGTAATTTTCCCAATCAAAGATATCAAAAAGCCTCAAGCCTAAATCCAAAAAAATATTTGCGATCGCCCAAATTTACTATTTCCCCATCTGAAATTAAATTGTAAGGCATGGGACAAGTTTGAGCGCACTCACCACGGTTTTCAGAACGTCCCCCCAAAGCTTCCCTAGTCAAACGCTGACCGGAATATGCAACGCATAAAGCACCATGAACGAATACTTCTAATGCATGAATTGGTATAAAAGCCTAAAAAATGGGCAATCAGGAAGATTACACAAGCCTTTAATTTGTTGTATCCTAGAATATTAGAGATTAATTTTTCTTGCCTCAACACCTCTAATAATAAGGTCTATGTCCGTAAACCAATGGTTCTCCTTGGAAAAGGCAATTGAGCGTGAACCTTTGATTGTTACCCCTGACATAACCATAGTTGAAGTTATTGGTTTGATGAGTCAGGGGTGGGTGAGAAATTGCCCCCTGGATAATGATAATTCCACAGATGATAACTTTCCTGTTCGGAAACATTCCAGCAGTTGTGCTGTAGTAGTTCATGATGGACTATTAGTTGGTATTTTCACCGAGCGAGATGTGGTGCGGCTGATTGCTGCTGGTAGAACACTACAGGGAATAACTATTGCAGAAGTAATGAGCCGAGAACTTGTTACTCTGAAAACCGATCGTACCAATCAAGATATTTTTGCTGCCAGAAATTTAATGCATCAACATGGCATTCGTCACCTACCGATTATGGACGAGTGCGATCAACTTTTGGGAATCATCTCCTCTGAAGGAATACGACGACAGATACGTCCGACCCAATGGCTGAGATTTTGTAAAGTTGCTGAAGTGATGAATTCCCAAGTCGTTCATGCACCTTTAACGGTGTCTTTAATGAATGTCATTAAATTAATGGCTAATCATCATGTTAGTTGTGTGGTACTCGTACAGAAAGTAAAGGAAAGGGTACAAAAGTTAACAGGAAATGAGGAATCTAGTGATACTGAGGCTTGTGCTTTACTCCCAATTGGAATTATTACTGAGCGTGATATCCTGCAATTTCAGAGATTGGAGTTAAATTTAGAATTTATCCAAGCACAAGCGGTGATGAGTGCACCACTTTTTCTGATCAATCCGGAGGATTCTCTTTGGGCTGTACAGTCTTTAATGGACTACCACAAAGTACGCCGGTTAGTAGTTGCTAGTTCGCAAGCAGAACTGAGGGGAATTATTACACAAACTAGTTTACTACAAGCACTTGATCCAACTGAAATGTATGAGGTTTTAGAATTACTAGAACAAAAAGTAGAGGAACTAGAAACAGAAAAAAGAAAGCTTTCAGAAAGTTACACAACCCAATCTCAGCTTTATCAGCAGACACAAAAAGCATTAGAAGAAAGTCACAAGGTAGAAAAATCACTCCGAAAAGAAAACAATTTAATATCTACAATTTTAGATGTTGCTGCAGCTTTAATTGTTGTACTTGATAAGGAAGGAAAAATTCTCAGCTTTAACCAAGCCTGTGAAATAGCCATAGGTTATAGTTTTGAAGAAGTTGAAAGTAAACAGGTGTGGGATTTAATCGTTCCAGAAGAAATAGAAACTACTATAGAAGTTTTTGAGCAGCTGCAAAGAGGTGAATTTCCTATTCAATACGACAACCATTGGATCGCGAAAGATGGAAGTCTCCGTCTGATTACTTGGTCAAACACTTGTTTGATTGATAATGATGGTTCGGTAAATTATATTATTGCAACTGGAATTGATATTACTAGAGAAAGCAAATTGAGACTCAGTTCCTGCGCACCCAATATTTAGAAAGCTAGATAAAGGTACAAAAACAATAAAAATCGTTAAGATATTCTTTGACTGCTAAGTGCTGAAAACCCTACTGCAGGGGAATAACTCTCCACTTCTCCTTAATCCAGCTTTTATCATTTGGCACAGAATTAGCAAAATATAAGTAATACTTGTAGTACATGATCATAAAAAATCGATTTCAAAACTTCAGTCAGCCTAGGTTTTAAGAAGCTGCACCGCGAATAGTTTATTTCTGCTGGAATTTTTTTTGAATTCAAAAAAATTATATTGAAAACCTTGTTCACAGTTAGCAATACTCACACTGAACATGAGGTTTATCGCCAAGCTTCATAAAACTAAGCCACTAAATAGAAAAGTTGGCTGGGAAAACTTTTCTGTTCCAGGAGAAGGAGAAGCGAACCTATGGAAACAACAAACTCTATTGGAACCTATTTAATTGAAAAACTTTATCAAAATGGAGCACATCACGTTTTTGGTGTACCTGGTGATTTTGTCCTAGGATTTAACAAACTTTTAGAAGATAGCCAGATCGAATTTATTAATACCTGTGACGAACAGGGAGCCGGTTTTGCAGCAGATGCATACGCTCGCTTAAAAGGATTAGGTGCTGTTTGCATTACCTATAGTGTTGGTGGATTAAAGATTGCAAACACCACAGCGCAAGCATTTGCAGAAAAATCTCCAGTTGTGGTTATTAGTGGTTCACCCGGTACAAATGAACGTATAAAAAATCCCTTACTACATCATAAAATCCGTAATTTTGATACGCAGTACAACATTTTCAAAGAACTCACCGTTGCTTCAACAGTACTGGATAACCCCAAGACAGCTTTTGAAGAAATTGATCGCGTGCTTGCTGCAGCCAAAAGGTATAAACGCCCAGTTTACATCGAAATCCCCCGGGATATGGTCAATAAACCGGGAAATATAGACTATTCTTTGGATCTGCAGCCACAAGTTAGTAACCCTGAAGCTTTAGCAGAAGTCTTGAGAGAAGCTGCAAACAAAATCAACGCAGCCAAACAACCCGTAATTCTTGCTGGTGTGGAAATGCATCGATTTGGATTGCAGGAAGAATTACTCAAGCTAGTCGAAAAAACAAATATCCCGATCGCAGAAACCCTGTTAGGAAAATCAACAATTAGCGAGATGCACCCCAATTATATTGGTATCTATGAAGGTGCAATGGGGAATAAGTTTACACGTGAATATGTCGAATCCAGCGATTGTTTGATTATGCTGGGTACCTTTTTATCTGATGTTAACTTGGGTATCTTTACTGCTAATCTCGAACCTAAATATTCAATCTACGTAACGAGCGAGAAAACATCTGTCGGTTTTCATAGTTATGATGAAGTTTATCTTAAGGACTTTGTTCTCGGGTCACTCAAAGCAAATATCCATCCTCGAGAACTCAATGTTCCTAATGACTTTAAGCCTCCAAGAGATTTCTCAGTCATCAGTGGTAAACCAATAACAATCGCCAGATTATTCGAGTGCTTAAACTCTTTCTTAAGCAAAGATACTATCGTAATAGCCGATGTTGGGGATGCATTGTTTGCAGGTTCGGAGTTATTTGTCTACGATAAAACTCGATTTTTATCACCTGCTTATTATGCTTCTTTAGGATTTGCTGTTCCTGCTAGCATCGGAGCTCAGTTTGCTAATTCTAGTGTTCGTCCGTTAGTGCTAGTCGGTGATGGAGCATTTCAAATGACGGGAATGGAATTATCAACTATTGTTCGTTATGGATTAAATCCGATTGTAATTGTTCTAAATAACGGTGGTTACGGTACAGAGCGTCCAATATTAGACGGTGCATTCAATGATATTTTGCTGTGGAAATACAGTCGAATTCCAGAGGTATTAGGTGCAGGTCTAGGATTTGACATTCAAACTGAGGATGAACTAGAAACAGCCCTACTGCAAAGTCAAACACACTCTGAAAGTTTCTGCATTTTAGATATTCATTTAGATCCAGAAGATACATCACCCGCTCTCAAGCGATTAAGCCGCGCATTAGGAGAACGCGTACAAAATTAATCTCCCATCACAACATAATATATTTTCTGTAGGGGCGCACCGACGTGCGCCCTATCAGTAGTCTATTTTGTACATAACTTCACACGACATCATTTCTTCGAATTATTTTCTCGAATTTCTTCCCCACTTCTTATTGTGAATAAACTGTGTTACTCGCCAATACAGCAAATAAACCAACAACATTAAATCTAATATCAATTCAAATACAGCAAATTCTCTACCATAGTATCGGGGGTCCCAATAGCTGATTGGACTATTAAAACGAATGCTCCACTCAAATGGAAAAAATAATAATGGTCCATCATCAGCATGAGTAAAAATATCTACAGTGGTATGAAATAGACAAGCTAGTAAAAACCAAAAAAACCACCTTTCCCAGCTACCAATATGTTTTCTCTTGGGAAATGCGATCGCCAAACCTGATAAGAGCAAAATAGGCGAGTGCAACAAATTACAAAGCCCTAACCATAAAGGATGATGAAAATACAATTCGTCAAACATCAAACGAAAAGTATCGCCCATACTCCAACCTAGAATTAAGTGGTAATAAATAATGCCACCAATCGATAACATCCACAATGCAATATCAGGAGCAACCGAACCCAGTAAAAAAGCAGATTTGACAATCGGAACTCGCTTTAAAACCTTATCTAATCCGGCTGTCATCAGAAAATGAGAAGGAGTATTCATGCTTTTTACTAGCAACTAAAAATACTTGTTCTTCACTTAGAATACGCGAAAATAATTAATTTTGAACACGATATCTTCCTCCCCTTGGGGAGGTTAGGAGGGGGTCACTTGGGGAGGTTAGGAGGGGGTCACTTGGGGAGGTTAGGAGGGGGTCACTTGGGGAGGTTAAGAGGATGTTAAGAAACTTAGGACGGTGTCATTTACCAAAGTTTTCACCACAAACAAAGCGAATAAAACTGCACTAACCCAAAGAAATACCACTCAATTCCTGAAACAAACTAGTTGCATAAGAATCAGTCATTCCGGAAATATAATCCGTAATTTTTAGAATTTTGCTATAGGTATCTTCATCACTATTAGATCGATATTCTTCCGGAAGCAGGTAAGAAATTAACTTTCCTTTCTCACTATTTGTGAGAGCTGCATTGACAAACTTCGCAAATAATTTACCTAAAATTTCGTACCCAGCAATACGAATCCTTAAAACATCTCGATGCTGGAAAACTTTGCTAGCGATCGTTTTGCGAATTTCTTCCATATTTTGTGCGTAACTTCCCAAAGATAATAAATCTCGATCAAACTCTCCGGAAAGGATTTTTGGTTCGTAATCTAGGAAAATTTCTGCAGCTTTAGTGACAAGCTTATTAATGGATTCAGCCCGTAGATGCTTAATAATTTCTGCTTCCTCTTTATTCTTTAAGTTAAGACCTGCAATATCTTGAAGTAAATTTCGGGCTTCATGAAAGGAAAGATAACCCATGCGGAAAGCATCTTCAATATCAACAATCGAATAACAGATATCATCAGCAGCTTCCACCAGAAATGCAAGAGGATGTCGCGACCACCAAGCAACACTATCATTACGACGAATTAATCCAACAGTTTCAGCCACTTGAGTAAATAAATCTTTTTCAGCTTGAAAGAAACTATATTTTTTAACACTGCTACCAGAATAACCATTAAGTATATGTTCGGGAATAAAAGATTCTCTGGGATATTTTGTAAAAGCCGCTAAAGTTGGACAGGTAAGCTGCATTCCCCCTAAACGTGGCGACATTTCTAATTTTGCGATTGTTCGAAAACCTTGAGCGTTTCCTTCAAATAATTCAAAATCAGCCTTTTGCGAATCATTGAGCAACTTCTCAACTGAATTGTCATAATTCCCAAACCAAGACTCGAATCCAATTTGGATTGCATCTTCACCAGCATGACCGAAGGGTGGGTTACCAATATCATGGGCTAAACAAGCAGCAGAAATAATATCGCCAAAATCTGCAGCACTAAAACCATCTCGGTCGAGCTTGTGTCTGTTAACGATTTCGCAACCAACCATTCTCCCTAAAGAACGACCAACACAAGAAACTTCCAAACTATGGATTAGACGAGTGCGAACGTAATCGTTGGTGGAAAGAGAAAAAACTTGGGTTTTATCTTTAAGACGACGGAAGGGAAATGAAAAAACTAAGCGATCATAATCTTTCTGAAAACAGGTTCTATCCCAGTGGATATCTTCTGACTCTGATTTTCCCAATCTTTGTGGAGTGAGAAGTTTTTTCCAATCCATAATTGATATTTTGTGTAGATATTACTCAGATAAATTTATTTATCGAAATTAATTAGCAAAAATACATTGTTATTCTAGTGATTTTCTCAACTAGCAAACAAAAAATTATCCTGACATTACTCAACTCACTGTTGAAGAAAGAAAAACAACCAAATAAAGTATGTAGATTTGGACTATGCGATCGATAAGTGAAACTTCATACTGAAGCAAATTTGTATAAGGGAACAAAAAAACTGTGTGTAAATCTTATTTACCCCACAAGAATGAAAAATCATAAATCACCACTCGTATAAGAAACAATCTGCATCACTCCACGTCATCAAACACAACTGCTTGAAGAGGAAATCGAAGCTATGGCTAGCTTTCGTCGTTGGAAAAATGGAACTGCTGCATTTCTTGCAATAGCAATCTCAACAGGGACAATAACTCCTTTATTTAGCTTGAATCGAGCAAACGCCCAAGTCATTTTCGGAGAACCAAGGAGAGTTTCAATCTCCGCTGGAGCAACTCTTCCTGTTACCTATGAAAAAGATAAAATTGTTGTTGCTCCTGATGAAACTCTGGATTTAACTTTAAAAGTAGCGAGTGATATTGTTGACAGGTCTGGTAATCTCTTAATTCCCAAAAATACTGAAATTAAAGGTGAATTGAGACCTGCAAGCGATCGAGACTCAGATAAAGGTTCTCAGTTTGTAGCTGAAGAGTTAATTTTTCCCAACGGAGATCGTCAATCCATTGACGCAGCTTCGGATGTAGTCACGAACATAGAAAAAATCAAAAAAGGTTCTGACTCAAGCAAAATATTGCAAGATGCAGCTATCGGTGCGGGTGCTGCTGCTGTCATAGAATTGCTTACAGGTGACAGGGATATAGATATTTTAGGTCCAGTAGCTGGTGCTGGTGCTGGTGCTTTAGCAAGCGTTCTGTTACGAAAGAAAACAGTTGAAGTTGTTGTCATCAATCCCGAAAAAGATTTAGATGTCACCCTAGATTCGGATTTAGTAATTTCCTTGTCCCGTAATTAATAATTATTTTTTCTTTCTTTTTAACCTTAATCATCCTATTAACTGGGTTCTCATTAAAAGAACCCTTTTTTTATGCGTTTTTATAATGATGAAATTGAATGAAAATTCGGCGATTTTATATAAATACACCGTTTGAGGATATTAACGATTTTTTATTTATAGTGTAAATCATCCGAAAAGGCGACTAAGAGAAAATACGAAGTACATTGATTTATATCTAGTAATACTCCGCAGATTCTCGTTGGTGCAAGCCTACATCATGGGTTTAAAATACCTGTGGGTAAAGTGAAATTCCATTATCAACAACAAAAATAAAGTCATATTCACTTCTATATAGTTTATTATCTCATTTGCTAAATAAAATAATTTTCTGGGAAAAGTAAGCAACTATTTGATTGTGAATACGTCAAGATTATTTCATTATTTACCTATACTTTTAATTATATTTTACTTCAGCAAAAATATAATTTTCATTAGTTTAAAATGGAACATTTTATTTTGAGTATTGTCTGAATAATTAACAGAATTAAACAGAATAAATTGGGGTTAAAATAAATGTTTGGAAAATCTAGTTGGCAATCTAAATGTGCTGCAGTTATGGCAATTGGAATTACAGCCGGAAGTATTGCACCGTTAGTTGCTTCTGCACCTGCTTTGGCTCAATCTAATTTTTATGACGTTTCATCTAATTATTGGGCTGCAGAATTTATTCAAGAGTTAGCACGACGAGATGTCATTGCTGGATTTCCCGATGGTTCTTTTCGTCCAGAGCAACCAGTCACCCGAGCTCAATTCGCTGCAATGATTCGTAAAGCTTTCCAAAAAGCACCTGAACGTAGAGCAGTTAATTTCAACGACGTATCTAGAAATTATTGGGCTTACGGCGCAATTCAAGAAGCTTACACCACAGGTTTCTTGTCTGGATATCCCGGTAATCGCTTTGCACCCAATCAAAATATTCCTCGGGAACAGGTCTTAGTTTCCCTTGCTAACGGCTTAGATTACAGCCCAAGCAATAGCTCAATCAACACGCTGCAGTACTACAATGATTCGTTTAATATTTCCAACTACGCTCGTCGTCCAATTGCTGCAGCAACAGAAAAACAAATAGTAGTTAACTACCCTAACGTTCAGTCCCTCAATCCTAAAGCAACAGCAACAAGAGCCCAAGTTGCAGCTTTTATTTATCAAGCATTAGTTAGTAACAACCAAGCGTCAGCAATCTCCTCCCCCTACATCGTAGCTTTTAAATCATCTCCACCCACTCCTGTTGCAGTTACCATTCCTGCAGAAACCGTAATTCCTGTTAAATACGACAAAGCAGAAAAAATTCTGGTGACAAAAGATGAGACTGCACCTTTGACGCTCACGGTATCTCAAAACGTAATTACAGATAGAGGAGATATTGTAATTCCTGCTGGTAGCCAAGTTATAGGAGAACTCAAGCCTGCTGAAGGTGGCTCCCAATTTGTAGCTCAAAAATTAGTTTTAACTTCTGGTCAAGAGTACAATATCGATGCAAATTCAGAAGTGATTACTAAAACTGAAACAGTTAAAAAGGGCAGTAGACTTCGCTCCACCCTCAAAAATGCAGCCCTTGGTGCAGGTGCAGCAGCAGCGATCGCAGGAGTAACTGGCGATCGCGCAATAGCAACAGAAGAAGTCTTAGGTGGTGCTGCAGTTGGTAGCTTAGTTGGTCTTTTCTTTGGGAAAAAGAGTGTTGACCTGATTGTCATCGATCCAGATACTGACCTGCAAATGACAATTGAAGAACAGTTTGAAGTCTCATTGCGATGATTGTCTTGAAATTCAGGAATCAGGACAGAAGTAATGAGTAATGAGTAACAAGTAGTAAGTAATGAGTAATAAGTAATGAGTAATGAGTTTGGATTTATGAGATAGCTTTAGCTAATACAAATGTATTATTATCCAGTGAATGCTTATAGATTATTGCATTAAGAACTTCCCAATCCCTATATGACGCTGTCGCGTCACGCTAAGCTAACGCCAATCCCTAACCCCCAACAGACGGTAACCAAATTAAAAATGTAGTTCCAGGTTTGTCAGACAATGGGATTGCTGAGTTTAAAGCAGGGCTAAAAATCTGAATCTCGCCCTGCATTTGCTCTATCAATTGTTTGGCGATAGTTAAACCCAATCCCGTACCAGGAATTTCTGTTTCAGCTTGCGCTCCACGGTAACCACGTTCGCCAATATGCTTTAGATCCATTTGCGAAATACCAGGACCATTGTCACTAATAGCTATTCCTTGAAAGCCGTCTTTTTCGTGACCTACTGTAATCGCAACCTTACCACCGGCAGGAGTATACTTCAAAGCATTGTCAATAATATTACTGAAAACTTCCGTTAGGGCTTTAGAGTTAGCATTTACAGGAGATAAATTGGCAGGTATTTCTGCCGTTAATCCCAAACCCCTCTCTTGAGCGATTGCACGGGCCGAAATCAGTAAAGGGTCTAATATATCTTCCAAGTAGCATTCACCCCCTTCCTCGCCCGCTCCGGGCAATAATAATGGCACATCTGAAGAAGGTTGTTGTACAGTTGCTTTCACTAAGACTTTATCCCCCGGCAACTTAGGAGCGACTATATCTGCTGTTGTAAGGTTAATAACCTCGTCAAAATGAACTAGTAATTCCCTTAGGCGATCGCTCTCCCGAATAATCGATGTGGCAACGTCTCTGTTTACATCCCCGGGACGCAGGCGCTTGACCAATAGTTTGCCAAAAGTTCGTAATGCGGTAAGTGGATTGCGAAATTGATGCAGTAAATTGTCTAATAAATCCTGTTGCTTTTCCTGAAGGATTTGTTGTTGTTCTAGCTCAGAACGCAACCATGCTTGTCGACGATCCAAAATGCAGGCGATCGCCAGCGTTCTTGCAATTCTTTCAATCTCATCCCGTTCGCTATCTTTCCAGCCACGGTCATCTCTCACCGTCACAAATAACCCCATAATTGCATTTTCATGAACTAGGGGTAAAACAATTTGGTCGCCACGAAATAAATATTCTTCCTGGGAGTGGCAATTCTCTTCATCTCCTCCCTTAGATTCTTGCGGAACTGAAATTAATTCTTGTACACCTGTTAATAGCTTCTGATTCAGATTGGGCAAAACTTTATTTTTATCGCTTTGTTGCCATAATCCTGTCTCTGGATAAACTGCAATTGGTACTAATTTAGCTTCGCTTATTGAAGAGGCTTCTACCAATTCTTGGGTCAAATACACTATGCTCAAAGACGCTCCCAGCCCTTGGGCTAACAGTGCCATCTGCTCTCTACAAAGAGCCACATACTCAGAACTGGCGGTGCTTAACATTTTGTAACGCTTACTTGCAATCAATAACTAGAAAAATAAAATCTATTTGTTTTTCTCTTCCTATAAAGATTAATTAAACCACTGAAAGTTATGCATTCCCCAAATGTATTATATATCGATATTCTAATGGTTTATATTCGTTTAAAGATATTATTTCTATGGTATGCAAAAGTTAAAAGCAGTTGATTTTTAGGTTTAAAACTTTTATAATTACGACGGGTTTTGTAGCTATCACTACAATCTATTAAGCTTGAAAGAGGAGGAAAATAGGTTGGCTAGGAGACGCAAGCGCAAGAGTCGTCGTCGCCAAGAAGGACGTCGTATTTTAGAGAATGTGCCTCAGTTTAGCATAGAGAGTGGCGATGATAAGCCTGTAACAGCAGCAAGAAAATTTATTCAAGCAGAAGGTATTGTCCCACCAGCTTTGTTACTTGTAAAGCGTAATGAGCATACAACCGATCGTTATTTTTGGGCAGAAAAAGGACTGTTCGGTGCTCAATACGTTGAGGAAAACCACTTTTTATTTCCTAGTTTGAGGACATTAGAGGAGGATTCTACTCGAGAAATGCTAGCTGTTGTAGCTGCTGCTCGTTAGTTAAAGGGGTTGATAATTTTATTTATTTTTATCTCTCCTTTAGAGTTTGAATACAGTTCTTAAAAACTATTAACTGGCAAAAGTGATTAGTTTGCATCTAAAATTCAGATTTTTTTAAACTTTTTTGCAGGATTGCCAGTAAATTACTTCCTTAATGAGTTAAGGGCAATTTTGACTACCCTCAACTGCCGTTTTGTTACGGGGTAGATTTTTACACAAAAGAATGCACCAAACAATTGCAATGAAGCAAATTATCCCAAGTAAAGCGTTGGTATATCATCCACGATATTGCCTGGGATAATTTGTTGTAAATGCTTCCGAGCTATCCTAACCTTAGTATGCTCGTCTTGTCACTAAGTGTACTCTTTCAAGAAAGATTGTTTTTCTCCACGATATTACATCGTGGAGATTCATAAAGTTTTTGTTTGTAATTCTCCCAACTTTCTGTCTTTAAGAACTGAAACTCAAACTCGCAGGCTTGTTACGAACAGTGTTGAGTTATTCAACAGTCTTTAACTGTAATGTCCGCTGTAACTCTATGAGTTCATCTCGGTGGGCTATTACAGTTATTTTGCTTGGGAATTTTTGTTTGCTATCGCTTGCTTCCAGTCGAAGCAAAACATTCTCAAGCTTTTTAGCTTTTTTCCAATAAAATATACCGCTTGCAGGTGAAAGTAAGACTATCCCCAAAAAAGCAATACTGAAGCGGGGGAAAAGCTGTGATAAAACCAGCGAGATACACAGTAAACCAATTGCTGACAATAGCGTGAGAAAGATAGCTAGAAACCAGCTTGGTCTAACAAAGCCAGTCATGGTCACTTGGTTCGCTTGCGGGTCCACCGCTGTCACTCGGTAAGACCTCGCTTTAAAATAATCCTGCAACTGAGGCATTAAAGTAGCTTCATCTTTTTCTGATGCCAGTTGTGCTGTTTGTGTCCGGTCTTTAGTCGATGCACGAATAAAGAAGAATTGACCGACACAGAGCAATAAGGTTAGCAACAACGTAGATGGCAGGATAGGGGTATCCATGGCTAATTATTAGTTCCGTAATGGAGGCGACTTGTTCATTATTAATTATTGGCTAATTTGTCCTCTTACTGATGTACTGTTGCCATAGATTCGCTAAGTCTTGTGCTTGAGTTTGCCACTGGGGAGAAACTTGGTACATCCGTCGAGGACGTCCGCGTCCCTCGAGTTTTTTCCAATAACCGGTGATAGCCTTTTCGTCTTCCAAAAATTTGATTGCACTATAAAGCACTGTATCTGAAAGTCGATAGGTCGTATATTCGGTTTCTAATTTTTGGATCAACTCGGTTCCGTACGACTCTCCTTGTAGCAAAACATACAAGATATAACAGACTGCTAGTTCTTGACAAAGATAAGTTGGCGGAGGATTCTCAAAGTACTGATATATATCCTCAAGTCTCATGGTTAATGAATGGCTAAAAAATATGCCCGATAATTGAGCCTAAATCTCGATTGTGAGTATATAGTGCAATCCCTCAATAAGTAAGTGTATAACGCTACTTAAACTGAATTGCCAAACCACAAACGAAATAAAGTAATGTTTACACTAACACCTTAGGGAAAGATTAGGCAGCACAGGGGCTCTAAGAGTATACAATTACTCAACCTATAGGCTGCATGTGAGGAGCATTTGCTGACAGCAGCATTGCTACCGTCTGTGTGTCGAGTGATGCCGAGCGTGTGAGGACTGCCTAAGCATAAAATGGCACCTAAGCAATTTTAAAGGCAAAATGCGTTTTTTTACATAAAAATTAACAAATACTTTGTTTGACGGTAATTATCCCAGTATTAGTGGTTAAAGATGAAGCATCTTTAGCCAGTTATTTCAAAGTACTTGTACTTAAGCCTTTGTTAGCTAGACTTCTCATACCTACACTTGCTGCAGTGTAAATATTTTTTTGATGTCAGCAGGGTGTAACCCCTCACTGAGGTATTTGAGTTGATATCAAACGATTGTAGATAATTTGCAGCTTAATGGTTATATACAAAATTTTCAAAAAAAATAATTTAGATATAATTTACTCCCTTACCGATGTGATTTATGAAGTTTTACTTCCTATGGTGGTCTTACCTCAATGGTAATAAACTAATGCAAAAGGATTGTTGGAACTGAGCTAGCCGCAAATATCATGCAAGCAGAGTGTTTAATCTGGCTTGTATCGAGTTTAGGTTAATCAATTCAAACATAATTATCAGTATTAATCACAGATTCTGCGTACTTGAAATATTATTAGAGCAATGTGATAAGTGTCATAGTGAATTTATCAAACGCCTAGCGCGTGGACGATCAATATATGTCAGATAAGTCCGATACCCAATCCTCTTCTACGAACATCCGCTCAATCGGTCAAACGTTTCGCCTTACTGGTTGGATTAGTTTTTGGACTCAGTTGGTGCTAGGTGTCGTAGCGGGAGGAATTTTATTGTTTGCTATTTTCAGTCAGAGAACTGGAGGTAGAAACAGCAATCCAGGCACCGGCTTTGGTATATTTTTGGCTGTTAGTGGACTAATTGCTTTGATTGGGGGGATAGTTGTCGCTTTTCGTTATACGCGAATTGGCAGAGACCTTTTATCTCCTAATCCTGTCAACCGTCCGCGCAAAGCTGAAACAGTTCAAGTTTTACGCTTGGGGATGATAGTGCATTTTGTCGGCATGCTGTTAACTTTGTTTGGCGCACAAGCCATTGTGGGAACTTTATTAACTAAATCCCTCACCTCACAGCAAATAGGTACTGGAATTATTGCTCAAGCCGACCCAAGTCGTTTTATTCAACCTTTGGATATTTTTGTCGTTCAAGCAAATACTAATACGGTCACAGCCCATTTTGCTGGGCTAGTGGCTTCGGTTTGGTTGCTTAACCGCATAACCCGGTAGGTGGATTAAGGAAAATATCTATAAATTCACCACTAATCAAAATATGTCGATAAAAACATTGGTACTAAAATATGAGTACTAAAAATCGGGAAAATAAATCGATTTTTGTAAAACTGAGTAAATTCTAAAATTAATGAATACAAAGGAGAATCTAGACAATAAATAGATTTTCCTTTTTTATTTATTTACCCAACCGATTAGCTTTTTGGGTTCTAGCATCCTTCAGACAATCTTTGGAAACAAATCTGGATTTTTAGGGGTTAGGAAGAGTTTTGGAATTTATGGAAATTTTGAGGGGAATTCCAACAACTACATAAGGGATATCAAGATATGATATTAGATTTGGGTTAATTACCCCCTTTAAGAATGAGAGGGGAGGTGTGGGAAGTGTGGGAAAATCCCAAACAATATAAAAGGGTTTTTAAAATCGGATTTGGCATGACTAAAGAGAAGATAGCAGGAAAATTACCCCATAACTACAAATAGAAAGAAAATATCAAGTAAATGCAGGAAGATGATAACCCCTCTGTTTTAACGAGGGGTGGAAATCTGACACGGCAAGATTTATCTTACTGTGTCTCTTATCCATCGTTCAACGTATTCGCTAATGCTTATACCTTTCTCTTTTGCTCTCCTTTTTAAATCATTCCAAGCCGTAGGCGTCAAATATATTGCGTGTTGTTGCTTGATTTCGTCGTAGTAATAAGGAGTATCTTTTAATCCTTTTTGACCTTTTCTTGTGAACATCATCTAGCTCCACGTGCTAACCTAAGCGTAGGTTAACAAAGCTAAGGAGGTGAGTCAAAATTGTACAGAACGATTCCAGTTAGAGCTAAATTTAATGATTGGGAGAATGATTATTGGGCTGACCAATGTCGCAACTCAAACAGTTTAATTAACTGTGCGATTTATTATGCTAAGCAAAAACATTATTCTGCATTAGCTGAGATGGGTAATGCACAATCATTGTATTGGCGAGGCGATGAATTACGTAGTGGGTGGAAAACTTATCGATGTGACATTAAGTACCCAGAGTTAGACAAAGCCTTAAAACAATCCCCGCATTACAAAGCATTAGCAGCGCAAGCCGCGCAACAAACATTAAAGTCTGTTGGTGAATCAATAACCTCTTACAACGGGTTGGTAAAGGCTTACTACAAAGGTGAGGTTGATAGACCTAGGTTGCCTAAGTACCGTAAGAAGGGTGGCTTAGCTGCCGTTACATTCCCGAAACAACTTTTAAGATTGATTGATGGTCGGGTTTATCCACCAATCAGCAAAGAAGTTAAGCCACATTTGATAGACGAGATATCTTTGCACTTGCCAGAATTCATTGATTTTGACTGGGTAAAAGAAGTAACAATACGTCCTAACTTAGGTGAATTCTGGGTTGATT
Organism: Mastigocoleus testarum BC008; assembly: GCF_001456025.1. Classification (GTDB taxonomy): domain Bacteria; phylum Cyanobacteriota; class Cyanobacteriia; order Cyanobacteriales; family Nostocaceae; genus Mastigocoleus; species Mastigocoleus testarum. Next base: position 122,739 of record NZ_LMTZ01000045.1, read on the forward strand.
GGGTGATAGACGATGGTAAAGAACCTATTACTCATAACCCTAACCTTGATTACTCGCAAGCATGGAGTTTTGACCACGGTGGTACTAATTGGCTCACAGGTGTTTCAACTCGTGGGAGAAGTTTAATCATTGATGGTCGCAAGCTTAAATCAATGAATCAGGGTTACTGTCGTTTGGTTGCCAAGTACAAACAAGGTAAGTCAGACTTTTATTGGGATGCGAATCTTGATAGAGTACAACGTAAACGTAATAACCAGACGAGAGATGCTATCAATAAAGCAGCCAGATTTATTGTTAATCGTTGTCTAAATGATGGTATTGGTAATTTGATCATTGGATGGAACAACGGTCAAAAGCAGCGTTCCAAGATGAGTAAACGCAATAATCAAAACTTTGTAGTAATTCCCACGGGAAGATTGATTGAGCGTTTAAAGCAATTTTGTCCAGAGTACGGAATAGTTTTAACGATTACCGAAGAAAGCTACACCTCGAAGAGTTGTTTTTTGAGTGATGATTTTCTGCCGAAGGTGGGTGAAAAACCCCAGAACTGGAAACCCTCGGGAACAAGAGTTAAACGCGGTATGTACAAAACTGGCTCATGTTTTTTAATTAATGCTGATTGCAATGGGGCAGCGAATATTGCAAGAAAAGTAGCCACACAGTTAGGTATAGACCTAACCAAGGTGGGTAGGGGAGCTTTGACACTCCCAAAACGATACGACTTGTTAAGTGATTTAACTAGAACGTACCGTAAGCGTTGCCTAAATCGGACAATATCCGAGAAACTCACAACGGTCGCGTAGTCCGAGGAATCGAGAAACTCACAACCGTTGCGTAGTCCGGATTCCATCTGACGTAGCAATATCAGCTTAGAATCCCCCGTGTTTTAACCGGGGGAGATGTCAAATTTCTAGCCTTCTTAAATCCAGCAGTCACAGTCAGTCAAAATTGCTATATTCTGTTGTGTTGGCAGACAATCAATATTTAGCAGAAAACTGAGAAAAATCCGTGCTCGATATCAAGCAAATAAGGGAAAACCCAGAATTTGTGCAAGAAAAGTTGGTTCTTCGTGGCGATCGCTACGACCTTCAACCAATAATTGAGTTGAATCAAAAACAACGTGAATTAGAAGCGAAGCGCAACCAACTTCAAGCACGTAGCAATGAAATTGCTAAAACTATCCCGACAAAAATCAAAGCAGGTAGCGACCCTAAGGGCGATGAGATTAAAGCTTTACGGGAAGAAGGTGCTTCCATTAAGGCTGAAATTGGTCAGCTAGAACCTCAAGAAAAAGAACTGTTGGGTAAAATCGAGGAGCTTTTATTGGCTCTTCCCAATTTACCCAGCGGCTCAACTCCCGTGGGTAAAAGTGAGGAAGAAAATGTAGAGGTTCGACGTTGGGGAGATGAATATATCCCCAAAGATGAGAGTATACTTCCCCATTGGGAAATTGCTGATAAATTAGGTATTCTCAATGTTGAGCGTGCTGTAAAGATAGCACAAAGCCGTTTTGTGGCGCTGTTTGGGGCTGGTGCAGCATTAGAAAGAGCATTAATTCAATTTATGCTCGACCGTCAGGTGGAAGCCGGTTATCTGGAAGTCATACCACCAGTTTTAGTAAACACCGAATCTTTGACAGCAAGCGGACAGTTACCCAAATTTGCTGAAGAAAGTTTCAAATGTGGGGCTGACGATTTGTGGCTAGCACCAACTGCAGAAGTTTCTCTGGTCAACCTTTATCGAGGAGAAATTTTATCTGCGGAGGACTTACCAATTTATCACTGTGCTTACACTCCCTGCTTTCGTCGAGAAGCTGGAAGCTATGGGCGCGATATGCGCGGTTTAATTCGCTTACATCAATTCAATAAAGTAGAATTAGTAAAATTTGTCGCTCCAGGTGATTCTTTCGAGGAATTAGAAAAATTACTCAAAGATGCAGCAGCTATTCTAGAAGCATTGGAGTTACCTTATCGAGTATTAGAACTATGTACCGGAGATTTGGGATTTTCCTCAACCAAAACCTATGACTTAGAAGTTTGGTTACCTTCTGCCGGTACTTATCGGGAAATTTCTAGTTGTTCTAATTGTATAGACTTCCAAGCACGAAGGGGTAATATTCGCTTTAAAGAAACTGGTAAAAAGGGAACCCAATTTGTCCATACTCTTAACGGTTCTGGTTTAGCAGTAGGAAGAACAATGGCAGCGATTTTGGAAAATTATCAACAACCAGATGGAACTGTCAGAGTACCAAAAGTACTGCAACCTTATTTGAAGCGGGAGATATTGTGATTTGGGATTGGGGACTGGTGATAGCACTGCGTGCCGCCTTGCGGCATATGGCGACTAGGGATTGGGAAAAAAATTCGGGCGATTCTTAATACCATATGTTGCAGGCGTCACACAGTACCTATGGCTAAAGCCAGGTTAGTACTTAACCATATTAATTTTGTCGGGTTTATACCCAATGATCTAGGGACTGTAATGTAAGTCCCTATCTAACAGCACAAATTCTATGAATAGGACTGGGAAATACTCCTTATAACTTATGTAGTGAAGTACTAAATACTTACGCCGGTGTCCCAGATTATAGCTGAGCTATCTGCGAATTTGCTAACGTAAATCCTAATCGCTAGTCCCCAATCCCCATATGCCGCTTGCGGCGGCACGCAGTGCTATCCCTAATAGCCAATCCCCAAAAAATATCATCCAGATTCATTCCGGACTGTAACAGATCTTAAAATAAGAATATGTATTTCCTAATCTATTGATGAGGGGAGTAATTAAGCCGCTACATTGCTCTTTCAGGGCTTTAGTAAGTGGCGTATAACTGTGTCTTGTAAGAAGAATATCTTGCAAATTGAAAGTTTTATAGTAAAATGCAATATTTTTCTGTAAAACCTGTAACTATAACCCAATAAATTCGCTAATTATTCCTATGTCAGTTTTAGCAGCTTTCGCGGCGATCGCAGTTGTGCTGGTTTTAGTTTTTGTCCACGAACTCGGACATTTTCTTGCAGCTCGCTTCCAAGGAATTCACGTTAACCGATTTTCAATTGGTTTTGGTCCAATAATTTTGAAATACCAAGGAGCGAAAACAGAATATGCTGTTCGGGCTTTTCCTTTGGGTGGATTTGTAGCTTTTCCTGACGATGACCCGGATAGTGATATTCCTCGTAATGACCCTAACTTATTGAGCAACCGCCCTATCTTAGATCGGGCAATTGTCATCAGTGCTGGAGTGATAGCAAACTTAATATTTGCTTATTTGTTATTGGTATCTCAAGTGAGCTTTGTTGGTATCCAGCAAATTGTTGATACTAAGCCTGGTATTGTCATCGAACAACTCGCGCCAGAAGTAAGTTCTGCAGCTACTGATGCAGGAATTAAAGTAGGAGATGTAGTCTTAGCAGCAAACAGCCGGCAATTTAGTGATTCACCAACAGAAATAGAAAGTTTTCAGAAAATTGTTAAAAATAATGCTGGGAAAGAAATCCAGCTACAAATTTCCCGTGGTGAGGAACAACTATCTTTAACCATAGTTCCGGAAGCTAAAGCTAACGGTGGAACCATTGGGGTTGGACTGACACCAAATGTCAAAACTGAGCGCAAACCAGTACGGAATATTGTCAAAGCTTTTAGTCTGGGTGCTACTGAGTTTCAGCGCATCGTTACCATGACATTTCAAGGTTTCGGTCAATTAGCTACTAACTTCCAAGAAACGGCTAACGATCTGGCAGGGCCAGTTAAAATTGTAGAAATTGGGGCTAACATTGCTCAAAATGATGTCGGAAATTTATTTTTCTTTGCTGCTTTAATTAGCATCAACCTAGCAATTATTAACATTTTGCCTTTACCTGCTTTGGATGGTGGACAATTAGCTTTTCTAATGATTGAAGGTGTGATGGGTAAGCCATTACCCAGCAAGATTCAAGAAGGAGTCATGGGAACGGGTTTTGTGCTGATTCTAGGATTGGGGATTTTTCTGATTGTTAAAGAAACTACCCAGCTTTTATATCAAGCACTCAATTAGATTTCTCAGGGGATAAGAACGTCTATAATACCCAAAAATCATTAATTTTTATTTATGGGTGCAAAAGCAGGTGAGTGGTAAAGCAAAACGTTCATCTCAAAAAATTAGGGCGCTGGAAATTCTCATACGCTTGAAGCGTTTGTATCCAGATGCAACTTGTTCTTTAACCCACGACTCACCAGTGCAGTTATTGGTAGCAACTATTCTCTCCGCTCAGTGTACGGATGAGCGTGTGAATAAGGTAACACCCGATTTGTTTGCGCGATTTCCCGATGCAGAAAGCTTAGCAAATGCTGATTTAGAAGAGCTAGAGCAATTAGTGCGTTCCACAGGTTTTTATCGTAATAAAGCTAAAAACATCCGAGCTGCTTGTCGAAAAATAGTTGATGACTTTGACGCTCAAGTTCCCGGACGTATGGAAGATTTATTGCAGCTTTCCGGTGTTGCGAGAAAAACTGCTAATGTTGTTCTTGCCCATGCATTTGGAATTAATGCAGGAGTCACCGTAGATACTCACGTTAAACGTCTTAGTCAACGTTTGGGTTTTACCAAGCATCAAGACCCCGTCCGCATCGAGCGTGACTTAATGAAACTTTTACCGCAAGCAGATTGGGAAAATTGGTCTATTAGGTTGATATACCACGGTCGAGCTATATGTAAGGCGCGTTCTCCTGCTTGTGAGGTTTGTCAGTTAGCGGATATTTGTCCTTCGGCTAATATTGGGTAATGGGTAATTGGTAATGGGTAATTGGTAATGGGTAATGGGTAATTGGTAATGGGTAATTGGTAATTGGTGAAAAGTCTTGCTTGGGTGAGAATTACCTGATCCCTAGTTTCTAACTACCAGTTTCTAATTACCAATTTCTGGTAATCAATTTCTGGTAATCAATTTCTGGTAATCAATTTCTAGAATTTATGTCACAAGGCATTCCATTCGCTAAAATAGACTGTGCTGTTTTATAAAACAACTACTAGAACTTATGGCAAAAAAAGGTATGGTTGAGCGTGAAAAAAAGCGCGCTAAGTTAGTAGCAAAGTACGCAGCTAAGCGGGAAGCATTGCTAGAAGAGTTTAGAACCACAGAAGACCCATTGGATAAACTGGAAATTCATCGGAAAATCCAACGTCTTCCCCGTAATAGTTCTCCTACTCGTCGCCAAAATCGTTGTTGGGTAACTGGTCGTCCTAGAGGTGTTTACCGTGACTTTGGTCTTTGCCGAAATGTACTGAGAGATTGGGCGCACCAAGGACTTTTACCAGGTGTAGTTAAGTCTAGCTGGTAAATAAAAGTAAGAATTAAGAAGTAAGAAGTAATCTAACAACTTTACTTTTTACTCTTAACTCTTTACTTTTTAGTTTTTATTGTCCGCAACATTTATCAATACCTAAACTTTCCAAAAGAAGATCGCTAACAGCATTAGCGATCGCAAACTCTCCATAGAAACTTTTGGAAAAATCAAAGGATTGCATTTCGGTGACAATTGCGAGCGTTAGAGAACCTAAATCGTTTTCTCCTTCCATTCTTTGGCGCATAAAAATTTGTGCTGCTCGTTGTGCTATTTCTTCATTGATAGCTTCGGGAATAAACTCGGTATTCAGCCAAGAATGTAAGCTTGTTTGTAACCATTCTCCCTCCTGTTCGGGATTTTCTGCTGGTGGTAGGGTGATTGGTGGAATTGGTTCAGTCATTTTTTTATTTTTTGTATTTAACGCAGATTCAAACAAATTAAATTCAAACCAATTAAATTCAAACCAATTAAATTCAAACAAATTAAAACAGGTTTGATTTTACGTATACATATCAAAGAGATATTTCAAAGAGATATATCAAAAATATACTCCACGGAAAATTATCTGTTGACAAACTATCTCTAAGTTTGGAAGAGTATTAAACAAATGATACTTAAATTAATTATATTTTGACTTATTAGGATAGAGATTCTAATTATGATTGTACTCAAGGCTTAGCAAATAATATTTATAAATTTGAGTTGTACGAATATTCACTTTCATAAATATTAATTTTTATGTCATGATTTAGAATTGATTGCTAAATCACCTCAATAAAAGGGTGTTTATTTGCATTTTATTTAGTTTGTAATCTATGAGATATAATGTCTCTGCCATCATCGAAGGATATGCCCAAGGCTATTTCCTTATGGGTGATGATGATAATAACCTCGGATGGTATGGCAGTCGCGATCGCACTTTAATTCCTTTGGATGAACGTTTCCGTTATCCTAAATCTTTACGACGCATTATTAATCAAAATAAGTTTAGCGTTGCTATTAATCGCGATTTTCAATCTGTTGTTGATGGTTGTGCAGATCGAGATACTACCTGGATTTCCCCTGATTTAAAAGAAATCTATCAGGAATTACATTATAGTGGTTGGGCACATAGCTTTGAAACTTGGGAAGGGGATGAACTTGCAGGGGGAATTCTTGGAATTGTGATCGGCGGTGCTTTTATTGGCGAATCAATGTTTTACCGCATACCCGATGGTTCCAAAGTTGCGATGGTAAAACTAGTGGAAAAATTGCGAGAAAAGAGATTTATTATATTTGATGCTCAAATGATGAATCCCCACTTGGAAAGATTTGGGGCTTATGGTGTTGGCAATTTAGAATATCAAGATTTACTCACTAAAGCAGTAGCAATGACTGAATTAAATTTTGTTTAGTCTGAATAATTCTTTGTTTTATGTTCCCTGTTCCCAATTCATAATTATCTGTTTCCCGTTTCCTGTTCCCTGTTTAATGTTCCCTTTTCAATGCAAAACTCTATTACCATAGATGATATCCAAGCGGCAGCGAATCGCCTCAATAGTATTGCAAATCGTACTCCCGTTCTGACTTCCCGTACTATCAATAAACTCACAAAGAATCAAGTTTTTTTGAAATCAGAAAACTTTCAAAGAACTGGCTCTTTTAAATTTAGAGGAGCATTTAACGCACTGTCCCAATTATCAATAGAACAAAAAGAACAGGGGGTCATTACATTTTCATCAGGAAACCACGCTCAAGGGCTCGCTTTAGCCGGTAAATTGCTTGATATACCAACTACCATTGTTATGCCGGATGATGCTCCTGCAGTCAAACAAGCAGCAACTCGGGGTTATGGTGCAGAAATTGTTTTGTATAAACGTAAGGAAACAAGCAGAGAAAAATTAACTCAGGTTTTAGCAGAACAAAAAGGTTTGAAAATAATTCCACCTTTCGATCATCCTCATATAATCGCAGGACAAGGAACAACTGCATTGGAATTGATCGGGGAAGTGGGAGAACTCGATCTACTTTTGGTTTGTTGCGGTGGTGGTGGATTAATTTCTGGTTGTGCAATCGCAACAAAAGCACTTGCTCCAAATTGTAAAGTTATTGGGGTCGAGCCAGAAAAGGCTAATGATGCAACTCTTTCCTTCTACAGTAAAACTATACATGTCATAGAAAATCCCAATACTATTGCTGATGGTGCTCGCACTCATAGATTAGGCGAATTGACATTTCCTTTGATACTCCAACATGTAGATGAGATGGTGACGGTTTCAGAAGAAGCGATTATTCGTACCATGTTGTTTTTATGGGAACGCCTGAAGATAGTTGTGGAGCCAACGGGAACTTTAGCTGCTGCGGCTTTACTTGAAGGCGTTGTGAAAGCACCGGGAGCCAGAGTCGGAGTAGTTATTAGTGGTGGAAATGTGGATTTAAGGAAATTTTTTAGGGAATTTCAATAATTTGATTTTCCAAAACCAATGAAAGGACTTTTATTAGACGTTGGTTATTTTTTTCATTTAAAACAGCAACCCGAAAATAATTATCTCCCAGTTCGGGAAAACTCTTGCAGTTACGAATTAAAATGTGATGTTCCTTGAGTAAGCGTTCTTGAAGTTGGATAACGCTGTGCTGAGAACGCACCAGTAAGAAATTTGCAGAACCAGGTAAAGGTTCTAATCCAGGTAAACTGACTAGATCGCGAAACAATTGTTCGCGCGTCGGTGCAAGCCATTCCCAAGTTTGCCTTTGAAAATTCTTATCTTTCAAAGCTGCGATCGCTGCAGCTACAGCTAAAGAGTTGACAGACCAAGGATCACGCCATCTATCCCAACGACTCAAGTAATCGGGATGAGCAATCGCATATCCCAAGCGCAACCCTGCCATACTGTAAAACTTGGTTAGCGATCGCAAAATAACTAAATTTGGATATTTTTCCACCATTCCAATTAAGCTTTGCTCTTGGTCTGGCGGTAAAAAATCCATAAAAGCTTCATCAACTACAACTAAAGGTAATTTCTTCAGATAGGGCAGAATTGCTTGCCGCGACCACAACTTTCCGGTTGGATTATGGGGGTTATTAAGCAGCAAGCCATGCCTTGAAGATAAAGCAAAATCGTTAAGAGGAAGAGAAGACAAAGGTTGAGTAAAACTTACCTTTTCCATGTCTTCCCGATTTCCTTCTTCTTTAGCATGATTTTGTCTTGCCAAAGAAAAAGGAAACTCCAGTACTTTCGCATCATAAGCAGCTAATGCTCGATAATAATCGCCAAAGGCTGGAGTAATTAAAGCTGTTGCGGCAAATTTGGCAAATTCTCTACCAACATACGTAAGTAATTCTGCAGAACCGTTACCGGGCAAAATCCACTCAGGATCTAGTTGGTGATATTGACTCAGCGCCAGTCTGAGTTCTGTGTAATTAGGGTCTGGATAGTGCTTTATATAACCCATGTGAGACGAAATAGCAGTTAAACTGCTATGGGGAGGTCCCAATGGGCTAATACTGGCAGAAAAATCCAGAATTAAATCCTGTGGGCAGCCAGCGATAGCAGCTGCCCAAGCTAGATTACCCCCATGTCCTCTTTGCCGCACCAAAAAGTAGTTGCTCCCAACACTACTTATGATTTTGGGGGCGCAACTCTTTCTCTGAACATTTTTCCTGCGGAGAATGCGGGAACCTTAGTTGCAGGGATTTCCATTTTTTCGTTGGTTTTGGGGTTACGACCTTCACGAGCTTTACGTTCCCGTGACTCAAAAGAACCAAATCCAACTAGGGTTACCTTATCGCCAGAGGAAACAGCTTCAATAATTGTTTCTAATGCAGCGCTTAGGACTGCATCAGCTTGCTTTTTAGTTACGCTAGCCTTTTCAGATACAGCATCAACTAATTCACCTTTATTCATGTCAAACTCCTTGAAATTTACTTGAGATTATTTATTGACACACCCAGACGTATGTTTACCGAAATCTCTGTTTAGAGATTTACCAAAAAAACGTTTTTTGAGTATTTATGCCTAAAAGGGCTGTAACTCCTGTTGGCTGAACTTTTCAATGAATCATTCTAATGGGTACAAGCCAGAAGTGGATAGATGAAACCATTAATTTATATAGATTTCAGGATTCGTTATCATTTTCTGGCTTTTGTTTTCCTAAAAACCCACCTCCGAGTAGGGAAAAATACTTAGTAAAAACCCCTATCCCGAAAGGAATAGGGCAAACTAGGGGATAAAAAATCGAAATTTAATGGAATTGTAAAGAGGTGACAATTCTTTACAAAATATTTTTAACAATAGTCCAAGAAACGGTTTATTGCAACGCCTTTTCAGAAATTAATTAGAATTCAAGAGCCATGGTTCAGGGTTAAGAAGTAAGGAGTAAGGAGTAAGGAGTCAGGAGTCAGGAGTAAGGAGTCAGGAGTAAGGAGTCAGGAGTCAGGAGTCAGGAGTAAGAAGTCAGAAGTAAGGAGTCAGAAGTAAGGAGTCAGAAGTAAGGAGTCAGGAGTAAGGAGTCAGAAATCAACATTCAGGTTATGAACTAAGTTAGTACTATCCTCATGGAAGCCATAAATGGGGAATATAACAACATAAAGTACTTCTGTTATGAGATGAGCGAATGTTATGAGATGAGCGAAAAAATCTGTTCCCTGTTCTCTCCATTCAATCCAAAATATTCAAAAATGATACGTTTATAAACTTTTATTTCCTGCGAGGAATTTTTAAGCCCCGGCGTTCTAGCATTTGTCTCACTGAAGGACTAGGTTTGTAGTTATAGCCGAAAGATGAGTTTTGAGTGTCATCCATGACTTGAGGTGTTAGTAAAACGATTACTTCTTGGCGATCGCTTGTTTTATTTGTCCTTCTAAACAACGAACCCAATAGAGGGATATCACCCAAAATTGGTACTTTAGAAACGCTTGTACGGTCCCGATCTCGGATAATTCCACTTAGAATTAGGGTTTGACCATCTCGCAACCTAACTAAACCTGATTGAAGCGAGCGTTTAGAAACTAAAGTCACTAAACCTGCTCCCGTGTCAACTTCACGTACGGGTGCGCTCACATTAGGAGCAACCGAAAGAGACACAAAACCATTATCATCGATGCGTTCTATCTTGACACCCAGAGTTAAACCTACTTCCTCTTTAGTAACTTCTTGTGTTTCCCTCGACCCACCAGAAGTGTCAGTTATTGTTATATTTGTCTGTCCAACAACTTCCTCGGTTAGATTTACCTGCGCTTGCTGACCTTCCTGAACAATTAAGCTTGGGTCTGTCAAAATTTTGGCATTACCGCTTTGTACTTGGGCTTGTAAGCTTGCTAGGAATCGTTTGGGAAACCGGAATAACGACGGTAAGCCAAACTCAGCGTTAGCTCGACTTCCTTCAGCAAAATCAGCTGTTCGCTGTCCAGTGGTAGGATCGGTTGTGATGGTAATAGTATCTGGTGTCCCTGGAGTAAATCCAGAAATACCAGGTGCAGTTGGATCTCCGTTAGCACCAAGAGGAGTTCTTGGATTTAAGAAAGTTGCATCACCAGGAGTATTTTGTGTAAGAAAGCCATCATCTACAACTCTTAGACCTGTACCACCATTAGGAACAGTAAGTGTACTATTTGGGTCGAAAAATGGTTCTCCTGAAATTGGATTGGAGATGACTGGTTGGCTAGTTACACTATTAGCTGCTTCGGAACTGGTTGGAGGTCTCGAACCACCGAAATTAACCACAGCAGCACCACCATCATTGGAAAAGAAATTATTCCCTACACCAAAAGAAAAACTACTGTTAAAGTCTTTAATATTTGAAAGATTGACGTCAACAATCTTGACATTAACTACTACTTGACGACGACGTACATCAAGTTGAGTTAATTGCGTCATCGCCATTTCAATTAACCTTGGACTACCAATCAAAGTGACTGAGTTTGTGCGTTCGTCTCCTAGTGCTTGCAAGCCTCTAAGTATAGGGTTTGTATATTTTGAGTCATCAAGACTAAGGCGTTCTATTTTAGTTTCTGTGGTTGTCTGTGTTTGAGTAATAGGAGTTGCACCACTACCTACAGGTACAGCACTTACACTGGTAACTTGTCGTTCTCGACTTACCGCACTTTCTGCACCCATACCAACTAGAAAGTTTAATGCAACATCTACAGAAACTTGATTGAGTCTTATGTTGCGCATCACCACATCGCGGGTGGAATTAGGTAGATTTGGACCCACAAAAATTGTCCGACCGCTACGATTTGCTTCTAAACCACTTAAGCGCAGAACATAGTTGAAAACATCCTGCACGGGCTCATTTTCAATATCTAAAGAGATTGTTGGTCCTTCAGCATTGCTACTTTGTGTTTCTGAAGCATTTCCCTCCTTATCTCCAGCGGTGGTGTAAGCCAAATTCATTCCTGCTGCACGGGCTAGCAGTGACAATACTTCACGTACTGGAGCATCTCGTAATACCAAACGAGGAACCCGTTCCTGAGTACCCAGATCGATAACGGTGGGAGAAGCATCAATATTCGAAATAGCAATATCTCCAACAGGTGGAGCAACAGCCCTGGGAAGAAATGGTGGAGCCGGTGTAGAGGGCTGACCTGGACCCGCAGGTTGGGCTGGAGTGGTGTTGATATCTATTTGAGGCTTAGGAGCAGGAACTGTAGAAGGAGGAGCGGGAGGAGCAGGGGTATTATTTGCTATTGTGCTGGGGTTTGATGGAACAGATGCGGATGCAGGAGAAGCTCCAAAATTCAGAGTCACACCATCTTTTTTGCGCGCTATGGGTAGACTATTAGGAACATTTTCTGTACCGGTTACTAATATTCGAACACTGTTTGCATCTAGCTGATTAATCGTAACTAAAGCAATTCCTGGTGCAGGATTTTCCTGACTGAAGCTATCGCCTTCGGGTAACTTTAATTGAGTATTAATAACATCTGCAACTAAAACATTTCCTCTTTTAGTTGTAAATACCTGCGGACGCTTACTAGAGGATGTTTTTAACTTCAGGCTTATTCCGTTATCAACTGGCTTTAAATTCACTCCAGTAATTCGAGCAGTTTGTGCCCAAACAGGTTGAGCTACAAGAAGTATAGTTGCGGCAGTACCTAAAATAATATTGTTACCGTGAAGCTGTTTCACAGTCCATTCCTCACTAAAAAATAATAGGGTTAATCTGAATTTAAAAGTTTAAGTTGAAAAATTTGAATTTAGAATCTTGAATTTTAAATTTTGAATTTTAAATCTTGAATTTAGAATCTTGAATTTTAAGTTTAATTAAAAAAAAATTGAGTTGAAAATTTTAGATTTTTGTTCTGACTTTAACGTTTTGGGTTTACCTTTAATACAAATAAGAAGAAATAGTAAATAAATAAAAATAGAAATTGTAATTATTTAATCATTAGTCATGTCTAGGTTTGTAGTTGCGCTTTAGCGCACTTTCTTAGCACAACTGCAAACCAAAAATTTACCCACATATTACTTAACAAGGGTATTTGTATTTACTACTCTGCTTCTGCGGCTTTCGCTGCTGCAGCGATTTCTTCTGGGTTCATCGGCATTAAGGCTTCTAGTAAAAAAGAGGTTTTGATTGGTGCAGCACCCACCCTAGGTTTTACTTTTCCGTCCCTATCAACAGGATCGGATTCTAAAACTGATTTATATTCTTTAACAATTAGTAGCGGTTGTAAGCGCTCAATATTACGGATAATTGATTGAGTTTGCTCGTAAGTTCCTATTATTTCAATATTAGTAGTACTGCTTTTTAACTTACCGTCTACCTCTGCACCGAGAGAACCATCAGTTATTGGTTGAAGTTGATTTTCACCAGGCGCGAACTTTTGAAGTTTTGCATTTATTGCATTGGTCGGTAATTGAGTATTTCCTGCTTCCACCAATCGGTTTAAGTCTATAAGTAAAGTGTCAAGGGTTTTCTCATTTGCAAATACCGATAAAACCTGAATCTGCTGTTGCTTAGTTTTTGCTAATTCTTCTTTAACTTCATCAATTTTATCGATACTGGCTTTTTTATTCTCAATCTGTGTTTTTAGTTCGCTCTTTTGTGTTTGCTTTTCTTGAAATGTTTCCCAAGTTGGCATTAACAGGTTCATAAGCATATAAGCCGCTCCCGCTAATCCTAAAAAGCCAATCAGGATACCGCTAACTTTTGGCGTTAGGGTCACCCCAAATACGACGGGATAATTAGAAGAATCATCCTCAAATCCTCCGCCTTGCTCTTCAATAAAATTAAAATCTTCACTCAGTGTCATTTTTGCAGAATTCCTGTTCCTTGCAGACTACGTATTCTGGCTACTAGCCCAACTGTCCCTTTTTGTTCCAATTCACGTATCAATTCCGAAGCTGGAACATCACTTAAACTGGATTGAATTTCGTATCTAACTACCTTCGGTAATTTAATTAGTTCGCTATTCTCAGCTTGACTAACTTCCGGAGGAATAGGAGCATCGACTAATTCAGCACTCAAAATTCTGCTTTCTGAAGGTTTAAATAAGCGAGACTGTTGTAAGCTCAGTAAAAAATCATTAACGTCATTAAACGATCGAGCATATCCACTTAACTTGACGGCTCCAGCTGAATTAGGTTTATTTCCATCAGTTTCTGCTGGTGGTGTTTGCTCAATATTTTCCAGCTGTACCCTTCCCGGAATGCGATCGCGTAAATCTTGTAACATTGCAGACCAAGGGCGGATCTGATCGAATACCGTTACTAGGGCTTGATTTTCTCCCTTAATCTTGTCAGTCTCCGCTTTGATTTTATTAATGTCTCCTATTTCTGTTTCTAGCTGTTGATTCTCTACTTCTAGCTCAGCAATTTCTGATTCTAGGGTGTTATTTTGAGTACTTAAGATATACCAAGCACCACCAACAAACACAGGAAGACATATTGCAACCGCGAGTCCAACAAACAACGGTATTAACTCTCCACCTGAAGTAGTATTTTTAATGCTACTTTCAGATTTCTTCTGGTGGGATGGACGGTCTTGAAGAAAGTTGATATCTAGGCTGTACATTGTGCTATGTCATACCCCCTGATAGTGGCAAAGCTTTCGATAAATATTTTCGGTAAATATTCAGTTATGAGTCCAGTAAAAAGTTAAGCAACAATTTGAACCTCTTAAACTTCACGCATCCCTAAACCTAGTACAACCCCCAAGCCGGGACGTTGTACCGCACTGTATTCGGATTCATCTAGCTCTATTGATAGTGATTCTACGGGATCGATTTGAACTGTCGGTAAACTTAAACGCTGTGTAAAAAATTCATCTAACTGTTTCAACCCGCCTCCTGGTCCAGCTAAAATTAGTTGTGCAACCTCTAAATTTTCACTTTGATTGAGGTAGAAGTCGATGGAACGACGAAGTTCGTCGGTGATTTCTCCCAATACCCTGATTACAGCTGCCATACCGGGGTTTACTTCAGTTTGACCTGTTTTTCCTGCTTCCATTGCTGTGGTGGGAACAGTCATACTTTCAAGTAATTCCATATCTCGGGATGTAGGCAAACTCATAGCCCTTGATAAAGCTAATTGGAGTTGAAATGTACCAATTGGTACAGTTCTTGAAAACTGGGGTACTCCGTTCACCACGATCGCGATTTCGGTGCTATCAAATTCGATATCCACTAATACCACGGCTTCTTCTCGGTCAAATTGCCGTAATTGGTCCCTTATGGTTCGAATTAAAGCAAAGCTATTGATTTCAAGGATATCGACTTGCAAGCCGGCTTGTTCAAATGTATTGACATAGGTATCGGTAATTTCTTTACGAGTAGCAACTAGAAGTACCTGTACTTTTTCAATTCCATCTTCATCAACAAAATATCCAAGCTTCTGATAGTCAACATCAGCTTCTTCACGGGGATATGGCAAATACAAACTAGCCTCATGATTGAGCACCATCTCTCGTAGTTCTTTATCATCCAACTCTGCTGGTACAGGTATTAATCGGATGATAGAGTCTCTCCCAGATACAGCAGTCGCAACACGGGAAGCTTTAACTTTGCTTTGAATCAATGCCTCCTGAATAATTTGTGCCATAGTCGGAGGATCGATGATTTGCCCTTCTGTAAATACGTCTTCTGGTACGTTTATAGATGTCAAAGCTTCTACTTTCAAACCTTGACGCTGTTTGCGTAACTGAACCAGATTTACTCTTTGAGGAGCAAGTTCGATTCCGACACCTTGATTAGATTTACTAAAGAAACTATTTAAACTTTTAATCACGGCTTTGTCCGCAGGACTTCTAAAAAAGAAAATGTAAATCGGATGAAAATGAGATGAGAATATAAATGATATTTAGAGGTCAAATCAATCTCTAGTGACAATCATAGATAAGTTGTGAAGAAGTTGTAACAAAAACTAAATTCAACCTTAAATAGTAAACAGTTCGGCTTACAAATTATTAAAATATACAAACAGAACAATTAATTACTTGATACCTCGAAAATGTTCAAAATCACTAACTAGGTATAATTGGGGCGAAAAATCTGCCTTGTCAAGAAAAAAAATATGGCTAGCTCAGACAGCTAAAAAATAATTAGTATTTTGTACTTATTTAGGGTTGATTATTTTTTCAAATTTAATTATGACTAGAAACAAATCATCTGTAAAAAATTCAAATCAAGATAACAAATCCTATTGAGACACAATAAAATTACAGCCAAATTGACAGAAAAACTACAAGATAATATTTAATTCAATGACTCAATCTTTTTCAAGAGAATTTCAAAAGCAAATTATTGCTAATTTATTACGAGGATTTTTTGTTTGAATGTAGATATAAGATGACAGAAATATAGACACTCCTCCTACTCATATATTTGTAGATTGGACCAGCTTAATATTTTACAGGCAAGTATTTACTGCAAATTAACGAACCGGTTAATTATTTATAACATCGATTCATTAAAACAGACAGTTATTAATAAAGTACCCAGTACTTATACGGAATTAACATGATTGGCTAAAATTTTTAAATTTAAAATTTGTAAATTCTTCAAAAGTACCTTTATTTAAGTTTCTTAAGGGTTGCTTTAGTATTTTTGTTGATAGTGAAAAAATAGTTAAAAGCGTTTGCATTAGATATTACCCAACGTACTTACCCTGAAGGGTAAAAATATATTAGCCACAAGTTGATAAACGATCGGATTTACCTACTTTAGTTGAGGAGATAAGTCATGAGAATACAGCAGCTTGCAAACCATTTTGTGAAGCAAATATTTAAGCTCACTATTGCTTCATCCTTGTTGATTCCCTTAGTTGTTACCGCTAATAGTAAAGAAGCGTGCGCTTGCTCCTGTCTCCCTCCTGGTCCTCCAAAATCTGAGTTAGATCGTTCTGAAGCTGTTTTTGCGGGAAAAGTCATGAGAATTAGGCGTAAAAACTCAGAGGTTAGGGTCAAATTTAAGGTTATGACATCTTGGAAAGGTGAAGTAAATAAGAAGCAAGTAATTACTACCCAAATTAATAGTGCTGCATGTGGATACTCCTTTGAGCGAGGTCAACAATATCTCGTTTATGCATCAAAGTTCGACAATAAGTTATTAAGTACGAATATATGTAGTCGAACAAAGCTACTCGCTAATGCAGAAGAAGATTTATCGGAACTCGGTGAAGGTTCTCCTGTTAAAGGAAAATTGAGAAAAACAGAAACAGGAGATGATTAAACTTTCGCTGTTAATACCAGTTTTAAAAAATACTGCTACAGATCAATTCTTTGAATCTTTTCCTATTCCCTGTTATAAACGAATCGTAGCCGTATTAAAGGAAATTGGTATTAATTACTTCGATTGGCGAAAAAATATCCCACTAAATATAGCGAACCACACAGAACTACTAAATCTTGACTTTGATCGCTTTTACTGAAAGCTGTGTCTAAAGCTGAAAATAAATCTGTATGAACATTACAGAATTTCAATCGCGGACAAACTTCTGCAGCTAGTTTTGCTAAATTCTCAGGTTGGGCTGAACTATGGTCTGCAACTGGAAGTAGATACAGTTTATCTTCAGGTCGGAGTAGTGCTTGAAAAACTTGGGTATGGTCTTTAGTAGAAAGCATTCCCATCACCCAAAAAATAGATTTAACCCCAAGTGTATCAACATAATCTCGTAAAGCTTTAGCTGAAGCTGGGTTATGAGCACCATCAACTAATAATCTTCGATCTGTAAATTCTCTATCTTTCCAAGTTGTCCATTGCATTCGTCCCAACCATTTAGTTTTTTCCATCCCAGCAATAATTGCTGATTCAGAAATCAACCAACCCTGGTTTTGCAATATTTCTACCGCAGCTAGGACTAAGCTAGAATTTGCTAATTGAATTGCTCCATGTAAAGACAAAGGATATTGAAGAGATTGATAATTTTTGATATCTTTTTCTTTACTTTGCGAATAACGATATTCTGCCAGGGTTGGACTAAATTGACGAGCAATGTGAGGGGAAATAATTGGACATTCCAACTCTTTAGCGCGCGTTCGCACTACTGTTTCAGCATCTGCTGGTAATGGTCCCATAACAACGGGGCATTTATATTTGAGGATACCAGCTTTTTCTCTCGCAATATCACTAATTGTTGGACCGAGTACCTGCACGTGGTCGAAACTAATAGAAGTAATAATTGTCACCAAGGGTTCTTCGCATACGTTAGTTGCATCTAAACGTCCCCCCAAACCAACTTCCACAACAGCAACATCAACTTGTTTCTTGGCAAAATATAACCAAGCAGCAGCAGTTAAAACTTCGAATTGAGTTGGTGAAGAGGTATCTGAATTGTTCGCCTCGCGCGTTGTGATCGCAGTTTTAACTTCTAGTAATACTTGCTGTAGTTCCTCAGAACTAATGGGTTGCTCATTGAAACAAATTCGTTCCGTCCAATCAATTAAGTGAGGAGAGGTATAACGACCAGTACGATAACCTGCAGCAGTGAGAATAGAAGATAAATAAGCGCATACCGAACCTTTACCATTAGTACCAGCAACATGAATTACTGGAACAGATTTGTGAGGATTTCCAAGATTTTTTAAGAGCTGCAGAATTCTCTCAAGTCCAAGATTAACGCCAAAATGCTTAAAAGGTGTCAGCAAAGAATCAATATCCACAAAAACCGTTTTTTATTTTTAAGTTTATTTTTTTATTTATATATAACAAAACAGTGAATTATACCAATTCAATAAATCATTGCAACAGATTACTCCGTAGAGACGCGTTAGCGCTTAGCGATAGCGTACCGTAGGTATAGCATGACCGTTAGGTCATCATGTCGCGTCTCTACAAAAATTTATTTGTCTCATTATTTTTCCAAATTGGTATTACGTCTAATCCATTACCAATTACCAATTACCAATTACCAATTACCAATTACCCAAACCCCGATAAAAATAAAATCGACTGTTCTTTAAATAGAGATACAGTCGATAACAACCCAAGCGGGTTCAAGCTTGTTTTTTAAAAAATGAATTTAAGCTTCTCTATTTAAAAAAGTTTGAATTTGTACAAGTGCAGCTTTACCAATATTAAAAACTGCCCAGCCAGCGGCAATCACAATTGGTGCTAAAACCACCGCTACGCGAAAATCAAGATCCATATCTATTACTTCCTCTTATTAAGCGACATTCAAGTATTGCGATCGAGCCTCATCTTATTGTTAGCCTAACTGAGTACTTTTTCCATAGCAAAATGTTAAGAATATTTACAATACCCAATATGATTTTATAACAAAAGGATCCAGTTATACATCATTAATCGCTTTGATCCTCCCTGTTCGCTAATTCTTAATCCCCAGTCGCCAGTCCCTAATCCCCATTCTTTATAAAACCAAGGTCAGTACCTTTACCAGCATGTACTAAAGCTAGTTTTTGATATTTTTCTGCATGCTCAATTAATTCAGCCGCTTCAGTAGAAGAAATTTGTCGTACAACTTTTCCAGGGATGCCAACAACTAATGAGTGAGGTGGTACATTTTTTGTTACTACAGCACCTGCACCAATAATGCTACCAGTACCTACTCGTACTCCATCAAGAACTATAGCTCCAATCCCTATCAGGCTACCGCGTTCGATGTGAGCGGAGTGTATGACAGCGCGATGTCCAACAGTGACGTAATCTTCTAAGATAGTTGGTTTTCCAGGATCTCCATGTAATATCGCACCATCTTGAATATTAGTAAATTCACCAACTTCAATGATTTCAACATCCCCTCGGATCGTTGCTCCATACCAAATGCTAGCCCCGAATGCAATTTTCACTGAACCAACAACAACTGCGTTTTTAGCGACGAAGGTTGCTTGAGAAATGTCAGGAGAAAACCAGTAGGAAGGAAGAGACACGATAGAATAGAATTAAGGTACTCAGAAATACTGAAAGAATTCCAACCATATAAGGCTGGTAGACTTTAAAAGGGTATCATAGCGTTATATTTGAATCCAATTTAAATCTCGAAATAGTGATTCTAAAATTAATGATTTTAAATTAATGATTTTAAAATAATGATTCTAAAATTAGTGATTTTAAAAATAGTCATTAACTAAGTATCTCTCCGAACCAAATAAGAGTATCATTTTAAACCGAGATTCTATATAAGTAATGAATATATTTTTACCCACTTCACAATGAAACCAGGTTTACAGTATCCAATATTCGGCCCCGAAATAAAGTGTCCCCACTGCCATCAAACCATCCCGGCATTGACACTTACTGATACTTATTTATGTCCTCGTCATGGAGCTTTTGAAGCAAACCCAGAAACCAAAGAATTAATTCATTTGCAGTCAGGTCGTCACTGGCGAAGATGGAATTCCAAATGGTTTAGACAACATACCCATCCTGATGGTATTAGGTTTGAAATCCATGAAGCACTAGACAAACTTTATACTCAGGGCTATAGAGCAACTAAAGTAATTATTGCTACTCGATATCAAGAACTCATGAGTGGCTATTTGGAGCGCAGTAGCCCCTGGCGTTCTGGACAGTCGGAGATAGCTTCAGGGCGACTTTATGGTTTACCAGTTGATTTTAGCCCTGACCCCCAAGAAGAACCACGTTGGAATGTGATCAATTTTGACTTGGAAAAAGAGCCGGGTGTACCAGTACGTTACCCTTACTTCAAGTTGTTTGATTAGCTTTAATGGGGAATGGGGGTAATGGGTTAAGATAGTTACTTTCAGTGTAGAAATGCATCACGCTTCTATTAGGACGGCTAATATTCATCGGGCGATCGCCTTTTACGAACAATTGGGGTTTGAAGTCTGCGAACGCTTCAGTACGGGCTATACCCTTGCTTGTTGGCTTGAAGGACTTGACAGCAGACTAGAGCTAATTGAAATTCCCAATCCCAAACCAGCAGCAGATGCATTTGGAGATGAACATTATGTAGGCTACTATCACTTATCTTTCGATCTTACTCAAAGTACTCCCGACCTACCTAGCTGGTTGACTGATTTAAAAAAACGTTTTGTGGTGGGTGTAGAACAGGATTCTCAATTATTAAAACCCTTGGTTGTACTTTTAGAACCAACACAACAGCAAATTGGTAGTTGTATTTACGAAGTAACTTTTATTGCTGATGCTGACGGGTTACCATTGGAATTCATCAGACTACTGAAGAAAATGACTTAAAAATGAGACAGCACGTCTAAATTTCGATGTATACGAATATTGATTTATGTTTATTTGACCTGTACTGAATTATGATTTCCATAATTACTGCCAGTATCTTTTTAGCATTATTGAAGTGATATATTTACAGAGATATTAACTACTATTCAAGAGTATTAATTTTGTGGCGAAGTTCAATAAGTTTCTGTGCGGAATTTATCGTTCTAAATTTGTAATTTTTCCCGTACCATGATGGTTATATTATTTTTTGTGATTTAACAACTCATGACTAATTGCCAAGTCAATTAAATGTTATAGAATAGATTTTCCGAGATTGAATATTTCAGAGCTAAATATTCAAAAATATCAAAGTATTACAGTTTCAAAAAACTTCATTATTATTATCAGTGACAGAAAAGGTCAAAAAAACAGTATTAGATAATGGTCTTACTGTTCTAACAAAAGAAGTACATACTGCACCAGTCGTAACTGTGCAGATTTGGTACAAAGTCGGTTCCCGTAATGAAGAACCTGGCGTAAGTGGAATCACGCATCAGTTAGAACATATGATGTTTAAAGGCACTAAAAATCGTCCAATTCAGTTTGGAAAATTGTTTAGTGCTTTAGGTAGTGACTCGAACGCATTCACTAGTTACGACCTAACGGCGTACTACAGTACAGCAGAACGGGATAAGTTGGAAGCCCTGTTAATTCTGGAAGCAGATAGAATGCAAAATGCTCTAATGAGTGAAGAATCTCTAGCTAGTGAAAAAAAAGTTGTTATTTCTGAGTTACAAGGCTATGAAAACGATCCAGAGTATCGTCTTGAGCGTTCAGTAATGCAGCAAGCGTTTCCCAATCATCCCTATGGCTTACCCGTGGGTGGTACGGAAGCAGACGTAGAAAAATTCACTATTGAACAAATAGAAGATTATTATCACCAATACTATAGTCCTAATAATGCAGTTTTGGTCATAGCTGGAGATTTTGATACTCCTGAAGTTCTTGGTCGCGTGAAGGAAATCTACAGCAAAATTCCTCAGCATGTAAATCAAGATTATTTAGATCTTGAATTTGAAAACCAAGAAAATTCTACAAGTAATTCTAAGACTTTCATTTCTGAAAATAGTGGAGTACCACCAAAGAAAATTCTACTGCGCGAACCTGGAGCAACTGGACTATTAAAAGTTGTTTATCCTTTAGTAGATATTAATCATCCAGACGTTCCAGTTTTAGATGTTTTAGATTATATTTTGACTGAGGGTCGAAACTCACGCTTAGAGCAAAGATTAATCGAAACTGGGATTGCTACAGACTTAGAAAGTACCGTAGTGAATTTAATTGATACAGGTTGGTATGAATTATTAATAACAGCAGATCCCGAACAAGATTTGAGTAAAATCGATTTCTTATTAACTGATACAATCGCTAAATTATCAGAGCGAGAGGCAACGCCACAAGAGCTAAAACGAGCAAAAGCACAATTAGAAGCAGCAATAATTTTAGATAACCGTGATATCACTTCCCAAGCAATGCAGCTAGCCAACGATGAGATAGTCGCTGGCGATTATAATTATATGGATTATTATCTGGAAGCAATTAAGCGAGTAAGTGCTACTGACGTACAGCTAGTAGCACAAAAATACTTCCAGCAAACACAAAGAACTGTAGGTTTTTTTGAACCAACTCAAACACTGTTACAAAATAGAAGCACAGGGAAATATAATACTCATAAATCAACAAAACTGACGGAGCAATTTTCTCATCAAAAAGTCGTAGAATTTGCAGATGTCGTCAAGTATTTACCTCCATTAAATGGTATAAATATTTCTCTAGCTAGTCAGTTACCAGAAGAATTTACCTTAAGAAATGGTTTGAAAGTCTTGCTTTTGGCTGATAATAGTACCCCAACCATTACCCTTGCAGGATATATCAAAGCTGGTTCAGAATTCGACCCAGAGAATATGTCAGGTTTAGCATCCTTAGTCGCAGAAAATTTAGTCAATGGGACAAAAACAAAAGATGCTTTAACCATTGCTAAAATACTGGATGATAATGGCGCTAGTCTTGATTTTCAAGCTTTCCGTGAAGGTGTGCAAATTCAAGGTGATAGCTTAGCCAATGACTCAGATGTATTACTAAGAACCCTAGGGGATATACTTCAAAATCCAATTTTTCCCCAAAAAGAATTGCAACTCAGCTTTCAACAAGCCTTGGTTGGTTTAAAACAAGAAAGTGACGAACCAACCGAAGTAGCAAAGAAAACTTTTGTTCAATCCATTTACCCTAAGGAACATCCGCTACATGCTTTCCCAACTGTAGAAAGTTTGCAGCAAATTCAACAAAAAGATGTAATTGAATTTAAGCAAAAATACTATCGTCCAGACCGAACAATATTGGTGATGGTGGGAAACTTTGTTCCAGAAGAAATGCGATCGCTAATTGTTACTGAACTTGGTGATTGGGAAACCGAAGGTGAGGCTCCAATTGTAGAGTATCCAGATATTTCAGCGCCACAAAAAATTATTAATTTAAATCCTGTAGTTCCTGGTAAAACCCAATCCATTACATACATTGGTAATACAACTATCAAGCGTCAAGACCCTCAATATTACGCCGCGATAGTTTTGAACCAGATTTTAGGGGGTGATACCCTATCGAGTCGTTTAGGTACAGAAATTCGCGATCGCCAAGGTTTAACTTATGGAATTTATAGCAGCTTTTTGGCGAGGAAAAACTTTGGGACTTTTTTGATCGAAATGCAAACTAATCCAGAAAACGCTAAAGATGCGATCGCCAAAACTCTCCAAGTTTTAGAAGAAGTTCACCAAAAAGGAGTAACACAAAAAGAGCTAGAAACAGCAAAACGTAATTCGATCGGTAATTATAATGTTTCCCTAGCTAACCCAGAAGAATTAGCCCATAGAATACTCAAAAATGAAATTTATGATTTAGACAAAGAAGAACTGCGCACCTACATCGAAAAAATTAATGCTGTTAATCTCACTGAAGTAAATCAGGCAGCACGAAACTTAATTCAGCCAGATAAAATTGTTATAGTCACTGCTGGTCCCGAAATCATTGAAGATTGATTTCCTAACCTCTAGCTGCACTAATTTGCAAAATCGCTAACATTACCCACTGCATACTAGAATCATTTATCACCAGTGTTCTGGCAAAATTCATTTCACCATGGCAAAATTAGGGCATTAGCACTTGGTATTACAGCTTCAAGCAAATCATAAAATAAGTTAACTTAAATATAGATATTGTTGCTTCATTCTTCGCAGAAGAATTACTGAAAAACCTAGCTGCAAAGCGTAATTAATTATTAGTTTCCCCATGAACATTCTTAGCAACCTGCTTTCTCAACCAACTCAAGATAGCCGTCCCAAGCGCCAACGTCGAGGAATAGAAATTAAATCGCCACGAGAAATTGAAATTATGCGACAGTCCGCGAAAATTGTCGCAACTGTACTTAAAGAGATTTCTGAGTTGGTAAAGCCAGGAATGACAACCGCTGATTTGGATGCTCATGCGGAAAAACGTATCCGGGAAATGGGTGCTACACCCAGTTTCAAAGGTTATCATGGATTCCCCGCTTCCATTTGTTCCAGTATCAATAATGAAGTCGTACATGGTATTCCCAGCGCCAAAAAAGTAATTCGCTCCGGGGATGTTTTAAAAGTTGATACAGGTGCTTTTTTCCAAGGCTTTCATGGCGATTCCTGTATCACCATTGCTGTTGAAGAAGTAACTCCAGATGCAGCAAAATTGATTCGGGTTGCTGAAGAAGCCCTTTATAAAGGTATTGAGCAAGTTAAAGCTGGAAATTATTTAATGGATATTGCTGGTGCAATTGAAGATCATGTCAAAGCTAATGGCTTTGCAGTAGTAGAAGATTTTACTGGACATGGTGTAGGTAGAAATTTGCACGAAGAACCTTCAGTGTTTAATTTCCGCACTCGCGAAATGCCTAATGTTAAGTTGCGTGCAGGAATGACACTAGCCATCGAACCAATCGTTAATGCTGGTTCAAAACATACACGTACGTTATCTGACCGGTGGACAGCAGTTACTGTGGATAAATCTCTTTCGGCACAGTTTGAACATACTATTTTGGTGACACAAACTGGCTATGAAATTTTGACAGACAGAACAAAAATTTAAACTTAAAGAAATTTACTCAAAATTAATTAATTTTTGCCAGGTGAGCACTGTTGCTCGCCTTATTTATTTTTGCTGGTATTCCAGTCCGCCACATTATAAGAATATGTACTATATGTAACCCTAGGCACATTTATTTAAATCAAGCTAAAATTGCGGCTGAATATGATTAATAAATTCTAAACACAACCAAGTTTTGTCTTTCGGTTGTAGAATATTGTGCATCTACAAGTACTAATACACTTATATGTTAATTGATTTTTCTTTTTTAGAAAAAATCGAAATAGTTGCAAATAGTTGCAAATAAGATTCCCCCTCTAGAATACTGATTCAGTAATACCAAAACTCTGCTTAGGTGAAGGAGTACAGGAAGAGTCGGAAAAGGTGGAAGAAAAAGAGTTTAAAAAGTTTATACTTACTTATTCTCCCCACATCCCCTCACATTTTCCTCTCCCACTCAATTGATGATTGTTCTTGAGTACTGAGTTTATGTTCTAGATGGTTGGGGCTTTTTGTTTCTTAAGGGTAATTTAGTCAATGAATCTAGTTGATTTAGTTTTTACTCCAGCATTGGAGTTAGCAAAATTAATCCATTCTGGAGAAATTTCGCCACTGGAATTAACGGAAATATATTTAGAACGTATCCAGCTTTTAAATCCGAAATTAGGGAGTTATGTAACAGTAATGGCTGAACAAGCAATTGAAACAGCCAAAATCAAAACCGATTTATTAGGGAATAAAAAAGATTTACCCCTATTATTTGGTCTACCTATTCCCATCAAAGACCTGAATCCTCTTGCAGGTGTTTCCTGTAGTTTCGGTAATGCAGTGTTACAAAAAAATAATATTCCCACATATGATGATGCTGTCATCCTGAAAATTAAGCAAGCTGGAATGATTCCCATCGGGAAAACTGCAACCTCAGAGTTAGGTTCCTTCCCTTACACTGAATCAAAAGGTTTTCCTCCAGCAAGAAATCCATGGAATTTAGAATATACTCCTGGTGGTTCTAGTGGAGGTGCAGCAGCAGCAGTAGCAGCAGGATTAGCTCCTTTCGCTCATGGTTCTGATGGTGGTGGTTCGATACGGGGACCAGCAGCTTGTTGTGGAATAGTAGGAATTAAACCTTCACGGGGTCGCATATCTAATGGTCCAGGAGGCGATCGCTTTTGTGGTGTTGCAACAAATGGACCTTTAGCAAGAACTGTCGCTGATGCGGCTGCGCTGTTAGACGTAATGTCCGGATATGTAAATGGCGATCCGTATTGGTTACCCGAACCAGAGTTATCATTTTTAGCAGCAACTCAGGTACAACCTGTTCAACTCAAAATTGCTTTTGCGACAAATATACCTCCCTTTGGCAAAGTTGATGCTAATTGTGAGCTAGGGGTTTTACAAACAGTTAAATTTTTAGAAGAACTAGGTCATATAGTAGAAGAAAAATGTCCTGATTTCAGCGATCTAGTTCAACCCTTTCAAATTATTTGGCAAAGTGGAACTGCTGCTTCGGATATTCCCGTAGAAATTTTACAACCGATGAATCAGTGGTTGTTTCAGCAAAATTATTCTGCAACTGAATATCTTAACGCAGTATTCCAGATGCAAATTGCTGCACGTAAAATAATTAGCTTTTTCAATACAGTAGATGTTTTAGTATTACCAGTTTATAGACATTCTCCCATTCGTGTGGGCGAGTGGTCTAATTTAAGTCCAGAAGAAACATTTGAGAAAATTGTTAATTGGGTCGCTCCCTGTCCTCCAGCGAATGCTACGGGTCAACCCGCGATCGCACTTCCTGTCGGTCTTGACAATAATGGTTTACCTATCGGAGTTCAATTAGTAGGAAAACCTGCTGCAGAAAGTACTTTGATTGCTCTTGCAACACAACTTGAAATGGTTAACCCTTGGCTCAAACGCCGCCCAAAGCTATATGCAAGTGATAGCCAATCGATCATC
This sequence comes from Mastigocoleus testarum BC008, assembly GCF_001456025.1. Classification (GTDB taxonomy): domain Bacteria; phylum Cyanobacteriota; class Cyanobacteriia; order Cyanobacteriales; family Nostocaceae; genus Mastigocoleus; species Mastigocoleus testarum. The sequence goes on from NZ_LMTZ01000045.1 coordinate 149,755, forward strand.
GTGAAGTGATTAATATTGCAAACAATTATCCAGCATACAAGTAAACAGGCAGACTTTTTGTCTGCCTAATGTTGTTATGAGGAAAATTATGGAAAGCGATTGTCTAAATGGATGTGCTTGGTGGCTCTTCCTTCAACATTCGCCCCTTTAAATTAGCATTTATCTGAAAAATATCTTGTTTCTCTTGATACCAAGTTTATATATAAATATAGTCAGAAGTACGATTAAACTCAGAAATACGATTTAACAAGAAGTATTTGATTGATGTCTCCGTTCCTTAAGGTTTAATTATCAGAAAATAAAAATTCTAAACTTTATTCTCCACAATAATTTTAATAAAAATCTAATCATGTATCAAATAGTAAAAGTTAATTTCAAACAATAATTATAAATTACTATTAATGATAAAATTTGATACACCACAATTATATCAATTCTTATTTCTAAAGAAGTCAACTGTAAGAATAAATTATTGCTTTGGGCATCATCAATCACTCATTAAGACTTGTTATTCTTTGAAGTAATTGACAAAAAAAATCATTAACCAAATAAAGTAATTACTAGTCTTACTTTTCTTGTAATCTTCTGAAAATACTTGATCGCATAAATAATATTTCTTTTGTTCTTGGAATAAAAAATTGCCAAGAATTCTATCCTTGGCACTGATAGTAACTGTGCAAAATACTAATTATTAAAAATAAAAAATACTTTATGAATTACGATAATCGCCCTACAGTTCAAAAAATTTTAATAATTACTCTGATACTCAACTTAATTGTGATGTTCTTAAAGTTCGGAGTTGGTCTAATAACTGGCTCTCTGAGCTTAATTGCTGATGCATTGCATAGTGTCACAGATAGTGCCAACAATATTTTAGGGCTAGTTGCCAGTTATTTCTCTTCACCTTTACCAGATCGCAAATATCCCTACGGACATCAGAAATTCGAAGCATTAGGTGCATTAGGGATAGCTGGTTTTCTAGGAATAGTTTGTTTTGAAATTATTCAAGGTGCAATTGAAAGAATTATTCATGGTAGTCAGCCGGTCAATATATCACCAGCACAATTATGGATTCTACTAATTGTATTAGGGATTAATATTTTTGTGGCATTTTACGAACGCAGCGTTGGTAAACGAGTTGGTAGTCCAATTTTAATTGCAGATGCCAAGCATACAATGAGTGATATTTGGGTAACAATTACAGTTATTGCTGGTTTGATTGGTGTTTGGCTTGGTTATCAATGGTTAGATATCGTTTTAGCTTTCCCTGTCGCAATATTAGTTTTTTGCAGTGCTTGGTCAGTTTTAAAAGATAATTTACCTTGGTTGGTAGATGAGATGGCGATCGCACCAGAAGATATTTACGCCATAGCCATTTCCGTTGCTGGAGTTATCAATTGTCATGACATTGCTTCTCGTGGAGTGGTTGGTCGTCAAATCTTTATTGAAATGCATTTAATTGTGGATGCTCCCGATGTAGAGACCGCACATCGCATAACAGAAGAAGTTGAATCTCGTTTGGAAGAACGTTTTCGACCAGTACGAATTTTGATTCATGTTGAACCACCAACCTATAAAACTGACCATATAACTTTTGGTGATTCCTGATTCGATAATTCCTATTTGATGATTTCTGATTTGGCGGTTTTGACAATGTGAGCAATTATTCTTACATCAATGTTGAGTCTTTTCAAGCATTACGTGCAATCTCTGATGGAAAGATTTATTCTTTGTAATTAAAATCGAATCACACTCACAAAGTACACTTAAAATTATATCTTGCATCATATTTACTAAGAATAAAAAAATCTAAGAATAAAAACTCTATTCTTCTGTTATCAGCTTAAAACTGGTAATAAGAGATCTAGAGGTTTGGCTCTTAGTTCTTGTAAGTAATGCAATATATCAGCTTGCTACGGTTTTTATTTGTTTGAACCACACATCTGCAAACTACAACTTTCGTAGAGATGAATCAATAATTCGACTCTACGGAAGAATTTACTGATTCGAGCTAGATAAGGAGAAATACCTATTAATCAATAGGTTGTTGGGAATAATTGGGAAATCAGAATCAAATTACATTCTGTATTTTTAATTCTGACTTCCGAACTTAAAGAAGATATTTGTTACATTTGAGCGATCAACTCTATTCCCATTCAATAGTTCCAGGTGGTTTAGAAGTAATATCAAAAACTACACGATTAACACCCTTCACTTCGTTAACAATTCGATTGGAAATAACTTCTAAAACATCGTAAGGTACCCGCGCCCAATCAGCAGTCATACCATCTTCACTTGTAATAATCCGTAAGACAATAGGGAAAGCATAAGTACGCTTGTCGCCCATGACACCAACACTGCGAATTGGTAATAACACAGCAAATGCTTGCCAGTATTCGTTATACAGACCTCTTCGGTTAATTTCTTGACGCACAATTAAATCCGCATCTCTTAAAATATTTAACCGTTCGGCTGTGACTTCGCCAATAATGCGAATCGATAAACCCGGACCAGGGAAAGGATGACGTTGAACTATCTCCTCTGGTAGACCAATAGAACGTCCAACTTTACGAACTTCATCTTTAAAAAGTTTGCGCAGTGGTTCGACTAATTTGAACCTCAGGTCTTTGGGTAATCCCCCCACATTATGGTGACTCTTAATTTTAACTGCGACACGCTCTCCAGTTCCGGGATCCATGTTTGTGTCAGCAGATTCAATTACATCTGGATACAAAGTTCCTTGTGCGAGATAATCAAAAGGTCCCAATTCTTTGGAACTTTCTTCAAAAACACGGATAAACTCGTGTCCAACAATCCGACGTTTTTCTTCGGGATCTGTGACTCCATTCAAAGCAGATAAAAAGCGTTCGCGGGCATTTACATACTCTACGGGAATGTGAAACTGCTCTTGAAATAGCTTAACCAAACGCTCTGGTTCGTACTTACGCATAAAACCTTGATCGATAAAAACGCAAGTTAACCGATCCCCAATCGCTCGATGCATCAAAAATGCCAGTGTAGAAGAATCAACTCCTCCAGATAAGGCTAGTAATACCCGTTTGTGACCAACTTTGGCACGAATTTCACGAATAGCTTCCTCAACAAAAGCCTCGGTAGTCCAAGTTGGTTTGCAATTGCATATTTGAAAGACAAAGTTTGAAATTAAAGCTGAACCACCAATGGAATGTACTACCTCCGGATGAAATTGAACTCCATAAAGCTTTCTTTCATGATCTGCAATTGCTGCACAGGGAGTATTCTCTGTATGAGCTAACAAATCAAATCCAGGTGGCATTTTCTGTACGGAGTCTCCATGACTCATCCACATAGTTGTGCCATCCTCCACATTGGTAAGCAAATCTGTGGGGTCATCTATATGTAAAGATGCTTTACCATATTCAGCCAAATCGGCTGTTGTAACCTCTCCCCCCAGTTGCTTCACCATCAGCTGCATTCCATAGCAGACTCCCAAAATAGGTATACCCAAACTCCAAATTTCTGGGTCACATTTAGGAGCATTTTTGTCATAAACCGAATTAGGACCACCAGAAAACACAATCCCTTTGGGATTTAATTTGCGCAGTTGTGCTGCAGTTGTTCGATAAGAAAGAACTTCTGAATAAACTTGAGTTTCTCTGAATCTCCTGGCTATAAGTTCTGAATACTGAGAGCCGAAGTCGAGAATCACAATCATTTGACGATTTACCTGTCCCAAAGATTTTTCTTCTTGAGACATCACTTCTGTTGGTAGAGTCACCGCTGTAGTCATGATCGGGAGAGTGTGAGTTGAATTGAATGACAAAAATAGTGGCTATTCGGTTTAGTTGAATACCATTTTTCGCTCTTTTCGCGTTGCTAATGGTATTAAATCGTTGTCAATGGTATTAGATACCATGCAGACACATGCTCACATGCGTCTGTTCTTACCCAGATACGTATAAATGGTATTAAGAAGAAAAACTTAGTCTGGTGTGGTTACCGAAAAACTATTAATTGGTTTTCACTGTTTGTGATTATTCATATAAAGTTAACATAATTTTGTCGGTCACACGCAATTTGTTTGAGTTCTCACAATATCTTGACAAAGGTATTAAAACAAGTAATAGCTTAATTTACTACTTGGGTATGAGTAGTATTACTCAAAGTAAATAAGATTTTTTTTATTGTCTCAAAAGTACATTATTTTTATTAAAATCACGTTGTTTTATATGGCGTATCACGTCTCTTTTAATACTGACAAACTACATTTGCTTCCCACAAATACTGTCAAAATTAGTGTAAAGTAATTCATAAGACAATAAAGATGATAATTAATAAGTGACAAACTGTAAAAAATGAGGAATATTGAAGTTTACCTTCTCCATTCCTCTAAATTAAGTCTGTATAAAGTTTTTTCGGTATATTAAATTCCGACAGATGATAGTAAAGATTCCATGTTTTCCCTGGACATTCCTTGTTCGATATAGCGAGGAGTTTCGGGATTGTAAGGACTTTCAAGGCGATCTATGGTGATTATGGTTGCATTATCCGGCAAAACGGGAATATCTGGGTCGAAGGAGGTCGGACGCATTAAGGAACTAGCGAATCCTCGAAAAATTGCTATTCGGTCTTCTTCACCGTTAATTTTCACTGACACAAGTAAAACTTCTTGGGGGTAATTGGCGGTATATTTTTCCAACCGCTTACCAATTGTATCTTGCATAAAAAATTCAAAACTAATTTGGATTGGAGATATCAAGCTGACTATAAGATGCCAAATAGAAGCAAAGGAATTTTTAACTGGTAAATATCCAACTATAATGTGCGCGAAGATAGTTACCCATGTTAGCCCGAGCACAGTGCTCTTAAAAGCGAAGATATTGAATAATTATGTTTTGGAATTCCCAACTTCAATAGACGATCTATTTTTGTAATATTCCAAGTAATATTCCAGGTGATATTCCAATTCAAAAGCATTACTGTTTAATTGCCGAACGTCCGCGCTTATTTAGCTTAACAAATGCAAAATAGCAGAAATAAGCTATGTACATTGTTAAACCAACAATACCGAAATTTCCTAGACCACTTACATCATTATCATGATGAAAATATTCTTTGAAAATTGATGGGGCTTGTAACCAGACTTGACAAAAATCTGTCTTGAAGTTTGCAGGTGAAACACAATTCAAAAAAGGTAAAGTAGCGATCGCGCCCAAAACGCAATATAAAGTGATAGCCCAGCGCCAAGAAGAAAAAATCAGTTTTAAGGGACTATTAGGCTGATATTCAATCTCATCGTTCAAGTCTACCCAAAACCACAGGGAAATTGGAATTAGGATTCGTCCTGCGAGTCCAGAAATGAAAGCTATTCCATGACCACCCATCATTAAATAAATGGTAATTAAAAGCAAACTTGCTACGCGCCAGTAAATAATTAACAAGCGCTGCATAGCTTCTGCTTTCTCTACAAATACCCAAGCTAGTAGAATCAGGGGTAAGATTACTGTAAACAATACTGCTAGTCGGTAATCCATCCACACTAGCCCGGTAAACCAAAGGTCATTCATAATTTTTTTAGTGACAATCAATCGGGAAACCTGACTCGGTAGCTGTTTGCTAACAGCGTTACAAATCCTTGCTACTAGCCAGTTAACAACTGAACATATAATAATCAGTAATTTGACTGTGGCAAAGATATTTTGATGCTCAGTGAAGAATTTTGACAGATTTTAAGTTTTATTCGCTTTTATTGCCTAGGAGATGGCACATTCCTTACTTGGTATTGATTTATGTACAAGTAATTTGTAATAAATAACTTGCAATACATAAATCCTCCTTTTGTCCCTTCCAGATCGAAAATCAAGAACAAAAGGAGGTTATTGTTTGCGAATATAAAATATGAACTGTTATTAGTCAATGTTAGGGAGTTCAGGATTATTCCCCCACACTGAATAATTTATTTAGGTTGTTTGCTGCCTAAAAACTCAAATTACAAGCTGAAAGTTGATATGGTCTAATCGTCGTATACTCTGCATTCTGCAGCTTCAGGATTGTCGTCACAATATTTTTCGAAAGAGGTTTTTTGCTTCTCTTGACGTTGATGGGATGCTTCAGCTTGCAATTCTTCAACTGCATCCCAAGCTGCTGCACATTCTGCAGAACTGTCGCCGGAAGTATCGCAAACCTCACGAGCTTGTTTGACCTCTTCACTAATTTTATTCTGGATATCACTCATTGTTTTTCTTACCTTTATGTTGTTAATACAAGTATAGAAAAATTCCTACATAGGCAATTAATATCCCTATGTGTCTTCATTTTACATAATCAGACTACGACCTTTAGTAATTTATTACTAAGTGAGATTGGCATCATATTTAGCTCACATAAGTCATTACCGAACTTTGAGGGTAATTATTTTTAGGTTTTCATCCTTTGGATCTTTTAATATTTTTATAAATTATTATTCATCAAAAATGAATAATAGAATGTCTGTGGACTATATTTGTAGGACAAGCCAGAAATTAAATGTCTGCTCGATCCTAAATGGGGCAAGACACTATGATTTTTATGCTTGGCAAGTCTTCCGTAGGATATATTTTATACTTTTATGGGAGAAGTAAAGAGTAAGTAAAAGCCTCAAATAAAGCAAGAGGAATTAAGATTAATGTCAGACAAAATGCGGTGGGCAAATGCTCTCTCAACCCGTCCTTCCTTAGAAGCAGCAATTACAGATGTTGTGGAAAAAGCAACGTCTTTGCTCGCAGTGCCTGCAGATTTAGGACTGGTTTTCATTTCGTCTGCATTTACCAGCGAATATTCCCGACTCATGCCTTTACTTGCTGAAAAACTCTCAGTACCGGTACTAATTGGTTGTAGTGCTTCTGGTGTGATTGGGATGACAAAATCAGGAGTGAGTCAAGAATTAGAAGCGGAGCCAGCTTTAAGCTTGACATTAGCCTACTTACCAGACGTTGAAATCGAACCTTTTCACTTGATAGCTGAAGAACTACCGGACTTAGATAGTTCTCCGGATGAATGGGTAGATTTAATTAATGTTTCACCTTCTTCTAAGCCCCAATTTATTTTATTTGCAGGTCACGATCCTGCTGGTATTAATGATTTATTACAAGGGTTAGATTTTGCTTATCCTGGTTCAGTGACTATCGGAGGACAAGCAAGTTCCAGTATCGGCGGTCGCGTTGCACTTTTTTATCAAGATCGCTTGTATCGGGAAGGAACTGTAGGTATTGCCTTAAGCGGGAACATTATTCTAGAAAGTATTGTTGCCCAAGGGTGTCGACCTATTGGTCAGCCTTATCAAATTACTAAGGGTGATAGTAACATCATATTAGAATTAGATCGACAAGTCCCATTAATTGTGTTGCGCGATCTAATTGATAGTCTTACAGAAGAAGAACGAGTGTTAGCGCAAAATTCCTTGTATGTGGGCGTGGCGATGGATGAATTTAAATCTTCTTTGGGACGAGGAGACTTTTTAGTTCGCAGATTATTGGGGGTTGACCCCTCCGCTGGAGCGCTCGCCATTGGCGATCGCGTCCGCAGAGGACAACGCTTGCAATTTCACATTCGGGATGCTCGGACTTCTGCTTCGGATTTAGAGTTACTCCTAGAGCAATACCAAAGTCAGCCCGATAATAAAGGTCAAGCAGCCTGTGCTTTAATGTTTTCTTGCTTGGGTAGGGGAGAAGGACTCTACGGTAAACCCAATTTTGATTCTGAATTATTTAGACGCTACATTAAAGATATCCCTTTGGCTGGCTTTTTCTGTAGTGGTGAAATTGGTCCTGTGGGCGGTAACACTTTTCTGCATGGTTTTACCTCGGTATTTGGTATTTGCAGACAAACCGGAGAGTAATAAAGTACTGCAGTTATCAATCAGATTTAGGGTGCCATCTTCAGCTAATGCAGCATATTTTTTAAAGTAATTACCAATTTTAGCTGGGAACAGATCGCAATCAAATTTCGCTGGGAACAGATTGCAATCAAATAAAGTATCTCCATCAGCAATATTTGCCCAAAATTCCCGTAAACTGGGAGCCATTGCTTCTGCTTGAGCTAACGGAAGATTTAAGGGTGGCAATGTCAGAAACTTAACAAGAAAAGGGAAGCTGCGATCGCCCATCCACTTGCGGGAACTGTATTGCAGATTGGGAAATTCTGGTACTGACTCGACACGATAGGACATTACCTGCAACCATTCTCTGCCATATTTATCTTCATGGAATTCTAGCAACCTATAGGGATGGGGATAGCTGACCAAAGAACCTGTTGTTACTTCGTATATTCCCTCATTGTAAGCAACATCCTGTACGTGTAAATGTCCTGTAAATATTAATTTCACTCCGTAGCGTCGGAGAATAGCCAATAAATCTGGAGCATTATCCAACATGTAACGATTTGCCATTGGATGACGAGATTGATTGGGCAAATGCTCGATTACGTTGTGATGTACCATCACTAGAACAAGCTCATTTTTTGCTTGTGTCAGTACTTTTTCTAGCCAGCGTAATTGTTCATCGCCTAAATGCCCGATCTGATTTCCTTGTTCGTTAAAATAGTTGGAGTTTAGACCAATTAATCTAACTCCAGGGATTAATTCACAAGTGTAGTAAAGTTCTTCAGTATCACTGTAACCAAACTTGCGATAGTAACTAGGAAAAGTAGAAAAAGCTATGGATTGTTCGTTTGCTTCTAGTACGGGAACATCATGATTTCCTGGTATGACGTAAGTAGGAAAAGGTAACTTACTTAATTTTTGTTGTAACCAAGTATGATTTTTTGCTTCTCCGTGTTGGGTTAAATCTCCTGGCAACAATAAAAAATCAAGGTTTAATTGTGATAAATGTTCGAGGGCGCTTTCGAACGCTGGAATACTCACTTCCACTAAGTGAAATCTACTCGGATGATCCCAAATTGTTTCGGGAAGTCCAATATGTAAGTCACTGATAATGGCAAACCGAAATTTAAGAGTCATTGAAATATAAGTAAAATTTTCAAATGCGAATTTTAAAAGGCTTTTTAAATGAGTATAACTTTCTTTACCAGTAATAGTACAAATAACAGGAACTTAATATTTGTATATATTTAGTCTCAAAGAAAAACATATTCACTTAAATCATAATTACGACTGATTGACATTTGAACGCGTCAGTGAAAGTATTTTAATTCTTTGTTGTATGGTCTGTGGAATTGACAAAAGTTAATGTTTTGTTTTTAGATAAAAATCTAATAGTTTCTATTATGATTCTGATGTTATTAGCAAAACTGATATAGAATTGCTCCTTCATCTCCACTCGAAATTCAGTATAATTTATGTTCTCTATTAAGAATTTGTCTAATTTTAAGAGTAAATATAACTAAGCAGTATTTCTGCGATCGCAAGTGAAACTGAATTTTTATATATAAATATGTAATTTGTCGCAAAAAGGAATGTAAATTTTGGCTGCAATCAGAGTTCGTCAACATGTAAATCCACTTTCCCGCAAATACCAACAAAAAATTACTGCGATTGATTGGGAGAAAATTTATGCTCAACCAAAGCAACCACTGCTTCTCGATATTGGTTGTGCAAGAGGAAAATTTATATTGAACATGGCGCAAGTGGAACCGGATTGGAATTTTCTTGGTTTGGAAATTCGAGAACCTTTAGTTCATGACGCCAATTATTGGCGAGATTCCTTGGGGTTGAACAATCTTCATTATTTGTTTTCCAACACTAACAACCCATTACGAGATATGTTATCTTCTTTACCTAAAGGTGTTTTACAACGGGTGACTATTCAATTCCCCGATCCTTGGTTCAAAAAACGCCATGCAAAAAGGCGTATGGTACAGCCCCAGTTAGTTAATGAGATTTCTGAGTATTTAGTATCTGGAGGTATGGTATTTTTACAATCTGACATTGAGTTTGTTACTCAGGAAATGTGCGATCGCTTTAACGAGCATCCGGCTTTCTATAGAGAAAATGAACAGGGGTGGCTGACAGAAAATCCTTTACCAATACAAACTGAAAGAGAAATATATACTTTAGAAAAAGATAAGCCGGTATATCGAGCTGTATTTATAAAGAAGAAATAGATAGCACACAAGCACAAAGTATCAAAAATTTAGAATTACTTTATAGGGTTTTCCCCATAAATTTATTTAAGGCAAGATTGAGTATTTGCTTATCCTATGTTTTGCTCACAAAAAACTGCCTTGTCTTGTCAAGGCAGTTATTAAGGTCTTGTTAGGGTTTTATTATGAATGTGATGTGTCTGATTTTTTCATAAATCTGTTTTGAAGGCAGGTATACTCAGATACAAAATGAGATGATCTTTATCACAAATACTGCAAACTCTGGCAAACTAGTCTTAATTTCTCTTCATATTTTGATTTGCTAGTATATATTTCACCTTTTTCACATATATCTTTCACATAAATATTAGTATTAATGGCTGACTGATACTTTTGGATAGCTTAAAGATTGTATGAGATTGATCAATCTTTCAATCTCTAATGGTTTAGAGATAAAAGCATCAACCATTCCGAGACATTCTTTACCAATATCTGAAGGAGAATGTGCACTCATCAAAATAATAGGGAAAAAATACTGTGTCGAGTTCTGTTTAAGATGTTGAATAACTTGATATCCATTCATTCCCGGCATCATAAAATCTAATAATAGTAAGTCGGGAATTTTCGATTCAATCTTGTCAAGTGCTGCTTTTCCACTGTAAGCAACATCAACTGTATAGCCAGCAGCAACTAAAACAACTTGTAATAAGAGTGAATTATCTACGATATCATCACAAACAAGAATATGTTTGATCTCATTATTTTTGTCTGAAAAAGTCATATTTAAGCATCAAAAACGAAGTGTAAAAATTTTGTAGATGCTTCTGCACATTATTTTGAATATAGAATACAGAGTTAATAGAATACAGAGTTAAAAGTATTATTATCTACTTCAGTTACCTGTAATCATTCTCTATGAAATCAATAGATAAACAATGACGTAAATCACTATGAAATTACAATACTTTTTAATTCCAAAAGTGAATTTTATTTAGATTATTTGTGTTAATCAATACTTTATTTGCAGCTTGTCTGCATTAAGTAAACAAAAGTGATTTTAATCACTGCTTTTTTTCTTGAACAAAATAAGATCAATGTATCTTGCCCATACAATCTATCACTCGTAAATCTTCAATGCCAGTTGCATTTGCTCTGGCTTTTTCTATTAAAAAATTAACTATTATTTACACCCAATATTGTAATCATGCTTCAAATTTATAACTATATAAAAATATGATAACTAAATAGTGAAGGCGAGATTAAATTGATTGTTATGGGTGTAAAGTTACAATTTAATTAACTAAATTTTTAATTAATTAGAGTTTTAACTAATCAGAACTTTGTTTTGGCTAATAATATCTCGATATTTCATAATTATTTTACTGGCGATAGCATCCCAACTATAATGCTGCAATGCATATTGCTGTGCTTGTAAACCACGGTACTGTCTTTCTTCAGGCTTTCTTAAAGCTTCCCGTAATACATTTGCTAGAGCTTTTGTATTTACTTCACATACCCATCCAGATTTACTATCGCGTACTTCATTGGAAATATGCACTTGGTCTGAAATTATAACTGGTGTTCCGACCACCATTGCTTCAGCAACAGCTATTCCAAAATTTTCGTAGTAGGAGGGTAAAACAAATAAATCAGCAGCTTGTAATAATACAGATTTCAACTCTCCGGTAACAAAACCAGTTATGGTAGTACAATTTTTTAGTTCTGAAGCTTCAATCTGTTGTTTAATTTTTTGTTCATAACTTAGATCTTGCGGGTTGGTACCTGCTAATACAAAATGAAATTTTAAATTTTCTGATAAAAGTTTTTCCAAAGCTGGAATTAAAATATCTAAACCTTTTTTTGGGTCGATTCTAGACATGAATAATATTAAAGGAAAATTTCCAGAAATATTATATTTATCTAGGATAATTTTTTTTCTCTCATAGTGAATCACTTCACTATATTTCTCTTCTAATTTAGCGACCCCTAAAGGAAGTACCAAATCTTTTGTTACTCTTCCAAATCGTTCCGAGACTTTTGCTTCTTGTTCGCTAGTAAAATGAACTGCAGCAGCATTTCCTAAATTAGAAGACTCTAAAACCGCTGCATAAAACTTTTTTAATTTTTGTTTCTTTTGTAGATCCGCAGGGTCTAGAGTTCCTAAGGGACGTAATATGTAAGGTATTTTATGATGACGACAAATTTTCGCAGCAATACTACTAACTGGTGAGAATAAAGCATGAATATGGGCTAAATCGAATTCATGAGCGTGACGATTTAACCAACTGAACAAATCAATAGAAAACTTATAGCGACGAAATGGTGCACATTTAAAATAAATTATTTCATAACCATCTTGTTCTATTGCTCTATTTAAAGGTACGTCGAGACCTTTTTGACCAGTATCACCGTTACTATTAGTGGTAATAACAGTTACTTTTATATCTTGTTGTGCTAATGCAGGTGCTAATCCTAGTATCATTTGACTAGGACCACCATAAATTAGGGAAATTGAAGGAACTATTTGAAGTATTCGCATTATTCTATTTACTTACTTATTATTGTTATTCGTATTATTCCTTTAATCCTTCCAATCCCCAATCCCTAATTACCCATTACTAATAACTTCTTGGTAAAACTCTAATTGTTGTTTTGCTAAAGCTTTATTAGTATATTGAGCGATAACTTTGGTGTAACCCATCAAACCAATATTTTGGGCAAATTCAGGTTTTTCTATTAGTTGCAATAAACAGTTTGCAAGTGCTTTGACATCACCTTCTGGGAATACCAAACCTGCATCACCAATTACATGAGGTATTTCTCCAGAATTAGAACCAATGACAGGTACTTGACATGACATTGCTTCAATAATTACGTGACCAAATTGTTCTTTCCAACCTACAGAAGTTAAAGTTTTAAACTTATACGTAGTTTCAGAAGGTAGAACTAAAGTATTCATTAAGTTGATATAGTTACAAACTTCGTGGTGGGGAACACTTTCAACTAAAATTATTCGGTCTTGAATATTATTTTCCTTAGCTTGACTGATAATTTCTGATTTTAATTCACCTCTTCCTAGTAATAAAAACTTCCAAGGTTTATCCTTGATACTGATTAAAGATTTGAGTAATGTTAGTATCCCTTTTTCCTGAACAAATCTACCAACAAAACCAATTATAAAATCTTTATCTGTAACACCTAATTGTTGTTTTAATTCTGGCTGTAGATTAGGTTTAAATAATGTATCATCTACACCTAATTGCGGCATCACTTTAATTAAACCTTGATAACCACGCTGACGAAGAATTTCTGCTCCATCCTGATTTCCAGAAATAATTCCATGACTATATTTGAGATTATATTTTTCTAATAAACTAGCTAGTAAATTTAACTGATATGGGAGATTCCACCAGGTAAAGAATATATTTTTTGCTTTTATTCCTAATAAATTATTTAAAGTAATCATTTCTGCATAAGCTAATCCCCTCGAACCTTGCTCTACTTGAATAATATCAGGATTAAACTTACGGATAAGTTGAATTAAATCGGTTCCAAATGTTAACAAACCTTGGTGATTTTGACTGAAGTTAGTAATGGGAACTATACGAAATGAATCTTCTTCATAATATTGAGCTTCAATAATTTTTTTTTGTACTCCACCAGGTTTCCAACGTTTTGGTACTACAACTATTACTTCAATATCTGGTGCTAATTTAGATAAAGCTCGTAGCTTTTCACTATTCAGATTAACGATATAAGTATGACTTGCTACTAATATTTTCATTTATATCTTGGAGATTAGCTATTGGCGTTAGTAAAGTGTGACACAACAGCGTCATATAATAATTAGAAAATAGCTGATGACAAGTAATTAGCCATGGGTCTAATCACCTGATTTATATATTCTCTAGTTGCCTCTCTATTTATTTTATTTTCTAATTTATTAATTATTAAAAATAGCCAGTTCAATTATGTCGCAAAATATAATCCAAATTTGGATAGACAATATTTTGGTTATACATATTCTCGATCCAAATTAGTGTATATTTGACCATCATTCCATAACGATTTAATATAAGTCCCCAATGCTTTCATAAAACCTAGAACATAAAAGATAAAGCGAGTAAGAATTTTAAGTGGTGAAGTACTTTTATGACAGGGAGGACGTCCAAGAACATGACAATCAAATAACCTTGCATAGAGACGAAGTGCTTGACTTATATTCAGGTTTTTTAAACCCATCAAAAAATGGTTGTGATAAAAAGTTAATTGATACTTGAGGGAACGCATACTAATATCATGACAACCACCTGTCTCTTCCCCCAAATGTACTAAATGCGCTTCTGGGTCGTACCAAATATGATATCCAGTTTGTCGTAAACGCAGACAAAAATCTGATTCTTCTCGAACAGCACTACCACGAAATCTTTCATCAAATTTGAGCCCATGTTCAGTAAATATTTCGCGTCGGAAAGACATGTTACAACCCCTTGCTGTTAAAACTTGCTGGGGCTTGATTGTATGTACCAAATCAATGTAATACCAAGCAATACCAGGATCCATTGCTTGAGGAGGTAAATAATCTATTGTTTTATAAGCAGTTTTTTTATCTCCCTGAGTTTTCCCCTCAGCTGAGTCTGCTATTTTCATTCGGTCAAAAACTCTTCCAGCAACTGCTCCGATTTGGGGTTTATCAATATAATTTTTTGCATGAGCTGCTAAAAATTCGGATTCCAGTTCGACATCATCATCAATAAATAAAATAATCTCACCTATTGAACGCCTTACTGCATAATTACGAGCTCCAGGTAAACTAGCCCAATTCAAGCGATACCATTTAATTTTATTTAGTGCTGTTTGTTCTTCTAAAAAAGATTGAATTTCTGGCTGATGATTTAGCGTTTGATCTACAACTAAAACTTCAAATTTGGGGTAATTTTGTTTAAGGACATCAAGAATGCTATTTCTTAATGCCTCTTCACGACCATATGTTGGTATTACTACGGATATAAATGGTAAATTCATATTGTTTCAATTTTAAGTTATTGATTTATAGATTGTTATTTAATAAATTGATTTTATAAATCTAATGTGATTTATTAATGCCAGTTTAAATATTGAAAATTTATTTTTTTAGAGTTTATCATTTAAAGCTTTTGATTTAGATTTATTAATATATGGCTTTAAATTTTATGCATGTGAAAATGAGATTTTATTTGAACCTTTTCTTCCCCTTCTTATTTTGATTTTTTCCTGGTTTTACTTGTTCTTGTTTGAGTTGTTCTATTTTGTCTATTTCTGGTAGTTTCAAGAGAATACCTGCGAAAAACCAGTAATAAACAGCGACTGGATCGACATCGAGAGGATAGTAGTAAGTGTTGTAACTAATAAATAATATAAACACCCATAAAGCCGATGCGTAACCACGGAAAATACGGTTTTTTATACGACGATATGTCCGAAAGCAAATTATTGTCAGGGTTGTTACTAATGCTAGAAATCCTAAAGCCCCAAATACTCCAATTTCGTACATAATTTTAGGATAATAAGTTTCTAGAAGTTTAGTTTTACCTAATATTCTCGCTGAGTTGGTAGCTCTACCTAAACCCATACCTAAGGGAGTTCCATCTCGATCTAGAAAATGTAATACTTCGTGAAACTGATTAGTAATAAACTCGTAAGGTGGTGAAGCTTCCCAACGACCAATAAAACTATCCAAGCTAGATAGAATAATTTCGGGATTACTGGCGATCGCACCTCCCAAAATTAATACTAGTCCAACCATTATAGGAATAAATCTTTTAGGACTGGAAAGTTGGCCGGTCAACAACAATAATAAAATAAAACAAGTTGGAACTAATGCTAAAGCTATTCTCTGACCGCAAATTACAGCATTAACAAATACTAATGCCAAAGAACTTAAGCTAAAAATACGCCATAGAATAGAAGGATCGCTAAAACCAGTTGCAAAGGTAAAAAATGTACTGGAAATTAAAAACCATCCCCATTGCCAAGGAGCAACAAAAGTACCCGGAAGACGAATCATAAAACCCGGGCTAAAAACTAAAGAACCACCAATAAAACAACGCGCATCAAGAGTTGCTTTAAATAATGCTCCGCCTACTACTCCCCTTGTACCTTGGCATATCCCAACTTCTAACATGACCCGTTGAATGAGTCCCAACACACAGCAAGCAAGAATTAAAGACACTTGCAAACGCGATAAAAATAAAAAATCTCGCTTATTTTTAATCAGATAATATCCACAAGTAATTAAGGGTAAATAACCTAAGAATACTTTTAAACCTAAAATACCCATACCCAAAGGCATTTCTTTAGTCGGAGGTGCAAAAGCTTTGGGTGGAGGAGGACTAATTTGCTGCAAACCATTAACGCATAACAGAGTCAGCAAACACAAACCTAACAAAATAAATAAGGGTGTTTTAATTCCTTGGGGAATCAGAAAAGGCATTCTTTGCTTGCGGGTATTTTGCCAAATTGCAATTACGGCGGGAAGATAAAAACCATCTTTGGCTAGTTGTAAGACTGGAGAGTTACCCAACAAGTAAATAATAGTTCCCCCAAAAGGTACATAAATCATGAAAACATACAACGCCGGAAATGGATACTTATAGGAAAGGGTTAGTACTATCACCGCCATCATCCCAGGAAGTGCTAACTTTATTCCAGCCACTAAAAAAAGTATTACCCCTAAAAAAACACCGCCACCGATGGCGGTACTTAGCAGACTAGTTAATTCTTTTCGTGCTTTTGCAGCCTTACGCTTTTGAGCTAACTTTTCTTTAAGGCTAAGGGTTGGAGTTTCTGGTTTTTGCTGTTTTTTTGTAGATTTTTTTTTCTTTTTGTTTTTTAACATTGGGGGTCAGTACTGAGTCCTGTTAGCGTAACCCTGACCGTAATGGTCAAGTTCTGTAGTTGCTCCTTGCGGTGCTTCTAACAGAGTATTTTGAGTAAAGTAAAAATCTTGTTATCTTTTTAACCTATTTTTATCTCAAAGAAAAACCCCGAATTAAGTTACATTCAAAGAGAAAATACTTACAGCTAAAGGCCAAATGGCAATATTTAAAAGCGCTGTAGGCAAATTACTGCATTTGAATGCAACTTCTTCCAATTTTTTATTCTCAGTAATATAAAGTAGAAGATAACAGATAAATAATACTCAGAATACTGACCCAATGATTTGCATCGCCAAAAGAGATATTAAAAAATTCTCTGACCGCTCTAACCTTAATAGGTGTTAGCAAAAATACTTAAGCTAACAGAATTTAATACTGAAGTACCACTATTCCCCAAGTTGTTGCTGAACTATTGAAACTAATTCCTGCGTCCAATGCTGAGTTATTTCCAGATCTTCGGCTTCCACCATTACCCTTATGACTGGTTCAGTCCCTGATGCGCGAACTAAAACTCTACCAGCATCTCCCATAGCATTTTCAGCATGAGAAATTGCTTCTTGCAGAGTTTGACATTCTTGCCACTTAGCACGTTTATCCCTATCTTTGACATATACATTTTGCAAAATTTGCGGATATGTCTCAAAGCTGTTATCTACTAAATCGGAAAGTGAAACTTTTGCTGAACGAACTAGAGCAGCCATATGTAATGCAGTTAATAAACCATCTCCAGTGATACCGTAATGTCGACACAGAATATGACCGGATTGTTCGCCACCTAACATTCCACCAGTTCGTAACATTTCTGCTTGGACATGTTGATCGCCTACTGCGGTACGAATTAATTTACCACCTTGTTGATTCCAAGCCCTTTCAAAACCCAAGTTTGCCATCACGGTGGAAACTATTAGATTATGAGGTAAATTTTTATTTTGCTGTAAGTTACATCCCCACAAGTAAAGGATATAATCGCCATTAACTGGACGTCCAAGATTATCAACAGCTAATACGCGATCTGCATCTCCGTCAAAGGCAAATCCAATATCTGCTTGGTTATCTAGAACAGCTTGCTGGAGAATTCCTAAGTTAGTAGAACCGCAGTTGACATTGATTTTGTTACCATCGGGTTCACTGTGCAGACACACAACTTCTGCTCCCATCGATTCAAATATCGAAGGTGCTAAACCTACCGCTGCACCCCAAGCGACATCTAAAACAATCTTCATCCCTGCAAAGTTAACTATATCATGCAGAGGTGCTTTTAAGGCCCCTGTATAGTCTTTTACTAGTTCCGGACGCGGGTAATGACRTCCGCAAGCAGTTACAATAGTGCTAGAGATAGAATTTCCAGTACCACGGAGTCCAGCTTCAATTTCACCCTGCAAGTTTTTCGATAACTTTACTCCAYCATCAMMMAAAATTTTAATTCCATTGTCTTCGGGCGGGTTATGACTTGCAGAGATCATCACACCACCAATAGCAGCAGTTACACTGGTGAGGTAAGCAACGCAAGGAGTTGGGCATAACCCTAAATACCAAACTTCTATTCCTGCAGCTGCTAGACCTGCACTCAAAGCCATTGCTAGCATATCTCCAGAATTTCGAGAATCCTGTCCGAGAATGACGGGACCTAGCTCCTGGGTATGGGTGCGTAATATAACACCTGTCCAAAAGCCGACTTGCAAAGCTAGGGGAGCACTTAATATTTCTCCCACTTTGCCACGGATACCATCTGTACCAAACAGAGGTGTTACTGGCAGTATCAACGAGTTAAACACTGAGTTATGAGAATTATCAGACTTAACAGCAGAGTTTCCACCAATATCTGAAGTTCGAGTTATAGATGAGACCATAGGTTTTTACGCTCCACACAGTCAAACTGGAGAATATCACTTTAAAGCTCTTCCAACAATTCCCCTGGATTACCTTTTGGTCAGGACTTTTTACAAACTTCATCAGAATTTATTACTAAAAATTATTTTTTATACAAATAAAATAATACAATAAAATTGTACGTATAAACACTAGTTTAATATAGCAGTTATTAATTTTTATTTTTTAAAGCACTCAGTATCAAAAATTTCTATGTATTCATGAGCGTTATGGGAATATATTTCTTAGCGATAATCTATATAAAATGCACTTTTCAAATTGCATATTTTGCTAAAGGTTAATTTTCTTTTAGAACTGTTACTCAGATCGAAAAGTTAAAAATGTCTTCACTACCAATTATCTCATCAACTTTGCATAAGGATATTTTTTGGGAAAATTTTGAAATAACAATTATCTTCTTAAATATTTTTAACAAAAATTCTCATCAAATAGCTCTAATGTAAAAAATTAGTAGGTTTTTTATTTTTTGGTAAATCAAGATTTAGGCAACTAATCAAACTATCAAATTTATAAAGTTGGGAAAATTAGGATGAGTAGCAATTTAGCAAGCAAACTACGTGTTGGCACTAAAAAAGCCCACACAATGGCAGAGAATGTTGGATTTGTCAAATGTTTTTTAAGGGGAGTAGTTGAGAAAAACTCTTATAAAAAACTAGTAGCTAATTTTTACTTCATCTACTCAGCGATGGAAGAGGAGATGGCAAAGCATAAAGATCATCCAATTGTTGCAAAGATAGATTTTCCACAACTACATCGCAAGCATACTTTAGAAACCGACCTTAATTACTACTACGGTTCCAATTGGAGAGAGGAAATTAAACTATCTCCAGCGGGAGAAGCATATGTTCAGCGTATTCGGGAAATATCCGCAACAGAGCCAGAATTGTTAGTTGCTCATTCTTATACTCGCTACTTGGGCGATCTATCCGGTGGACAGATTCTGAAAAATATTGCTGTAACAGCAATGAATCTTTCTGATGGAGAAGGTACAGCTTTTTATGAATTCGAGCACATAACTGACGAAAAAGCTTTTAAGAAACAGTATCGTCAAACTTTAGATGAGTTACCTGTTGACGAAGCAACTGACGAGCGCATTGTTGATGAAGCAAATGCAGCTTTCGGGATGAACATGAAAATGTTTGAAGAGTTGGAAGGTAATTTAATCAAAGCTATCGGGGTCATGCTATTCAATAGTTTGACTCGAAGACGTTCTCGCGGTAGCACAGAATTAGCTACAGCAGACTAGGCTATCCAAACATAAATATGTGAAATAATAAATCTTAGGGACAGTAGCCTTGAGATTATCTGTAGTCTCATATAGATAAACCCAAGGTTACTGTCCCTAACTTGTTGTAATCTCATGTTGCAATTTTATTACTGCAATCCTAGGCTATTGCAAATTTACTAGCAAGATAGAATTGATACTCTTACATCAAATTTACACTTATTTTTATGCCTGTAACTCAAATCTTTAACATCGCCAATGTTTTTGTTTTACCATTTTGGGTATTAATGATTTTCTTGCCAAAGTGGGAAATTACACAAAAGGTGATGAAATCTTATATTGCTTTTATACCTTTGGCATTAGCTTATCTATATCTGTTTATTATTAGTATTACACCAGAAAATGCCCAAGCTTTATCCAACCCTCAATTAGTAGATATTGCAAAGTTTTTTGCTGAAGAGAAAGCTGCTGCTACTGGTTGGATTCACTTTTTAGTCATGGATTTATTTGTCGGACGTTATATTTATTTAGAAGGTCGGAGAACTGGAGTTTGGACTGCTCATTCTTTAGCTTTTTGTTTATTTGCAGGTCCTTTAGGTTTACTTTCTCATATTTTGACTTATTGGACTACACAAAAATTCTTTTCTTCCAGCGACAATAAAGACATAGTAGAAGATGCAATAGTTTAATCATTTCTCCAAATTTATTGTCGTAGACGCACGTAAAACCGATCTAAAAAGGGAACACAGGAACACAGATAAAATTAAAGTTGGGCTTATTTAGCGCCCACGACATTTTTGGAATACTAACCGCATTAACTGGATGAGTACTAAAGCTTTAATTTGCTTCTATATTAGTGCTCTCAATTTGATGATGGTCAAGTTTGTGATTGTCAATTTTATGATTATTTGGTTTTACTTTTTTTTCAGTTTTCTGTTTTTCACTCAAGAAATAGGTTAAAGCAGTAATAACTAAAGCCACACTTATTCCGAAAGGTAATATTTCCGTTCCAGTTTCCCACTTAACCGCTTGTCCTAGGAATACGACACCTAAAATAACAACTACTACACTAGCAAGCTTGTCTTTTAGGTCTTCAATATTATTAATAGCTAACCAACTAGGAACCTTAATACGATTATCAATAAAAAGCTCATAGAGCCCAACTCCGGTGATATATAACACCGTTGCAAGGAGAAACAAATCGATGATTTCAATAAATGATAAAATCAAGAACTTTGCTTCTTTACTAGATACTTCATTTGCAGTTATCGCATGACCAATAGTAGCAAAAGTTTCCCTTGCACCGTATATTAAGAGTGTGATTGCTGCCAATAAAGAACAAACTACAGCGAGCATAATCGATATACGACTACCAACTAAAACTCGCCCAACCATGGTTCTGAACAACATATATTTATTTCTCCTGTAGATAACCCTTGGAATACGGGAGCATCATAATTTACAACTATTTATTTACAATTAAAAAACGTGCTTCATCTTAATCGGTTGATTGGGACAAACTGGTGACAAATCTGATATATGAATAAAACTTTGTAAATTTTGACATCCTCTAGAAGACTGAGCTTTCTCTATAAGAGGGTGGATATTTCACTGATGATAAAACATTATTGTTGAAAACCCTTGCTTTAATATAATTTCTATTGTTAGGAAAGCTTAATTTAAGTGCTGGTATCAATTACACACCAGGCTTTGAAGATGTTGCGTAAGATAATTGTGATTTTACTAAGAAATCAATCACAATATTTTGCTTGACTTACTTGTATATTTTTCTAAACCACCACATTTTTTTGTGGCTTCTTAATAACCAATTATTCTCTGTTAAATTTAATAATTATATTTACGTATTCAGCTGATATATTATTTTTTAATGTTTTTAAATAAAATAATTAGTGTTTAGTGAACTTTTACTGTACCAATCAATGAAATATTAGATATTCGCTTGGGTGTCTGTATCTGAAAATTTAGATTTTAGTTGTCTTTATGTTTTATTTTGTTTTGTGAGAATTTTAATAAATTTATGAGTAGATGTAGATTCTAATTTTCATAGTTTTGTAATACCGAATAGATTGATTCCCATTATATTTATAGCTGCGATCAAAGTGCCAAATTTAGTCAGTAGCACTTTGATCGCAACTAAATGTGTTGATTGATTGTATGCTTATTTATTAATCAATCAGATGGATATACTACATCACTTTGATATATCTGTCTCCTTATCTTTATTATCTCTAAAGGATAATAAGAATAATTACATTTCCTGCTGAAACTTTTCTAGAATTTCCATAAGTTCTACCAAGCATTGGGATGGTAGAAAATCAAGTAAGGCAATTTCTTTTTTTCCAGCACCGATTTTAACAGAAATATTTCCGAGAACTTCTTTAACCCGATTCTCACTTAGTGAATTATCGGTAATTAAAGAATACATTTGTTCGGCAACAATCGTATGTAGTTTGGCATTCGCAAGATAAAGATGCCATTTTGCGACATCTATATAAACATTTTCGCCAATTTCTGCTGCTAAAGCTTCCAGTAGTTCCGTTGTATTAGCCATTAGAATAACCCCAAATAATAAGGAATAAATTTATGCTGGTTGATTATGACTTAACTACTCAGCCAACTTTGCTATCCCAAGTAACAATCATCTGAATATGATGATGCTAATAAATTTCCTCATCTGGGGGTAATCTAGGTAGCGTCTGTTGAGTAGTCAGCGATCGCCGAAATGTAAATGAAATGAACTAACAAAATAGCAGCCCAAGCAAGTGTTAACCAAGGTAACCATTCCCAGTTTGCTTTTTGCAAATTATGAAAAAACCACAAACCAGAATTAGTAACGGCGAATATTGCCACATGAACAGCAAAATTCATCCGGTCATCTAGTTTGCGGTAATCTGGATCTTTACGGTCGGGTTTGCGAGGCCAACGAGGAGGCATAAATTTTTACTGTAGACTTGCACTAACTAAGCTATATGCCTTATTTTAATTTTTTTTGTGGAATTGTCGTTATCCTCGATGCAAATTTATGGTCAACAGCAACTTCCGCCACAAGCAAACTCAACTATTTCAAATCGGCAGGTAAAAGTACTCTATCGATGACATGAATGATGCCATTACTACCTTTTATATCTGCCTTGATGACTTTAGATTTATTTACTTTAATCCCATTATCTTTGACTTGAACCTTGACAGAGCTACCTTCCACGGTGTCTACATCACCAGATTTCAAGTCACCGGACTCAACAGCACCGGAAACAACATGATAAGTGAGAATTTTTTGCAGGGTTTCTTTATTTTCTGGTTTGAGTAATTTATCTAGAGTCCCCTTTGGTAAAGCAGCAAAAGCCTCATTTGTAGGTGCAAAAAGAGTAAAAGGACCATCGCCGGATAGTGTTTTTACCAAATCTGCAGCTTTTACTGCTGTTACCAAAGTTTGAAAATTGGAGTCTGAGGCAGCAATGTCAACAATAGTGCTATTTCCATGATTTGTTTGGGATACTACAGTACCTAAAGTTTTAGTACTTGAAGTTTTGGGAGTGGCGAAAGACTCTGCATAATTTGGAATATTTACCACGACACTAAGGCTCGCGAAAGTTGCAACAGCAAATGCTTTACCCAACAGATGCACAAATGTTTGATTTCTCATTGATGTTTATCCTCTAGGAAAAAATAAGATATCCTGTCTGCAAACTCAAGTTACTGAAATAAATTTGCCCTTGCTGCTTTTTCAAGCCATCAACTGTAATTTTCAAATCGTTACTTGTTGCAGCTTTAGCATTGAAAACTAGCACCAAATTCCCCAAAATCGCCAAGGATGCAATTAAAAATCGGAACTATTGCCACATTAATTTTTCCAGGGAGTGGACAATGATTTTTGATAAAAAATAGCTTAGGTTTATACTCCGGAATTTACGGAATTACTTACCTAAAAATAGGTAGGCAATATTTAAAATGTACATATTTTCTTAACAATTTGCAACCTAAACTATTTCAGATAATCTTATGCAATCTATCGAAAAATGAATTATTGAATTAAAGCCCCATAAAGTACTAGGCTTATCAACTCAGCAATCATTTCGTCTTTGGTTTTGTTACCGTATTTTTGGACAGTCGGTAAGGGTTCAACACCACACAAAAAAATACCCGCAATAAAACCTGGGTCTCCTCTTAACTGCGGTTGGTATTGTGCAAATAATTTTTCTACAGGTGCGTGAACGCAACGACCAATTGCTTGCTCAATTTCAATTGCTTTTTGAGCATTAATCTCTGTTAGGTCGGTATGAATAATACGGTTAGCATTCAGGGGGGGTTGCTCCCAAAGCCATGCTGCTAGCTCAGCTAAACAACCTTCTAGACTTTTGGATTCGGTTGCAATAATTTGCTCCAAAGTTACTCTTCGCCGCTCTAAATGACGCAGCATAACTTCAACAAATAAATCTTCTTTTCCCCCAGGAAAATGGTAGTAGAGGGAAGCTTGTTTAATGCCAAGTTTCTTAGCTATATCTTTTAGGGTCACAGCCCCATAGCCTTGAGAGGCAAATAAATGCTCGGCTGCATCAAGAACTGCTGTGCGTGAGGAACTTATATTCGATTTTTGACTCATTCTGATGAACTTAATTTAGGTGAATAATTTTTGTCAAGAACTGCTTTGGGGTGGTTTTGCCAAATTTTATTTTTTTGTCAAATTTAATTGACAGCAGATTATGCAAGTCCTCAGATACACAAATTATTAAGCCTTGGGGAGTCAAAAATCTTGAATAAACCTTTATGATTTTCCTTTTAAGGATGTGATTCTTAATTCATTCATCACATTTGCGCAAATAATCACCCGATTTTCCCCCAGTCTTGCTTACCAAATGAATAGATCCAATTTGAATTGACTTTTCTAAAGCCTTTGCCATGTCGTAGAGAGTAAGAGCAGCAACAGAAACAGCAGTTAAAGCTTCCATTTCGACTCCTGTTTCAGCCTTAGTTTTGACTGTGGCTTGAATTTCGTAACCAGGTAGTTGTGGTTGGGGATTAATTTTAACTTCAACCTTTTGTAGCGGTAAAGGATGACATAAAGGAATAAGGTTGGCAGTTTGTTTTGCAGCCATAATCCCTGCAAGTCTCGCAGTACCTAAAACATCTCCCTTAGGAGCATTTCCAGCCTGAATTGCACCAAAAGTTTCTATGTGCATCTTGACTTTACCTACTGCTGTTGCTTGGCGAACTGTGGGGATTTTACTGGAGACATCCACCATTTGAGATTGTCCCAAATGATCTAGATGACTTAAAGCTGGAGAATTATCGAAAATTTTTTCTTGCGTCATGGCGTGTAGATGTGATACTCTTATATCCGGTAAGGCAAGGACGTGTAGCTCAGTGGACTAGAGCACGTGGCTACGGACCACGGTGTCGGGGGTTCGAATCCCTCCTCGTCCGTTTATAAGATGTAGCACATGCATAGAGGTAATACTTCTTCATTAAGATATATTTCCTCAAGGAATGATTTGGCTTTTATATAAGTATTTATTCCTAAGTGCGATGTTATTGAGATTATAGAGACTTGCAGTATTCGTATTGCTGATACAAGTCTCAAAAATTATCCTAGGTACTTTAATTGGTATCCGCTCAGTAAGTCGGGGTAAGAAGAAAAAAGAAGAAGGAACAAAAGTAGAGCATGTGTCGTAGAATAT
>NZ_LMTZ01000046.1 GCF_001456025.1 Mastigocoleus testarum BC008
TACCAGCAAAAGTTGCACAGCAGATATTGATGCGATTACATGAAGCATGGCAAGGATTTTTTAGCTCTTTAGCTTCATATAAGGAAGAACCAGAAAAATTCTTCTGTTCTCCACGTATTCCATCTTATCTTCATAAAACAAATGGGCGCTTTCCTTGTATTTATACCATCCAAGCAATCAGTAAGAAATATCTAAAACATTCCCAGATAAAGCCCTCCAAGACTAACATTGTTATTCCTACGAATGTAAATCAAATTCGTCAAGTAAGATTAGTTCCTAAAGGAAGTTATTACGTATTTGAAGTTGTTTATAAACGTTTGGAAGAGCCACAAATTCATACAAGCGATGGTATCGCCGGGATTGATATCGGATTAAATAACCTGGCAGCTGTAACATCTAATATCAAAGGCTTTAAACCAATATTAGTAAATGGTAAACCATTAAATAAAATCAATGCTTACTATCATAAAATACGTAGTAAGTTACAATCTCTATTACCGAGTAAACACAAAACATCTCACCAAATCCAAAATCTGACTCGTAAAAGAAATTTCAAGATTTATGATTATCTCCATAAGTCAAGTCGTTTAATCATTGATTATCTGGCAGCAAACCAAATTGGGACACTGATAATTGGTCATAACGATAAGTGGAAACAATCAATCGGTCTTGGTAAACGCAACAATCAGAACTTCGTATCAATTCCTTTTGACCGATTTATTTCAATGCTTAAGTATAAAGCAAAACTAATCGGAATCAAAGTAATTATTACAGAGGAAAGTTACACTTCCAAATGTTCATTTATTGACGAAGAACCTTTATCTAAATAACTAAATTATAAAGGTAAAAGAGTTAAACGCGGATTATTTCGTAGTCTAGAAGGAATCTTGATAAATGCTGATTGTAATGGAAGTGGAAATATCATAAGAAAAGTAGTTCCCAATGCTTTTTCTGAGGGAATACAGGGGAGCCACTGCGTTGCGGGGGTTCCCCCCGTTGTAGCATGTGGCGGGAGCCACTGCGTTGCGGGGGTTCCCCCCGTTGTAGCATGTGGCGGGAGCCACTGCGTTGCGGGGGTTCCCCCCGTTGTAGCATGTGGCGGGAGCCACTGCGTTGCGGGGGTTCCCCCCGTTGTAGCATGTGGCGTGGTTGTAGTTCCCCCAATGAGGATTACTCCTCACAAATAAATTTTATAGTCGATGTTATATTTGACTACAAAATTTACAACTATACTCATAATTAACAGTTAACAAGTTTAATTATAATTATGGATTTGTTACTACTTTGGGGAGTCACTCAGACTGCGGGCTTTGTTTTTAAGCCTATTTTGGAAGATTTAGCAAAAGAGTTGGGAAATATTGCAAAGAATGCAGCTAAGGATTGGGCTAAAGACTTATTTAAAAATCTCTCGACGAATCCCCTTGATTTTTTACACAGAAAAGATATAGATATTGCTGCTGGTAAAGCTTTAAATGCATTTTTGTCACTAGTACAACAGGAGTTGGAATACGCAGAAGTTGAAGATAAAGAATTGCAGCAGTTTATCCAACCATTTAAGATATTTATTTGCGATCGCGATGTTAAAGAGATTTTAGGAAGTGCTTTTGAGTATGAACGGAAAACCTTGGATACCAAGAAATTAGAAAGAAAATGGTATGAGCTAGAGTTACCAGAATTACCAGAGGATTTTGAATGGAAACGAATTGCTAAACCCTATTTCAAAAAAGTAAAAAATATCATCAGAGATTCAGATAAACTCAGGGAAATCCTTGACTCGAAAAATATCGAATCCATTAATAAATATACAAAAGAAACTACTGGAATAATTCCTGATTTCGATTTGCAGCGATATCAAGGAGGAATCAGAAAGCGATACAAAAAATTAAAATTAGAAAGTCTAGATACTAGCGGTTATGCCTATAACGAATTAAAGTTATGGCAAATGTTTATTGTGCAGAATGTTAGGGAAATACATTCAATCTTACCGCAGTTGCACGAAATTCCTAAAGAGCATTTGAGAAGACTGCAAGAAAATCAGCAAGCAGAATCAGGAATTGAAGAAAAAGATTTAGAACATTATAAGAAAAAATATTTTGAACAACCTATACGTTCCATTTTAGAAATAACTAATAATAAACAAAATAATAAGTTTATAGTTATTTTAGGCGATCCAGGTTCTGGCAAATCTACTTTTTTGCAATACTTAGCATTAAGTTGGGCTGAATCACCTTTAAGTAATTTAATTGAACAACCAATCCCACTATTAGTTGAATTACGCATTTATATGCGCCGAAGGGATGATAGGGAGTGTAATAACTTCCTTGAATTTTTCCATAAATGTAGCGGTGTGGTACATCACCTCAATCAACATCAATTACAAACACAGCTACAAGAAGGTAACGTCTTAGTAATGTTTGATGGCTTGGATGAGGTTTTCGATCCTGGTAAACGAGAAGATGTAATTACCGATATTCATCACTTCACAAATGACTATCCTAAAGTGCAGGTTATTGTTACTTCTCGGATTATTGGTTATAAACCCCAAAGATTGCAAGATGCTGAGTTTAAACACTTCATGCTGCAAGATTTGGAAACAGAACAAATTCAAGATTTTATTGAGCGTTGGCATGAGTTAACCTTTAATGATGAAGTAGATAAAATTAGAAAAAAACAAAGATTACTTTCAGGAATTGATAACTCAGCAGCAATTCAAGAGTTAGCGGGAAATCCCTTATTGTTAACAATGATGGCAATTCTCAATCGCAATCAAGAATTACCAAGGGACAGAGCAGAACTTTATAATCAAGCTTCTCGGGTGCTCTTGCATCAGTGGGATGTGGAACGTACTTTAGTTGAAGATAAAAGATTAGATCCCAAAACAATTGATTCTAAAGATAAACAAGCAATGTTGCGTACCGTTGCTTATTTTATGCAAACTAGCGATAAGGGTTTAGCTGGTAATTTAATTAAAGAAAGCGATCTAGAAAAGATTCTCAAAGATTATTTAACAAGTATAGAAGTTGATAAACCTAGATCGGCAGCTAAGTTAATGATTGATAGACTTAGAACCCGTAATTTTATGCTATGTTACCTAGGTGCAGATTATTATGCTTTTGTACATCGGACATTTTTAGAATATTTCTGTGCTTGGGAATTTGTCTGGCAATTTAAAGAAACCCAAACTTTAAGTATTGAAAAATTGAAAATACAGGTGTTTGGTAAACACTGGATGGATGAATCTTGGCACGAAGTTTTACGCTTAATTGCAGGAATGATTGATGCCAAATTTGTGGTGCAAATCATTCAATATTTAATGAAAATATCTGGTGGAGAAAAAGAGAATTTTGTCAATCTGATTTTGGCTGCTGAATGCTTGGCAGAAGTGAGAAATCGCAAGGTAACTATATCTATCGGTAACCAATTATTATCTGAACTTAAAAAATTAATTGACTATGGTGTTTATAAGATATTAATCAATCCCCATGCCGAAGAAAATAATAACAAAATTAGAAAGATTATTACTCAATCAATTAAAGTAATTACTAATACTTGGAAAGATGAACCTGAAACTTTAAGGTGGCTGAAAAAGCTTACTACCACTGATGATTATCGCGTACAACATGTAGCAGTACAAGAATTAGCCCGTGGTTGGAAGGAGCGTCCCGAAACTTTAAGATGGTTGAAAAAACTTACCATGTTGGGTGATACCGATCTCAAACGTGTAGCGATACAAGAATTAGCCCACGGTTGGAAGGAACATCCAGATACTTTTACATGGGTGAAAGATTGCGCTACCACCGATCCTGACCCTGAGGTCAGACGCATAGCGTTAGAGGAAGTCGCTCATGCTTGGAAAGATCATCCTGAGACTCTGATTTGGCTGAAGCAGCGCGCTACCGGTGACGAAAATTGGGGCGTTCGACGTGCAGCAGTTGAAGAGTTAGTCAGTGGTTGGAAGAACGATCCCGAGACTTTATCTATTATTAAGCAGCGCACGCGCCGTCACTAACATGTTTAAGTATTTATGCGGCTTACAAGTCAGTAAGGTACAGTTTAAAAGCTGAAAGTCTATTATCAAAACGATTATACTCCTGATTTCTGACTTCTGTTAGCAAAGCGGTGCGCTATTGCGCACTATTCTGACTCCTGACTCCTGACTCCTGACTCCTGATTCTTTATTCATTCATATTGTGATAAGTTGCAACCGCAGAAGGTGAAATTCGATTTAAATAACGGAATATCCAATACTTAAATATGGTATCCAAAATTACTGGAAAAGTTGCAATAAACAAATATATAAAATCGTGACTAGCAGGTAATCCCCAATGACGAGAAATTCCTTCTAAAACTACTTCCCATCCATGGGGTGAGTGGAAACCAACAAAGATATCTGTAAACAAAATGATAATAAACGCCTTCGCGCTATCACTCAGACCGTAAACTATGTGGTCAAAGAAATCTTTAAGTACCGCTATTGAAGATTTACTAAAGACTAAAAATATCACAAAAGCAGCAACTGAAAACATATCTGCAAAGACATTTTTGATCGCGCTACCACTTTGGCTCTTATACTCATTAGCAATTTCTCTGGCTTTTTCTTTAACTATTTCATTTACTTCATCAACAGAGAAAATCGCTTCATCTTTAATAAAATTCTCAAATATAATTTTTTCTCTATAAGCTCCCAATTCTACTAAAGCTTTTTCCTCCATCTCATAATTTAGAAAAATTTCAGTCTTTTCTGGGGGTCTAAATTTATCTACAATTGGTCCAACAATAATAGCTTTTGACAACTGATGAGTTAGGAGGGGAATAATAATTAGTAATAATAAAAATCTAACAGATACCAAAGTTCTTCTTTGAGACCTGCGAAAATCTTTGACAACATCTTGCTCTGAGTTGGGATTTAACTCTACTTGCAAGCGATTAATCGTACTTAAAATAGAACGGGGTAAAACTCCTGTCGCATCAGCTTTACTTGCGACTTTAGATGATTCCGGCTCTATTAAATCTGAAAGTTCATTTTCTTTGGCGATCGCGGAGTCAAACTTTACTAACTTAGAACGCTTGAGTTTAGATTGTCTTAATAGATCCTCATGGCTGGTATCATCATCAATAGTATTGTACTTGCCGACGATTTCATCAATAAATCTCAACCTTTCTAAAATGAAATCAGGTTCGAGAATTTTGATTTCTTGTTTTTTCAAAGCATTTTGACTGAATTCACTCAAGAAAAAGCGACTAGCCTTAAATTCTGTTAGCCGCATTCTTACTGTTTTGAGATGTTTCTTTAAATCTGACTCAAATAGTTCGACGATACTACGACTGTATTGCGTGGATTCTAGGGCTATTTTTTCGCCATTAAAATAATTATCTTCGATATTTTTAATCTGTAAAGCTGCTTTATAAGCTTCTTCCAGAGAACGTTCTGGAGTTGTTAAGTACCTTTTGTAAGCTGACAAAAGAAAAGAGTAAATTTCTCGTCCCCAATCAGAATTTTTCATCTTAGGTAAATTAGAAGAGCATTGCTCGCTATTTTTTTAACGTACTAATGTACGAGGTATAGTAACAAATTTACAAGGAGATAATTTGTGACTTTTAACTCTCTTTGGGTACTTGGCTCCAGTCGTAGTGGAAAAAGCACTCGCTTAGTAGAAGAATTTTATAGTTGGCTACAATACAATTCAATTTACAATAAGTCATTTGATGCAAGTCAAAAATTGACAAAAAGTAATTACAATGAACAAAAAGAGCTAGATATTGGTCAGTTAGAACCGGGAATTTTAGTATTTTCTGCAAATAATGATAATCGCCAGCAATTAACAGATAAAATTCTGAGCAGAACTCAGGGAAAATATCCATTACGAACTAAAACGCCTTTAGGTTTCTTTCAAGATGAGGTAATTTTATTTTGGCCTTTGTTAACTCAAACATTGAATTTAAAAGCTCAATTCCCAGTCAGGTTACGTCCTGAGACAGAACAGGAATTTGCGACAAAACTTTGGCGTTCCCACTTAGATGATACAACTTTGCGTCGACTGGGCCTTAACGAATATCGTTTGGTTCGACGAATTTTGGATTTATTACAATTAGCAGCTTACAGTCAAGTTCCCTGCAAACAAATAGAAGAAATTATTAGTAAATCTACTGCAACTGATGAAAATACTATCCAATTGGAACCAAACCTAACATCGGAATTATTATTAAACTGGCGTGAATGGTGTTTGGAACGAGGTTTTTTAACTTATGGAATCGTAACTGAACTGTACAACCAGTATTTATTATCCGATCCCATATACCAACAGCAGTTACTTAGGCGTTATCAAGCTGTTTTAGCAGACGATATACAAGATTATCCTGCTTGTATGGGAAATTTATTTGAGTTTCTTTTGGATAATGGGGTTGTGGGAGCTTTCAGTTATAACCACGAAGGTTTAGTACGTTTGGGTTTGGGAGCCGATCCCGAATACATGGCTCAATTAGCAGGACGCTGCAAAGTTGAAACCTTAGAACAAGAAGTTTTTTCCTCATTAGCTCCCAGTTTAACTAAACCAATGCTGGATTTGGTCTTTGAACCCATGACCTTGTCAAGCTTACCCCAGACAGTGCAATCCATCCAAACTACTTCCCGGGCTCAATTATTACGAAAAACTGCTGAAACTATCACTAAAGTCATTGACTCAGGGTCTATTCAACCCCAAGATATTGCCATAATTGCTCCAGGTTTAGATGCGATCGCTCGTTATACTTTAATTGAAATTCTTCACAAACAAGGAATCTGCGTTAATTCCCTCAAGTATCAGCGTCCTTTAATTAGTTCGCCCTTAGTCCGTTCTTTGCTGACAATTTTAGCCCTAGTTTATCCCGGTCTAGGACGTTTAGTAGACAAAAATGATATCGCACAAATGTTGGTAGTTTTAAGTCGCAAACAGGGAAGTATCCCATCTTCTTTCGCAAATAACGAAAATACCGGCTTAACTACTGAAATAGATCCTGTACGTGCTGGCTTAATTGCAGATTACTGTTTTAGACCTCATCCTGAAGTTCCTCAATTATTACCAGTTAATGCATACAATAGATGGGACCGTCTGGGATATGGATCGACCAAAGCCTATGATGAAATATTACAATGGTTGGAACAACAGCGTTCCAATTACCAACAACATCTAATTCCCAGTCCTGTATCTCTTTTATACAGCACCATTGAAAAATTTCTCTCTAACATTGCATACACCGCTTACGAACAATTAGCAGCTTTGCGGGAATTACTAGAAACCGCTCAACATTACTGGGAAATTAATACCCGTATTAAACAAATAGAAGCCTCCCAGAACGAGAATAATTCACCCACCATTAACCTAGGTAATTTAGAAATAGATAATATTGCCCAATTCATTCAACTGCTACGACGCGGTACGATCGCCGCAAATTCTTTTCCTGTTCGTCCGGTGGGACCTGCAGCTAATGCTGTAACTTTGGCAACAATTTATCAATACCGTGCAAGTAGAAGTTTTCATCGCTGGCATTTTTGGCTTGATATAGGTTCTCCTTTGTGGTCAAAGGGAGGTTCTGCAACTTTATTTGGCGCACCCTTATTTCTACAACATCGATTGGGACAACCTTGGACTGCTTTAGATGAAACCGAAGCAGAAGAAAACAGACTACAAATGATTTTAGGAGATTTACTTGCTCGCGTTTCGGAAAAGGTTTACTTGTGTCACAGCGATCTAGCTGTAAATGGACAAGATCAGCTTGGACCTCTCTTACCTTTGGTAAATGCTTGTATTCCGACCGATGTTGCTGTAGTGGGTAGTTATTAGTGATTAATTTGTCAGCTTTATGGAAGGGTTAATTAACGGCTCCATAAAGCTGGGTAAGTTCTCATTACAATGGAATATTAACTTGATATTCAATTGATTCTAATGAGTTTTTCTTGCGAGGTATCACTTTTACTTGTGGAAGGATTGATTAACAGTTTCAATGGTGACTTTTCCTTTTCAAATTGCTGAAGAATAAATCGAGCTACTTCCAGTACTGGTTCATCTTCTTTTTCTACTAAAATTTGGCAGTAATCATATAATGCGACACAAAAACCTTTAATTAAATTTATCTTAATTAATCCTTCATTTAATTTGTAACTAAAATCATTCCAGGGATTGTGTTCTTGATGATTATTAGAGTGTTGACAAAGCTCTACAAAATGCATTGCAGCCAGATATTCAGCTAAGGGATCGAGTGCAAAGCGGATCTTCTTTTGTGCTACATCAGTAGTTTGAATAATACGCAGGCGTTTTTCAAAATAAATTAGACGAAGTTCTGCGTCATCACCTTGAAGAGAAGCTAAAATCTTATCTCTTTGAGCATCTGTTGGTTGAAAAGTTCGTTTTACACATTCCCAAGCAATAACTTTGGCATCTTGTTGAATAGTGGGATTGGTTAACCTGTAGTCACTAAGTACAGTGCGGTTAAGTTCGTTAAGATACCATAGCATTAAGTCAGGAATATTTTCAGATTTCTGTAAAGGTACTTGCTGAACTCCCTCTACTTTAGTTGCAATTAACTGGTCAGCATAGAGTTTTGCTAGCAGGGCGGTAATATTTCGTTCCCCTACCATCTGCGATAAACCACTACAAGCTTGAAAAAACTCTGTATCGGTGAATAATTCACGTTTGTTAGCTTGAGTTAAGTAGGCTTCCATGAATGACGACAGTCTATCTCCTTGAATGCGGAGAGGTTTGAGAGTAGTTTTGGTCACCTTACCAAGGTTTTCCTCTGAGCGAGAGGTAACAACTAAAGCATTGATGGGAAAATCTGGAGACTCAGGTCGAATTGCCTTACGTGTAGTTTCGTTCAT
The DNA here is from genome assembly GCF_001456025.1 of Mastigocoleus testarum BC008. Lineage (GTDB taxonomy): Bacteria > Cyanobacteriota > Cyanobacteriia > Cyanobacteriales > Nostocaceae > Mastigocoleus > Mastigocoleus testarum. Next base: position 8,855 of record NZ_LMTZ01000046.1, read on the forward strand.
CTCCGAAAGATGGTCAACTATTACCAAAATTCGACGTTCTCTGAGGAGACGTTCGAGCAGTTCTTCAGAAACTGGTTCTATTTCATCCGTCAAGTCTTGTAATTGTCCTTGGATTGTATCTATCAAAGCAGCAATAAGAGGTGATTTGCTTAACTTTCCCATCTCAATTTCAATTTCATTTGAAATTTCTAAGTCTTCTTCAATCAATACTGGTAACATTCGGTGTTTGCACAGGAGTTGTGACTTATCATCTGACATCGCCCACTTGGCGATTTGACAAGCAAGACTTGTTTTACCAACTCCCCCTTCACCCTGAATTAGCAAGCAACCTCGTTTTTTGTCAAAGGTTGAACGCAAATGTTCGCTTTTGAGTTCGGCAATAGGTTTGTCTTTATCACGTACCACAGGGATGGAAATGTAAACATTTCTGTCGCTTACTGTATCCTTTTGCTCAAATTCATTTTGTACTGATTTCAGATATTCTTGCACCCAAGCATCCAGTACTCTCGGGCGATATTTCAGTGTTAGTAGTAACCAGTTTAAAGATATCTCTTTATCAATTACAGGCAGTTTGAAATAACCAACAGATTTTAGAGCTTTGTCAATTTTAAGCAACCATAAAGGACGTAGCCAAAAAATCCCAAATAGAGAGATTAGATAAACTCCGAGACCCCATACGGAGGGGTTCTTGATAATCTCATTAATAACTTGATGATGTTGCAACCTCTCAAGACTAGAGCGTAAATTTACTGTATCTGTTTGTATGTAAACACTATTGAAGTTCGATTTTTCTATACTTACTAGAGCTTTTTCTAAATTTGAGATTAGACCGTTTAACTGTTTTGGTTTTATATGGTTGGTTTTGTTTTGCTCTAATTTGACAACAACCCTTGTCAGGGCATCAGTTATATTTGTGAATATATATATATTTATGTTCTTCTCATCTTTTAGAATGTTTGTCATTTTAGTTACAATCATTAAAGATCTTTTATTATTCGTCCTCTTACTACTGCCAATATCTCCTAAAGCTCCGATTACGCTATTTTTCATGGTATTGTTGCGTCCTCTGTTGTAGGCTGCAACAAGTTGGTCAATAGAAGATTCTGCATTAAAACCTATATTTCCTAAGGTGTCAGCAGCATAACTACGTACTCGCCAAGTGGGGTCTTTTAGTGCTTCTGTTAAAACTTCTACAGTCTCTTCTGGATATTGTTTTCGCTTCAGTTGATGCAATTTTTTTGACAAAAGCTTTGCAACCTTTATACGTAGTTTGGTTTCGCTTACATTCGGATTTTTTAATACATCCAGTAGCCAAGGAATTAGATCTGATATTAATTTTTTGTTTTCTTCTGTATAAGTAATTACTTCACCAGCTGATAAACGTACTTGTAAATCTTGTTTTTCATCTTTGAATACATCAATTAATTCTGAAATTGCATGTGTGGCATTAATTGACCCTATTGTAGTGATCGCATTACTCAAAATTTCTGGATCTTGCTCTGTTTTGATCATGTATTTGAGATCGTCTAAAGCATCGTCAGCACCAGTACCGATAGCACTTAAAGCATCCAATGCAGTAATGCGTACCTGTTTTTTTGGATCTTTGAGGTACTTTCGAAGAACATAAATCGCTTCTTTTTTATCTTCAAAGGAGCTATATTGGGAATTGAATTTTTTTAATTCAGTATTAATATTGTCTGATATTTCAGAATTTTCAGGTATTTTACTTGGTTTCTGCTGACTCTTTACAGAAGTGATATTTTGTCCCCAACTAGCATTCCAGAAAAACAAGGGCGACGAAAAAAGGAGCAATAAAATTGCTATCCTAACGGTAAATTTTTGTGTTCTTAAAAACGAAAATCTAAAGCGAGTATTAAAAGACATAGATACATCCCCTCGAAAATTTACAATACTTAAATAAAAAACTATTTCTGAATTATTATGTTATTAACTACACTAAATTTTTGCTTATTCCACAATTTAGGATGATTTAAATTTATTCACAAAATTTTGTCTAATGGACTCACTTTAAGACTGAATTGACACATTTATTTTTGCCTTAAATAGCTTTTTTTTAAGCATAAAAAAGCAAATAAAAATATCAAGTTAATATTTCTCGTTTATTCTCATAATTGATTCTTAATCCTATCAATATTATAGGAACACGCGCTGATATAATATTTTACATTTTGCCGTATAAGTATAGGCTAATTAAAAATATGTGCAATACAGCTATCTTATTTTTATGAGGTAATATTTCTAAATCAATTTTTTTTATTTCTTATGTAGAGAATATAAGTCTTTCAGGATGAGAATTTCCCAAATTCACCGATATTTTAACTTTATGACGTAGTGCTAAGTACGTTAGTAAGAAAAATCATAACTTGTTTGTAATCGCGCTTTAGCGCTAAAGCGCTACTACTAGCCAAATACAGATATTTTATATTTATTTACATAGTTTACTTTTTTCTTGCCTACTTACTTAAGCTATTGTGCACTTTTAAAGCTCGGTACATTATAGAAGGGTTGAAATTATATTCAAGATTACTCGGGCGATAAATCTACGCTATAAAGAGTCTCACCAGCCAAATTACGCAATGTTACTGTCATTCTTTTTGTATCATTATCTATCCTAACTGTACCGAAGAACTGTAACCCCTCACTAGGGGGACGGTTTGGTTGCAAATCTGATGGTATACTTTGAAACTTCACAACTGGGCCGAAGGTATTATCCAGTTGATTTGGTCCGAATGTACCTGAATTTAGAGGTCCAGCAACAAATTCCCAGAAAGGTTTAAAATCTTTGAACCGTGCTTGAGCCGGATCGTAATAATGTGCTGCAGCGTAATGCACATCTGCAGTTAACCAAACAACGTTTTGAATGTTCTTTCTTTGAATAAATCTAAGTAAATCAGTAAGTTCTAGTTCCCGACCCAAAGCTAAATCATCTGCGTTTGCCCAAGCTTCAAAATTAGTGCTACCATCTCTAACTACTAGTCCTAGGGGCATATCACTAGCAATGATTTTCCAGGTCGCTTTTGATTTAAGCAGCTTTCTTTTTAACTTTCGTAATTGTCTAGAACCCAGAAATTCTGTTTCTTCACTTTGTATTGTTTGATTGTTAGGGGTATTTGGTCCACGATAGCTGCGCTCATCTAACATGAAAATATCTAACAATTCACCATAGTTAAAGAAGCGGTCAATTCTTGTTTTTTGTGGATTATTACCTTTATATCGGATGGGGCTATATTCCAAAAATGCTTGTCTTCCTCTTTTTGCGAGCAAGTTAACATCTTTTATTGTGTAGCGATCGTCATCTGCAGGGAGAATTTCCCCTGGATACCAATTGTTAGTTACTTCATGATCGTCCCACTGTACTAGAATGGGAACTTCTGCATTAAAACGCCTCACATTTTCATCCAACAAGTTATATATATAGTTACCACGAAATTCCTTTAGAGTTTCTGCTACCTTGGATTTTTCTTCCGTAGTAATATTTTTCCAAGTGGTACCGTCATCTAATATTACAGATGATTCAACGGGACCATCAACATAAACATTGTCACCTGAATGGATAAAAAAGTCGGGATTTAGTTGGCGTATAGTTTCGTAAATTTTCATCCCACCAAAGTCGGGATTAATTCCCCATCCTTGACCTGCAGTATCTCCACTCCAAGCAAAGAATATATCTCTTTCACTTGTGGGAGCAGTTCTAAAACTACCACTAACAGGAGCGCTGTAAATATTTTTGTTATCAATATCCTGGAAAGTTACTCGATAAAATATTTGTTCGTCTGCTGGTAGATTTTTTAGATTTAAACGTGCTGTAAAATCGCTATTTTCTAAAGCTAGCGGTCCCCTAAAACGCTCTACGTCACCGCGAAAAGATTCACTAGTAGAATATTCTACAAACATTCTAGCGGGGCGATCGCTACGACTCCAAATTACAATGCTATTGTTTGTAATGTCTCCACTTGCTACACCATAGGGGATATTAGGACGCATCTTATCAGAAGTAATAATTGCTGGTCCTTGACCAAAAACTTTTGATGTTGAGATAAGATTGGTCGCAATGATTCCTCCACCCATAAGTGCAGAAGAAAGTAAAAACTGACGACGGTTCAACTTCCCTGGAGTATTGGAGTTCATATGTATATTTTTGTGTGTTTTAACTGTAAATTGTTTAACTAGCGAATGAGGAAATTTTATTAATTTACGGTTAAGAATTTATCACATTGAGAATACGATTGAAGTAAATATACAGTTATTTTATTTTTAAGGGGATATTATGAACTGCTTGGACTAATACTGCAGTCTTGAAAATACCCAGTGTAGAGATAGTCGCGAGACTAATAGTAAATAGTTTAAGATTCATGATCAATATTTCCTCAAATATGCGTTCGATTTAGTTTGTGTGAAAAAATAAAAATTAGCGATTAATTACGCAATTTATTCTTGTTGCTTGCAACTAAATTAAAAATATTCATTTTATAGAGAACAACTAGAGAAAATATTGGGTCGAATTCGGGAAGATAGTTACCGTAACCAAAATCTCCCAATTTTTTACTTCTCACTATTTCTTCTACGCAAAAAAACGAATTAAATTATTAGTACTTTAAAACACCATTGTGACGCCAAAAATTACTGAGTGAGGTAGCATAGGCACAAGTGGCGTCAAGGTTAATTTAAATACAACTATACTCAAGCGAACTATGGTATCTACTTCAAGTCGGTTTCCGGACATTAATAATCATTGGGCGCGTCCATTTATTGAAGCCTTAGCAAAACGTGGGATTTTAACCGGGTATCCCGATGGCAGATTTCGCCCCAATAATTCTGTAACTCGTGCTGAATTTGCTGCAATTGTGACAGCGACTTTTTCCCAAGTTACCAAAAAACGAGATTACCAACCATTTAATGATGTTCCAGCTACACACTGGGCTATATCAGCAATTCAAAAGTCTTACGAAACGGTTTTTATTACTGGATATCCCGGTGGTTTATTCCGTCCTTCCTACAGAATTAAACGAATTAATGCCCTAATTTCAATTATTAGTGGTTTGGGTTGGACTACCAGGGTCGAATCCGATTTACTTGATGCCTTACCGCTGATTTATACTGATGCTGCAAATATTCCTGGATGGGCAAAAAAAGCCGCAGCAATTGCAACTCGTGCAGGTATAGTTGGTAGTTTTCCAAACACGAAAATACTTAACCCCAATTTGGCTGCTACTCGAGGGGATGTAGCTTTATTTGTTTATCAGGCTTTGGTTTATTTGAAGGAAGCAGACAAAATTTCTTCCCGTTACTTAGTTATTCCCCCAGATGGAGTACCTAAAGCGCCAGAAAAAGAAAAACCACCAGAACCATCAATAACTCTCGACAACGTAAAACTTTCTCACTATCGGGAATTTCGTGGTGCGTGGATTACCACTGTGTGGAATAGTGATTGGCCTTCCCGAAGCGGACTTCCTGCTTCTCAACAACAAGCTGAATTAATTAAAATACTTGATAAACTGCAAAAATTAAATTTTAACGCGGTAATTCTTCAAGTCAGACCAGAAGGAGATGCTTTTTACATATCTAAATATGAACCTTGGAGTGCTTGGTTGACTGGCGCTCAAGGACGAGCTCCTTCCCCATATTATGACCCCTTAGAATTTGCGATCGCAGAATGTCGCAAACGAAATTTAGAAATACATGCTTGGTTCAACCCCTACCGCGCCAAAACATCTATAAAGGGACCGCGAAATGTCAATCCCCACATGGCAATTACTAACCCAGAATATGTTTATCCTTGGGGTAATCAATTGTGGATGGATCCCGGCGCAAAGGCAGTACAAGACCGGGCGTATAATGTCATCATGGATGTAGTAGAACGTTACGATATTGACGGCGTTCACTTAGATGATTACTTCTATCCCTATCCGATTTCCGGAAAAGATTTCCCCGATAGCAAAACCTATTCGGCCTATCGTGCCAATGGTGGTAACCTAAATTTAGACGATTGGCGACGAGATAATGTCAATCGTATGGTTTTACGCTTATTCCAAGGAATTAAATCAGCAAAACCTCATCTCAAGTTTGGTATTAGTCCTTTCGGCATTTATCGTCCGGGACAACCTGCAGGAATTGTTGGTTTAGATGCTTATGATGTACTATACGCCGATGCGAAAAAATGGTTAGAAGAAGGTTGGGTTGATTACATTGCTCCTCAACTTTACTGGCGAATCGAGCAAACAGCCCAGAGCTATCCAACTTTACTCCAATGGTGGACGAGTATTAATCCCAAAAAACGACATATTTATGCGGGTAATAATATTGCCCGTTTGGATGGTAAAGCTTGGAAAAATCAGGAAATTATTAAACAAATCACAATTAGTCGTACCCTAGCATCTAAATTATCTCTGGGTAATATTTTCTTTAGCAGTGATTCTATTACTCGAAACCGTGAAAGTATTGCTGAAAAATTCGAGTATGCTCTTTATGTCAACCCCGCGCTAGTTCCCAGGATGGAATGGCGAGGGGATAATACTCCTCCATCACCACCCACAGGAGTAACAGCTAATTCTCGTCGAATTAGTTGGTCTGCTGGTACTGCTGATATTCGTTCTTGGACATTGTACGAGCAGGAAGAAAAACGCTGGAAACTCAAGAAAATCATACCTGTAAGTACTACCTTTGCAGATATGCCAAGTGGTACATATGCTCTTTGTGCTGTGGACAGAATGGCTAATGAGAGTGTTGGGGTAACCGTATCTGTCAGCTAATTATGGTTTTGTTTTGGGGGTGTTGGGTGCACCCCCAAGGATTTATATACTAATTAATTTACTATCTTTCAAGTAAACCTATAGTTGCGAATTGAATAAAAACATAAAATTTTTAAAATGTTTCTCAATTGATCTGTAATTAGATGATCGTTATCTTTCATCGCTTTTTCAATAACGAAATAAAAGTTGTAATAAATAATTCATCAGTTTAAATGTTATTTGTGATATTTAAACTTTTTTTTATGTTTAATCTCAATACTATTCAATCAGGACTTATTGCAATTAATCTTCATTAAGCAACTATGCTTTACTGTATATTGTTTATTTATAGGGATAATTGCAGTTGAGGGGCAGTCCATTTATTGCAAATTGTTGTTAGCTAGTGATTGTAATCTTGCTTTGAGGGATTTGGGATGTCTATATCTTGTGATGCTGTTTGGGTTAGTGCGAGCCCTTCTTTGAGATCTTTAAGTATGCCTTTAATTAAAAGATTATTACGACATGCAAATATTTCAGGATGGGAATACGTTCAGTCAAAGGATGAAGCTGCTTGCATGGATACAGCAGTAAAGTTACTACATGACTACCTACAAACTAGAAAATCTCCCGTTCATCTGGTCGGTCATGGTGCTGGCGGTGCTATTGCATTGATTTTTGCTCGCCAATATCCTCCGTTCGTCAAATCTTTAACTTTGCTTTCGGTTGCAACGCAACCTGCAAATACTTGGCATGTAAATTATTATCAACAGCGTCAAATATACACTCTTACCAGAGCAGAAGCTTTATTCAATACTATTCAAAATATGTTTAGGGAAGAACCGATTTGTACTCTACAGAAATTAAATCCACAAAAATTAATTAATCAATTTGATCGAGATTTAGAAAATTTACCTTTGAGACATTCGTTATTTAATATAGAAAAATTGCCTGTAGGCGGTGTTACTATGCCATTAATGATATGTGGCGGTCAAGTAGATCCAATTTTAAGCTATTTAGAGTTATATAAATGGGATGAATGGCTAAAACCTGAAGATACTGTCTGGAAATGTCCCCAAGGTAGTCACTTCTTCCATTATTTCTACCCAGATTTAGTCAGTGAAGAAATATCTAATTTTTGGAAGTTACAGCAAAACTATGCTTCAAAAAAAGATGTTGTCCAAACCTAGCTCGGAATAATCACTTCTATCTCAGTCGAAAATTACTTGATTGAGTGAGAGAAGAAGTGTGGGGAGTGTGGGAAGAAAGGGAAGAGGGGGGAGGGAGTGTGGGAAGAAAAGGAAGAGTGGGGAGTGTGGAAAGAAAGGGAAGAGGGGGGAGTGTGGGAAGAAAAGTAAGTGTGGGGAGTATGGGAAGAAAAAGAGAAATTTTTATAGGTAATTGTCTTGGTGTGAAGGGAGTAAGAAAAGTGTTTTAAATGAAGTAAATCTTAATAGGACACTTAGAAACTACAAGTTCTCAACTGCAAACCTATCTTTTTGAATTTTAAGGAATCTCTGGAAGTACAAATCCTAGCGTTCGGAAGGAAAAATTTATTACGTTAGATCCAGAGGAGCTTTAATTATGGCAAAAATAGCTATTTTCTATGGTAGTACTTCCGGTGTTACCCAAGGAGTTGCGACCAAAATTCACGAACTAATTGGTGAAGAGGTATGTGACATCTACAGCATGGAAGAAGATTTTATGAGTGTCGATGAAATGCTTGAGTATGATTATTTACTCTTTGGCTGTTCTACTTGGGGCTCCGGAGAAGTACAAAATGATTGGCGCGATCCACTCTTTGATATGGAAATGGACAAACCCGATTTTACCGGTAAAACTGTTGCCTTGTTCGGAGCAGGAGATTATGTAACCCATGGTGAACAATTTGTCAGCGCATTAGGAACTTTGTACGACCACTTCAAAAAATTAGGTGCAACTTTAGTTGGTGAATTTCCAACTGATGGTTATACCTACGAATATTCCTTTGCGGTGCGTGATAGTAAATTTGTTGGACTACCTATTGATGAGGTAAATGAAAGCGATAAAACTGACGAGCGAATTGCAAGTTGGCTTGAGATATTAAAGCAGTATTTTCCAATTGCATCCTTAGAAACTGCTTAATAGTCTATTCTTAGTAGTTTTTTTAGATTCAAGGTGATCGCTAATGGGTTTTATGGAGCTTGTTGAAATAAATTTTGACTTTTAGGATGAATCTTCCTTTCTGATCCCTCCATTAGATTTGGTAATATTTTTCTAACCGTTCTTGACTTGCAAGAACGGCTTTCAACTTCTGGATTAATTACTAATCATAAAAATCTATTAATTATCAAAATCAAATGACACGCAAGGACTATCAATCTCCTGTGCTGGTTGAAAGGAATTACAAAAAACCACAGTAGAACAGTTAACTTTTAACTCATCAGGATGAGTACATTGCACAGAACCATTGTTCAACGTATGAAAAGCACAATCATTACATATAGTTTTCCGTTGCGATCGCTGTCTTTTATTTGAGTTTGACATAAATATTTATATTTAGATGTTGATGCAGATATACTTGTATTTTTTAATACTTAATCTTATATTACCTAATTTAGTAGCAATGCTTGTATTTGCTTGATTAACATGCATTGAATCGTACTAACATTAGATATGTCATACGTTACTATGAGAACATGTAAACACACACGATCTAATGGTAATATACAAATACTCACACATGAAGAAATGTATAACCATTAGATATCAATACATCAACTGCAAATAAACTATATAAGCACTAATGTTTAAGCAGGTTATCTCAAAGATTCTCTAGAATATATCTGAATTAACCTCTAAAAAACGTATGCCGTTATTTGCGAGAAAATAATCTTATGTCCTCTTTACCAGTCCAAGAAACATCGATCACCAATATTGATATTTCCCTCGAACGTGATGTGTTTTTACGTACTTTAATCAGAGAACTGTCTGGTGCTTTGCAAGAAATAGTTGGTTTGGAAGAAGCATCGGGGTTTATTGCTATAGTTGGTCAGTCAATGGGTAGACAAATAGACCAAGAATATAAATCTGCATTAAATCTATCTAATCTTTCCCGCGAACAAGTTGCTAAGGTGTTGGTCGATCTGAAAAAACGAATACAGGGTGACTTTTACATTATTGAAGAGAATGATGAAAAGATTGTTCTTGGCAATCGTACTTGTCCATTTGCAGAAAAAGTTATTGGTCGTCCTTCAATGTGTATGATGACCTCAAATGTATTTGGTTCCATAGCTGCTGAGAACCTTGGTTATGCCAAAGTTGAGTTGCAAGAAACCATTGCTTCTGGTGCTTCTGGTTGCACAGTAGTGATTCATTTAAAACAGACTGAGGAAGCTCGGGAAGTAAAAGGTAGAGAATATCTTAAGGGTTAAGTAAGACTTAAATGGAGTAAAACTCCAGACAATAATGATTTAATAAAACCTGATGAATCCAGAAAATTTTCTTGAAGTCGCTACTATTTTACCAGAGCCTTTATTGCTTGTGAATGCTGAGGGAGAAATAATAGCTTCTAACAGACCTCTTGCGATAATGTTGGGTGTGAGCAAGCAAGAATTGCAAGGTAAAATGCTTTTCGATTTAGTCACCGAGGCTGATGAAAAAGTTCTAGACTATCTAAGGGCTTGTTCGCGGACTCGGGAGATGCTTCTTGGCTCTTTAACATTTCGTAACTCTGATGGAGAAGAATTAAGTTCTCGTTGTGAGGGAGCAGTTATTCAAGCCCGTTCTGCAGATTCTCCTGCAGTCAATCTCTTACGCTTACAAAACCGTACTTCAGCCAACAGTAATTTTCTTCTGCTCAATCAAAAAATCAAAGAGCTTACAGAGGAAACCCAATGGCGCAAACAAGCACAAGAAAATCTTTCAAAAACCAATGAAAGATTAAAACAAACCTTGGATGATTTGCAAAAAACTCAAGTTCAGTTAGTCCAAACTGAAAAAATGTCGAGTTTAGGAAAATTAGTTGCTGGTGTTGTCAACGAAATTAATCATCCAATTGACTTTATTGACGAAAATATTATTCGTACCAGTAAACGTATTCGAGAGTTGTTAGAATTAGTCAAATTATACGAGCAAGAATATCCCCAACCTAGTGCCAATATTCGAGAAAAAATTGCTGCAATTGATATTAATTTTCTTCAAGAAGATCTAGGGGAAGTTTTTTATTCAATGAGAAGAGGGACTGAGCGCATAGTCGAAATAGTCAAATATTTGCAAAATTTCTCTCGGGTTGATGAAGCCAAAATCAAAAAAGTAGATATCCATGAAATTATTGATAATACTTTGGTAATTTTGCAACATCGTCTTAAGCCCCGAAGGGTTCAAGATGATTCTATAGAATACTTCTATCCAGGTGTGGAAGTTATTAAAGAATATAGAAACATTCCTTTAGTTTATTGTTACCCAAATCAAATAAATCAAGTATTTATAAATATCCTTAACAATGCAATTGATGCTTTAGATGAGTTAATTCTTAATAACAACAAACCATCTATCAATCGCAATAAAGATAAGCAACTAGTAAATAGAGATTATCTTAATACATTGTGTGCAGTCAACGACGAAGAAAAAGAAATTATACATCCTCAAATTAGAATTAGCACTGAAGTAACTCGTAAAAATTGTTTATCAATTCAGATAACAGACAATGCTTTTGGGATGACAGATGAAATCCGTCACCGAATATTCGATCCTTTCTTCACAACAAAATCTGTTGGCAAAGGTATTGGTATTGGTTTATACATATGTGATCAGATAATTACAGAAAAACATGGTGGAAAATTGAGTTGCTTCTCCAAACCTAATCAGGGGAGCGAGTTCTTAATTGAGATACCAATACAGCCGAAGTTTTTATTTTAAAGTTTTTGATTTTAAAAGTTCTTAATCTTAGAAGTTCTTAATTCCGGAAGTTATTAATTTTAGGGGTTTTTGCTTTTATTCTTATTCTGAGTATAAATAAGCAAAAATAAATAAGCAAAATAACTTTTGTATTTATTGTCGGGTTATGTAATTTCTCTTTATCTATCACATCCTATTATCTGTCATACCAATTCTCTATGAAGATGCATATAATAATGCTTCATAAAATAGAGCTTCAAGGATAAAATCATAGCTTGTCAAAGAAGAGA
>NZ_LMTZ01000047.1 GCF_001456025.1 Mastigocoleus testarum BC008
GAGGCGATTTTATAGTTTCATTTAATGTGGTCTCAAAACGCGGATGATTTCGGGTCGGAGTAATTATGATTTCAGGTCGCTACAATTATTTCTCAAACAATTGCGATGGATAGTAATCGACGAAAGTCACACCTACGTCGGTGCTTTTGGCGCACACTTTGCCAACTTAATGCGGAGGTTGCGATTAGCAGTTGATACGGTGGGTGGTAATTCCCAGAAGCTGCAATTCATCTGTTCTAGTGCCACAATTGGTAATCCTCAAGAAATGGCACTGCGCTTCAGTGGTAGAACCCATCACCCAGAAAGATTGCACCTAATTTCCCGCAGTGGTGCCCCAAGTGCCGGAAGAACCCTATTATCCCTTGCCCCCAATAGTGCTGCCAATGTGGAAGCCTGCAAGATAGTCATTTCTTGGTTGCAACATAACTTAAGCGGAATTGTATTTTGCAACTCCCGTGCCGCTGTTAAGGGTTTATTGGGCTTAATTCAACGGGAAAGCCAACGCCAAGGATTAAGCTATCTTGCCTCCAAAGTAGCCATATTCTACAGTTCTTTGACTAGCGACCGTCGCAGGGAAATCATCCAAAAACTGCAGACTGGAAAAATTAAAGTAATTATCGCCACTTCTAGTTTGGAAGCAGGTATTGATTTACCTGAATTAGATTGTTGTTTAATCCGTGGTTTTCCCGGTAGTTTAATGTCTTTCTGGCAACGGGTAGGGCGTGCCGGACGCAAAAAACACGGGTTGGTGATATATCTACCTCTGGGACAAAACCCCATTGATGTCTTTTATGCCCAGCATCCAGAACAGTTGTTATCGTCAGAAATGGAATGTGCTGCATTTAATCCCGATTACCCGACAATTCTTGGTAAACATCTGGAATGTGGTTGCATTGAAAGTAGCCTTGATTTGGGAGAATTAAACAGCCGTTTTGGTAAAGTGGCTGGTAGAATAGCCGATTCCTTACTACAACAAAACAAACTTGCTTTAACTAATAAAGGCAAGTTGTGGGGAAGGGGATATCCACACAAAAATGTCAACATCAGAAGTAGCAGCCAAACTTCAATTTCTTTGATTGACAAGCATTGTGGGGAAATTTTAGAAAAAATGTCCCTCCCCCTGGCACACCGGGAAGTATTCCCCCAAGCGATCTATTTTCTCCAAGATGAAACAGGAGAAATTATTGCTTACCGCAGCGAAAGTTTGGATGAACTACGAGGAGAAGCCAAACTAGCTTTTTTAGCTAAAAATACGGATTTATATACCGAAGCTGAATCAGAACTTGATATTAAACCCCTTGCTAAACTGGCACCACCGCAGATTATTCCTACTCATATTAAAGATGGTAGATTTTGCTTAACCCTGGTTTGGGGAGAAATTACTAATTCTGTTACCGGCTACAGGTTAATGAAACGTACTTATGGGAGAACTTGTAAAAATCAGGGCTGTAGCAATTATAAGAAACCACTCCAAGGTAAAACCTGTTCCAAATGCAAAAGTCCTATATATTCGGCAGAAGTGACAAGTCTTCAGTCAGAAGTAGAATTTGAGGAGCCATACATTACTAAATACCAAGCACCTTGCGTTTTAGTTGAAGTAAATCAAGAGCTACAAACAGCAATTGCTACGGAAGTTAGTTCCTACAAAAAAGAAATTTTGCAACGTTATGGTGAATATAAGGACATTCCAGAGCAATTCAAAGCTTTGTGGACTAGCAGTCCTGAATTAACCGCACTCCACAGCATACAACACCAAATAGTAAAAGCCGTACCATTGGTGGTTTTATCTTCCAGTTTAGATGTTGATGGAATAGTCATGGAAAAAGAAGGGAAAACAACTGGTTATTTTTACGATACTAGTGAAGGTGGTAATGGTGCAGCAGAAGCGATATTCCATCAATTACCTCGTTTTGCTGCCAAAGCTTATGCATTAGCAATTGAATGTGATTGTCAAGGAGGTTGTCCCCGATGTTTACACTCACCTGGCTGTCCTCAGAATAACTTGGGATTGCACAAGGATATTGGCTTGTTTTTATTGGATGCTATCAGTCAAAATAATTCCTGATGCTGCCCTAATCTCCAATCTCTTTTTCCATGATACGCAAATCGAAGTTTTTACTATTACTACTAACTTCCTTGACTTTAACAATAATTATTAGTTCGCAAAAATATATACAAGCCCAAGAACCAAGTCAAAAGTCACAACTCCAAAATCAGACTTCTGAAGTTGATTCCTCTGGAACTGAAATTGTTGCTGCCGTCAATCAAATTCCTGGAAATATCACCGTAACCCCTGATGGTAGAATTATTATCAGTCTTCATCAGTTCTACCAAACTCCAAGTCGGGTTGTAGAGGTGAGTAAAGATGGAAAACTTACTCCCTTCCCTAATCTTAAATGGTCCCAAGGTAGAAATGAAAAAGGAGTTGGCTTGGATGCAGTTTTAGGTATTCAATCTGACTCCAATAGTATTGTTTGGATGCTAGACAACGGTATGAGGGGTAAAGTTACACCACAATTAGTTGGTTGGAACACCCGCACTAACAAGTTAGAACAAGTTATATCTTTACCATTTCCTGTTACTACTGCAAATTCATTTCTCAACGATTTTAGTAAAGATGGATATTTATACAGCGTCATCAATCAGTTACATCGTACCCCTCCACTAAACGCTGGCAAAAATGATACTAAGCCTCCATTTCTCATAATTCGGATAAAGCCTTTAGCTGATGGGATTGTTGGCCGTTAATAAAAGAGTTTATTGGTTATACCGCACTCGGTGATAAAAATAATTGGCACACCTTTGATATCGTTGCGAGAAAAGCTTAATTTTTCAGAGTTTTTTGATATTAGTAACAAACTGGTGAAGTTAATTGAGTGGAGAATTTAGATATGACTCCTGAATACACTTTATTATTTTTCTTACCAGGATAATGCAGGCTAATTGGGGTAGATGATAATTTTATGTTTAAATTACTAAGAGTTATAAATACCCGTTCAACATGTCACTAATCGAATATCTAGAACGTGATAATTGGCGTGAAGTTCTACGTAGAAGTTTTGAGGGAGCAATTACCCTACTGCAAACGGATCGATTTCGACTGACTTCTAGTGCAATAGATGATATTAGAAGTTGGTTGACCTCCGGTGGTCTGAGTCGCGTTCAACTTCGGTTAGACCAACAGATGGATGCAGCACGTTTAGCTGTGGAGCGACAAAGGGAGATTCGTGATTTTTTAGAGCAGTTGGTACTAGAAAACCAACGCCCTTTATTGCAACTAATAGCTGACGGTATTATTCCCTTCAAGCGAGCTGATTTTCTAGTGACAATAGGTATTTCAGGAGCAGAATTTGATGCAATGTGGGAACAGATTTCAACAGGGAATAACTTGTTTGAAAATTGGATGTTGGCAAATGGCTATTCTCAAGATCAAATAAGTCAAATCTATCAAATTATTGATCGCTGGCTCGTGAACATTGAATCAAATCTTCATACAGACTCCAACAACCACAATTAGAACTAATAGCTCAAGAATATTAAAACAAAATATTTTTATTTAAACCAATCTCAATTGACTTCTTCTAAAGAATAGACGTCCAGGCATTACTGATGCCACAACTGTTGGTGAATCCCAGTTTTGTTGAAAGACTAAAATCAGAAATCCAGCTATCCTGGGAAACTTTATCTTCAATTTGGCGAGATTGATATTTTTTCTCAAAGAATATTTATTAGCAAGATTCAAACCAATTCTTGATTATTGATGCCAATTTATTAACCAAAAATAATTCAGAAGATGGAGATTGGTAGTCTGGGCATGGTAAGTTACCATATTCAAAAAATTGGTCAGTTTTTTCAATTACCAGGTTTTGGAATACCAAAACAAGAGACCCGTCCAAAATATTAATATAGGTACAAAAAAATGGTAGAAAGGAAAATTAGTACTCTACCATTTTGATTAAAAATGTCTATTGTCTTCAAGTATATTCAAAAATATCCTCAAAGAACAAAACAACTTTTAGGCATCAGTTACGAACAATATCAAGCACTACTTAAAGCAGCATTAAACAAGCATATTAAAATCCAAAAAGAAAAAGAGAGTCAAAAAATAAGAATTAATTCTCCTGGCGGAGGACGTAAAGAATTATTATCATCTGTAGAACAAATATGTTTATGTTTATTTTATCTCAGACAAATACCAACATTTGAGATATTAGGAATGCTGTTTGGTGTATCCAAAAGTGAGGCGCACATTACTTTTCATTACTGGATAAAAATATTACGAGAAATATTACCCTCTAGTTTGTTAGAACAAGTTGAAGATAAAGAAGGTGATTTAATCATTGTACAAGAAATTTTGATAAATTTTAAACTACTAGTAGATAGCCTAGAACAGCCGATTGAAAGACCATTTGATAACGAAAAACAAAAAAAGTTTTACTCTGGAAAGAAAAAGCAACACACTTTAAAAAGTCAGTTAGTAAGCTTACCTAATGGTCAAGATATAGTTGATGTAGAAGTAGGATTTCCTGGTCCAACAGCAGACATTAATTTATTTAGAGAACAACAGAATAAATTTGATGAGCAACAAGGATTTGAGGGTGATAAAGGATATCAAGGTGGTAAAAATATTACTACTCCTCATAAGAAAAAAAGAAAACAGCAATTAAATGAACAACAAAAAATAGAAAATAGGATTCTATCAAGCAAGCGTATATACATAGAACATTTAATAAGAATCGTAAGAGTTTTTAAAATAGCCTCACAAAGATTTAGGTTAAATTCGAATGTTTATAAGGAAATAATTTTAACAGTTTGTGGCTTAGTTAGACTACGAATTGGTACTTTGGTTTTAACCAGTTAATTAAGGTTAATAAAAACTAGCGATCGCATATAATTATGTAACTGTATTTTTCTGCTCTAAACTATCAGTAACTGTATCAAACCTTAATTTTTACGTTGAAAGAGAATCTGCAAGGATTGGTCTCAAAGCCTTGTAAATACTGCCTTGTAAATTTTAGGACGGGTCTCTTGGTTTCTTGATTGCAAGCTCCTGTGATTACAAATTTTTGATTACAAATTCTCATCAAAAAAGTTGCAGTACAAAATTTTTCTACAAAAATATGTAGAGACGCACCGTAGTACGTCTCTCACTCCAAAAATAAATCGTCAACTCCAGAAAAATTCCTTGTTTAAGCTACTTGATGTAGTTACCTTTTAAGATTCAAGACTCGCTGTCGAATTATTTGGGGTTAATAACAGATATAAACAAGGAATTACTAGCAAAGCAATTAGGGTAGAAGCAACTAAACCAAAACCGATCGCACTAGCTAAGGGGAACCAAATGGGATCGCCTAATCCTAGAGGGATTACGCCAACAATAGTAGTAATACTGGTAGTTAAAATTGGTCTTAATCTATCTGCTGCACCTCTAGCTGCTGCATCCTTCACCAACATACCTTTTTCCCTATGGGAGTTCATGGTTTCGATCATCACGATCGCATCATTAACCACAATTCCAGTCAAAGCAATCATACCGATAACCGCAGGGAAGGAAATTGGAATTTGTAAAAGGAAAAAGCCTGAAAAAGTACCAATGAGGGCAAAAGGAATTGCCAACATGATAATAAATGGCTGGGTAAAAGAACTAAATTGAATTACTAGTACAGCAAAGATCAGAAATAGAGCTACAATTGCCATCTGTCCTGCTGATGTAAAGGTTTCTCCCTGAGTTTCTAGTTCTCCAGCAAATTTATAGTCATAACCTTGAACCCATTTACGTTTCATTTCCTGTAGTTTGGGTTCTAAATCGGCAACAATTTCTCCCACTGTGCGGTCGTTATTTTTGGCTAATACAGTAACAGTGCGCTGTCCGTCTTTATGGGTGATGGATAAAGGTGCGTTACCAAATTCTATTTCTAACACCTGAGTTCCGGCAATGGTTGTTCCATTGGATGTAAGGATAGGGATACTCAGTAATTCATCGCGACGAGTTGGACCACCAACTGCTCCCTCACGGGAAGACCACATAGTACTAAGACGTATTTCTAAATCTTCTTCTCCACCACCGATGGGAAAATCACCAATATCATTATCGGTCATCAGGTAACGTCCTTGTGAAGCTAAATCATCATCAGATAACCCATAAAAGTTTATGGCTTCTCGACGGGGGCGTAGTTTAATATCTGGTCGTAATACTCCTAAGTCATCTCGGACATCAATCGCCCCAGGTATTTGTCTGAGAGCTAATTGTACCTCTCCGGAGATACGACGTAGTTCGTCCATATCCGTACCCGTTAATTCTATTTCGATTGGGTCACCCCCCTCTCCTGTGGATTGACCGCTAACTACTAAAGAAGCTCCTGGGTACTTACGCAGGGTGGTATTCAATTCCTTTCTTAGTTCATTTACATATTCAAAGGAAGGTTTTGCTCTGTTTTCTTCGGGAGTGAAAACCGCTGAAAAACCTACCAAATAATTACCATTATTGGGTTTGATCCCGCTTTCCTGAACTAAACTACTACGCTGACCAACTAATTTAATTACGCTTTCTAAATAGCTTTTATTTTTTAATAGTTCGCCAACTTCATTAGCTACCTGTTGAGAACTATCTAGAGTTGTTCTTGGGGGTAATTCAATGTTAATGCTTAGTTTACGTCCATCACTTTCTGGGAAAAGAGTACCGGGAATAGTACCTACTAAAATCGTTGAAGTAATAAATAAAGCTAACGCACCGGAAGCAAAAATCCTAGCAGTAGTTTTATTACGAATTGTGGTTGCTAAACTCCATTTACGAAATTTTTCAGAAGCTGTTTCAGTTAAACGATCGACTTTACTTTTTTGACCTTTAGCTTGTATCTTCCCCAATAAATAACGAGACAGGGGAATGTCTACTAATAAAGCAATGATATAACTGAGTACCAAGCAAACAATTGCACTTATGGGAATTAAGCGGATAAATTTACCCATGGTTCCGCTAACAGCCATTAAGGGGGCTAACGCCAAAATGGTAGTTAATTGTCCAGAAAAAGCAGGAACTGCATAGGTTTTGACTGTTTTTAAAGCAGCTTTGTTAAAACTCAAACCCTCAACAAAGATACCATCGTGCATCCCTTCCATCATTAGGATAAATACATCCACAAGCAGCCCTAATGCCAAAATCATCCCGACTTGCACCATTTTGTTAAGGGTGAAACCGAGAAGAAATAAGACAGCTAAAGCTCCCAAAAAAGTCAGGGGGATAGATAAACCTGCGATAATTGCTTCTCGCCATGTTAAGGCAAACAAGAGGACGATAAAAACCCCTAAAACACCTTGCCAAGCATTATTAAATACACTTAATAGATCATCATTAATTTCATCGGCATCGGTGTTAATCACCCGATATTCCATTCCATGTGGCCATATACCCGGATTTTGTTTGACGGACTCGATCGCTGCTAAAGAATTATTAATGACCTGAATAGTGTCAGAACCAGGGACTTTAACTACATCGATGTTAACAAATGTTTGGAAATCTCCTTGTTGGGAACTCAAGAAAGCTCGATTTTTTTCTCTTTCTAAATCTCGCCTGACTTGTGCAACTTCTCGTAGACTTACTACTCGTCCTTCTCGCCCTTGTCCTCCTTGGGTATTATTCCCCAAACGGGCTACTGGTAAATTTCTTAAATCCTCTAGACTGCGAAATCTGCCATAATAACGTAACTGGGAACCAATTTCATCACTTTCAATTTGATCCCAAGGTAAATCTCGGTTTCCCTTTTGAATTGCATCTCTGACTTGAGTTGCCGATATTCCCATTGCAACCATTCGGGAAGGAATAAGCTGGACGTGAATTACTTCTTCACGATTACCACTTAAATCTACTTTGCGGACATTGGGAACAGTTTCTAAAATATCTTCTATTTCTTCAGCAGCTTTACTTAGTACTGGGAGGTCAATATCTCCATATAAGCCAAGTGTGAGAACGGGAACATCTTGAGTAGATATTTGTTCTACTTTAGGTTCGTCGGCTTCACTGGCAATTTCTGGTTTTGCTTCATCTACCTCAGCCCTAACCAAAGCAATTGATTCAGCTATGGGTGCTTCGGCGACAAATTCAATCTGAATGATAGAAGAACCATTAAAGGAAGCGCTACTTAAATCTTTTAAACCCTTGAGCGATTTTAATTCTTTCTCAATTTTGTCTGTAACTTGATTCTCAATTGTTTCCGGATCGGCTCCACCCCAAGTTGTTTCAATATTTGCGATCGCAATGTTAATATCGGGGTCGCCTTCTTTTACCATCGAAGTTGCACCCATTAAACCGCCTACTATCAGTAGTACCGATAGGAGAATGGCAAATACTGTCTGAAGAAAAAAGAATTTAGTAACAGGTGATGTTTTAACTTGTTTGGGGTTATTATATCCGTCCCTTGGTGGATGTTTTCCTGGAGGATCTAGTATCTGACTCATAGCGAATATTGGCGTTAAGGAAATAACAGGAACTTATAATTTAAATAAGCAATTAGAGTAAGTCTATAATTCAAATTTTTTATTTTTACTTATAATTTCGATTTGAAGCTTAAATTTCTAATTTGAATTAGTAACTTGAATTCTTAGTTTGGGATGAGCTTAAAATTTCCAAACAAGTTTTACGCCTTATGTGAATTAGAAGCTGAAATGACGTAAATTCGTGATAATAATCACAAATTCGATTTATAAGCCGGTTATTGAAACCCTTGATATTACAAGGCTGAATTTAGTTCACATTAGTCGTGTTTTATAAGCTTGTAGATTTTAGAGAATAAATTTGGAGAATAAATCTCAGGGAATGATTTCTACAGGTGCGCCATTTACCAAGCGGTTTTTCCCATCCGTAACTAATTTCTCTCCTGGTTTTACTCCTTGAAGAATTTCTTGTTTTGCCAATCCTTCAATTCCTGCTTTAATCTCTCTTTGTTCGACAATTCCTTTTTCTTCATTAACTACAAAACCATAAGATTTGCGATCGCGGAAAACAAAAGCATTAAAAGGTGCAACAGTTGCACGACTTTTCTCGTCAGTTGCAATCCAAGCAGAAACTTGTTCTCCATCTTGGATATTAGATATACCTTCATTTATGCGGATGGTGACACGAACCGAACGCTCTCCAGGAGATACTGAAGGACTGACAGAAAAAACTTTCCCTTGGGCGCTAGCTAACTTCATTAAGTCTTCCCCTGTAATCCTTCCTGAATTTGCTTTGGAGCGTTCGCGATCAAGAATGATAAAAGCTCGCTGTCCTCGTTTTACTTTTGCTCCCTGAAAAGCTGGTAACTCAACATTGACCTCAAAACGATTGGGATCGATGACAATAATTGGTAATCTTTCGATAATACTTTGGTATTCAGCCCCTGCATTAACCCTTTGTGGTGTCCAATAATCTCCTTCACGGATATTGAGACGGGAAATTATTCCATTAAAGGGAGCGACAATCTCAGTGTCTTCGCTTTGTACATTGCTTTGGGTAAGTTTAGCATTAGCCGATTTCACTCCTGCTTCGGCAGTATCGACGCGGGTTTTAGCTGCTGCTAGCTGAGCTTGAGCAGAACGTACCCCAGCTTCTGCTGTAATTTCTCCGGCTTGAGCATTTTTATAGTTTGTTTCTTTAAGATCCAATTCTCGCTTTTCTACTGCCCCTTCTGCGAAAAGTTCTTGATATCTTTTCAAATCTGCTTGGGCAAAATTCTTATCTGTAATCGCCTTTTGCAATTCAGCTTTGGCTTGTGCTAAAGATTCTTCAGCTTGTCTTAAACTCGCAACTGCATCGCGCACCTGATTTTTAGCTTCAATATGTCCCGCAGCTGCTACAGTTATATCTGCATCATGTTTTCGGCGATCTACTCGAGCTAATAGTTGCCCTTTTTTGACTCTATCGCCTTCCCGCAAGTCTCGTCCTTTAACTTTTTTAATATAATCAATAGTCCCTTCTGCCTGGAAGGTAAGATGTTTTTTAGTCACGGCATTAACAGTTGCATCACCATAAACCCAAGCTTGTATGGATCCAACTGTTACAGGTACAGTTCTTACTGTAAGTCTTCCTTGGTTGAGATTATTTTTGATTTCCTCTGAAGGTTTCTGAGAACTAGGAACAGAGCGCCAAAGTATTATTCCACCCGCAAATAGAAAAATAGCACCTGATAACAACAACCACTTTGATTGACTGGTAATATTTTTTTTAAATTGTGAAACATTGACTTTGCCGACAGATTGTGAAGCATCGACATTGTCAACCGATTCAGATGCTTTTTCAATGCTTTTATGTTGTTCTATAGTCATTGCAACACAATATTGACTAAGGTATAAATATTCTAAAATTAGCAGTTATATCTGTGAAAAAATAGAAATCAAAATTATTCTTTAAGATCGATTAGCCAAAATTAGTGTTCAATTGTTAGTTACTATTTTAAGACTTAGAGAGCACAACTAACTTAAATCGATTATTTGCATAAATAAAAGCTGCTGTATTTTCAGCATCTATCTTTATATATATTTTACTCAATTTGTTGAATTGCAATTCTTTAATATATTCGCCCTAATTCAGAAAACTATCTTGCATGCCCGGGCGAGCTAAAATTTCTCTATAATAACTTACTAAAGTCTTTCAGAGTAAGAGTTAGGTCTCTAAAAACAACTACCGGTTTTTGTTTTCCTTCAATTTAATAATTTAAAACATACTTGCTTTACAAAAAATTACAATCTCAGATAGATTTATTTATTTATTAATTCGCTTGTAAATAAATAAGTTTGGCACAAGCACATAAAATTTATTCGATATTGATTCGATACTAAAACGGCTTAAAATAATATTATTAGTTTGAAACAAATGTTCCAAATCTTAAGCCTTTTTTTATTTTAGTTATTGACTCAAAGTAGTAAAATATACTATTACTTTGTTAAGTATAGAATTTGCTTAATGCCCAAAAAGTCAGTCCTAAAATGATGTTAAACCCTCACAACCAAAAAAATAAATTTTTAAGCTGAGACCTACAATTGTTTATCTACGATTGGTTATAAATTTTGTCTTTAAATTTGCGGATGTACCAATAGGAAATTCTAAATTTTTAGTGTTTGAAATTTTTAGTGCTTGAAATTTTTAATTTCAGACTTCTACTCAGGCTTCTACCATTCCAGCTTTTATTACAGATCTAACTTTATTGCCGATCCAACCTAGGCAAGATATCTTTGAGCAATAAAAATTATGGAAACTGCTGTGGATCGATTTTGGTATTTGGTATCTGGCGCACTCTCCCTAAACCCTGAAGCGTTTAGGTTAATTAATATTTTACCTGATGCATCAAAAGTAGCGCTGATGCTTGTATTAATAGCAGGGTTATCACAAGCAATTGGTCAGTGTGTAGTCCTCTTTCTTAATCGAGTCAAACCATTTCGCTTTTTTTTAAGTCTTTTGGTTGCAGCAATCATATTTGCTTTTTCTTTTGAATTTTGGGCTTTCAGTACTTGGTTGACTAGTACTATCGTTTTTAAAAGTAACGTTGGTTTTGGTAGCGTAGCTCGGGTATTAAGTTTGAGTTATGCACCGCAGATTTTTGATTTTTTGGGAGGACTACCCTACTTAGGTATACCCATTTTCGTACTGTTATCGGTGTGGAGTTTGCTGGGGATGGTAACAGGCTTAAATGTTTTAACTGGGTTGGGTGTTTGGGGTTCTTTTATTTGTGCAGGGTTGGGATGGTTGCTGTTTCAGATTTTGCAGCGTACTATCGGTCGTCCGGTTACAGCTTGTGGTCGATGGCTGTCAAATAAGGTCGCTGGAACGGAATTAGACAGAAATGGAAGGAGCTTCGATGTTCCAGTGGAGGACAGTAGGAAATCTTCTTCTCGTTCCAAATCAACAAAAAAACGGGTACAGGAGGCAGTTCAAAAATCTCAGGTCGAAAAATCTCAGGTCAAAAAATCTCAGAGCAAACGTTTTATCAACTTCAGAGTCATCGCATTTGCTGTTTGTATTGTCCTGATTTTAATATCGCTGATAACACAAAACTGGGTAGCTGTTTGGTTTGGTGCAGTTACCCAAGGAATCAAACTTTTGCTTCAATTGGTGTTTATTAGTGCGATCGCTCTACTTGTTTCCATACTTCTGACTCCTCTAGAATCTTTGGGTTGGTGGGCTGGATGGTACGGTAATGAAGCTATAAGGCTGGGTACTTCAGTTAAACCTATTTCTCCTCAAACTCAAATTGCTCGCTATGTAATTTACTTGGATGGGATTAATCAAGGTTCCTACCAGTATTTACCAGGTGTAAAAATTTTCCTTGACCAATTGGCTACTGCTCTCCCTCCAAATGTTCTAGTAGTCAAAGGAATTATGCCCTACTCGGCGAGAAATAAAACTCTAAAGGAAGGGGCTTTAGGATTTTTGTGGCGTGTCATTGATTCCATTGCTCTAAAAAATCCCAGCAATCCAATTGCTTTTATTATTAATATTCGTAATATTGTTGCCGTTGCTGTTTCTGCAGATTCGCGCTACGGACAGGTTCAAAATCAAGGATTAGCAAGAGTCTTATGGCAAAGTTTACTAAACAATGGTTATGAAATTGGTAGTGGTACGCCTATCACCCTAATCGGATTTAGTGGTGGTGGACAAATGTCCATGGGAGCAGCATCATTTCTCAAAAGGCTGACAGGTGCACCAATAGAAGTTATTTCCTTAGCTGGGGTAATTAGTGGTAATACAGGAGCAATGGAAATCGAGCACCTTTACCATTTGGTAGGGGAACAGGATCGCGTGGAGAAAGTTGGTCCTATTATGTTTCCTGGGCGCTGGTTAGTTTTCTTTTTGTCCAACTGGAATCGTGCTAAACGTCGCGGTAAGTTTAGCTTTATTTCTTTAGGTCCAGTAGGTCACAACGGTATTGATGGTCCTTTTTCCCAAGAAGAATTTTTGTCCGATGGTCAGACTAACCTACGTCAGACATTGGATATGGTAACTGGAATTTTACTTAAGGATTGGACTTTAACAGGGTTTAATCCAAGAAAACTAAAACCTAGTAATTACGAACTTTATCAGCAAGGTATTTTTAGCGATTATAATTATTACCCTGTAAATCAATCAGTTGACTCAGAACTTTATCAACCTATTGGAACTTGGCTCGGACGTTTGATATTACCAACTCAAGAACAACGTCAAGTTACAAAAGGCGTATTTTTTGAAGTTCACCATGCTGATGCAAATTACCAACATCTTTTAGGTCAGACTGTTATTTTACGTTGGAGTAAACAGCCAGAAGTTCAAGCTTATGTGCAAAGGGTCACCCAGAATGTTCATTTTATAGAACAAGTTACGGCGAGTAAAAAGCAAGGAAATATCCACCCTGATAGAATCAATCATTGGCATCATGTAGATCCTTTAGAATCTTTGGCTGGTGCAAGACCAAAAGATGATGTAATTGTCAAATTACCAGAACCTGTGGTGGTTGATAATGAGAATGAACGTTGTGTAATTAAAATTGATCGCGATCCAATTCTAATTTCTGGTCGTTTTTATGGTTTGGTAAGTATTATTCAACATTTGGGTAACGATCTATTTAAGGTGCGTCACTATAACCGTACTTCAAGGAATTTTGATGGTGCCGAAGAAATAGTTTACATTCCTTCTGTAATTGCTGATCGTGATGGTGTTTTCCCTTCTAGCAACTTTCAAATTGAAAACTCTGTTATTAATGAAAAAGGTTGGTATATCTATGGGGCGAAAAATGGTGATGGTACTTTTGTTGTTCAAGCCATAGCTCCCTATCATTTACTTTCACTTTCCTTAGATCGAGTCATTTTTGGCGAAAAGGCAACCTTAGATTATATTAATCACGAGTATTGGCGGGATGTTGCTGATGATAAAGGTCAAATCTCAACGGTTCTTCTTTATCCCACCGTGTCTTCCACTCCAGATTTTCTCGAGCAAAGGCTTGACTTAGAAATTGCAGCAATAAATGAATGGAAAGAAGGCGACCGTGCTCTGGTAATGCATGTTTTTGGTGGTATTGGTGGCAAAAATCCCGAATTTACACCATTAGGAATTTACTTCGGTCATTTTGCTTATGGGATTGCAAAGGTCATTCGGGAACCCTTAAGCCAAGAATTGTACTTTGATATCGAATATCGGCAGATTTACACCCACAACAATACTGCTATTATTGCTGGTAATAATTCTTGGATTCGCTACATGGGCGATCGGCAATGGGGATTTTTAGGCTATCGCCCAATTTCAGATATATTGGTAAAATTTAGCCCTTTAACAGAAGATTATGACTTCGATGGGTTAAAATTTTCACCTTTAGATTGTATTATCCACGAGTTGGATACAATGGCTGCACGTTACCGTATTGGAGATGGTACCGGAACAACTTTTGTTGGTCCATTAAACTCTTGCGTCCAAGATTCCCAAGAAGCGCTTTATCATTCTCTCAAACGAACTATTGCTGAGCTTGAATCAAATCCCAGTTATGTTAAATGGCTACGAAGGTATCCCGAAGATCCACAAACAAAGCGTTTTCTCCAATTAATAAATTTAGTTCAATCTTTATCTTCCGAGTTGACCCCTTTAGGAATAGTACGACCTGATTGGCAAGATGATCGACCAACGTTGGGTAGCTTTCCCATTGAGAATCCAACAGAAACGATATTAAAGACTTTAGCTAGTTGGCGATCGCTCCTACCTCGTTTAGCAAACGATCGCGTAGCAATGATTTTTCTCCGCTTGGGTGCTTCTCTATGGGTTCAACGCACGAATCAAGTCGGTGGTTTAAATCCGGATATAGAACCATTGGCTCCTACTGACTTTGGGAATGAGATTCCTGGAATTAAAACACCTTTTTCAAATTAAATATGTTTTTCAAGTTAAAACACTTTTTTCAAAAAATTGAGAATAGCACTATTAACTTTCTTGGGTTGGACTAGTGTTAAGTCATGACCAGCACGTTCTATTATCTGAATTTTTATCAAAACTACCGAATACCCCATCCCTCTATAGGGTGGGGAGCGTCAAAGGGAAGAGTCTTTGTTTGCAGCAGACTCGCTACACAAATTACTTATTCTCAATTGCTTATCTTCAGGTTTCCAGTGTTGCTCCTGACAGATAAGAGCGCCCAAATGAGTAATAGAGAGAAAAATAGCTACAATTGCCAAGATATAACTATGCAGAGCATACATATGTTGCAAAGTAATACTACCAATGCCGTTTCCTCCTAACAAAATATCTTGGAGAGAAGAACCAATTGCAGGGATAGATCCAACAATCTTGAGTTCGACCTTAAAACGCCAAAAACTCATTTGTTCCCAATCAAGTAAAATCGCTGTCCAACTCAGACTAATGGCGGCGATCGCTAAACCAATTCCACTAACCCAAGCTGTTAACCAAGGTGCTAAAAACTGACGTCCCAAAAACATCACGACAATTTGAACCAACGCGAAGACAATCAAACCATTACCAGCAATATTATGCAAACTTAATATGAGTGTGCCATTGGTAACTTCATTCGCGATCGTTGTTAGAGATTCATAAGCTCCAAGTGCTGTAGGTTGGTAATAAAATGCTAAAAGAATACCGGTAAAACCAGCGATACCGCACAGAGTAAGTTCTACAATTGCCAAAATTGTTGCTGTTCGTTGAAGGATATATTGAAATTGCTCGAATCTAAAGGACCGATTTGCAATCATATTTCCCTCAGGTAATGCTTTGACCTGTGAAGAATCTCCACGATGGAAAAAACCTTGAATTTTTTTGACTACTTGGTGAAGGACGATCGCACTTGCAACATAGAATGCAAAATAAAATAAACGCCAGCGGAAAATCACAGTTGCTTTCCAAGTCGGATGACGCTCCATGTCGGGTAGCATTGGGATGTCGCCACCCCGCAGCCCCCTAAGAACCGTACTTGACTATTGCTACTCATACGGCTCAAGCCTTCTGCAATACATTTGATTTACCCATATGTATATGTTGATGACACGCCTTATGGAGGTGTATTAGGTTTTCTTCCCTATCCGTTCCTCCTTGTGCCACTTTGGTTATGTGGTGGGTATGTAGTTGTTCTCCATTAAACAAGTGCTCTTCACATACTGGGCAATGCCACCCTTGGTTTTGGGCTACTCGGTAAAGTTTAGTTCCTTTTCCCCAATAGGTTTTACCTTGGGTGGTTTGGCGTTGCTTCCAGTATGCAATTAGTTTGGGGTCGTCCGGTGAGGCATTACCCTTTACTTTTACCCATCTTTCAATGGGAATAGTTGGTAGTCTCACAATAGAAGTGATTTTTATTCGACCTCTTCTATCGTTGGTTTCGGTTGCAAAGGTGTAGTCATAACCGTTTATGGATTTGAAGTATTTTTCTTTAATCCATTTCTTAGGTTTTCTAGGATGTCTCCTTTTTGACCATTGCCATAGTGCCTTCCAAAGGTGGTGGTCGATGTAGGAAAACACTTGTTTGCTGACCCCGTGCTTGTAGTAGTTTGCCCATCCCCTGATTATCGGATTAAGATAATTGATTACGGCTACCGGTTTATGGCAGGGATGTTTTTTAAGCCATTGCCTGATTTTCAAGA
Source organism: Mastigocoleus testarum BC008 (assembly GCF_001456025.1). Classification (GTDB taxonomy): domain Bacteria; phylum Cyanobacteriota; class Cyanobacteriia; order Cyanobacteriales; family Nostocaceae; genus Mastigocoleus; species Mastigocoleus testarum. Next base: position 16,573 of record NZ_LMTZ01000047.1, read on the forward strand.
GAAGTCCTTTAACTTTTTCTTTTTCAGGTTTTATCAGGCATCTCCCGTGGAACTGTCGGATATTAAACCCCAAGTAGTTAATTCCTTGTTCGATATGAACGATATTGGTTTTTTTCCTGATTTAGTTCCAGTCCTTTTTCGGCTAGCCATTGTTCGAGAATGGGTTTAATTGCTTCAATATCTTCCCTCGATTGCGCTGTAACCAAAAAGTCGTCAGCGTATCGGCAGAAGCCATATTTGTTGCTTTTTTTGCGGCATTTTCTAATTCTGCCTGTCTTTTTCTCAAGGTATTTGTATACTTTGATTTTTTCGTATTGGGATAGTAGTTTTTCCATCCCATCTAAAGCAATATTGGCTAAAAGTGGGCTGATAACGGAACCCTGTGGAGTTCCACTATTAGTTGGGTTAAATATTTCCGCTTCTACGTATCCTGCTTTAAGCCACTGTTTAATTAGCTCTCTACCTGGTACTTGTCCAATGGTATTGAGTAAGTATTGGTGACAAATGTTATCAAATGCACCCTTGATATCAGCATCCAAGATCCATGTATCTGTGCCTTTCTTTAATCTCATGTGGCATTGTTCTATGGCATCATGACAGCTTCTCCCATGGCGAAAACCATAGCTGTTGTTCTCAAAACGAGCTTCCCAGCAGGGTTCCAATGCATTCTTAACAATTGCTTGTGCGATTCGGTTTTTGATGGTAGATATGCCTAGTGGTCGTTTCTTTCCATTAGCTTTGGGAATGTATATCCTTCTGCTTGGTTGAGCCTTCCACGGACTATGTGTCAGCATTTCCTTGACTAGCTTTACTCTTTGTATGGGAGTTGTTGCTTTTTGTCCGTCAATGCCCGCCGTGTTTTTACCCTGGTTTTCTTGGGTAACACGTCGCACTGATAGCAGCAGGTTGGAGTAACTACGCAGCATTAGTTTCATTAGGCTTCTAGCCTTATTCCACTGGTTCTCTTGTATTGCCCGGTAAATTCTTCGTCTCAGGTTTGTGATTTTCTTCTTAACTGATTTCCAATCTATTTGTAACCAGTTTTGAAGAAGTTCCTTCGCTCCGATGTCAAATTTGACTCTATCTTTCACGTTGGTTGTTGTCCTTTACGAAAAAATTATCGTTGAAGACCTCCTGGAAGTTTGCTACCTTTCGGTATGGAGCAAATTTTGAACTCCTATCCTGGGCATTACCCCAGGCATTCGCTTTTTCCAGATTCCTTTACCCTCTGAATAATTCCGTCTTCCTTGCGGTTGACCTACTTAAGTGTTCGACCTTATTCCTTAAGAACTCATAGGGCTTACCCTGTTTCCTGTGCTTGATTTGCAGCCGAGATGGATTCCTTCTATACTCCGACGGGGGTTTTGTCTTATCAATGAAGAACGTTCTGAAATTCCTCATTCTACCCGCTTACCTTTTGGTTGAGGTGTATCAGCCTTATTTCACCTCTCACGCCTCACGAAGCTTACGAAGATTCACGGTAGTTAATCCATTTTCAGCTTTCCTCTTGCAATTCCTACCGACTTAGGCTGCCAGAAGGATTTGCTTTCGTGCCTTGCATCCCGTTATTTTCATTACTTACTCATAACGTAGGCGAGGTACGTGACCCTTTTACTTGAGGACAGAGAGATAAGATTCTCTGAGGATAATAGAATCCCAATCATTAAAGATGTTTTCACATCAGCACACGACTTTCAGGTCGCACCAGAACTGACCGTGAAGAAACAATACCTCTTAACCAATCTTGATAATTTTCCCACTCTTGGGAAAAATTGCTGAGTAACTCCCCGATTTTTCCAGCTAACTCTAAATCCTTAGAATTCATTTCACACTCCTTCAGGTTCAGACATCCAATAAGCTACGTTTTCCAGTAACTGCTGTTTAGTCTCAAGAGCTTTCATTCCATTACTGGTAATTCGGTAATATTTACGTCTTGCTCCTGTGTGCTGTTCGGGTGCTTCTTTACCCCATTCTGATTTGACAAAGCCTTTTTGCTCTAACTTTTTGAGGTTGGGATAGAGGGAATTAAATCTTATTTGCTTCCCACCGCTTTTTTCTATTGCTTCCATAATTTCTAATCCATAGCGCTTTCTGAAACGAAGTGCTGACAGAATCACTTCCTGATTGGGAGTAAGGCTTAGATCTAGATCGCTCATATGAATTTTTCGTTAATGTTATCGGTAATATATACTTATTCAAATATATCAATATATCTAAATAATGGATATATTATTTTCAAATCGCTTACCTGGGAATACGGTTGGTTATCCACAATACGTGTGTAACTAATATCAATTCAATAAATCATCGCAACAGATTATCCCGTAGAGACGTGACATGTCGCGTCTCTACAGTGTTATTTGTTTAAAAAAAGAACTATATTGGCTCTCCTGGTGCAATTTCTCTGCTAATTCTTGCAATTACAGTGTCGGAGTAGAAAGCCCACTCCTTCCAGGGGTGGGATGAATACGTGCACCTTACCCTACGGGGTGGCTTCGCCGGATGAGGTGCAGTCAAGGTCTTTTCTAATCAATTGTTCTATATATTCAGAAGCACTTAAACCACTTCTAATTGCTTTTTCTTTTGCTCCTAACCAAGAGCTTTCGGTTAAATACACGCCTCTCATCTTCTTAAGTTCTTCATGAAGTATTGGTTGATTCTTTATCCTTTTCTTTCCTTTCCTTGTTGTCATATTTAGAACCATTAGCTATACTGAGTATAGTTTAGTGAAGGGACAAAGGAAAAACAAGTGTTAGTTCTGGAGTACAAGGTAGTTGCTAAGAAAATTCAATATCAAGCGATTAAGGATGCTATTAGGACTACCCAATTCATCCGGAACAAAGCTATTAGATATTGGATGGATGCACCTAGGGAAGAAAAAGTTAATAAAGTAGTTCTGAGTGCGTACTCTAAAGTGCTACGTGACGAGTTCAAATTTGTCAAAGATTTAAATTCATCAGCTTGTCAAGCCGCAACAGAGCGAGCATGGTCAGCAATTGACAGATTCTATGGCAACTGTAAGAAGAAAATTTCTGGTAAAAAGGGTTTTCCCAGATTTCAAAAAGACAACCGTTCTGTTGAGTACAAGGTATCTGGGTGGAAATTAGATCCGACCAAAAGACGAATAACCTTTACTGATAAAAAAGGTATTGGTGAACTTAAACTTTTGGGGAAATGGGATATTCATACCTACGACGTAAAGCTAATCAAACGAGTACGTTTGGTACATCGTGCCGATGGCTACTACTGTCAGTTTTGCGTCAAGGTAGACAATTCTCAGCAACTAGAACCAACTGAAAATCAAATAGGCTTAGATGTTGGCTTGGAGTACTTCTACTCCGATAGCAACGGGAATCATGTTGAGAATCCAAGGTTCTTGAGAAAAACTGAGAAAAATATTAAACGTTCTCAACGTCGAATCTACAAGCATAAAAAAGGTTCTAATCGACGCCGTAAATCCAGAAAAGTATATGCTCGCAAGCATTTAAGAGTAAGTAGGCAGCGTACCGAGTTTGCCAAGAGACTGGCGCTCACGCTAATGCGATCTAACGATTTAGTCGCCTATGAAGATTTAAATGTTAAGAACATGGTAAAGAACCACTGTCTAGCTAAATCCATCAACGATGCAGCGTGGTATCAGTTTAGGGAGTGGCTTGAATACTTTTGTGAGAAATACGGTCGTCAATATATCGCTGTCGCACCACACTACACATCTCAAAAATGTTCCAGTTGTGGAGCGAAAGTTAAAAAATCTCTTAGGGCACTCGCAAAAATAACTTCCTAATAAAAATAATTTCCCGTACACTCTTCATATGAAGAGTAAACTGATTCTAGAAACAAAT
>NZ_LMTZ01000048.1 GCF_001456025.1 Mastigocoleus testarum BC008
TAAGACCTTGCCATTGGAATTGTCCAGACTAATCACTTCTCGATCTATCTTACCTTACGTCCTAACTAAGCTGGCGATTGCTATATCAGTAAAAATTTGGTTGTAGCGTTCAAAAGTTAATGGTTTTATGAACTTTTAGTTTCTAAAAGACTAGCAATTTTTTCTGCGATCGCAATAGTAGGAGCATTCGTATTTCCACTAGTAATTTTGGGCATAATTGAAGCATCTATAACCCTTAGCCCTTCAATACCATGCACCTGTAATTGTGAGTTGACAACCGCCATTGTATCGTTACCCATTTTGCAAGTTCCAACAGGATGATAAAGAGCTTCTGCAATTTTGCGAACATAAGCAGCTATTTCTCTATCCTGCTTGACCTGTATTCCGGGAAGCATTTCTTCACCCCGAAATCTATCTAATGCTTTTGCTTGAAGAATTTGACGACAAAGTCTAACGGAAGCAATTAAGGTCTGTAAATCTGCTTCGCGACTCAAAAAGTTGGGCTGAATTAGGGGTGAAGCTAAAGGATCTGCACAACGTAAACGAATATGTCCCCTGCTTTGAGGATGCAATAGCGTAGCACCTAGAGTGAAAGCATACCCTTTTATTTTGTTAAAACCATGATTTTGAAAATAAGCAGGTGCAAAGTGAAATTGCAGGTCTGGAGTTTTGGAATTGGGACTAAGTTTAACAAATCCTCCAGCTTCAGCAATATTGGAAGTTATGGGACCGACTTTCCGAAGGAAGTATTTCAATAAATTACCTGGAGTATTTGCCTTATCTAAAGAAATCGGTTTCGTGCAATTATAAATAACACCAGCAGTTAAATGGTCTTGTAAGTTTTGTCCAACCCCTGGCAAATTTGCGATCGCCAGAATTCCTAAATCTTTGAGGTGCTCAGCACAACCAATCCCAGAAAGCATCAGTATCTGAGGAGAATTAATTGCTCCAGCGGATAAAATTACTTCTTGTCTGACTTTAGTTTGACAAGTAACTTTACTATTATGAATATACTCCACGCCAATTGCTCGATTTGCTTTAAACAAAATACGTGTTACTTGAGCACTGGTATGAATTGTGAGATTAGCTCGATTACGACATGTTTTTAAGTAAGCTGCTGCTGCACTACATCGCGACCCATTTTTTTGAGTGACTTTATATATTCCTACCCCTTCTAGCTCTGAAGAGTTAAAATCTTGACTATAGGGAATTCCAACTTCTACAGCAGCTTCTACAAATGCTTGAGATAAAGGGCTGACATGACGTAAATTAGCAATATGAAGTGGACCGTAGAGACCGTAATCTTCAGAATCTCCCTGCTGTTTTCGATTTTCTGCTTTTTTGAAGTAGGGTAGTACTTCCTGAAAACTCCATCCTTGATTTCCTAATTCACTCCAATAATCGTAGTCATAACTGTGTCCGCGAATATAAATCATGGCGTTTATGGAACTAGAACCACCAATTACTTTCCCCCGTGGAATGTATAGTTGGCGGTTATCCATATGCAATTGTGGCTCTGTGTAATAGTTCCAATCGTATTTACTTTTAAATAATTTAGGATAAGCAGCAGGGATATGAATTTCTTGCTTTGAGTCGGGTTTACCTGCTTCTAACAGAAGTACGCTAATATTTGGATTCTCTGTAAGACGACTTGCCAGTACACAACCTGCCGAACCGGCACCTACAATGATGTAGTCATATATCATACACCTTTCTATTCTCCAGGGGAATGATAATCTATAATTTACTACGATTCAATAAAAAACCACCAGTTATGGCGGTATGCAGTCAGAATTTACATTAGAATTGGATGTTAACAGACATATCCAAAACCATCTTTGTATTATCCCAAATTCTTATGGAGACGTAGCATGCTACGTCTCTACATATAAAATTAAGAAACCTAATCTAAGCGGATTCAGCAGGTTTAAACTCAAGGGAAACACCATTCATGCAATAACGTTGACCTGTTGGTGCAGGACCATCGTTAAATACGTGACCAAGGTGACCGCCACAACGACTACAATGTACTTCAACCCTGGTCATAAAGAAACTTTTATCTACAGTTGTTTCTATCGCACCTTCAATGGGCTGATAAAAACTGGGCCATCCTGTACCACTGTTAAATTTAGTTTCTGATGTAAAAAGTGGTTGTTCGCAAGCAGCACAGTAATAAGTACCAGCTTCATAATTTTTGTCTAGAGGACTGGTTCCAGCACGCTCGGTACCGTGTTTCCGCAGAACCCGAAATTGCTCTGGAGTCAAAATTTCGCGCCATTCGGCTTCGGTTTTATTAACTTCAAATTTGTTTTGTGATGTTGTCATGATTGCTGACCTGATAAATGGATTGGGGAATAAAGATGCGGTACAAACTGTAACAGCACCAACTTCCAAAAAATATCGTCTTTTCATCTTGGAGCATTTAGCTGCTAAATTACTAGCTGCTCAGGTCTTAAAATAAATTAACTCTTTTATGGTATCAAAACATAAAACTTATATCTTTGAGGGGGTGTCAAAGAAAAAGAAATTACTAGACTTTTTATAGTAAAAATAGCGGATTGTAACTAAGTGAGGTACAGTTCAAAAACTGAAAGTCAGTTATAATGCTGGTTCCCGTCTTCTGCTGTGCTTACGCCCCGCAATACTTACAGTACGCTATCGCTAGCCGCTAACGTCCGTAAGAATGCGGCGACCTGTCCTGTTAGCAAAGCGGGGTGCGACAGCCCATAATTCTGCTATAAATGCACGTAAATCATATGCTGGTTTAACCCAGATTTTGCAGTTGATAAAAAATAATGATCGCTTGGATCGTTACGTGCTAATTAAATGAAATTAAAGCATTTGAACTGCGACTGCAGAGCGAGCGCTTACGCAAGCCTTCATGAATTAGATTGCGCTCTGAATCAATCATTGGTGTTACACCCAAAGCTTTAAGAACTTTTTCATCCATGACACCAAGAACAATAGGAGCTAGTTCTCCATTTTCTGGAAGCCAACCGGGTGCATGTAGCTCTGGCGCTGACAACACTTCCTGGTTATGAAGCAGGTCGAATAATATTTTTCCTAGGACGTGGGTATTTTCATCCCCACTTTCGATAATACGATTCTCTTTAAAAGTAGTTAGCCATTGTTCCAGTTCTTCTATAGAATTTGGAACATTATGAATATCCATAGCTGCACCGACATCATTAATCCAGAAGTTAAACCACAAAACTTTTTCTTCTAAACTCACAGGAGATGATGAGAAATTATTTGAAAAGCGGATCCCTTCACACACAAACACTGCGACTATCATCAAAAATTCATCTGGATATTGCTCAGTACTCATGCTCGAACGTGCATGGGTCTGATTCATTCGTTGCAATGCTTTACTGTCTACCCCCTCTTGTACAATATTCCAAAGTAGCCTAAGAGTACTTAAAAAACGTTGTTTTGGCTGTTTTTCTATATAACCAACTTCTCTGTCAAGACGTGCAATCAGTGGAGTTGCGAAAAACCAAGCAAAAGCAGCAACCATCGCCCAGAAAAACATCTCTGGACGTTTGTCAACAAGCTTGCGGATCGCTTCCATATCTTTATTTTGTTCAATTGCAACCATTTAATAACCCTATTATCAGTAAAGTTGGAAACTATACTTAGTCAATTATACTTACTTCAGCTATCAGGAAGAGCATTATTTTGAAATGGATAATAAAAGCATATGAAAGGATATTCAACAGTAGTTTATAAGCTTTGATGTAACTAATTAGTCTGCTAATCTCCTACAATATACTTAATTTTCTTGCATGCAAACTAACAAGCGGAACTACACAATTTTCTACTTAACTAAAAGTTTGTAATACAAGCTTGAATGCTGATAAATCACTTCTCAATATTTGACTTAAAAGCAAATTATTGTTACGGACTTACTATTTATTTACGTTGGAGTGTTTGCATAAGCCTCAATCATCATTACAGCAGCTTTATATAACTTTACTCCATTACTGTGTTGATTAAAAAGTCGGCGCTCTGTAAATGCTCCGTCAACTAACATCAGTAATGCTGCACTGAGTTCCTTTGCTTTTTTTATACCTATTAATCTGGCTAGCTCTTCCATCCGATCACGCATCTTCTGTTTGTGAGCGATCGCTACCTGATGTCCGGGGTAATCTGGCTCGGGAAATTCGGAAGCTACTATCAAAAATGGACAACCATAACTATCATCACTGCTTAATAGACCGTCAATCCAGGCAAAAATCCCTAGTAATTGCTCCTTGGGCTTACCCGAATGCTGATTTACTACCTCATCAAATGACTCCCAGAATCGCTGATTTCGTTCTTCTAAATAGGCTGCAACCAAATCATCCTTAGACGGAAAGTATCGATACAGAGTTGTTTTTGCAACTTCAGATTTAGCAATAATAGTATCTACCCCGATCGCTCGAATACCTTCTTGATAAAAAAGCCGATCTGCGATCGCTAAAATCCTTTCTTTTGCATTACTCTGAGTTCTGGGCATGTTTCGATCCTAATTTTTTCTAAAAACTCAATTATAACTTGACAAAATACAGACCTGTCTGTTTCCATAAGATTATTAATTCAATACAGACCTGTCTGTTTATAAGGGATTTCAAAATGAAGATTGGTATTATCGGTAGTGGAAATATGGGTCGCTCTCTGGGTATTCTTTGGGCTGAACAAGGACATCAAGTTTTCTTTGGTGCTCGAACTGCAGAAAAGGGAAAAGCAGTTGCAGAGTTTGCCAAACTAGGAACACAAGGTGGTAGCAACGATGAAGCAGCAATGTTTGGGGATGTTTTGTTGTACTCAGTGCGGGGTGTCAATCCTGAAGATGTCTTTACGTCGACTGAAGTTTTGACGGGTAAAACTTTGATCGATCCGAATAACTTTGAAATTCCAGAAGACTTTAAATATCAACCAATTATAAAATCTCTTGCAGAAAAATTAGCAGAAGAAGTTCCAAATGCTTCTGTAGTCAAAGCATTTAATACCATACCAATGGAAGTTTTTGAACTTGCACCCGAACCATTAAAAGAGCATAACGTATCTGTATTTATCGCAGCCGATAACTTGGAAGCAAAGCAGGTTGTGGTGCAACTAGTTCAGGATATTGGATTTAATCCAATTGATTCTGGAAATCTTCGCAACGCTCGTTTGATTGAAGGACTAGCAGATTTGGAGCGATTTTTGATTATTCATCAGCAAATGGGAGGATACGCAGTACCTTCTATTAACTTTTTACCCGCAGCACAAATACAAAGGCTTGGTGGGCGACAAGCTTCTAATTTGAAATAGATGAGATATATACTACTACGTAGTTAGGTTAGGAAATTGGTGAATCCTGTTTGTCCTACGGACACGCTATAGATATCGCGTGTCCGCACGACGTCTTTTGACTTGCGCTCAGCACTATAGTATGTTCTGCCTATGTACTCCACCACATTAATTTAGATAGGTAAATTAAGGTTCGTAGTAGCACTTTAGCGCTTTAATATCAAGGCTTTACCGGCGCTATTAGCGTTAGCGTGTCCATCAGGACATAGCCCAACTACAAACCCCTTAAAACCTATGTGGTGGAGTACTAGTACCTACAAATACGAAAAAATACTGAAAGATTAGTATATAAAATATCTAATTTCTACTTGGAAATCAGTTAAATATTTACTCGGTGTCACGTTACTCTTTAAAGTGAAATTACCGATCTACCAAACAAGGCGGAAACATGGCGGCAGAACACAGTCTAATTCTAGATTTTACCATTGTTCTTGGATCTGCAGCATTAGGGGGATATGTAGCAAACCGTTTGCGTCAACCTGTTTTACTGGGGTATTTAGCAAGTGGACTTATAGTTGGTCCTTTTGGTTTTAAGCTATTGAACGATGTCAACTTAATTAAGTCTTTGGCTGAAGTTGGCGTTGCTTTTCTTCTGTTTGCTTTGGGTGTTGAATTTTCCTTGGCTGAACTTAAACGAATTAAAGATATCGCCATAAAAGGAAGTTTATTACAAATAGGGCTAACTGCTACTTTAGTAACCCTTGTGACGATAATGCTTGGTTGGGCTTCTGGACTGACCCAAGGTATTTATCTTGGGGCTGTGCTATCCCTATCGTCCACTGCGGTTGTATTAAAAACGCTCACAGAAAGAGGTGAGACCAATACATTACATGGTCAAATTATGCTGGCAATTTTAATTGTTCAAGATTTGGCTCTTGGTGTAATGTTAGCGATTTTACCAGCTTTGAAAGAACCAGAAAATCTGGGTTCGCTATTAGGTATTGCTTTGCTCAAAATTATAGTTTTTGTTGCAGTAGCGTTGGTATTGAGTCGTTGGGTCATACCCCGTTTTATTCGTAGTATTGCAGCAACTGAAAACAATGAATTATTTTTATTAGCAGTAACTGCTCTCTGTTTAAGTGTCGCATTATTTACAGGTTATCTAGGAATCTCCATTGAGATGGGAGCATTCGTTGCTGGATTAATGCTTTCGGAAATTGAATATTCAGACCAAGCCCTAGCAAAGGTTTTACCTTTACGAGACACCTTTGCAAGTCTTTTTTTTGCTTCTATTGGAATGCTGATCGATCCAGGTATTATCGTCAACAATTTTGGCACCATCTTGGGATTGGTCATACTAGTAATGTTGGGTAAAGCTGCAATTATTCTGGGAATTGTTCTTAAGTTTGGTTATTCTCTCAAAACAGCACTAATTACCAGTTTTGGTATCAACCAAATTGGTGAATTTTCCTTTGTTTTAGAACTTGTAGGTTTGGATTTAGGGCTAATTAGCAACGATATCTATCTTTTACTTTTGGGAACAACAGCAATTACCTTGGTACTTACTCCTATTTGGCTGAATAATGCACCATTCCTTGCTCATAAATTAACCCAAATACCGTTTTTAGTAAAATATTTGCAACGCTTTGAACAACCAAAATCTCTTTCCATCCCAGAAACTATTAATTCTCATGTGGTGGTAGCTGGTTACGGTAGAGTAGGACAAGTAATTGTCAATATTCTACAAGGTCAGGGGTATCCAGTTCTGGTAATCGATAACAGTGAAGCTGCTATTCAAAACCTTAGGAATCACCAAGTACCCTATATTTTTGGCGATGCTGATTCGGAACTAGTTTTGGAAAAAGCACATTTAGCAACTGCAAAAGCCTTAGTTGTTGCTTTACCTGATCCCGCAAGTACCCGTTTACTCTTAAAACGCGCTTTTTTGATTTCTCCAGGATTAGAAGTCATTGCGCGATCGCACACCGATCAGGAAATCGATCTTCTAACTAACATGGGTGCGAAGGAAGTGGTACAACCTGAATTTGAAGCAGCTCTGGAAGTAGGAAGACATTTATTAATAACTTTGGGTGAATCGGAAAGTCACGTTCGTAATTTGATTTATAATATCCGGGCTGACCGATATGTGAGTATTCGACCGCAAAAAATCTAATGCTTCAATCTCCAACTGTTTTGTTTAATTTCTGTTATTTAGTGTACTTATATATCTCTGTAGCTCTTTTTTCAGCAAGCCTTTAATGTATTATCAATTAATTCATTTTATTTGCATTCATCAAAGATTAGCTATTCCTCGTTTCAATGCAGTAATTACAGCCTGAGTTCTGTCATTAACCTGTAATTTACTAAGAATATTATTGACGTGAAATTTAACTGTTCCCTCAGTAATAGAAAGCTTTTTAGAAAATTATTACTCAACTGCAGACATAACGGGTGTATATAAACAGGACTTACGCAGCGATAGCGGATCCGCAAGGTAGCGCAGCTATAGCGTGTCCGCAGGACATAGATTTATCATTGCGACCGGAACGTAGTGCAGGGTTAGCGGAGCGTCTCCGTTTAGGAGATAGCAATCTCACGGATTTTGGCGTTAGCGGATCCGCAAGGTAGCGCAGCTATAGCGTGTCCGCAGGACATATACGTCGCTGTCGCTTTTCCTAAAGGAAACGCAATACCTACGGTACGCTTCCGCTAAGCGCTAACGTAATGACGTAATTACGTTTATTTTGCGTAAGTCCTGATAAACATTGAATTTGGGTGAGAAATTTGTGGAAACCTGAATATTGCAGAATCGCGTGGGTGATTTGTGACTAACAGAATAGGTGCAGGTGCCTATGCCTTAGGTACCGTATCTGGTTTACTAAAAAGTGGGGAATATATGCAAAGTCAAAAAAATATTAGCGTAACAACTATAACAAGGTAAAATAAGCTGCATTTAATATGAATTATTAAAGTTATAGTCATGTCAATATTGGTCTCTGTGTTTACTTTTGGAATTAATCCGATCCAAAGACTAGCCTTAGAAAAATCTTGGTATGCTATTGCTACTGCGACAGAAAAGACTCATTCAGGAAATATTGAAAATTTTAATCATTTTGCCGAAGGTATTTTACTGCAGATGGCATTTTTGCTCAAAATCGGTATTGAATGTATTGCTCTGTTGATTCTTGCTTGGGGAATTTTGAGAAGTATCCAGAAGCTACCATCACTTCTCAAACATACTGATCGTCAAAAAGCTTTATTATCACTCCGTCTCAAATTAGGAATGTCTTTAGCTGTGTCTTTAGAGTTTCTTTTAGCAGCAGATATTGCAGCAACTGCTGTATCACCTAGTTGGGATGCATTGGGAAAACTTGCAGCAATCTCGGGAATAAGAACTTTCCTCAATTTTTTCTTGCAAAAAGAAGTTCACGAATTAGAAGAGAAAAAATCAAAAACTTTAACAGAACAGTCATCAGTTAACAGTTAACAGTTATCAATTACCTATTACCGATATTTAAAACCAAAACAATAATTATGATTGTTCAATTTTCTCTACTGCACCCAAAGCTTTCAGAGACGCTTTTTCAGCATCTGTCAAACCAGTAATACCTGTAATTTCCATACCCTCATAAAAACGCTTGGACTTTAGTTGCCTCAATCGGCTACAATTTCGCACATCCCAAAGTTGAATATTTTCATCTTCACTACCACTGGCAAGTAAATTACCATCAACACTAAAACTAACCGATCGGATTGGTGCTGTGTGCCCATGTTTAAGTGTGTCTTGACAAACCCCGCGATCTACATCCCATAACTTCACAGTCATGTCACCACTACCACTAGCAAGAAGGTTGTCAATTTTATGAGAGGATTCCGTACAAACAGGTCTGAATTTTACTGAGTAAATTTGTTTTGTGTGTCCCTCCAGGGTATACAAACATTCCCCCGTATTAAAATTCCAAATTTTGATAGTGTTGTCTTCGCTACCACTTGCCAGAATTTTTCCATCAGGACTAAACGCCACTGACCAAACAAAATTTTTGTGGTCTGTTAAAGTTCTGATACATTCTCCTGTGTGAATATCCCATATTTTTATTGTAGTATCGGCACTACCACTGGCAAGGGTAAGTCCATCAGGACTAAAAGCAACCGCCCATACTGAGTAAGTATGTCCTTCTAATATCCTGAGGCACTCACCAGTATTGATATCCCAGATTCGAATTGTGTTATCCTCACCACAACTGACAACAGTTTTCCCATCTGGGCTGAAGATAACTTTCCATACCCAGTTACTGTGTCCTGAAAGGGTTTGAATACAAGTACTATTATCAGTATCTCTAATATCCCAAAGCTTTACGGTGTTGTCTGCACTACTGCTAGCAAGAATTTGCCCATCAGGACTAAATGCCACAGAACGAATTCGTCCTTGATGTCCAATCAGAGAGTGATGTTCGTAGGTACTTAAATCCCATAAGCCAATACTGCGATCGTCGCGACCACTAGCAAGAATAATTTTATTGTCTGGCAGAAGGGGACTAAAAGCTACTGAATAAACGTCACGAGTATAGCCCTGCAGCACATTTAAACATATTCCTGCTCCTACATCCCAAAGCCTGATAGTTTGATCGTCACTGCAACTTAACAGGGTGCGTCCATCAGGGTTAAAAGCGATCGCCCATACTTGGCTTTCATGTCCCACCAAATTAAACAAACATTCCCCGGTATTGGCATCCCATAGTTTAATTGTCCGATCTTCGCTGCAACTAGCAATAATTTTGCTGTCTGGGTCTGGGCTAAATCGTACTGAATAAACTTGTTTTGCGTGTCCCTCAAATGTGAGTTGACATTCACCCGTATGGATATTCCATAATTTAACTGTCTTGTCTTTGCCACTACTTGCTAAAAATTCCCCAGATGGGCTAAAAGAAACAGACAAAGCACCTTTGCTATGTGCCGTTAAGCTTTTGAAGAATTTTCCTGTATTGACATCCCAAAGTTTAACGCTGCCATCATAACTAGCACTAGCAAGAATCCTAGAATCTTTAGGATTAAATGTTACTGACCATACCCAATCAGTATGACCCTGAAGGGTTTTGAGACATTTACCAGTGTTAACGTTCCATAATCTAATAGTTTGATCTTCGCTAGCACTCGCCAAAATTCCACCATCTGCACTGAATGCTACTGAGTAAATTTTATTTGTATGTTCTTGAAGTGTTCTCAGACACTCACCCGTACGAACATCCCATATTTTAATAGTATAATCTGCACTACCGGTAGCAATGATTTGACAATCGGGGCTAAAAGCAAAAGCCCAAGCCCAGGTATTATGACCTTTATATATACGTAATTGCTTAGTATCAGAAGTTCGCCATAAACGAAGCTCTCCATTGATCAAACCTGTAGCAAAGTATTCTCCATCAGGGCTGAACTTAACTGATACTAAGCTAGACATTGTTTCAGAAAATACTGAACCTGTAAGGTCAGCATTATTAAAGCTGGTACGCTGCAGGTTAACATCTTCCAGATAAGCTTGCCAGATAGTTAAATCTGAAAAATCGCGCCCACTTAAATCTTTTGGAGATTTTTCTATTTGTAATTGGCGCAGTAAATTAATTAAGTTACCTGCAGCATAACCCTTTTTTCGCAAAGACTCCTCTTGTAAATTGTTGAGCATTCGCCGCAAATGAGATTCCAGTCCCCCCACACCAAAGATGTTGTTTAACTTTTGTTTTACTGGTTCTAGAATCAGACGCTCTTGGGTTTTATGAATATAATCGAGGGAACGCGCTTTCATTAAGGGATAGGTATTAATAAATTCTATTGAATTCCCTTGGCTAATATCTTCCGTGGCTTGTTCTATCAACTTTTGTGTGACGTATTCCATCACTACAGATTGCTGTCGAAAACCACTGCGATCTTTTTCTTTCTCAATTAGCGATCGCCGCAACAGTGATTCAACTGCTTCTAATATTCTAATCGCTGGTTCTGAACGAATTAAATCTTGTTGCAGTTCCCTTAAAGAAACATATTCCCGATGAACTGCTAACCAGTACATCAATTGTTTTTCTAATTCTGATAAACGATTAAATTGTTTATCTAAAACGGCGCGAATGTCTCCATAAACTGCAGTTTGTTGCTGAATTTGATTGAGAAATTCCGTGACGTTATTACTAAATAAATCATAGATTGTGGTAGAAACTATCTTCAAAGCTAATGGATTACCGGAGTATCTTATCAGTAATTCACGTAATTGACTGTCGGAACAAGAACATCCTTTATCTTGAAGAATAGCTTTTGCTTCTTCTATGTCTAATCCCCTTAGTTGCGATACTTTGACTGGGAGATTTTTCCCTTCCAGTGCTGCTACTTCTTTGGGTTTTTCCCGGCTAGTTAATAACAGACAACTTTCGTGGGCACTTTCTGCTACCTTTTTAAATAGATCGCCATATTTCTCATACCCTGGTTGATACTCTCCTGCTCGCTCGAGGGCTTTACCCTCACCACTACGTAATACAGATTCGACGTTATCTAAAATTACTAAACAACGGTGTTTTTGTAAGGTATCAATTAGACGCAGTATCTTGGTATTATCGTCGTTTGGTAAATCGAGTTCTGCATCATGGGGTAAAAAACGTAATAACTGAGTGAGAATATCTCCCAAAGATGGAGCATTACGGAGCGAGCGCCAAATTAAGTGTTGAAAACTTCCCTGTACTTTTCTGGAAATTCGTGCTGCTAAAACTGTTTTACCTATTCCTCCAATTCCCAATATCGCCACCAATCGACAGCGTGGAGAATCAACACCCTCAATCCACTGCTCTAACTCTAAAAGCTCTTCATCTCGACCCCGAAAATCCGCGACGTCAACTGCCTCACCCCAGTCTTCACGAATTAAACGTTTATCTGCTTGACTCGTTTGCTCTTGGTATGAAGTTAATAGCCTTTGTTTAAGGTTATGCAGTTTTTTGTTGCTGCTACCTTCAATATTAAACTTACGGTAGCACTCTCCTAGTCTTTTTCGTACCGCTGACTGGGATATTCCCAATTTGTCAGCAATTTCAGAACCTAAATTATCTTCTAATGCCAGCAGTAGAGCACGTAATTCAGTGTTCGTCACACCATTCCTCGCTGCTAGCTCCGTAATGAAATTTTCTGGCAGTTGGGACATATCGGCAGCGCTCATCATTTTCATACTAGCTCCACACAATATATCAATATGTGAGATAACACCTTATAGCATGACTAAAAAAATTCTAAAATAGTATGTATCTCACTTCACGGTATTCAATTTTTTAGGTGTTTTTTTTAACTAAAATTTCTAGTTGGCAGAAACTCTCTTAAAAGGCTTTATAAACTTGATATTTGATTATTAAATCTCTCTCTTAATTGTTAGTTTTTTATCATATTTCATATTTTCCAGTATAAAGTAATGCTTTTATTATAGTAATGTGAGAAAAAAACTGGGACATAAAGATAAAATAATTTACACGAACCAATAGGACCTATCAAGAAATTTTATTTTTATACTTGCAATTCATATCAATGTGTACTATTTTATAAGTATGTTATCTGTACGTGAGCTTGGTGTGAGAGAGGTAGTTAAAAGTAGCTTTACGCTTTTGGGCTGATATAGTTCTTATCTGTACATTACCAATTGTAGCGATCGCTGCTAATCGAGACAATAGCAAGCTATCGGAGAAATCAATTATGACCTTCTCACCATTTTCTGAATTTTTTAGCAATTCTAATGGTATGAAAATGTATTTGGATGTAGGAGATGTATCTGTGAAACCATCATCTGTATTCAAGTTACAAAAGAAGAAAAGACAAGGTATTTCTCCGCAGGAATCATGCTTGTTCGAGTTACATCCTGCTTTTTCTCACATGACTGTATTATTGATGGAATCTGTCTTGTTAACTGGACACGGCGAGTTCATGACTCGCAGTAAAAAGGAGAACTATCAAATAGCAATTCAGTTTTCTGGACATATTAGTCATCGTTACCGTTTGAATCGTCAGGAAATCGAGGAAGTTCAAATTATGTACGATAATATTTTGGAAAATTGGATTGCTTGGAAACAATCCGATAAAGGAAAAGTACAAGGGTAAAGTACTAACTCGTAGTTCGTAACTCTTTATCAGATTTCTGCAAGGGTTTGAAAAAATTTATTGACCCACCCCATAAACTAAAATCATAGGCATGATGAATTGGTGAACAATCTTCCAACGAAAAACAAAGCAATTTTGCGCAGACAATAGAATATCTACAACTAATTTTTGAGACACTTTGAGAAATTTGGCTTTTGATCAAACGAGAAGTTGACGAGCCGGTGAAGCGAACTAATCACTTCCCGGTTTTTTTAGTGACTTTTTTAACGTAAGGATAGTGCCATGAGAAATAACGATCTACTAGTAATGGTTTTGACAACAATTGCAATCCTCATTGTTAGTTATGTTAAATCTGTTGACCTCAAAAAAATGAATAGAAATGAAAACACGCCTACGATTAATCTACAGCGATTAGCAAATATTTTCCCAAATCAAGGGGCTTATAGCCCCCACAGAAAATATTCAAAATAAGCCCGAACTGAATAAAAGTATCTTCTAATGATTAGTGTGCTCGAAAAATATCAGTACGAGTGAGTTGTAGTTAGCAAAGTCATCGATTGCATCAAGTTTACCAACTTCTACTTTTTCAAAAAGTAACTATGTGGAGGTGATGTATCAGCAATAGTTTTACGGTGCAAAAAGATAAATCCAAGTATTCATTGTGAGCATAGAGCTATGAATAAAAATCAACACAGCTATTTATTTAGATTTGTTTCTCATTTCATTAAATTCTTTTCGTTAGCATTATTCGGTCTGACAATTGCTTATGTAATGTCTGTGGTTTTTGATAGATTAGATTTGGCTGCCACACTGTTGCCAATAGTATTTGATTGGATTTGTCGCTTGGGAATTATTCTACTTTGTTTAATAGCTACAACTATGGTAGTTGAGTCCCTGCGTTAAAAACATTAATAGCTCGAGTTTATCGGTTAAATTTAGTTCATTGCAATAAATAGTTTCTCACATTTTTACTACCTCAATATTTTTGGGTGTAATCTACATATAAGGTATCCTTAATAAGATGGTAGGGTAATAAAATTAACTTTATAAATCATTATTACTCACTTCCTACCATTTTATTCTCAGGTAACTTATTTGTATTGGGTACATTAATAACCTAGTAATTGCGGCGGAAATAAAGCACCCGTTTATCAAAGGTCAAAGCTAGAAAAAACAGTACTTTTACTGTGTTAACGTCCCCTGCGTTAATACCCAAAGGGCGCGGTCTGTTTTAACTTCCGCGCAACGGTACTGGTTAATAAACCAACAAAATTTATAGTTATCTATTTACAGTCATCTAAATTATAAATAGGTTTGATGTCTCAAATGAGATAGACTATTCTATTTGCTAATTCCATTCTTTAAACTCATCGCTTGTGTTACGAATTAAACTACTAATTTTATTCCGATGATTTTCAAAATTAGCAGCAATTAAAATTAATATAATACCAATAAATAAACCAATTACCCATTTAGTAAATGGATAGTTATAAATTAAAACTACAAATTGATAAATAGTTGTCATCAAGAATGTAGTCGTACCAACATAAAGAAAAGCCCGAACTCGCAAAGCTAATCCAGCAAATATTGCAACTATACTTAAAATTCCCGGAATGAATGCTACATTTTGATTGAAAATAGCAGCCCACCCACAAACTATACACGTTCCTAATAATCTTAAATAATGTTTCTTTTCTTTAGATTCTATCTTTTGTAATTGGGGGTCGAATTGGGCAATATATAACAACGAAAAACCAATTAAACTAACATACCATAAAGGGTCCACAAAATTTAAAGTTAAGAACAAACGCCATATTGCCCAATTAACTAATACAAGACTGACATAGCTGATACGGAAATTAACTTTTATTATTGTGAGAAAAATATAGTAACTAGCCACTATTAACAAAGTTACGGGAGAAATATCAAATTTGGTTAAATATATGATAATTAGTGGCAGAACATATGCTAAATTTTTCCAAGGTTTTTTTGACCAGCCCCAATTTTCCCAAGGTAATATATAAACAAAGTAAGCTAACAGACAAAAAATTGCTGCTTGCCAAGGAATTAAAATGCCATTAAATATTTTTCCTATCGGTGTATTCCATAAGAAAATACTAATGAAGCCTGCTTGTAAGAAACCCAAATAAACCCAAATTTCCTCTCCTTTAATATTATTCCAAATAGGTTGAGAATTAGGATCTATTCGACCTTGAAAAATTGCATACCTAACTAAAAATACACCAACCCCAAATCCTAGCATTTGTTGTTCAATAGGAGCCGATAGTGATGATATGAGTAAAAAACTACTCCAAGCCCAATGAAAATGGGATATGGTTTGTAATTCAACTAATGTTAAACATAAATAATTCTTTAGCCAAGGTGATAAAACTCGGTAGCCATACATAATTGTAGTACCGAGTGCAGACATCGCAATCAAAGCATCGCCATAAGCTTCCCCTGAAGCTTGTGATATTTGGTAGAGCAATAATTCATATCCTGCTAGGGATACACCAATAATTCCCAGGTAAAGTAATGGTTTTAATTTTTGAGTGCGTCGTCCCACACCGATGAAGATTAAAGCTACGGCTAATGAAGATAAACCAGTCCAATTCTCAAAGGTTTGATAGCGCAGTAAAAGTCCAAATGAGCCATACACTAGTGGTAGGATATGCCAGCGTTGCGGAAGTGTTCGTAATTGATGTTTTTGTCTCCACCATTCTCCAAATAGTTGGATTATTAAACCAAGGGCTATATTTGCAACTGTAATTTTGACGAGCGATGTTTCCCCAAATCCTAATATTTGCGCAATAAATAATTCCAAAGACCAAGCAATACCATAAAATGTCCAATTGCTAGGTGCATCCCAACTACGAAATGCTAACGCACCCATATTTATTGCAATTGCAAATGGATACATGAATTTTGTTTCTGTTTGTCCCAGATAAACCAACAGGGTGTGAATACAAAGTAAAAATATTTCCGTACCGCACAACACCATTCCCCACTTGTCAGTAGCATCAGTATATATTGCTGCTAAATGATTTTCCTGACTGGCTAGCAATCGGCGAACAACCCACAAACACAGAATAATTAATGCTCCCGCTAAAAACCAAGCTTCTACTAAAGATTTAGATTTAGCTAGAATCTCCCACAACATACTTGCAAAAGAAGCGAGAATAAAGCCAACTGTAATTACTGCAAATTTTTTCTTTCTTAGATAGTTAGTGTTGATAAACATCAACCCAACACCAACTCCCAAACCTACTAATCTCGTACCATGCAATGGTAAAGTTAATAACTGTGCCACAAATAAAGCGATCGTTCCCAGTAAAGCATTTGTATTGCGTTCCGAATCATTATGACCCAGTTTGTTGTAGCGAGTAGCATTTATTGTGAGTGCAATTGGTGTTACCAGCCAAATTAATCCCCAATTCCCACTATTTACTTCCAATCCATACCATTGAGCTAATATATCAACCGATAAAAGTACAAAACTTTCTGCAGCTAGCCCTAAACCAACATACCACGCACTACGTCGCCATATTCCTTCACCAATACTACAAAACCACTCTGCAACCATCAAAACTAATAAAATAACAACCCAATATTCCTTACTTAGATTGGGTAGAAACAAATTTATTCCGGCGCTCAGTGCGAGTATTCCAGTAATATGGGTTAAATAAACAAGATTAATATTTTTTTTATTTGTTCTGTGGTTTTGTTTGTTCTGTTTAGACCTGAAGCTGTGCTTGCAAGTAACAACTCCTAAAGTAATACTGGATAAAAGTAAATTCAGAAAGCGTAGAGTTGGATTTAATATTGAAGTAATAGTTAGTACTACACCCAAATTAAAGGTTAATTGTTCGCCAAATTCTGCTAATTCTAATTTTTCACGTTTGTATAATCTATTTGCAAATGCCACCATGAAAATTATGTAAGGAAACAGGGTGACACTAAGTAAACTCCAAGGTTGGGAAATAGAACTGGTAATTTGAGTCGCAGTAGAAATAAGAGTCGTTTGTAATTCTGCAGGGATTAATCGCCAACCCAACCAAACTGTTTGCAAGCCAATTATAAAAATTGCTCCAAGGTCAAATTTTAAACTGTATATTCGTAAACGCCGATTAAATAACCATAATCCCAATCCACTGATGGCGATCGCCTGTTGGGGTTGATTTGTAACTGTCAGCAACCAACTCCCTATTAACAAAGTACTACCAATTAATTGCCACGAAATATTAAGGGTAGGAAGTGTAGAAGATTTATTTACTTTGGTTTGAGGACGAAGTGTTAACCAATTAATTAACCAACCACAAATACCAATTGCTAAACCTAGCTGTGTAGGATCGATACGAACAACAAAGATGGCTCTTGCTAAAAGTACCAGTAAACTGTAAATTACTACCGCAACGATTAGACCCATACCCAAAAAAGATTTTTTGTCTTCGGCTTGCAAGGGTATGAATATTTTTCGGTTAAAAGCTTGAATAATAGTAGCTATAGTCGTTCCAATTGTGGCAATATAAACAGCTATTAAAGGTATCCCAGGAATTTTCCAACCCCAATGTAAATAGCTTAAAGCCAGAACATTTACCAAATATAATTTTCCTACAGGTAAATGTCCCGCAAATAGACGATGATTGCAAAGTAAATTGGTAATAATTGTTAGAGATATAGCGGCGATCGCAATTACAGTCCACTCTAAAGGATTATTCCATAAACCAAAACTATCTATTGCCCAAAAGTTTATTGGTATTAACAACAAGGTAATAGTAAGTAATGTCCCTGCAGTTAAGCGAAGATTTGGCTGTCTTCCAGCCCAAAAACTTGCGCCCCAAAAAGTCAAGGTGTAAGCCCATAACACTCCATACTGTCCAGATGCTGGAAATTTACCCCACTGACTTGCAGCAAGTACTCCAGAAGAGATAACTACTAGAAACATTCCCAAAAATAGCAACCAACGAACGCTGAGTTCTGCCAGTAAAGATTGCAACATTGCTGCAAATATATTAGGTGCTGCTAAACTTTGTGATGCTTCTGTGGGGTCGCTGTGAGCCTTAGTTGCTAGAGTTTGAGAAACTTTTACTGACTTGTCTGATGTTTTTTGGTTTTGAGTTCGTAATATTGCTTGACATACCAAAAACTCTCGACATATATGTTTGACTTGAGAATCGGATATCAAACCTAATTTTAATAAACTATCAAGCCCCGATAGCAACTCAGGATGATTCCTGGGCAGTATAATTTCTAGATTATTTGGACTATTTGGACGCTCAAATTGCGATCGCATTTTTATGCATCCCGAATACTTTACATTAATATCATCTCTATGATGACAGTATTTTTTGACTTTATCTGTGACAGTTGTTTTTTTGTCTGTATTTATACTTAAATTTATTTAGTTTCAAGGAATTTATGAAAAAAATATTGTCACTAATAATTATAGAAACAACAATAAAATTTTTATGGAATAAAATACTGAAATAACCTAAACACGGTTAATAACTCTATTTTTATTTTGGATTGTGAAGAGTACCAACATGGGTCTGACTTTTTGCTGAGATCGGAGTCAAAATAAAAATTAAGAAGTGTGAATATTTTTTACATTAAATTCCCTGGCTAAGTATAAATTCACTCTATTTTTGCAAAAAAAGAATTCCAGCAACAGAGAACGCAAAAATCATGAAATCCCCCCAAACACCTCTTTATTAAGGGGATTTTGGTTATTTTCCCCATTTGAAGCAGTACTTGAAGGGAGGGTTAGGGGGACAAAATCTGACAAACTTGTAATGAGCAAACTACGTTAATTAGGGAATTAAGGCTTTTTGTCTATCTTAAGTATAAATATCTAAATACTTGTTCGGCGGATGATTAAGAAGCTTCTCCGATACTTAAAGCATCCCGAGCTTCGATTAGAGCATTACGGAATTGATAACTAGCTTCTACAATTGCGCCTCTCTGTTGAGCATTCAATGTGCTGTAAGGTTTAGCAGCAACTTGTCCTTGAGTAAAAAATGGCTCTACTGTTTTCAAACAAGCTTGATAAGTTTGCTCTACTTTTGTTGCTAAGTCAGCATTTTTCTCTTTAACTAGTTCTGCAAATGGTTCGTACTGAGAATAAATCCCGATCCAATTATTCTTAAAGATTAATAAGCGAATGGCACTAAGAAAAGCCACAAGCTATGCAAAATAAGCACTATAGCTTTTCAAGCAATTTAATAATTAAAGGATAGTTTAGGAGGTTGTTCTTGATGCAATATCTTCACTTGGGGCCACGAATGGACAGCATGGAGCGATTGATCTGCAGGTTTCCGCTGTGCTAACGCTCCGCTACGCTACGCACCTACGATAAGCGGGGTTATCCATGCCGCAGGCACACTGTAGCGAATGGATGAAACAAGTATGTAAGGACGATGTAAAATTTGTTGTGGGTAGAAAAGCTTACTCGTTCATGAAATACTTTCTTTGATACGAGCAAGCCAACAGATAAATACTACTGTGACACTACGAGTACAAATCCTCAAGAATAA
>NZ_LMTZ01000049.1 GCF_001456025.1 Mastigocoleus testarum BC008
TTGGAATTGTCCAGACTAATCACTTCTCGATCTATCTTACCTTACGTCCTAACTAAGCTGGCGATTGCTATATCAGTAAAAATTTGGTTGTAGCGTTCAAAAGTTAATGGTTTTATGAACTTTTAGTTTCTAAAAGACTAGCAATTTTTTCTGCGATCGCAATAGTAGGAGCATTCGTATTTCCACTAGTAATTTTGGGCATAATTGAAGCATCTATAACCCTTAGCCCTTCAATACCATGCACCTGTAATTGTGAGTTGACAACCGCCATTGTATCGTTACCCATTTTGCAAGTTCCAACAGGATGATAAAGAGCTTCTGCAATTTTGCGAACATAAGCAGCTATTTCTCTATCCTGCTTGACCTGTATTCCGGGAAGCATTTCTTCACCCCGAAATCTATCTAATGCTTTTGCTTGAAGAATTTGACGACAAAGTCTAACGGAAGCAATTAAGGTCTGTAAATCTGCTTCGCGACTCAAAAAGTTGGGCTGAATTAGGGGTGAAGCTAAAGGATCTGCACAACGTAAACGAATATGTCCCCTGCTTTGAGGATGCAATAGCGTAGCACCTAGAGTGAAAGCATACCCTTTTATTTTGTTAAAACCATGATTTTGAAAATAAGCAGGTGCAAAGTGAAATTGCAGGTCTGGAGTTTTGGAATTGGGACTAAGTTTAACAAATCCTCCAGCTTCAGCAATATTGGAAGTTATGGGACCGACTTTCCGAAGGAAGTATTTCAATAAATTACCTGGAGTATTTGCCTTATCTAAAGAAATCGGTTTCGTGCAATTATAAATAACACCAGCAGTTAAATGGTCTTGTAAGTTTTGTCCAACCCCTGGCAAATTTGCGATCGCCAGAATTCCTAAATCTTTGAGGTGCTCAGCACAACCAATCCCAGAAAGCATCAGTATCTGAGGAGAATTAATTGCTCCAGCGGATAAAATTACTTCTTGTCTGACTTTAGTTTGACAAGTAACTTTACTATTATGAATATACTCCACGCCAATTGCTCGATTTGCTTTAAACAAAATACGTGTTACTTGAGCACTGGTATGAATTGTGAGATTAGCTCGATTACGACATGTTTTTAAGTAAGCTGCTGCTGCACTACATCGCGACCCATTTTTTTGAGTGACTTTATATATTCCTACCCCTTCTAGCTCTGAAGAGTTAAAATCTTGACTATAGGGAATTCCAACTTCTACAGCAGCTTCTACAAATGCTTGAGATAAAGGGCTGACATGACGTAAATTAGCAATATGAAGTGGACCGTAGAGACCGTAATCTTCAGAATCTCCCTGCTGTTTTCGATTTTCTGCTTTTTTGAAGTAGGGTAGTACTTCCTGAAAACTCCATCCTTGATTTCCTAATTCACTCCAATAATCGTAGTCATAACTGTGTCCGCGAATATAAATCATGGCGTTTATGGAACTAGAACCACCAATTACTTTCCCCCGTGGAATGTATAGTTGGCGGTTATCCATATGCAATTGTGGCTCTGTGTAATAGTTCCAATCGTATTTACTTTTAAATAATTTAGGATAAGCAGCAGGGATATGAATTTCTTGCTTTGAGTCGGGTTTACCTGCTTCTAACAGAAGTACGCTAATATTTGGATTCTCTGTAAGACGACTTGCCAGTACACAACCTGCCGAACCGGCACCTACAATGATGTAGTCATATATCATACACCTTTCTATTCTCCAGGGGAATGATAATCTATAATTTACTACGATTCAATAAAAAACCACCAGTTATGGCGGTATGCAGTCAGAATTTACATTAGAATTGGATGTTAACAGACATATCCAAAACCATCTTTGTATTATCCCAAATTCTTATGGAGACGTAGCATGCTACGTCTCTACATATAAAATTAAGAAACCTAATCTAAGCGGATTCAGCAGGTTTAAACTCAAGGGAAACACCATTCATGCAATAACGTTGACCTGTTGGTGCAGGACCATCGTTAAATACGTGACCAAGGTGACCGCCACAACGACTACAATGTACTTCAACCCTGGTCATAAAGAAACTTTTATCTACAGTTGTTTCTATCGCACCTTCAATGGGCTGATAAAAACTGGGCCATCCTGTACCACTGTTAAATTTAGTTTCTGATGTAAAAAGTGGTTGTTCGCAAGCAGCACAGTAATAAGTACCAGCTTCATAATTTTTGTCTAGAGGACTGGTTCCAGCACGCTCGGTACCGTGTTTCCGCAGAACCCGAAATTGCTCTGGAGTCAAAATTTCGCGCCATTCGGCTTCGGTTTTATTAACTTCAAATTTGTTTTGTGATGTTGTCATGATTGCTGACCTGATAAATGGATTGGGGAATAAAGATGCGGTACAAACTGTAACAGCACCAACTTCCAAAAAATATCGTCTTTTCATCTTGGAGCATTTAGCTGCTAAATTACTAGCTGCTCAGGTCTTAAAATAAATTAACTCTTTTATGGTATCAAAACATAAAACTTATATCTTTGAGGGGGTGTCAAAGAAAAAGAAATTACTAGACTTTTTATAGTAAAAATAGCGGATTGTAACTAAGTGAGGTACAGTTCAAAAACTGAAAGTCAGTTATAATGCTGGTTCCCGTCTTCTGCTGTGCTTACGCCCCGCAATACTTACAGTACGCTATCGCTAGCCGCTAACGTCCGTAAGAATGCGGCGACCTGTCCTGTTAGCAAAGCGGGGTGCGACAGCCCATAATTCTGCTATAAATGCACGTAAATCATATGCTGGTTTAACCCAGATTTTGCAGTTGATAAAAAATAATGATCGCTTGGATCGTTACGTGCTAATTAAATGAAATTAAAGCATTTGAACTGCGACTGCAGAGCGAGCGCTTACGCAAGCCTTCATGAATTAGATTGCGCTCTGAATCAATCATTGGTGTTACACCCAAAGCTTTAAGAACTTTTTCATCCATGACACCAAGAACAATAGGAGCTAGTTCTCCATTTTCTGGAAGCCAACCGGGTGCATGTAGCTCTGGCGCTGACAACACTTCCTGGTTATGAAGCAGGTCGAATAATATTTTTCCTAGGACGTGGGTATTTTCATCCCCACTTTCGATAATACGATTCTCTTTAAAAGTAGTTAGCCATTGTTCCAGTTCTTCTATAGAATTTGGAACATTATGAATATCCATAGCTGCACCGACATCATTAATCCAGAAGTTAAACCACAAAACTTTTTCTTCTAAACTCACAGGAGATGATGAGAAATTATTTGAAAAGCGGATCCCTTCACACACAAACACTGCGACTATCATCAAAAATTCATCTGGATATTGCTCAGTACTCATGCTCGAACGTGCATGGGTCTGATTCATTCGTTGCAATGCTTTACTGTCTACCCCCTCTTGTACAATATTCCAAAGTAGCCTAAGAGTACTTAAAAAACGTTGTTTTGGCTGTTTTTCTATATAACCAACTTCTCTGTCAAGACGTGCAATCAGTGGAGTTGCGAAAAACCAAGCAAAAGCAGCAACCATCGCCCAGAAAAACATCTCTGGACGTTTGTCAACAAGCTTGCGGATCGCTTCCATATCTTTATTTTGTTCAATTGCAACCATTTAATAACCCTATTATCAGTAAAGTTGGAAACTATACTTAGTCAATTATACTTACTTCAGCTATCAGGAAGAGCATTATTTTGAAATGGATAATAAAAGCATATGAAAGGATATTCAACAGTAGTTTATAAGCTTTGATGTAACTAATTAGTCTGCTAATCTCCTACAATATACTTAATTTTCTTGCATGCAAACTAACAAGCGGAACTACACAATTTTCTACTTAACTAAAAGTTTGTAATACAAGCTTGAATGCTGATAAATCACTTCTCAATATTTGACTTAAAAGCAAATTATTGTTACGGACTTACTATTTATTTACGTTGGAGTGTTTGCATAAGCCTCAATCATCATTACAGCAGCTTTATATAACTTTACTCCATTACTGTGTTGATTAAAAAGTCGGCGCTCTGTAAATGCTCCGTCAACTAACATCAGTAATGCTGCACTGAGTTCCTTTGCTTTTTTTATACCTATTAATCTGGCTAGCTCTTCCATCCGATCACGCATCTTCTGTTTGTGAGCGATCGCTACCTGATGTCCGGGGTAATCTGGCTCGGGAAATTCGGAAGCTACTATCAAAAATGGACAACCATAACTATCATCACTGCTTAATAGACCGTCAATCCAGGCAAAAATCCCTAGTAATTGCTCCTTGGGCTTACCCGAATGCTGATTTACTACCTCATCAAATGACTCCCAGAATCGCTGATTTCGTTCTTCTAAATAGGCTGCAACCAAATCATCCTTAGACGGAAAGTATCGATACAGAGTTGTTTTTGCAACTTCAGATTTAGCAATAATAGTATCTACCCCGATCGCTCGAATACCTTCTTGATAAAAAAGCCGATCTGCGATCGCTAAAATCCTTTCTTTTGCATTACTCTGAGTTCTGGGCATGTTTCGATCCTAATTTTTTCTAAAAACTCAATTATAACTTGACAAAATACAGACCTGTCTGTTTCCATAAGATTATTAATTCAATACAGACCTGTCTGTTTATAAGGGATTTCAAAATGAAGATTGGTATTATCGGTAGTGGAAATATGGGTCGCTCTCTGGGTATTCTTTGGGCTGAACAAGGACATCAAGTTTTCTTTGGTGCTCGAACTGCAGAAAAGGGAAAAGCAGTTGCAGAGTTTGCCAAACTAGGAACACAAGGTGGTAGCAACGATGAAGCAGCAATGTTTGGGGATGTTTTGTTGTACTCAGTGCGGGGTGTCAATCCTGAAGATGTCTTTACGTCGACTGAAGTTTTGACGGGTAAAACTTTGATCGATCCGAATAACTTTGAAATTCCAGAAGACTTTAAATATCAACCAATTATAAAATCTCTTGCAGAAAAATTAGCAGAAGAAGTTCCAAATGCTTCTGTAGTCAAAGCATTTAATACCATACCAATGGAAGTTTTTGAACTTGCACCCGAACCATTAAAAGAGCATAACGTATCTGTATTTATCGCAGCCGATAACTTGGAAGCAAAGCAGGTTGTGGTGCAACTAGTTCAGGATATTGGATTTAATCCAATTGATTCTGGAAATCTTCGCAACGCTCGTTTGATTGAAGGACTAGCAGATTTGGAGCGATTTTTGATTATTCATCAGCAAATGGGAGGATACGCAGTACCTTCTATTAACTTTTTACCCGCAGCACAAATACAAAGGCTTGGTGGGCGACAAGCTTCTAATTTGAAATAGATGAGATATATACTACTACGTAGTTAGGTTAGGAAATTGGTGAATCCTGTTTGTCCTACGGACACGCTATAGATATCGCGTGTCCGCACGACGTCTTTTGACTTGCGCTCAGCACTATAGTATGTTCTGCCTATGTACTCCACCACATTAATTTAGATAGGTAAATTAAGGTTCGTAGTAGCACTTTAGCGCTTTAATATCAAGGCTTTACCGGCGCTATTAGCGTTAGCGTGTCCATCAGGACATAGCCCAACTACAAACCCCTTAAAACCTATGTGGTGGAGTACTAGTACCTACAAATACGAAAAAATACTGAAAGATTAGTATATAAAATATCTAATTTCTACTTGGAAATCAGTTAAATATTTACTCGGTGTCACGTTACTCTTTAAAGTGAAATTACCGATCTACCAAACAAGGCGGAAACATGGCGGCAGAACACAGTCTAATTCTAGATTTTACCATTGTTCTTGGATCTGCAGCATTAGGGGGATATGTAGCAAACCGTTTGCGTCAACCTGTTTTACTGGGGTATTTAGCAAGTGGACTTATAGTTGGTCCTTTTGGTTTTAAGCTATTGAACGATGTCAACTTAATTAAGTCTTTGGCTGAAGTTGGCGTTGCTTTTCTTCTGTTTGCTTTGGGTGTTGAATTTTCCTTGGCTGAACTTAAACGAATTAAAGATATCGCCATAAAAGGAAGTTTATTACAAATAGGGCTAACTGCTACTTTAGTAACCCTTGTGACGATAATGCTTGGTTGGGCTTCTGGACTGACCCAAGGTATTTATCTTGGGGCTGTGCTATCCCTATCGTCCACTGCGGTTGTATTAAAAACGCTCACAGAAAGAGGTGAGACCAATACATTACATGGTCAAATTATGCTGGCAATTTTAATTGTTCAAGATTTGGCTCTTGGTGTAATGTTAGCGATTTTACCAGCTTTGAAAGAACCAGAAAATCTGGGTTCGCTATTAGGTATTGCTTTGCTCAAAATTATAGTTTTTGTTGCAGTAGCGTTGGTATTGAGTCGTTGGGTCATACCCCGTTTTATTCGTAGTATTGCAGCAACTGAAAACAATGAATTATTTTTATTAGCAGTAACTGCTCTCTGTTTAAGTGTCGCATTATTTACAGGTTATCTAGGAATCTCCATTGAGATGGGAGCATTCGTTGCTGGATTAATGCTTTCGGAAATTGAATATTCAGACCAAGCCCTAGCAAAGGTTTTACCTTTACGAGACACCTTTGCAAGTCTTTTTTTTGCTTCTATTGGAATGCTGATCGATCCAGGTATTATCGTCAACAATTTTGGCACCATCTTGGGATTGGTCATACTAGTAATGTTGGGTAAAGCTGCAATTATTCTGGGAATTGTTCTTAAGTTTGGTTATTCTCTCAAAACAGCACTAATTACCAGTTTTGGTATCAACCAAATTGGTGAATTTTCCTTTGTTTTAGAACTTGTAGGTTTGGATTTAGGGCTAATTAGCAACGATATCTATCTTTTACTTTTGGGAACAACAGCAATTACCTTGGTACTTACTCCTATTTGGCTGAATAATGCACCATTCCTTGCTCATAAATTAACCCAAATACCGTTTTTAGTAAAATATTTGCAACGCTTTGAACAACCAAAATCTCTTTCCATCCCAGAAACTATTAATTCTCATGTGGTGGTAGCTGGTTACGGTAGAGTAGGACAAGTAATTGTCAATATTCTACAAGGTCAGGGGTATCCAGTTCTGGTAATCGATAACAGTGAAGCTGCTATTCAAAACCTTAGGAATCACCAAGTACCCTATATTTTTGGCGATGCTGATTCGGAACTAGTTTTGGAAAAAGCACATTTAGCAACTGCAAAAGCCTTAGTTGTTGCTTTACCTGATCCCGCAAGTACCCGTTTACTCTTAAAACGCGCTTTTTTGATTTCTCCAGGATTAGAAGTCATTGCGCGATCGCACACCGATCAGGAAATCGATCTTCTAACTAACATGGGTGCGAAGGAAGTGGTACAACCTGAATTTGAAGCAGCTCTGGAAGTAGGAAGACATTTATTAATAACTTTGGGTGAATCGGAAAGTCACGTTCGTAATTTGATTTATAATATCCGGGCTGACCGATATGTGAGTATTCGACCGCAAAAAATCTAATGCTTCAATCTCCAACTGTTTTGTTTAATTTCTGTTATTTAGTGTACTTATATATCTCTGTAGCTCTTTTTTCAGCAAGCCTTTAATGTATTATCAATTAATTCATTTTATTTGCATTCATCAAAGATTAGCTATTCCTCGTTTCAATGCAGTAATTACAGCCTGAGTTCTGTCATTAACCTGTAATTTACTAAGAATATTATTGACGTGAAATTTAACTGTTCCCTCAGTAATAGAAAGCTTTTTAGAAAATTATTACTCAACTGCAGACATAACGGGTGTATATAAACAGGACTTACGCAGCGATAGCGGATCCGCAAGGTAGCGCAGCTATAGCGTGTCCGCAGGACATAGATTTATCATTGCGACCGGAACGTAGTGCAGGGTTAGCGGAGCGTCTCCGTTTAGGAGATAGCAATCTCACGGATTTTGGCGTTAGCGGATCCGCAAGGTAGCGCAGCTATAGCGTGTCCGCAGGACATATACGTCGCTGTCGCTTTTCCTAAAGGAAACGCAATACCTACGGTACGCTTCCGCNATTACGTTTATTTTGCGTAAGTCCTGATAAACATTGAATTTGGGTGAGAAATTTGTGGAAACCTGAATATTGCAGAATCGCGTGGGTGATTTGTGACTAACAGAATAGGTGCAGGTGCCTATGCCTTAGGTACCGTATCTGGTTTACTAAAAAGTGGGGAATATATGCAAAGTCAAAAAAATATTAGCGTAACAACTATAACAAGGTAAAATAAGCTGCATTTAATATGAATTATTAAAGTTATAGTCATGTCAATATTGGTCTCTGTGTTTACTTTTGGAATTAATCCGATCCAAAGACTAGCCTTAGAAAAATCTTGGTATGCTATTGCTACTGCGACAGAAAAGACTCATTCAGGAAATATTGAAAATTTTAATCATTTTGCCGAAGGTATTTTACTGCAGATGGCATTTTTGCTCAAAATCGGTATTGAATGTATTGCTCTGTTGATTCTTGCTTGGGGAATTTTGAGAAGTATCCAGAAGCTACCATCACTTCTCAAACATACTGATCGTCAAAAAGCTTTATTATCACTCCGTCTCAAATTAGGAATGTCTTTAGCTGTGTCTTTAGAGTTTCTTTTAGCAGCAGATATTGCAGCAACTGCTGTATCACCTAGTTGGGATGCATTGGGAAAACTTGCAGCAATCTCGGGAATAAGAACTTTCCTCAATTTTTTCTTGCAAAAAGAAGTTCACGAATTAGAAGAGAAAAAATCAAAAACTTTAACAGAACAGTCATCAGTTAACAGTTAACAGTTATCAATTACCTATTACCGATATTTAAAACCAAAACAATAATTATGATTGTTCAATTTTCTCTACTGCACCCAAAGCTTTCAGAGACGCTTTTTCAGCATCTGTCAAACCAGTAATACCTGTAATTTCCATACCCTCATAAAAACGCTTGGACTTTAGTTGCCTCAATCGGCTACAATTTCGCACATCCCAAAGTTGAATATTTTCATCTTCACTACCACTGGCAAGTAAATTACCATCAACACTAAAACTAACCGATCGGATTGGTGCTGTGTGCCCATGTTTAAGTGTGTCTTGACAAACCCCGCGATCTACATCCCATAACTTCACAGTCATGTCACCACTACCACTAGCAAGAAGGTTGTCAATTTTATGAGAGGATTCCGTACAAACAGGTCTGAATTTTACTGAGTAAATTTGTTTTGTGTGTCCCTCCAGGGTATACAAACATTCCCCCGTATTAAAATTCCAAATTTTGATAGTGTTGTCTTCGCTACCACTTGCCAGAATTTTTCCATCAGGACTAAACGCCACTGACCAAACAAAATTTTTGTGGTCTGTTAAAGTTCTGATACATTCTCCTGTGTGAATATCCCATATTTTTATTGTAGTATCGGCACTACCACTGGCAAGGGTAAGTCCATCAGGACTAAAAGCAACCGCCCATACTGAGTAAGTATGTCCTTCTAATATCCTGAGGCACTCACCAGTATTGATATCCCAGATTCGAATTGTGTTATCCTCACCACAACTGACAACAGTTTTCCCATCTGGGCTGAAGATAACTTTCCATACCCAGTTACTGTGTCCTGAAAGGGTTTGAATACAAGTACTATTATCAGTATCTCTAATATCCCAAAGCTTTACGGTGTTGTCTGCACTACTGCTAGCAAGAATTTGCCCATCAGGACTAAATGCCACAGAACGAATTCGTCCTTGATGTCCAATCAGAGAGTGATGTTCGTAGGTACTTAAATCCCATAAGCCAATACTGCGATCGTCGCGACCACTAGCAAGAATAATTTTATTGTCTGGCAGAAGGGGACTAAAAGCTACTGAATAAACGTCACGAGTATAGCCCTGCAGCACATTTAAACATATTCCTGCTCCTACATCCCAAAGCCTGATAGTTTGATCGTCACTGCAACTTAACAGGGTGCGTCCATCAGGGTTAAAAGCGATCGCCCATACTTGGCTTTCATGTCCCACCAAATTAAACAAACATTCCCCGGTATTGGCATCCCATAGTTTAATTGTCCGATCTTCGCTGCAACTAGCAATAATTTTGCTGTCTGGGTCTGGGCTAAATCGTACTGAATAAACTTGTTTTGCGTGTCCCTCAAATGTGAGTTGACATTCACCCGTATGGATATTCCATAATTTAACTGTCTTGTCTTTGCCACTACTTGCTAAAAATTCCCCAGATGGGCTAAAAGAAACAGACAAAGCACCTTTGCTATGTGCCGTTAAGCTTTTGAAGAATTTTCCTGTATTGACATCCCAAAGTTTAACGCTGCCATCATAACTAGCACTAGCAAGAATCCTAGAATCTTTAGGATTAAATGTTACTGACCATACCCAATCAGTATGACCCTGAAGGGTTTTGAGACATTTACCAGTGTTAACGTTCCATAATCTAATAGTTTGATCTTCGCTAGCACTCGCCAAAATTCCACCATCTGCACTGAATGCTACTGAGTAAATTTTATTTGTATGTTCTTGAAGTGTTCTCAGACACTCACCCGTACGAACATCCCATATTTTAATAGTATAATCTGCACTACCGGTAGCAATGATTTGACAATCGGGGCTAAAAGCAAAAGCCCAAGCCCAGGTATTATGACCTTTATATATACGTAATTGCTTAGTATCAGAAGTTCGCCATAAACGAAGCTCTCCATTGATCAAACCTGTAGCAAAGTATTCTCCATCAGGGCTGAACTTAACTGATACTAAGCTAGACATTGTTTCAGAAAATACTGAACCTGTAAGGTCAGCATTATTAAAGCTGGTACGCTGCAGGTTAACATCTTCCAGATAAGCTTGCCAGATAGTTAAATCTGAAAAATCGCGCCCACTTAAATCTTTTGGAGATTTTTCTATTTGTAATTGGCGCAGTAAATTAATTAAGTTACCTGCAGCATAACCCTTTTTTCGCAAAGACTCCTCTTGTAAATTGTTGAGCATTCGCCGCAAATGAGATTCCAGTCCCCCCACACCAAAGATGTTGTTTAACTTTTGTTTTACTGGTTCTAGAATCAGACGCTCTTGGGTTTTATGAATATAATCGAGGGAACGCGCTTTCATTAAGGGATAGGTATTAATAAATTCTATTGAATTCCCTTGGCTAATATCTTCCGTGGCTTGTTCTATCAACTTTTGTGTGACGTATTCCATCACTACAGATTGCTGTCGAAAACCACTGCGATCTTTTTCTTTCTCAATTAGCGATCGCCGCAACAGTGATTCAACTGCTTCTAATATTCTAATCGCTGGTTCTGAACGAATTAAATCTTGTTGCAGTTCCCTTAAAGAAACATATTCCCGATGAACTGCTAACCAGTACATCAATTGTTTTTCTAATTCTGATAAACGATTAAATTGTTTATCTAAAACG
This sequence comes from Mastigocoleus testarum BC008, assembly GCF_001456025.1. Taxonomy (GTDB): domain Bacteria; phylum Cyanobacteriota; class Cyanobacteriia; order Cyanobacteriales; family Nostocaceae; genus Mastigocoleus; species Mastigocoleus testarum. The sequence continues at coordinate 11,348 of NZ_LMTZ01000049.1, forward strand.
GCGCGAATGTCTCCATAAACTGCAGTTTGTTGCTGAATTTGATTGAGAAATTCCGTGACGTTATTACTAAATAAATCATAGATTGTGGTAGAAACTATCTTCAAAGCTAATGGATTACCGGAGTATCTTATCAGTAATTCACGTAATTGACTGTCGGAACAAGAACATCCTTTATCTTGAAGAATAGCTTTTGCTTCTTCTATGTCTAATCCCCTTAGTTGCGATACTTTGACTGGGAGATTTTTCCCTTCCAGTGCTGCTACTTCTTTGGGTTTTTCCCGGCTAGTTAATAACAGACAACTTTCGTGGGCACTTTCTGCTACCTTTTTAAATAGATCGCCATATTTCTCATACCCTGGTTGATACTCTCCTGCTCGCTCGAGGGCTTTACCCTCACCACTACGTAATACAGATTCGACGTTATCTAAAATTACTAAACAACGGTGTTTTTGTAAGGTATCAATTAGACGCAGTATCTTGGTATTATCGTCGTTTGGTAAATCGAGTTCTGCATCATGGGGTAAAAAACGTAATAACTGAGTGAGAATATCTCCCAAAGATGGAGCATTACGGAGCGAGCGCCAAATTAAGTGTTGAAAACTTCCCTGTACTTTTCTGGAAATTCGTGCTGCTAAAACTGTTTTACCTATTCCTCCAATTCCCAATATCGCCACCAATCGACAGCGTGGAGAATCAACACCCTCAATCCACTGCTCTAACTCTAAAAGCTCTTCATCTCGACCCCGAAAATCCGCGACGTCAACTGCCTCACCCCAGTCTTCACGAATTAAACGTTTATCTGCTTGACTCGTTTGCTCTTGGTATGAAGTTAATAGCCTTTGTTTAAGGTTATGCAGTTTTTTGTTGCTGCTACCTTCAATATTAAACTTACGGTAGCACTCTCCTAGTCTTTTTCGTACCGCTGACTGGGATATTCCCAATTTGTCAGCAATTTCAGAACCTAAATTATCTTCTAATGCCAGCAGTAGAGCACGTAATTCAGTGTTCGTCACACCATTCCTCGCTGCTAGCTCCGTAATGAAATTTTCTGGCAGTTGGGACATATCGGCAGCGCTCATCATTTTCATACTAGCTCCACACAATATATCAATATGTGAGATAACACCTTATAGCATGACTAAAAAAATTCTAAAATAGTATGTATCTCACTTCACGGTATTCAATTTTTTAGGTGTTTTTTTTAACTAAAATTTCTAGTTGGCAGAAACTCTCTTAAAAGGCTTTATAAACTTGATATTTGATTATTAAATCTCTCTCTTAATTGTTAGTTTTTTATCATATTTCATATTTTCCAGTATAAAGTAATGCTTTTATTATAGTAATGTGAGAAAAAAACTGGGACATAAAGATAAAATAATTTACACGAACCAATAGGACCTATCAAGAAATTTTATTTTTATACTTGCAATTCATATCAATGTGTACTATTTTATAAGTATGTTATCTGTACGTGAGCTTGGTGTGAGAGAGGTAGTTAAAAGTAGCTTTACGCTTTTGGGCTGATATAGTTCTTATCTGTACATTACCAATTGTAGCGATCGCTGCTAATCGAGACAATAGCAAGCTATCGGAGAAATCAATTATGACCTTCTCACCATTTTCTGAATTTTTTAGCAATTCTAATGGTATGAAAATGTATTTGGATGTAGGAGATGTATCTGTGAAACCATCATCTGTATTCAAGTTACAAAAGAAGAAAAGACAAGGTATTTCTCCGCAGGAATCATGCTTGTTCGAGTTACATCCTGCTTTTTCTCACATGACTGTATTATTGATGGAATCTGTCTTGTTAACTGGACACGGCGAGTTCATGACTCGCAGTAAAAAGGAGAACTATCAAATAGCAATTCAGTTTTCTGGACATATTAGTCATCGTTACCGTTTGAATCGTCAGGAAATCGAGGAAGTTCAAATTATGTACGATAATATTTTGGAAAATTGGATTGCTTGGAAACAATCCGATAAAGGAAAAGTACAAGGGTAAAGTACTAACTCGTAGTTCGTAACTCTTTATCAGATTTCTGCAAGGGTTTGAAAAAATTTATTGACCCACCCCATAAACTAAAATCATAGGCATGATGAATTGGTGAACAATCTTCCAACGAAAAACAAAGCAATTTTGCGCAGACAATAGAATATCTACAACTAATTTTTGAGACACTTTGAGAAATTTGGCTTTTGATCAAACGAGAAGTTGACGAGCCGGTGAAGCGAACTAATCACTTCCCGGTTTTTTTAGTGACTTTTTTAACGTAAGGATAGTGCCATGAGAAATAACGATCTACTAGTAATGGTTTTGACAACAATTGCAATCCTCATTGTTAGTTATGTTAAATCTGTTGACCTCAAAAAAATGAATAGAAATGAAAACACGCCTACGATTAATCTACAGCGATTAGCAAATATTTTCCCAAATCAAGGGGCTTATAGCCCCCACAGAAAATATTCAAAATAAGCCCGAACTGAATAAAAGTATCTTCTAATGATTAGTGTGCTCGAAAAATATCAGTACGAGTGAGTTGTAGTTAGCAAAGTCATCGATTGCATCAAGTTTACCAACTTCTACTTTTTCAAAAAGTAACTATGTGGAGGTGATGTATCAGCAATAGTTTTACGGTGCAAAAAGATAAATCCAAGTATTCATTGTGAGCATAGAGCTATGAATAAAAATCAACACAGCTATTTATTTAGATTTGTTTCTCATTTCATTAAATTCTTTTCGTTAGCATTATTCGGTCTGACAATTGCTTATGTAATGTCTGTGGTTTTTGATAGATTAGATTTGGCTGCCACACTGTTGCCAATAGTATTTGATTGGATTTGTCGCTTGGGAATTATTCTACTTTGTTTAATAGCTACAACTATGGTAGTTGAGTCCCTGCGTTAAAAACATTAATAGCTCGAGTTTATCGGTTAAATTTAGTTCATTGCAATAAATAGTTTCTCACATTTTTACTACCTCAATATTTTTGGGTGTAATCTACATATAAGGTATCCTTAATAAGATGGTAGGGTAATAAAATTAACTTTATAAATCATTATTACTCACTTCCTACCATTTTATTCTCAGGTAACTTATTTGTATTGGGTACATTAATAACCTAGTAATTGCGGCGGAAATAAAGCACCCGTTTATCAAAGGTCAAAGCTAGAAAAAACAGTACTTTTACTGTGTTAACGTCCCCTGCGTTAATACCCAAAGGGCGCGGTCTGTTTTAACTTCCGCGCAACGGTACTGGTTAATAAACCAACAAAATTTATAGTTATCTATTTACAGTCATCTAAATTATAAATAGGTTTGATGTCTCAAATGAGATAGACTATTCTATTTGCTAATTCCATTCTTTAAACTCATCGCTTGTGTTACGAATTAAACTACTAATTTTATTCCGATGATTTTCAAAATTAGCAGCAATTAAAATTAATATAATACCAATAAATAAACCAATTACCCATTTAGTAAATGGATAGTTATAAATTAAAACTACAAATTGATAAATAGTTGTCATCAAGAATGTAGTCGTACCAACATAAAGAAAAGCCCGAACTCGCAAAGCTAATCCAGCAAATATTGCAACTATACTTAAAATTCCCGGAATGAATGCTACATTTTGATTGAAAATAGCAGCCCACCCACAAACTATACACGTTCCTAATAATCTTAAATAATGTTTCTTTTCTTTAGATTCTATCTTTTGTAATTGGGGGTCGAATTGGGCAATATATAACAACGAAAAACCAATTAAACTAACATACCATAAAGGGTCCACAAAATTTAAAGTTAAGAACAAACGCCATATTGCCCAATTAACTAATACAAGACTGACATAGCTGATACGGAAATTAACTTTTATTATTGTGAGAAAAATATAGTAACTAGCCACTATTAACAAAGTTACGGGAGAAATATCAAATTTGGTTAAATATATGATAATTAGTGGCAGAACATATGCTAAATTTTTCCAAGGTTTTTTTGACCAGCCCCAATTTTCCCAAGGTAATATATAAACAAAGTAAGCTAACAGACAAAAAATTGCTGCTTGCCAAGGAATTAAAATGCCATTAAATATTTTTCCTATCGGTGTATTCCATAAGAAAATACTAATGAAGCCTGCTTGTAAGAAACCCAAATAAACCCAAATTTCCTCTCCTTTAATATTATTCCAAATAGGTTGAGAATTAGGATCTATTCGACCTTGAAAAATTGCATACCTAACTAAAAATACACCAACCCCAAATCCTAGCATTTGTTGTTCAATAGGAGCCGATAGTGATGATATGAGTAAAAAACTACTCCAAGCCCAATGAAAATGGGATATGGTTTGTAATTCAACTAATGTTAAACATAAATAATTCTTTAGCCAAGGTGATAAAACTCGGTAGCCATACATAATTGTAGTACCGAGTGCAGACATCGCAATCAAAGCATCGCCATAAGCTTCCCCTGAAGCTTGTGATATTTGGTAGAGCAATAATTCATATCCTGCTAGGGATACACCAATAATTCCCAGGTAAAGTAATGGTTTTAATTTTTGAGTGCGTCGTCCCACACCGATGAAGATTAAAGCTACGGCTAATGAAGATAAACCAGTCCAATTCTCAAAGGTTTGATAGCGCAGTAAAAGTCCAAATGAGCCATACACTAGTGGTAGGATATGCCAGCGTTGCGGAAGTGTTCGTAATTGATGTTTTTGTCTCCACCATTCTCCAAATAGTTGGATTATTAAACCAAGGGCTATATTTGCAACTGTAATTTTGACGAGCGATGTTTCCCCAAATCCTAATATTTGCGCAATAAATAATTCCAAAGACCAAGCAATACCATAAAATGTCCAATTGCTAGGTGCATCCCAACTACGAAATGCTAACGCACCCATATTTATTGCAATTGCAAATGGATACATGAATTTTGTTTCTGTTTGTCCCAGATAAACCAACAGGGTGTGAATACAAAGTAAAAATATTTCCGTACCGCACAACACCATTCCCCACTTGTCAGTAGCATCAGTATATATTGCTGCTAAATGATTTTCCTGACTGGCTAGCAATCGGCGAACAACCCACAAACACAGAATAATTAATGCTCCCGCTAAAAACCAAGCTTCTACTAAAGATTTAGATTTAGCTAGAATCTCCCACAACATACTTGCAAAAGAAGCGAGAATAAAGCCAACTGTAATTACTGCAAATTTTTTCTTTCTTAGATAGTTAGTGTTGATAAACATCAACCCAACACCAACTCCCAAACCTACTAATCTCGTACCATGCAATGGTAAAGTTAATAACTGTGCCACAAATAAAGCGATCGTTCCCAGTAAAGCATTTGTATTGCGTTCCGAATCATTATGACCCAGTTTGTTGTAGCGAGTAGCATTTATTGTGAGTGCAATTGGTGTTACCAGCCAAATTAATCCCCAATTCCCACTATTTACTTCCAATCCATACCATTGAGCTAATATATCAACCGATAAAAGTACAAAACTTTCTGCAGCTAGCCCTAAACCAACATACCACGCACTACGTCGCCATATTCCTTCACCAATACTACAAAACCACTCTGCAACCATCAAAACTAATAAAATAACAACCCAATATTCCTTACTTAGATTGGGTAGAAACAAATTTATTCCGGCGCTCAGTGCGAGTATTCCAGTAATATGGGTTAAATAAACAAGATTAATATTTTTTTTATTTGTTCTGTGGTTTTGTTTGTTCTGTTTAGACCTGAAGCTGTGCTTGCAAGTAACAACTCCTAAAGTAATACTGGATAAAAGTAAATTCAGAAAGCGTAGAGTTGGATTTAATATTGAAGTAATAGTTAGTACTACACCCAAATTAAAGGTTAATTGTTCGCCAAATTCTGCTAATTCTAATTTTTCACGTTTGTATAATCTATTTGCAAATGCCACCATGAAAATTATGTAAGGAAACAGGGTGACACTAAGTAAACTCCAAGGTTGGGAAATAGAACTGGTAATTTGAGTCGCAGTAGAAATAAGAGTCGTTTGTAATTCTGCAGGGATTAATCGCCAACCCAACCAAACTGTTTGCAAGCCAATTATAAAAATTGCTCCAAGGTCAAATTTTAAACTGTATATTCGTAAACGCCGATTAAATAACCATAATCCCAATCCACTGATGGCGATCGCCTGTTGGGGTTGATTTGTAACTGTCAGCAACCAACTCCCTATTAACAAAGTACTACCAATTAATTGCCACGAAATATTAAGGGTAGGAAGTGTAGAAGATTTATTTACTTTGGTTTGAGGACGAAGTGTTAACCAATTAATTAACCAACCACAAATACCAATTGCTAAACCTAGCTGTGTAGGATCGATACGAACAACAAAGATGGCTCTTGCTAAAAGTACCAGTAAACTGTAAATTACTACCGCAACGATTAGACCCATACCCAAAAAAGATTTTTTGTCTTCGGCTTGCAAGGGTATGAATATTTTTCGGTTAAAAGCTTGAATAATAGTAGCTATAGTCGTTCCAATTGTGGCAATATAAACAGCTATTAAAGGTATCCCAGGAATTTTCCAACCCCAATGTAAATAGCTTAAAGCCAGAACATTTACCAAATATAATTTTCCTACAGGTAAATGTCCCGCAAATAGACGATGATTGCAAAGTAAATTGGTAATAATTGTTAGAGATATAGCGGCGATCGCAATTACAGTCCACTCTAAAGGATTATTCCATAAACCAAAACTATCTATTGCCCAAAAGTTTATTGGTATTAACAACAAGGTAATAGTAAGTAATGTCCCTGCAGTTAAGCGAAGATTTGGCTGTCTTCCAGCCCAAAAACTTGCGCCCCAAAAAGTCAAGGTGTAAGCCCATAACACTCCATACTGTCCAGATGCTGGAAATTTACCCCACTGACTTGCAGCAAGTACTCCAGAAGAGATAACTACTAGAAACATTCCCAAAAATAGCAACCAACGAACGCTGAGTTCTGCCAGTAAAGATTGCAACATTGCTGCAAATATATTAGGTGCTGCTAAACTTTGTGATGCTTCTGTGGGGTCGCTGTGAGCCTTAGTTGCTAGAGTTTGAGAAACTTTTACTGACTTGTCTGATGTTTTTTGGTTTTGAGTTCGTAATATTGCTTGACATACCAAAAACTCTCGACATATATGTTTGACTTGAGAATCGGATATCAAACCTAATTTTAATAAACTATCAAGCCCCGATAGCAACTCAGGATGATTCCTGGGCAGTATAATTTCTAGATTATTTGGACTATTTGGACGCTCAAATTGCGATCGCATTTTTATGCATCCCGAATACTTTACATTAATATCATCTCTATGATGACAGTATTTTTTGACTTTATCTGTGACAGTTGTTTTTTTGTCTGTATTTATACTTAAATTTATTTAGTTTCAAGGAATTTATGAAAAAAATATTGTCACTAATAATTATAGAAACAACAATAAAATTTTTATGGAATAAAATACTGAAATAACCTAAACACGGTTAATAACTCTATTTTTATTTTGGATTGTGAAGAGTACCAACATGGGTCTGACTTTTTGCTGAGATCGGAGTCAAAATAAAAATTAAGAAGTGTGAATATTTTTTACATTAAATTCCCTGGCTAAGTATAAATTCACTCTATTTTTGCAAAAAAAGAATTCCAGCAACAGAGAACGCAAAAATCATGAAATCCCCCCAAACACCTCTTTATTAAGGGGATTTTGGTTATTTTCCCCATTTGAAGCAGTACTTGAAGGGAGGGTTAGGGGGACAAAATCTGACAAACTTGTAATGAGCAAACTACGTTAATTAGGGAATTAAGGCTTTTTGTCTATCTTAAGTATAAATATCTAAATACTTGTTCGGCGGATGATTAAGAAGCTTCTCCGATACTTAAAGCATCCCGAGCTTCGATTAGAGCATTACGGAATTGATAACTAGCTTCTACAATTGCGCCTCTCTGTTGAGCATTCAATGTGCTGTAAGGTTTAGCAGCAACTTGTCCTTGAGTAAAAAATGGCTCTACTGTTTTCAAACAAGCTTGATAAGTTTGCTCTACTTTTGTTGCTAAGTCAGCATTTTTCTCTTTAACTAGTTCTGCAAATGGTTCGTACTGAGAATAAATCCCGATCCAATTATTCTTAAAGATTAATAAGCGAATGGCACTAAGAAAAGCCACAAGCTATGCAAAATAAGCACTATAGCTTTTCAAGCAATTTAATAATTAAAGG
>NZ_LMTZ01000050.1 GCF_001456025.1 Mastigocoleus testarum BC008
AACAACTCGAGAATTTTGGAACACTGCGAGAAGCCATGGAGCATGTCTTGACTTTAGCGTCCTAGCTAACCTGGCGGTTGCTATAACTACTATGAAGCTCAAAGAAGCCAGTGATTTTGTTGTACAGACTGCTGACCAGTTAACAGCTTCATAGCAGTAATAAGAATTATCTTAGTAAATACTACTTGATTTACTTTTACAAACACTTATCAATCACAAAACTGTATTAATTGAGAAAAATCGCATGATGGTGAATATGATCTTCCATAAAAGAAGCAATAAAATAATAACTGTGGTCATAACCTTCTTGATAACGTAAATTCAAAGGTTGTTTGACTTGTGCACAAGCTTTTTCAAATAATTCTGGAAGTAGTTGCTTTTGTTGGAAAAAACTATCAGCGGTACCTTGATCGATCAAAATTGGAGAATGAAAACCAATTTTCTTCACTAATTCAGTTGCATCATAGTTACTCCAAGTATCTTTGTTATCCCCTAGGTAACCACTTAAAGCTTTTTCTCCCCAAGGACACTGCATTGGTGCAACAACAGGCGCAAATGCTGAAACTGATTTATATTTTTCGGGGTTACGCATCGCACAGATCAAAGCACCATGTCCACCCATAGAGTGACCAAAAATACTTTGTTTATCAAGATTGACCGGGAAATTCTCAGCAATTACATTAGGTAACTCTTCAACAACATAACTGTACATCTTGTAATGAGATGACCAGGGTATTTCCGTCGCATCCACATAAAAGCCCGCACCTGTACCAAAATCCCAGCTTTCATCTTCACCTAAAATACCTGTGTTGCGAGGACTAGTATCTGGTGCAACTAATAATAAACCATGTTCTGCAGCATATTTTTGCGCTCCGGCTTTAATCATAAAGTTTTCTTCAGTGCAGGTTAAACCAGACAACCAATAAAGAACGGGTACATTTTGAGACGTCGCTTGGGGCGGTTGATAAACTGCAAAGCGCATTTCACTATTGCAACTGGAAGAAAAATGAGAATAAAAGCCAAGTTTTCCACCGAAGGTTTTATATTCTGAGTTGAGTTTAATCATATTTACGAACTGCCTTAAATCCAGGAAGAATAAAGAAAAAAGTAAAAATAACTAATAACCAAAGAATATTTTAAACACCTTTTGTCGCGAGAACTCAGATTGTTGGAAGTAAGTATTTGTAGAATTCCTTAATTTGTATTCATATATTTTAATAGTAAACAAGTTGCATATATAAATTTAGTATGCAATTATTTGAGTATAAGGATATTTCGCTTCCAGGAGGTATTCCAAATGAGCGGGAAACAATTAGCACGAAATGAATATGATTTAATACTTATCGGTTCTGGTATGGGAGCTCTTACAGTCGCAAGTTTAATGAGCCAATTGCGCAATAAAAGAGTTTTGGTACTGGAGCGTCACTTTAAAGCAGGTGGTTTTACTCATGATTTTAAACGTAAGCAATTTCACTGGGATGTGGGGTTACATTATGTGGGAGAAATGGAATCAGGTTCGCAGATGCGAGGTATATTTGACCTAGTCACAGCAAATCATGTCCAATGGAATAAAATGCCGGAACCCTTTGAGAAGTTCGTTTATCCGGAGTTTAGTTTCAATGTGTACGGAGATGAAAAGAGATATATTGCTGACCTGATTAAACTATTCCCTCAAGAAAAGTCATCCATTCGCCAATATTTTCGAGATGTAAAGAAAGCTGCAGGAGCCTTAATTAATGACTCAATGGCAAAAAGTAGTTCTTTACCAGTTAAATTACTGGGGAGTGCAGGTAAATTATGGAATAGATTTCCCCTGAATCTCACAGTGAAAGACTACTTGGATAAGCATTTTCAAGATCCAACACTTAAGGCTTTACTGGTATCTCAGTGGGGAGACTACGGACTTCCTCCAAGTATTTGTGCTTTTGTGCAACATGCAACGATTGTGCAACATTATCTCAGTGGTGGGTATTATCCTGTGGGAGGAGCAGGTGAAATTGCTGCTAGTGTGACGAAAATTGTCGAAAAATCCGGTGGAAAATTTTTGCTGAATCGGGAAGTTACTGAAGTTTTAATTGAAGACGGAAGTGCGGTAGGAGTAAGAGTTCGTAAACTAAATGCTCAAAATGTAAATACCAAAAATGTAAATACAAAAGATAATCTTGACATAGCAAGTTCTTCAGCGAAAGAAGAATATTATGCACCTGTGATAGTCTCCAATGTTGGTGCTGCAAATACTTACCTAAAACTAATCCCTCGGGATTATCCAATTCCCTTTCGAGACTCCCTACAAAGATTTATCAAACAGTATTCGCCTACAACTAATCTAACTGTATATTTAGGATTCTCTGAAGATCCGAGAAAATTAGGTTTCAAAGGTGAAAATCACTGGATTTATAGCAGCATTGACCATGAGAAAATTTATGAACATAGAGGTAGTTGGATTAATGACAACGCTAAACCTTTGAATGTCTATCTTTCATTTCCTTCGTTGAAAGATCCAAAAGCAGAAAATCATACAGCCGAAATTATTGTTGATAGTGATTACGAGCCTTTTGTCCAATGGAAAAATCAACCTTGGCTACACCGTGATGATACTTATCAGCAACTAAAACAACGTCTGATGGATAGGCTAATTGATTTTGTAGATAAATACTATCCTGGGTTTGCTGACACCATTATATATAAAGAACTTTCTACACCCTTAACCAATGAACATTTTACCGCTCATCACCAAGGAGCGATCTACGGACTTCCTGCTGTGTGCGATCGCTTCGATCCGCAAAATTCAGCTTGGACAACTCCGAAAACACCATTACCCGGTTTATACCTTACAGGTTCTGATGTTTGCTCCTCAGGAATTGTCGGTGCAATGATGGGAGGTGTTTTCACCCTAAGCGATATACCTGGTGGTATTTCATTCCCAGAGGTATTTGCTAGTGCAGCAAAAAGCAAGTCCAAATGACTCAATATTTGCATAGTAGAAGATTTAGGGATCTTCCGTGGAAGATCTCTACAAAAAAATCTGTGATACCAAAACAATCTAATCAACAGCAACCATAACTTCAGTCGCTTTAATCACTGCATAAGCCTCTTTACCCAAGCTAAGTTTTAAACTGTCTGCAGAAGACTTAGTAATAACTGCTACAACTTCTACCCCTGGAGCCACTTCCAAAGTAACTTCAGCACTGACAACCCCAGGTACAATTTTTTTGACAGTTCCCTTAAGAGTATTGCGAGCGCTAATTTTCATTATTGAATACCGATATAGTCATTTTTATGATTAAATATTAGCAATAGTGACTGATTTCAATGGTTTTCTTCCATTTTTATTCACTATTAAAGTTAAACGCTGTTAATATTTATATTTTTTAGTTCAGAAGCAGTATTCGAAAGTCAGAAGTAAAGAATGTAAAATAAGAGAAGACATATTTTTTGAGTAATCTTCGCCGTTAGGCGCGGGCGTATACCAATTACCAATTACCAACTTGATACATAATCTTTTTTCAGCAGCGCAAACATTCTCAAATCGTGAAAATGACCCTTCCAAAAACCACGTTCTCTTAAGATACCTTCCTCTCGAAAACCTAGTTTTTGTAATAACTTCATAGATGCAATATTTGGTAACATAACAGTCGCTTCGATTCGGTTTAATTGCATTGTTTCAAAACCATAACGAATTACAGCACTAAGAGCTTTAGTCATGATTCCCTTTCTCCAATGAGCTTGAGAAAGCTCATAACCAATTTCTGCACGTAAACGATTTTTGTTCCACCCACTATAACCACAAGTTCCAATTATTATATTTTCTCTCTTCTTTGCTATCCCCCAACGTATAACTTCCTGCTCCCTAAAACCTTCACTTAAACTATAAATTAGATATTTAGCTTCTTCAATATTTTTAAATTCTTCTAAATCATGATATCTAAGGACTCTTGGATCGGAAAATATTCGATAAATAGCTTCTGCATCAGATAATTTGATTTCTCTTAAGACTAAACTTTCTGATTCTAATTTTGGAAATTTGTAAAGCATATATTCATGCAAAAGATTGCGATTTATTAACTGCGATTTATCAATAACAATTATTATCTCACCAAATAAAAATAGTTATATAAATGCAATGTTCACACATAGCCTGCAGGAACCACAAATTCTCAGAATTCGGTTGAATTGAGTTATTTTTATATGATTATATGCTTTAATGGTCTAATTAAACGTGACTACACTTCTAATGGAATCGCCTTGATGCATTAAATCAAAGGCATCGTTAATTTTTTCAATTGGCATTACGTGGGTAATCAAATCATCAATATTGATTTTTCCTTCCATATACCAATCAACAATTTTTGGTACATCAGTTCGCCCCCTTGCACCACCAAATGCTGAACCTTTCCAAACTCGCCCGGTTACTAACTGAAAGGGACGAGTACTAATTTCTTCACCTGCACCTGCAACACCAATAATAATGCTTTGACCCCAACCCTTATGGCAACATTCCAGGGCTTGACGCATAACTTTGACATTACCAATACACTCAAAGCTATAGTCTGCACCACCATCGGTTAAATCGACTAAATATTTAACTAAATCACCTTCAACTTCATTGGGATTGACAAAGTGGGTCATCCCAAATTTTTCTGCTAAGGAGCGTTTTTTGGTATTAATATCTACACCAATAATTTTATTGGCTCCCACCATCCGCGCTCCTTGAATCACATTTAAACCAATACCACCCAAACCAAAGACGACTACATTAGCACCGGGTTCTACTTTTGCTGTATAGATTACAGCACCTATACCTGTGGTCACGCCGCAGCCGATATAACAAACCTTATCAAAAGGAGCATCTTCACGAATTTTGGCAAGAGCAATTTCTGGTAAAACGGTATAGTTAGCGAAAGTAGAAGTACCCATGTAATGGTGCAACTTTTGACCACCAATGGAAAAACGACTAGTACCATCAGGCATTAAACCTTTACCTTGGGTAGCGCGGATAGCTTGGCAAAGATTTGTTTTGAAGCTGAGACAATATTCGCATTGACGACACTCTGGGGTATACAAAGGAATCACGCGATCGCCCTTTTTCAGGCTAGTTACTTCTTTACCAACCTCGACTACAACACCTGCACCTTCATGTCCTAAAATTGCAGGAAATAAACCCTCAGGATCTCTACCAGAAAGAGTGTAAGCGTCGGTGTGACAGACTCCGCTGGCTTTTATTTCTACCATCACTTCGCCAGCTTTGGGACCTTCAAGTTGCACCGTTTCAATACTTAGCGGTTTACCTGCCTCGTAAGCGATTGCTGCTTTAACTTCCACTTTCTACTGTCCTTCTGTGTATATTTCCTAAATTATCTGATGTGATTTTATTAAGTTGATATTGGCAAATTTGATATTGGCAAATATTGGAGAAAATTATTCACACTTTGATGCAAGTTAAAGGTTATCTTATGAATACCGACACAGCTAGCTCTGGTTACATAAATTAAAGAAATAGCAAATATAGCAGCTAAAAAATAGATTTTTGGCAACAGTCAATATAACCCCCTCAAATAATCCCCTCAAAATTATCAAACAAGGGAATACCAAACTATAAATCTCCCAATACAACTAATCTTGTTGATGGGTCATTGCACGATCACATCTTAAGTAAGTAGGCGAGAAAAAAGTAAACTATGTAAATAAATATAAAATATCTGTATTTGGCTAGTAGTAGCGCTTTAGCGCTAAAGCGCTATTACAAACAAGTTATGATTTTTCTTACTAACGTACTTACATCTGAAAAAATGCAATATCTAAATGGGCTATTTAATTTACTGGAATTTCCTAGTATTTTTTCTTATTCCCTTTTCCCTGTCCCCTGTTCACTGTTCCCTTTTACCGAAATTTCACTTGAGTTTTTTAAGATATGACTCGAATTCTTCCAGGGCTTTAGGAACCCCAAAGATATTAGCACGCTCAACAAATTGAGGAATAATTTTTGCAACTGGGAGATCGGGAAAATTTGGAGAAGTATTGAACTCCATATACTCGCTGTTAACTAAGATATAAATTTTTAAGGCACCATCAGCATAAATCCATAATTCTGGTACCCTCAATTCTTGATAAGCAACAACTTTGTTTATAGACACACCATCAGTATCTATGACTAAATCTGGCGGTGGTTGCTGAGTCAAGTTTAATGTCTTTTTACCGGCGACCTCTTGATGGTTTTGAATGTAAAAGCAGTTATCTGGCTCGATTGCGACTCCTCGACTCTCACTCTTTAAAGTAGTTGACCCAAAGGAATTCCAAGATTTTTCCTGAGATTTCAGCGACATCTCAAGTAAGCTTGCAATTACAAGCTTTCCCCTTTCCTCATCTCCTAGGGGAGCCATAATTTCTAGAACTTTATCAGCATATGCGATTCTGAAGGAACGATTTTGCTCTAGTTCAACTAATATTTGATTTAATCTTTGCCAAGAAACAGGCTGTAGGATTAATTTTTCTCCCGGTTCTAATTGCAGTTCCAAGGAATTTTTCGGTTTGTTGGATATAGCATTGAGGTCGTAACCTTTGGGAATAAATACAGATATCTGGGACTTTTTCCAACTAGGTTGGGTGCGATAAGATTCTTTGTTATTCATTTTTAGAATATTAAGTGTTACTTCTAACCCGTTACTTCGGAAAGCTTGAATCATCTATTGGTAGAGCTGTGATATTCCTTTGTATTAAAGTATTTTGAGGATTTTCATAAGTAAGGGGCAACTTGAGTAAATCTTAAAAATTATCCTATCAGGATTTAGATCTGGATATCACATAATGGGAACGAAGATTTCTTCATATTTTGTATGAGTTTGTGAAATTATTGTTTTTGCGCGAACTAATACAATAATGTGTGAAATTATTGTTGGTGCACGAACTAATACAATAGTTTTATTAATATAGTTGTTTCAGCCACCCTTCCCTACCTATGAATCCTGCTCTAACAAAAATTGGTGCCCAAATGTCCAACCTGAGTGGTGTTAGAGCCATCATGAAGGATGTGATTGAAACCTTGGAAGCAAGCAAAGGTAAGGATTTAATTAATTTAAGTGCGGGGAATCCGTTAATTCTGCCAGAAGTAGAACAGTTATGGCGCGATTGTACTGCACAGTTATTAGCTAGCCCAGATTATGGTGAGGTTGTATGTCGCTACGGTTCTTCACAGGGTTATGCACCTTTGATTGAAGCTATTGTTAAGGATTTTAACCGACGGTATGAATTAAATTTAAGTGCGCGTAATATTTTATTAACACCGGGCAGCCAAAGTTTATACTTCTATGCTGCAAATGCTTTTGGGGGTTACACCAGTAATGGCGAACTCAAACAAATTATTTTACCTCTGAGTCCTGATTATACTGGTTATGGTGGCGTCTGTTTAGTACCGGAAGCTTTAATTGCTTATAAACCGACTTTGGATATCGATGCTTCATCTCACCGATTTAAATACCGCCCTGATTTTAGTCAATTAGCGATAACTGAAAATACTGGTTGTGTAATATTTTCTCGTCCCTGCAATCCAACGGGTAATGTACTCACGGATGATGAAGTAAATAAAATTGCCTTGATGGCTAAACCCCATGATGTGCCAGTATTCATAGACTCAGCATATGCACCCCCATTCCCAGCATTAAACTTTACTGATATGACGCCAAAATTTGGTGGGAATATTGTCCATTGCATGAGCTTATCAAAAGCAGGTTTGCCGGGGGAACGTATTGGAATTGCTATTGGTGATGAACGGGTTATTGAGGTTTTGCAGTCTTTTCAAACCAATATGTGCATTCATCCGTCTCGTTACGGACAAGCAATTGCAGCCTACGCGATTGATTCTGGGGCTCTGGTAGAAATTAGTAAAACTGTGATTCGCCCCTTTTATCAAAATAAATTTACAGTATTAGAAAGTACCTTAGACTCGGCTATGCCGGATAGTTTACCTTGGTTCCTACATCGTGGTGAAGGTGCTATTTTTGCTTGGTTATGGTTGCAAAACTTACCAATTACAGACTGGGAATTTTACCAACGCCTGAAAGAGGTTGGGGTTATTGTTGTACCAGGTAGTACTTTCTTTCCTGGCTTGAATCAAGAATGGGAACACAAACAGCAGTGTTTCCGTATTAGTCTTACGGGTAGCGATCAAGAAATCACGATCGCAATGGAACAGTTAGCCCAAGTTGCTCAAACTGTTTATCAAGATAGATAATTGATGAGCTAAAAAAAGACATTCTCTTGCGCACCTAAATAAAAACCTTTGTATATTAATCTTATGTAGCGGTGCGTTATGGCGCGGTGATAAGGATAACCTAAAAAAGATATTCTATTGCACGCCTGACACACCCTACAGTGATAACTGTTAACTGTTAACTGATAACTGATGGATGGTTGGCTAGAAATTGGAAAAATAGTTGCTCCACAGGGTTTACAAGGAGAGATGCGGGTTTATCCAGAAACTGATTTTCCCGAACGTTTTGAAGTTCCCGGACAGCGTTGGTTATTACGTCCGGGAAAAAGCGAACCTGAACCTGTGGAACTAAAAAAAGGACGTTATTTAGAAGGAAAAAAATTATATGTAATAAAACTGGCTGGAATCGAATATCGCGACCGAGCAGAAGAGTTACGCGGTTGCAAGTTGTTGGTTCCCGAAACCGATCGCCCCCAGTTGGGAGAAGATGAATATCACGTAATGGATTTGATTGGCTTATCAGTTTTTCTTCAAGAGTCCGGCGAACTGATTGGTAAAGTTATTGATGTGATTCCTGCAGGTAACGATCTGCTGGAGGTTGAATTACAAGATTCTGAGAGCAAGAAGCCTGAGAAGAAGAAACAAGACAAGCAAAATGTTTTAATTCCTTTCGTGAGAGCGATTGCTCCCGTCGTTGATTTGGAAGATAGCAGAATTGAGATTACACCACCACCAGGTTTATTAACTATCAATGAAAAATAATTTATGAAAAATAATTAGCTGCTTATGATTAAGTACTAACTAATTAATGATTAATAACTTATGCAAGCCATAAGTTTATATCATTGATAAGTATTATTTTGTCATTATTTTTTTATATTACACAAAATTGTTAACTAAATAAATTATTGGCATCTAAAATTAGAATTATATCTGTACAGCAAAAATCAAAAACATCAGAGTATTGTTCAAAATAATCATCTACAATCTGTTAATTACCGAATATTGTAAACTGATTTTCTGCTTATAATCTGAAGACATAGATTCTAATAATATTAAGTTTAACTATTACAATTAATTACAAAGATCAATCTATCTGATAACTACCAAGAATATTTATCAGTTGTTATCTGGGTTAAAATTTGGTTAACATAATCAAGTGTATATTTTTTATGTTAGACTGCCTAAAAGTTATTAATTTACTGTGTAAATAGTTGTCAAAAATTAATTATTATTTAATTTTTATCCATCTAGCATTTGTCTATACAAGCAACTATGTAAGCAGTTATTTGTTGTAAAGCTTTGCAGATAGCGAGAATCCCCCAATTTTTTTTGATTTGATTAATCACTAAATCATCAATTTTGATTAGTTGTAAACATTATTTATGGGTGAAGCTTAAGTATTTCTAAAGGCAAGAAAATATTAACGAAAAAGTGACACTCTTAACTTAGTAAGTAAACTGATGAGGTTGTCATTTACTAAGTTTATAGGTCATCAAGTTTGTAGTTCTGAGAATACCAAAAACATAGTTATTGAGTTAAATGGAGTTTAATTTATGACTTTAGCAAGTGCTCCACAAACAAAACCGCTCGCAGCAGATGAATTGCGTAAAATGAATGCGTACTGGCGAGCAGCAAATTATCTCTCTGTTGGTCAAATTTATCTCTTAGATAATCCCTTACTTAAGGAACCCCTGAAGATAGAACATGTTAAGCCAAGGCTCCTCGGTCATTGGGGAACGACTCCCGGTTTAAATTTTGTTTACGTTCATCTCAACCGGGTAATCAAGAAAAACGATCTAAGCGTAATTTATATTGCTGGTCCCGGTCATGGTGGTCCTGGATTGGTTGCTAATACATATTTGGAAGGAACTTATAGTGAGTATTATCCCAATATTTCCGAAGATGCCGAGGGAATGAGGAAGCTGTTCAAACAGTTTTCTTTCCCTGGTGGTATTCCTTCACATGTAGCACCAGAAACTCCAGGAAGTATTCATGAAGGCGGGGAACTTGGTTATGCTGTTTCCCATGCCTATGGTGCAGCATTTGATAATCCTGATTTAATCGTTGCTTGTGTGGTTGGTGACGGTGAAGCAGAAACCGGACCTTTAGCTACCAGTTGGCATTCTAATAAGTTTCTCAACCCAGTTCATGATGGTGCTGTGCTACCGATTTTGCATCTAAATGGCTATAAAATTGCTAACCCGACAATATTGGCAAGAATGAGCCACGAAGAATTGCAAAGTCTGTTTATTGGTTATGGTTATAAGCCCTATTTTGTAGAGGGTTCCGATCCCGAAACAATGCACCAATTGATGGCTGCAACTTTGGATGCTGCAATTCATGAAATTAAAGATATCCAAGAAGAAGCTCGGAAAAATGGTATCGAAAAGCGCCCTCAATGGCCGATGATTATTCTGCGATCGCCTAAAGGTTGGACGGGACCGAAAGAAGTCGATGGTAAGAAAACTGAAGATTATTGGCGATCGCACCAAGTTCCTTTATCGAATATGGCAGCGGAACCAGACCACGTCAAACAGCTGGAAACCTGGATGAAGAGTTACAAGCCAGAAGAACTCTTTGATGGAAATGGTCAATTAATTACGGAACTAGCAGAACTGGCTCCCGAAGGACATCTACGGATGGGTGATAACCTCCATGCTAACGGTGGTATATTACTGCGGGACTTAAAAATGCCTGATTTTCGCGATTATGCCGTAGAGTTTAAAGAACCTGCGGAAATTAAAGCTGAAGCAACCCGCATTTCCGGTAAGTTTCTCCGGGATGTGATGAAACTCAATTTAGATAGTCGTAATTTTCGGGTATTTGGTCCCGATGAAACAGCGTCTAACCGCCTTGCAGACATATTTGATGTTTCTAAAAGAACTTGGGTCGCACAAACCCTTGATTACGATGATAACCTCGCTGCTGACGGTAGGGTTATGGAAATCCTCAGCGAACATACCTGTCAAGGTTGGTTAGAGGGATATCTGCTCACGGGTCGTCATGGGTATTTTTCCTGTTATGAAGCATTTATTCACATCATCGACTCAATGTTTAACCAACACGCCAAATGGTTAAAAACAACTCGTCATATACCCTGGCGCAGACCGATTGCTTCATTGAATTATTTATTAACCAGCCACGTTTGGCGACAAGATCATAACGGTTTTTCCCACCAAGATCCCGGTTTTATCGACCATGTTGTCAACAAAAAATCTGAAGTAGTTCGGGTTTATTTACCCCCTGATGCAAATTGTTTACTATCAGTAACAGACCATTGTCTGCGTAGCCGTCACTATGTAAATGTAATTATTGCCGGTAAACAACCGTCTTTACAGTACTTAGACATAGATTCTGCAATCAAGCACTGCACTAAAGGAATAGGAATTTGGGAATGGGCAAGTAACGACCAAGGTGGCGAACCTGATGTTGTAATGGCTTGTGCCGGAGATGCTCCGACTTTAGAAACATTAGCCGCTGTGGATATTTTGCGACAAAACTTCCCCGATCTTAAAGTCCGGGTAGTTAACGTGGTAGACTTAATGACATTGCAGCCAGAGACTGAACATCCCCACGGTTTAAATGATAAAGACTTTGACAGTTTGTTCACAACTGATAAACCAATTATTTTTGCCTTTCATGGTTATCCCTGGTTAATCCACCGTCTCACTTATCGTCGTACTAATCACAATAACTTGCACGTTCGGGGTTACAAAGAAGAAGGAACTACAACCACTCCATTTGATATGGTGGTCATGAATGACCTGGATCGCTTCCACCTGGCAATAGATGTTATTGAACGGGTACCTCAACTAGGGTCATCCGCAGCTTATGTCAAACAAATGTTACAAGACAAACTTATAGAACATAAGCATTACGTTGCCGAACACGGAGTAGATATGCCAGAAGTTCTTGACTGGCATTGGAGTTATGACGATGTTTAATTGGTTATTTTTAACTGGTAATTGGTAGTCGGTAAAAGCCCGTGCCGCAAGCGGTGAGTGGTAATCAGGAAATATATGGGCTCGTAGCAATTTTAAGGTTACATGCCTACGGCAAACGAGGTGAATAGGGATATGTAATTATTGAAACGAATGAAATACTGTATCCCCAGATCCCCGACTTTAATACTCCGATCCCCAATTTCCTTTATCTGAAGCCCAGTGCCCGATCCCCAATTCCCGATCGCCAAATACTCGTCGAAACCCCGATCGTTCTTGTATACTTCGTTATCATCATCCTCAATCTGTTTTCTCTTAATTTACAATGCATAACAAGTCATTCGATCGGGATTATCGCCAATTCGCACCACAAGATACCCAAGTCCCAGATTCCGGTTTAGTTCGGGTTGAAGATGACCGTACTGGCATGAGCGAGCAATCTCTTAAGCGGGCAATTGTTGATAATCTTCATTACGGCCAAGGTAAAGATAATTACTTTGCTACACCGTATGATTACTATATGGCAATTGCCCGTAGTATGCGCGATCGGTTAATTAAAAGGCGAATTCAAACCGCTAGAACCCATATCCAGGAAGATTCAAAAGTCGTTTATTATCTTTCTGCAGAGTTTTTGATGGGGCGTTATACCGGTAATAGCTTAATTAATTTAGGCATATATGAAAGAGTCCGCAAAGTGCTGCGAGAGTCAGGGCTCGAACTAGACGATCTCCTGGAAAAAGAGCACGAGCCAGGATTAGGTAATGGTGGTTTAGGAAGATTGGCGGCTTGTTATCTCGATTCCCTTGCAACTTTGGAAATACCTGCAGTTGGCTATGGTATTCGTTACGAATTTGGAATTTTTGAGCAAGAAATCCGTAATGGTTGGCAAGCGGAGAGACCTGATAAATGGCTAAGCTTTGGTAATGCTTGGGAGGTTTCTCTTCCAGAGTATCGAACCGAAGTCAAATTTGGAGGTCATACAGAAAGCTATACAGATACTAAGGGACGTTATCAAACTAATTGGATCCCAGAGCATACAGTATTTGGAATTCCTTATGATACTCCCATTCCTGGCTATGGAGTAAATACAGTTAATATTTTACGGTTGTGGAAAGCAGAATCGAGCAATGAATTTGATTTAGATGCTTTCAATGCTGGGGATTATCTTGGTGCGGTCGCCAACAAAATGTTTTCTGAGAATATTTCCAAAGTTCTTTATCCAAACGATGACACCGTTCAAGGTAAAGAGCTGCGCTTGGAACAACAATATTTCTTCGTTTCCTGCTCCTTACAAGATATTATTCGCCGTCATATTTATCACTACAATAGCCTTGATAATCTTCACGAAAAATCAGCTATTCAACTTAATGACACCCATCCATCTATCGGGATCGCCGAATTGATGCGACTGTTGATCGACGTTCACCAAATGGATTGGGAGCAAGCATGGCACATTACCCAAAATTGTTTTGCTTACACCAACCATACTTTGCTACCAGAAGCATTAGAACGTTGGTCTGTAAATCTATTTGGTCGTTTGCTTCCCCGACATCTGGAAATTATCTACGAAATCAATTTCCGATTTTTAAGTGAAGTCAGGAAACGTTATCCTGGCGACAACGAACGCATAGCTAGACTTTCCTTGATTGAAGGAGAAGGCGCAGATAAAAAAGTCCGGATGGCTAATCTAGCTTGTGTTGGTAGCCGTAAAATAAATGGTGTTGCTGCGTTACATACCAAGTTACTCCAACAAGATGTTCTGCGAGATTTCTACGAACTCGCACCAGAGAAGTTTATTAATAAAACTAATGGAGTTACACCGCGTCGTTGGTTACTTTTGGGTAATCCCAGACTTTCTAACCTGATTACTGAGAAAATAGGTGAAGCTTGGATTACTAACCTTGACGAACTAAGAAAATTAGAACAATTTGCCGACGATCCACAATTTAGACAAACATGGCGAGAAATAAAACAAGCCAACAAACAAGATTTAGCAGCATACATTGAACGCAAAAATCATATTCAGGTTGATACTAACTCGTTGTTTGATGTCCAAGTCAAACGATTGCATGAGTATAAACGTCAACTGCTCAACGTACTGCATATAATCACCCTTTACAATCGAATTAAACGCAATCCCAATGAGGATATTCTTCCCCGGACGTTTATTTTTGGTGGAAAAGCTGCACCTGGTTATTTCATTGCTAAATTAATCATCAAACTGATCAATTCAGTAGCTGCTGTAGTTAATGACGATCCCAGCTTAGAAGGACGTCTAAAAGTGGCATTTTTGTCCAACTACAACGTTTCCATGAGTCAACAAATATATGCAGCCGCCGAACTGTCAGAACAAATTTCCACAGCAGGAAAAGAAGCATCTGGTACGGGTAACATGAAATTTGCCCTCAATGGTGCTTTAACAATTGGAACTTTAGATGGAGCAAACGTCGAAATCCGTGAAGAAGTCGGTGCAGAAAACTTCTTTTTATGTGGATTAACAACTCCAGAAGTATATGAACTCAAAGCCAAAGGCTATAATCCCCAGGAATATTACCAATCTAATTCTGAATTACAAGAGGTGATCAGGCTAATTGCTTGCGGACATTTCTCCGATGGTGATTCCCAATTGTTCCGACCCCTGCTAGATTCGTTGTTGTACAATGACAAGTACATGTTGTTTGCTGATTACCAATCCTACATCGATACTCAGGATCGGGTAAGTCAAGCATATCGCCAGGAAGATAATTGGACTCGGATGTCTATTCTCAACACAGCCCGCATGGGTAAATTTTCATCAGATCGCGCTATTAGTGAATACTGCAAAGAAATTTGGCATGTTGAGCCCGTACCTGTTGAGTTTAAGGAATATAGTCCCGAAGATATGAACTTGAAAGTTTCCAAGGTTCATTGGTAATTGCTAGTTATTGATTACTAATTGGTTTTTGGTAATTGCTAATTGCTAATAAGAGCTTATTTAAGATTTGGAATGTAAATTGTATATTCTACGTTCCTTTTTGGGTGATGGGGCACATATTTGCCTCTGCACCTTTTTAGTGAATCAGCTTAACGTATTCCTAGAAATTTTTGGTGCTGTAATATAGTACTACGCGCAAGTCAAAAAGCTCACTACAGATAGGTTTTACCGCATCTACGACGAATAGTATTCGTTAGCGCTATATTAGGTTTCAGCGTTTGCTAACATCCCGTTTCCCAATTCCCAGTCCCTGATCGCTAATCCCCAATCGCCAAAATATGAAAGTAGCAGTTTTTAGTACCAAAGCCTATGATCGCCAATTTCTTACTGACGCAAACGCCGAAAGTGGTCACGAACTTGTTTTTTTTGAGCCCAGACTTACTCCTGATACAGCAACTTTAGCATCAGGATTTGAGGCTGTATGTGTATTTATTAATGATGAACTTCACGCCGACACATTACAAACAATTGCATCTACAGGAACAAAACTAATCGCTTTGCGCTCTGCAGGTTTTAATCATGTAGATTTACATGCAGCTGCAAAACTGGGAATGAAAGTTGTCCGCGTTCCATCTTATTCTCCCCAAGCAGTTGCAGAGCATGCTGTAGGACTAATATTAACTCTCAATCGCAAATACCACCGAGCTTTCAACCGAGTAAGGGAATCTAATTTTTCTCTGAACGGTTTACTGGGATTTGACCTGTATGGTTCCACGGTTGGTATTGTTGGTACCGGTAAGATCGGTGTTTGTTTTGCCCAAATTATGAAGGGGTTTGGCTGTAACTTACTCGCTTACGATATTTATCAAAATCCAGCTTGTTTAGATATGGGAGTCAAATATGTAGAATTACCAGAGCTACTCGGAGATTCGGATATTGTTTCCCTTCATTGTCCGTTAACTCCAGAATCCCATCACATGATTAACAGCGAGTCACTCAAGGATTTTAATCCCGGTGCAATGCTAATTAATACTAGTCGTGGCGGACTCATTGATACCAAAGCTGTAATTAAAGCTCTCAAATCAGGACGGATTGGTCACCTAGGGTTAGATGTATACGAATTAGAAGGAAGCTTATTTTTTGAAGATTTATCAGACCAAGTTATTCAAGATGATATTTTTGGACGTTTAATAACTTTTCCCAACGTAGTTATAACAGGGCATCAAGCATTTTTTACTAGAAACGCACTACAAAATATTGCCGAAGCCACCATATCTAACATTACTGACATTGACAGTGGGCATTCTTGTCCCAATCTTGTTATAGCAGAGCAAGGAATAGCTGTTTGAGTAAGAAGTAGGAGTAAGAAGTAAAAAGTAAGGAGTAAGAAGTTAGGAGTCGGGAGTCAGGAGTCAGAAATAAGAAGTCAGAAGTCAGGAGTCAAGAATCAGCAGCAACGAATTAACTAGAGCCTGCGCTACCTATAGCTATAGCTGCGCTACCTACAGAACGGAACATATCCGGTACGTTTGCGCGCTTACGCTAACGCTCCTTACTCATTACTTATTACTCATTACTTCTTACTTATTACTCATTACTCATTACTTAAACAAAATGTTATTAAATAACTTCACTTTCAGCGCGAAATCTTAAAAGATATGAATTAAATCCGCCTCAACCGGAGTCGGCTGTCAAAATCTGGTCAAGAGAATATTCACAAATGGTGGATATGGGGCATTAAATAACAGGGTGTTGGAAACAAAGTACATTCATTATTTGCCCGCGTTCACCCCAAATCCAGAGTAGGGATGAGCTTATCATCAAGTGTCAAAATAATGGGCGACCTGCTCTGTTACCCAAACAGTCGTCAACTAGAAAGTAAATATTAGGAGGTTAACCGTGGGAAAGTTAAAAGTTGCAATTAATGGATTTGGTCGTATTGGTCGATTGGTATTTCGTGCTGGGATCAAAAATCCTAACATTGAGTTTGTTGGAATCAATGACTTAGTTCCACCAGCGAATTTAGCTTACTTACTGAAATACGATTCTACCCACGGCAGTTACCAGGGTACTATTGAAGCCAAAGATGACGGCATTGTTGTTGACGGTAATTTTATTCCCTGTGTCAGTGTCCGCAACCCTTCAGAACTACCTTGGGGCAAACTAGGTGCTGATTATGTTGTAGAAGCTACAGGACTTTTCACAACTTATGATGGAGCAGCAAATCATTTGCAAGCTGGCGCTAAAAGAGTTGTAATTTCTGCTCCTACTAAAGATCCAGAGAAAGTCAAAACTTTGCTCATGGGTGTAAACCATGAATTATTTGATAGCAGTAAAGATACAATTGTTTCTAATGCTAGTTGTACGACTAATTGTTTAGCTCCCGTAGCTAAAGTCATTAACGATAACTTTGGTTTGGCTGAAGGATTGATGACTACGGTGCATGCAATGACAGCCACTCAGCCCACCGTGGATGGACCTTCCAAGAAGGATATGCGCGCTGGTCGCGGTGCATCACAAAATATAATCCCTGCTTCTACAGGTGCGGCTAAAGCTGTAGCATTGGTTTTACCCGAACTCAAAGGTAAATTGACTGGAATGGCATTCCGAGTTCCCACACCTGACGTTTCTGTAGTCGATCTAACTTTTAAGACTACAAAAGCCACAAGTTACAAGGAAATCTGCGCAGCTATGAAAACTGCATCTGAAAGTAATCTTAAAGGTGTATTGGGATATACAGAAGACCCTGTAGTTTCTAATGATTTTCGTGGTGACTTCCATTCTAGTATTTTTGATGCCGGTGCAGGTATTGAACTTAATTCCAATTTCTTTAAAATCGTTTCCTGGTATGACAACGAGTGGGGTTATTCAAACCGTGTAATAGACCTAATGATGTTTATGGCACAAAAAGAAGGGATTTTGTCAGGTGCAGAAGCTGCGCTAGTTTAAGACTTAGATTTGCAATAACTAGGAGGGAGGTTGGTTCCCAGGTAAAACCTCTCCTGAGTTCCCGTGGGTAAAACCCCCTCCTGAAGTTCCTTGGGTAAAATCCCCTCCTAACCTCCCTTGGGTAAAATCCCCTCCTAACCTCCCTTGAGTAAAACCCCCTCCTAACCTCCCCCAAGGGAGGAATGTAAGCCTGGGAACTTAGGGTAAATATTCTCCAGATCTGTCGATTAAAGTGGTAAACTAATAATCTCAATGTCGGCGTGTAGTTGCGACGCATATAATAAAAGACGAAAGAGAAATCAGTATGGATCGAGATATGCGGCGTGATTTTGCTAACCGCGACGAATTAGTAGCATATTTACGCGAACAATTTCCCGAAGCTGCGAAACGGGACAATAATATCAGTGAGATCAGAGGCGGTCATCAAGTTGCGAAGAAAGCATTACAAAAAGTCAAACCAAAACGCTACGAAAAAACACGTAATTTTATTAAAGGTGATGTCACGCGACTATCTCCTTATTTACGTCATGGGGTTCTCAGTTTGCGAGAAGCACGAAATTTTGTCTTGGGTAAGGTTAATAGTGATGATGATGCGGCAAAACTTATCAATGAATTTGGTTGGCGGGATTATTGGCAACGTTTATATTTCAAACTAGGAAATGGTATTTGGGAAGATAGGGAAGAATACAAAACCGGTTATAGCGTTGCTGAGTATGCGCCCGAACTACCAGAAGAAATTAGAGAAGGTAATACAGAATTAAATTGCATTGATAGCTTTAGTCGTCAGTTGCGGGAAACTGGTTATCTGCATAATCATATGCGGATGTGGATGGCTGCATATATTGTCCATTGGCGGCGCATCCGTTGGCAAGCTGGAGCAAAATGGTTTTTGGAACATTTATTAGATGGTGATCCGGCAAGTAACAATATGTCATGGCAATGGGTTGCGAGTACCTTTAGTCATAAACCTTACTTCTTTAACCGGGAAAACTTGGAACGTTATACAGAAGGGGTTTACTGTAAGGAATGTTCTTTAAAAGGTAAATGTGATTTTGAGGGAAGTTACGAAGAATTAGAAGAGAAGTTGTTTCCGAAGAAAGAATTTACTAGGAAGCCCAATAGTCAGAGTTGGCAAAAGGGCAAGAAAAAACGACGCTAGTACCGCTGCGCGGAAGTAAAAAGTCAAAATTCATTAGCGGATCCGTAAGGTAGCGTAGCTATAGCGTGTCCGCAGGACATAAGTCAAAAGTCAAAAATCAAAAATACCTAGGAATCTATTACTTTTTGTTTGTTCTAAAGTAAAGTCTAAAGCAATCATAAGTAGGGCTTGCTGAAAAAGTAAGATACAGATTGATTCGTTATTCGAGGAAAAACAAAAAATAAGTTTTGAACATATTAAGGCAACT
>NZ_LMTZ01000051.1 GCF_001456025.1 Mastigocoleus testarum BC008
TTTTGGAACACTGCGAGAAGCCATGGAGCATGTCTTGACTTTAGCGTCCTAGCTAACCTGGCGGTTGCTATAACTACTATGAAGCTCAAAGAAGCCAGTGATTTTGTTGTACAGACTGCTGACCAGTTAACAGCTTCATAGCAGTAATAAGAATTATCTTAGTAAATACTACTTGATTTACTTTTACAAACACTTATCAATCACAAAACTGTATTAATTGAGAAAAATCGCATGATGGTGAATATGATCTTCCATAAAAGAAGCAATAAAATAATAACTGTGGTCATAACCTTCTTGATAACGTAAATTCAAAGGTTGTTTGACTTGTGCACAAGCTTTT
Organism: Mastigocoleus testarum BC008; assembly: GCF_001456025.1. Lineage (GTDB taxonomy): Bacteria > Cyanobacteriota > Cyanobacteriia > Cyanobacteriales > Nostocaceae > Mastigocoleus > Mastigocoleus testarum. The sequence continues at coordinate 341 of NZ_LMTZ01000051.1, forward strand.
TCAAATAATTCTGGAAGTAGTTGCTTTTGTTGGAAAAAACTATCAGCGGTACCTTGATCGATCAAAATTGGAGAATGAAAACCAATTTTCTTCACTAATTCAGTTGCATCATAGTTACTCCAAGTATCTTTGTTATCCCCTAGGTAACCACTTAAAGCTTTTTCTCCCCAAGGACACTGCATTGGTGCAACAACAGGCGCAAATGCTGAAACTGATTTATATTTTTCGGGGTTACGCATCGCACAGATCAAAGCACCATGTCCACCCATAGAGTGACCAAAAATACTTTGTTTATCAAGATTGACCGGGAAATTCTCAGCAATTACATTAGGTAACTCTTCAACAACATAACTGTACATCTTGTAATGAGATGACCAGGGTATTTCCGTCGCATCCACATAAAAGCCCGCACCTGTACCAAAATCCCAGCTTTCATCTTCACCTAAAATACCTGTGTTGCGAGGACTAGTATCTGGTGCAACTAATAATAAACCATGTTCTGCAGCATATTTTTGCGCTCCGGCTTTAATCATAAAGTTTTCTTCAGTGCAGGTTAAACCAGACAACCAATAAAGAACGGGTACATTTTGAGACGTCGCTTGGGGCGGTTGATAAACTGCAAAGCGCATTTCACTATTGCAACTGGAAGAAAAATGAGAATAAAAGCCAAGTTTTCCACCGAAGGTTTTATATTCTGAGTTGAGTTTAATCATATTTACGAACTGCCTTAAATCCAGGAAGAATAAAGAAAAAAGTAAAAATAACTAATAACCAAAGAATATTTTAAACACCTTTTGTCGCGAGAACTCAGATTGTTGGAAGTAAGTATTTGTAGAATTCCTTAATTTGTATTCATATATTTTAATAGTAAACAAGTTGCATATATAAATTTAGTATGCAATTATTTGAGTATAAGGATATTTCGCTTCCAGGAGGTATTCCAAATGAGCGGGAAACAATTAGCACGAAATGAATATGATTTAATACTTATCGGTTCTGGTATGGGAGCTCTTACAGTCGCAAGTTTAATGAGCCAATTGCGCAATAAAAGAGTTTTGGTACTGGAGCGTCACTTTAAAGCAGGTGGTTTTACTCATGATTTTAAACGTAAGCAATTTCACTGGGATGTGGGGTTACATTATGTGGGAGAAATGGAATCAGGTTCGCAGATGCGAGGTATATTTGACCTAGTCACAGCAAATCATGTCCAATGGAATAAAATGCCGGAACCCTTTGAGAAGTTCGTTTATCCGGAGTTTAGTTTCAATGTGTACGGAGATGAAAAGAGATATATTGCTGACCTGATTAAACTATTCCCTCAAGAAAAGTCATCCATTCGCCAATATTTTCGAGATGTAAAGAAAGCTGCAGGAGCCTTAATTAATGACTCAATGGCAAAAAGTAGTTCTTTACCAGTTAAATTACTGGGGAGTGCAGGTAAATTATGGAATAGATTTCCCCTGAATCTCACAGTGAAAGACTACTTGGATAAGCATTTTCAAGATCCAACACTTAAGGCTTTACTGGTATCTCAGTGGGGAGACTACGGACTTCCTCCAAGTATTTGTGCTTTTGTGCAACATGCAACGATTGTGCAACATTATCTCAGTGGTGGGTATTATCCTGTGGGAGGAGCAGGTGAAATTGCTGCTAGTGTGACGAAAATTGTCGAAAAATCCGGTGGAAAATTTTTGCTGAATCGGGAAGTTACTGAAGTTTTAATTGAAGACGGAAGTGCGGTAGGAGTAAGAGTTCGTAAACTAAATGCTCAAAATGTAAATACCAAAAATGTAAATACAAAAGATAATCTTGACATAGCAAGTTCTTCAGCGAAAGAAGAATATTATGCACCTGTGATAGTCTCCAATGTTGGTGCTGCAAATACTTACCTAAAACTAATCCCTCGGGATTATCCAATTCCCTTTCGAGACTCCCTACAAAGATTTATCAAACAGTATTCGCCTACAACTAATCTAACTGTATATTTAGGATTCTCTGAAGATCCGAGAAAATTAGGTTTCAAAGGTGAAAATCACTGGATTTATAGCAGCATTGACCATGAGAAAATTTATGAACATAGAGGTAGTTGGATTAATGACAACGCTAAACCTTTGAATGTCTATCTTTCATTTCCTTCGTTGAAAGATCCAAAAGCAGAAAATCATACAGCCGAAATTATTGTTGATAGTGATTACGAGCCTTTTGTCCAATGGAAAAATCAACCTTGGCTACACCGTGATGATACTTATCAGCAACTAAAACAACGTCTGATGGATAGGCTAATTGATTTTGTAGATAAATACTATCCTGGGTTTGCTGACACCATTATATATAAAGAACTTTCTACACCCTTAACCAATGAACATTTTACCGCTCATCACCAAGGAGCGATCTACGGACTTCCTGCTGTGTGCGATCGCTTCGATCCGCAAAATTCAGCTTGGACAACTCCGAAAACACCATTACCCGGTTTATACCTTACAGGTTCTGATGTTTGCTCCTCAGGAATTGTCGGTGCAATGATGGGAGGTGTTTTCACCCTAAGCGATATACCTGGTGGTATTTCATTCCCAGAGGTATTTGCTAGTGCAGCAAAAAGCAAGTCCAAATGACTCAATATTTGCATAGTAGAAGATTTAGGGATCTTCCGTGGAAGATCTCTACAAAAAAATCTGTGATACCAAAACAATCTAATCAACAGCAACCATAACTTCAGTCGCTTTAATCACTGCATAAGCCTCTTTACCCAAGCTAAGTTTTAAACTGTCTGCAGAAGACTTAGTAATAACTGCTACAACTTCTACCCCTGGAGCCACTTCCAAAGTAACTTCAGCACTGACAACCCCAGGTACAATTTTTTTGACAGTTCCCTTAAGAGTATTGCGAGCGCTAATTTTCATTATTGAATACCGATATAGTCATTTTTATGATTAAATATTAGCAATAGTGACTGATTTCAATGGTTTTCTTCCATTTTTATTCACTATTAAAGTTAAACGCTGTTAATATTTATATTTTTTAGTTCAGAAGCAGTATTCGAAAGTCAGAAGTAAAGAATGTAAAATAAGAGAAGACATATTTTTTGAGTAATCTTCGCCGTTAGGCGCGGGCGTATACCAATTACCAATTACCAACTTGATACATAATCTTTTTTCAGCAGCGCAAACATTCTCAAATCGTGAAAATGACCCTTCCAAAAACCACGTTCTCTTAAGATACCTTCCTCTCGAAAACCTAGTTTTTGTAATAACTTCATAGATGCAATATTTGGTAACATAACAGTCGCTTCGATTCGGTTTAATTGCATTGTTTCAAAACCATAACGAATTACAGCACTAAGAGCTTTAGTCATGATTCCCTTTCTCCAATGAGCTTGAGAAAGCTCATAACCAATTTCTGCACGTAAACGATTTTTGTTCCACCCACTATAACCACAAGTTCCAATTATTATATTTTCTCTCTTCTTTGCTATCCCCCAACGTATAACTTCCTGCTCCCTAAAACCTTCACTTAAACTATAAATTAGATATTTAGCTTCTTCAATATTTTTAAATTCTTCTAAATCATGATATCTAAGGACTCTTGGATCGGAAAATATTCGATAAATAGCTTCTGCATCAGATAATTTGATTTCTCTTAAGACTAAACTTTCTGATTCTAATTTTGGAAATTTGTAAAGCATATATTCATGCAAAAGATTGCGATTTATTAACTGCGATTTATCAATAACAATTATTATCTCACCAAATAAAAATAGTTATATAAATGCAATGTTCACACATAGCCTGCAGGAACCACAAATTCTCAGAATTCGGTTGAATTGAGTTATTTTTATATGATTATATGCTTTAATGGTCTAATTAAACGTGACTACACTTCTAATGGAATCGCCTTGATGCATTAAATCAAAGGCATCGTTAATTTTTTCAATTGGCATTACGTGGGTAATCAAATCATCAATATTGATTTTTCCTTCCATATACCAATCAACAATTTTTGGTACATCAGTTCGCCCCCTTGCACCACCAAATGCTGAACCTTTCCAAACTCGCCCGGTTACTAACTGAAAGGGACGAGTACTAATTTCTTCACCTGCACCTGCAACACCAATAATAATGCTTTGACCCCAACCCTTATGGCAACATTCCAGGGCTTGACGCATAACTTTGACATTACCAATACACTCAAAGCTATAGTCTGCACCACCATCGGTTAAATCGACTAAATATTTAACTAAATCACCTTCAACTTCATTGGGATTGACAAAGTGGGTCATCCCAAATTTTTCTGCTAAGGAGCGTTTTTTGGTATTAATATCTACACCAATAATTTTATTGGCTCCCACCATCCGCGCTCCTTGAATCACATTTAAACCAATACCACCCAAACCAAAGACGACTACATTAGCACCGGGTTCTACTTTTGCTGTATAGATTACAGCACCTATACCTGTGGTCACGCCGCAGCCGATATAACAAACCTTATCAAAAGGAGCATCTTCACGAATTTTGGCAAGAGCAATTTCTGGTAAAACGGTATAGTTAGCGAAAGTAGAAGTACCCATGTAATGGTGCAACTTTTGACCACCAATGGAAAAACGACTAGTACCATCAGGCATTAAACCTTTACCTTGGGTAGCGCGGATAGCTTGGCAAAGATTTGTTTTGAAGCTGAGACAATATTCGCATTGACGACACTCTGGGGTATACAAAGGAATCACGCGATCGCCCTTTTTCAGGCTAGTTACTTCTTTACCAACCTCGACTACAACACCTGCACCTTCATGTCCTAAAATTGCAGGAAATAAACCCTCAGGATCTCTACCAGAAAGAGTGTAAGCGTCGGTGTGACAGACTCCGCTGGCTTTTATTTCTACCATCACTTCGCCAGCTTTGGGACCTTCAAGTTGCACCGTTTCAATACTTAGCGGTTTACCTGCCTCGTAAGCGATTGCTGCTTTAACTTCCACTTTCTACTGTCCTTCTGTGTATATTTCCTAAATTATCTGATGTGATTTTATTAAGTTGATATTGGCAAATTTGATATTGGCAAATATTGGAGAAAATTATTCACACTTTGATGCAAGTTAAAGGTTATCTTATGAATACCGACACAGCTAGCTCTGGTTACATAAATTAAAGAAATAGCAAATATAGCAGCTAAAAAATAGATTTTTGGCAACAGTCAATATAACCCCCTCAAATAATCCCCTCAAAATTATCAAACAAGGGAATACCAAACTATAAATCTCCCAATACAACTAATCTTGTTGATGGGTCATTGCACGATCACATCTTAAGTAAGTAGGCGAGAAAAAAGTAAACTATGTAAATAAATATAAAATATCTGTATTTGGCTAGTAGTAGCGCTTTAGCGCTAANCATCTGAAAAAATGCAATATCTAAATGGGCTATTTAATTTACTGGAATTTCCTAGTATTTTTTCTTATTCCCTTTTCCCTGTCCCCTGTTCACTGTTCCCTTTTACCGAAATTTCACTTGAGTTTTTTAAGATATGACTCGAATTCTTCCAGGGCTTTAGGAACCCCAAAGATATTAGCACGCTCAACAAATTGAGGAATAATTTTTGCAACTGGGAGATCGGGAAAATTTGGAGAAGTATTGAACTCCATATACTCGCTGTTAACTAAGATATAAATTTTTAAGGCACCATCAGCATAAATCCATAATTCTGGTACCCTCAATTCTTGATAAGCAACAACTTTGTTTATAGACACACCATCAGTATCTATGACTAAATCTGGCGGTGGTTGCTGAGTCAAGTTTAATGTCTTTTTACCGGCGACCTCTTGATGGTTTTGAATGTAAAAGCAGTTATCTGGCTCGATTGCGACTCCTCGACTCTCACTCTTTAAAGTAGTTGACCCAAAGGAATTCCAAGATTTTTCCTGAGATTTCAGCGACATCTCAAGTAAGCTTGCAATTACAAGCTTTCCCCTTTCCTCATCTCCTAGGGGAGCCATAATTTCTAGAACTTTATCAGCATATGCGATTCTGAAGGAACGATTTTGCTCTAGTTCAACTAATATTTGATTTAATCTTTGCCAAGAAACAGGCTGTAGGATTAATTTTTCTCCCGGTTCTAATTGCAGTTCCAAGGAATTTTTCGGTTTGTTGGATATAGCATTGAGGTCGTAACCTTTGGGAATAAATACAGATATCTGGGACTTTTTCCAACTAGGTTGGGTGCGATAAGATTCTTTGTTATTCATTTTTAGAATATTAAGTGTTACTTCTAACCCGTTACTTCGGAAAGCTTGAATCATCTATTGGTAGAGCTGTGATATTCCTTTGTATTAAAGTATTTTGAGGATTTTCATAAGTAAGGGGCAACTTGAGTAAATCTTAAAAATTATCCTATCAGGATTTAGATCTGGATATCACATAATGGGAACGAAGATTTCTTCATATTTTGTATGAGTTTGTGAAATTATTGTTTTTGCGCGAACTAATACAATAATGTGTGAAATTATTGTTGGTGCACGAACTAATACAATAGTTTTATTAATATAGTTGTTTCAGCCACCCTTCCCTACCTATGAATCCTGCTCTAACAAAAATTGGTGCCCAAATGTCCAACCTGAGTGGTGTTAGAGCCATCATGAAGGATGTGATTGAAACCTTGGAAGCAAGCAAAGGTAAGGATTTAATTAATTTAAGTGCGGGGAATCCGTTAATTCTGCCAGAAGTAGAACAGTTATGGCGCGATTGTACTGCACAGTTATTAGCTAGCCCAGATTATGGTGAGGTTGTATGTCGCTACGGTTCTTCACAGGGTTATGCACCTTTGATTGAAGCTATTGTTAAGGATTTTAACCGACGGTATGAATTAAATTTAAGTGCGCGTAATATTTTATTAACACCGGGCAGCCAAAGTTTATACTTCTATGCTGCAAATGCTTTTGGGGGTTACACCAGTAATGGCGAACTCAAACAAATTATTTTACCTCTGAGTCCTGATTATACTGGTTATGGTGGCGTCTGTTTAGTACCGGAAGCTTTAATTGCTTATAAACCGACTTTGGATATCGATGCTTCATCTCACCGATTTAAATACCGCCCTGATTTTAGTCAATTAGCGATAACTGAAAATACTGGTTGTGTAATATTTTCTCGTCCCTGCAATCCAACGGGTAATGTACTCACGGATGATGAAGTAAATAAAATTGCCTTGATGGCTAAACCCCATGATGTGCCAGTATTCATAGACTCAGCATATGCACCCCCATTCCCAGCATTAAACTTTACTGATATGACGCCAAAATTTGGTGGGAATATTGTCCATTGCATGAGCTTATCAAAAGCAGGTTTGCCGGGGGAACGTATTGGAATTGCTATTGGTGATGAACGGGTTATTGAGGTTTTGCAGTCTTTTCAAACCAATATGTGCATTCATCCGTCTCGTTACGGACAAGCAATTGCAGCCTACGCGATTGATTCTGGGGCTCTGGTAGAAATTAGTAAAACTGTGATTCGCCCCTTTTATCAAAATAAATTTACAGTATTAGAAAGTACCTTAGACTCGGCTATGCCGGATAGTTTACCTTGGTTCCTACATCGTGGTGAAGGTGCTATTTTTGCTTGGTTATGGTTGCAAAACTTACCAATTACAGACTGGGAATTTTACCAACGCCTGAAAGAGGTTGGGGTTATTGTTGTACCAGGTAGTACTTTCTTTCCTGGCTTGAATCAAGAATGGGAACACAAACAGCAGTGTTTCCGTATTAGTCTTACGGGTAGCGATCAAGAAATCACGATCGCAATGGAACAGTTAGCCCAAGTTGCTCAAACTGTTTATCAAGATAGATAATTGATGAGCTAAAAAAAGACATTCTCTTGCGCACCTAAATAAAAACCTTTGTATATTAATCTTATGTAGCGGTGCGTTATGGCGCGGTGATAAGGATAACCTAAAAAAGATATTCTATTGCACGCCTGACACACCCTACAGTGATAACTGTTAACTGTTAACTGATAACTGATGGATGGTTGGCTAGAAATTGGAAAAATAGTTGCTCCACAGGGTTTACAAGGAGAGATGCGGGTTTATCCAGAAACTGATTTTCCCGAACGTTTTGAAGTTCCCGGACAGCGTTGGTTATTACGTCCGGGAAAAAGCGAACCTGAACCTGTGGAACTAAAAAAAGGACGTTATTTAGAAGGAAAAAAATTATATGTAATAAAACTGGCTGGAATCGAATATCGCGACCGAGCAGAAGAGTTACGCGGTTGCAAGTTGTTGGTTCCCGAAACCGATCGCCCCCAGTTGGGAGAAGATGAATATCACGTAATGGATTTGATTGGCTTATCAGTTTTTCTTCAAGAGTCCGGCGAACTGATTGGTAAAGTTATTGATGTGATTCCTGCAGGTAACGATCTGCTGGAGGTTGAATTACAAGATTCTGAGAGCAAGAAGCCTGAGAAGAAGAAACAAGACAAGCAAAATGTTTTAATTCCTTTCGTGAGAGCGATTGCTCCCGTCGTTGATTTGGAAGATAGCAGAATTGAGATTACACCACCACCAGGTTTATTAACTATCAATGAAAAATAATTTATGAAAAATAATTAGCTGCTTATGATTAAGTACTAACTAATTAATGATTAATAACTTATGCAAGCCATAAGTTTATATCATTGATAAGTATTATTTTGTCATTATTTTTTTATATTACACAAAATTGTTAACTAAATAAATTATTGGCATCTAAAATTAGAATTATATCTGTACAGCAAAAATCAAAAACATCAGAGTATTGTTCAAAATAATCATCTACAATCTGTTAATTACCGAATATTGTAAACTGATTTTCTGCTTATAATCTGAAGACATAGATTCTAATAATATTAAGTTTAACTATTACAATTAATTACAAAGATCAATCTATCTGATAACTACCAAGAATATTTATCAGTTGTTATCTGGGTTAAAATTTGGTTAACATAATCAAGTGTATATTTTTTATGTTAGACTGCCTAAAAGTTATTAATTTACTGTGTAAATAGTTGTCAAAAATTAATTATTATTTAATTTTTATCCATCTAGCATTTGTCTATACAAGCAACTATGTAAGCAGTTATTTGTTGTAAAGCTTTGCAGATAGCGAGAATCCCCCAATTTTTTTTGATTTGATTAATCACTAAATCATCAATTTTGATTAGTTGTAAACATTATTTATGGGTGAAGCTTAAGTATTTCTAAAGGCAAGAAAATATTAACGAAAAAGTGACACTCTTAACTTAGTAAGTAAACTGATGAGGTTGTCATTTACTAAGTTTATAGGTCATCAAGTTTGTAGTTCTGAGAATACCAAAAACATAGTTATTGAGTTAAATGGAGTTTAATTTATGACTTTAGCAAGTGCTCCACAAACAAAACCGCTCGCAGCAGATGAATTGCGTAAAATGAATGCGTACTGGCGAGCAGCAAATTATCTCTCTGTTGGTCAAATTTATCTCTTAGATAATCCCTTACTTAAGGAACCCCTGAAGATAGAACATGTTAAGCCAAGGCTCCTCGGTCATTGGGGAACGACTCCCGGTTTAAATTTTGTTTACGTTCATCTCAACCGGGTAATCAAGAAAAACGATCTAAGCGTAATTTATATTGCTGGTCCCGGTCATGGTGGTCCTGGATTGGTTGCTAATACATATTTGGAAGGAACTTATAGTGAGTATTATCCCAATATTTCCGAAGATGCCGAGGGAATGAGGAAGCTGTTCAAACAGTTTTCTTTCCCTGGTGGTATTCCTTCACATGTAGCACCAGAAACTCCAGGAAGTATTCATGAAGGCGGGGAACTTGGTTATGCTGTTTCCCATGCCTATGGTGCAGCATTTGATAATCCTGATTTAATCGTTGCTTGTGTGGTTGGTGACGGTGAAGCAGAAACCGGACCTTTAGCTACCAGTTGGCATTCTAATAAGTTTCTCAACCCAGTTCATGATGGTGCTGTGCTACCGATTTTGCATCTAAATGGCTATAAAATTGCTAACCCGACAATATTGGCAAGAATGAGCCACGAAGAATTGCAAAGTCTGTTTATTGGTTATGGTTATAAGCCCTATTTTGTAGAGGGTTCCGATCCCGAAACAATGCACCAATTGATGGCTGCAACTTTGGATGCTGCAATTCATGAAATTAAAGATATCCAAGAAGAAGCTCGGAAAAATGGTATCGAAAAGCGCCCTCAATGGCCGATGATTATTCTGCGATCGCCTAAAGGTTGGACGGGACCGAAAGAAGTCGATGGTAAGAAAACTGAAGATTATTGGCGATCGCACCAAGTTCCTTTATCGAATATGGCAGCGGAACCAGACCACGTCAAACAGCTGGAAACCTGGATGAAGAGTTACAAGCCAGAAGAACTCTTTGATGGAAATGGTCAATTAATTACGGAACTAGCAGAACTGGCTCCCGAAGGACATCTACGGATGGGTGATAACCTCCATGCTAACGGTGGTATATTACTGCGGGACTTAAAAATGCCTGATTTTCGCGATTATGCCGTAGAGTTTAAAGAACCTGCGGAAATTAAAGCTGAAGCAACCCGCATTTCCGGTAAGTTTCTCCGGGATGTGATGAAACTCAATTTAGATAGTCGTAATTTTCGGGTATTTGGTCCCGATGAAACAGCGTCTAACCGCCTTGCAGACATATTTGATGTTTCTAAAAGAACTTGGGTCGCACAAACCCTTGATTACGATGATAACCTCGCTGCTGACGGTAGGGTTATGGAAATCCTCAGCGAACATACCTGTCAAGGTTGGTTAGAGGGATATCTGCTCACGGGTCGTCATGGGTATTTTTCCTGTTATGAAGCATTTATTCACATCATCGACTCAATGTTTAACCAACACGCCAAATGGTTAAAAACAACTCGTCATATACCCTGGCGCAGACCGATTGCTTCATTGAATTATTTATTAACCAGCCACGTTTGGCGACAAGATCATAACGGTTTTTCCCACCAAGATCCCGGTTTTATCGACCATGTTGTCAACAAAAAATCTGAAGTAGTTCGGGTTTATTTACCCCCTGATGCAAATTGTTTACTATCAGTAACAGACCATTGTCTGCGTAGCCGTCACTATGTAAATGTAATTATTGCCGGTAAACAACCGTCTTTACAGTACTTAGACATAGATTCTGCAATCAAGCACTGCACTAAAGGAATAGGAATTTGGGAATGGGCAAGTAACGACCAAGGTGGCGAACCTGATGTTGTAATGGCTTGTGCCGGAGATGCTCCGACTTTAGAAACATTAGCCGCTGTGGATATTTTGCGACAAAACTTCCCCGATCTTAAAGTCCGGGTAGTTAACGTGGTAGACTTAATGACATTGCAGCCAGAGACTGAACATCCCCACGGTTTAAATGATAAAGACTTTGACAGTTTGTTCACAACTGATAAACCAATTATTTTTGCCTTTCATGGTTATCCCTGGTTAATCCACCGTCTCACTTATCGTCGTACTAATCACAATAACTTGCACGTTCGGGGTTACAAAGAAGAAGGAACTACAACCACTCCATTTGATATGGTGGTCATGAATGACCTGGATCGCTTCCACCTGGCAATAGATGTTATTGAACGGGTACCTCAACTAGGGTCATCCGCAGCTTATGTCAAACAAATGTTACAAGACAAACTTATAGAACATAAGCATTACGTTGCCGAACACGGAGTAGATATGCCAGAAGTTCTTGACTGGCATTGGAGTTATGACGATGTTTAATTGGTTATTTTTAACTGGTAATTGGTAGTCGGTAAAAGCCCGTGCCGCAAGCGGTGAGTGGTAATCAGGAAATATATGGGCTCGTAGCAATTTTAAGGTTACATGCCTACGGCAAACGAGGTGAATAGGGATATGTAATTATTGAAACGAATGAAATACTGTATCCCCAGATCCCCGACTTTAATACTCCGATCCCCAATTTCCTTTATCTGAAGCCCAGTGCCCGATCCCCAATTCCCGATCGCCAAATACTCGTCGAAACCCCGATCGTTCTTGTATACTTCGTTATCATCATCCTCAATCTGTTTTCTCTTAATTTACAATGCATAACAAGTCATTCGATCGGGATTATCGCCAATTCGCACCACAAGATACCCAAGTCCCAGATTCCGGTTTAGTTCGGGTTGAAGATGACCGTACTGGCATGAGCGAGCAATCTCTTAAGCGGGCAATTGTTGATAATCTTCATTACGGCCAAGGTAAAGATAATTACTTTGCTACACCGTATGATTACTATATGGCAATTGCCCGTAGTATGCGCGATCGGTTAATTAAAAGGCGAATTCAAACCGCTAGAACCCATATCCAGGAAGATTCAAAAGTCGTTTATTATCTTTCTGCAGAGTTTTTGATGGGGCGTTATACCGGTAATAGCTTAATTAATTTAGGCATATATGAAAGAGTCCGCAAAGTGCTGCGAGAGTCAGGGCTCGAACTAGACGATCTCCTGGAAAAAGAGCACGAGCCAGGATTAGGTAATGGTGGTTTAGGAAGATTGGCGGCTTGTTATCTCGATTCCCTTGCAACTTTGGAAATACCTGCAGTTGGCTATGGTATTCGTTACGAATTTGGAATTTTTGAGCAAGAAATCCGTAATGGTTGGCAAGCGGAGAGACCTGATAAATGGCTAAGCTTTGGTAATGCTTGGGAGGTTTCTCTTCCAGAGTATCGAACCGAAGTCAAATTTGGAGGTCATACAGAAAGCTATACAGATACTAAGGGACGTTATCAAACTAATTGGATCCCAGAGCATACAGTATTTGGAATTCCTTATGATACTCCCATTCCTGGCTATGGAGTAAATACAGTTAATATTTTACGGTTGTGGAAAGCAGAATCGAGCAATGAATTTGATTTAGATGCTTTCAATGCTGGGGATTATCTTGGTGCGGTCGCCAACAAAATGTTTTCTGAGAATATTTCCAAAGTTCTTTATCCAAACGATGACACCGTTCAAGGTAAAGAGCTGCGCTTGGAACAACAATATTTCTTCGTTTCCTGCTCCTTACAAGATATTATTCGCCGTCATATTTATCACTACAATAGCCTTGATAATCTTCACGAAAAATCAGCTATTCAACTTAATGACACCCATCCATCTATCGGGATCGCCGAATTGATGCGACTGTTGATCGACGTTCACCAAATGGATTGGGAGCAAGCATGGCACATTACCCAAAATTGTTTTGCTTACACCAACCATACTTTGCTACCAGAAGCATTAGAACGTTGGTCTGTAAATCTATTTGGTCGTTTGCTTCCCCGACATCTGGAAATTATCTACGAAATCAATTTCCGATTTTTAAGTGAAGTCAGGAAACGTTATCCTGGCGACAACGAACGCATAGCTAGACTTTCCTTGATTGAAGGAGAAGGCGCAGATAAAAAAGTCCGGATGGCTAATCTAGCTTGTGTTGGTAGCCGTAAAATAAATGGTGTTGCTGCGTTACATACCAAGTTACTCCAACAAGATGTTCTGCGAGATTTCTACGAACTCGCACCAGAGAAGTTTATTAATAAAACTAATGGAGTTACACCGCGTCGTTGGTTACTTTTGGGTAATCCCAGACTTTCTAACCTGATTACTGAGAAAATAGGTGAAGCTTGGATTACTAACCTTGACGAACTAAGAAAATTAGAACAATTTGCCGACGATCCACAATTTAGACAAACATGGCGAGAAATAAAACAAGCCAACAAACAAGATTTAGCAGCATACATTGAACGCAAAAATCATATTCAGGTTGATACTAACTCGTTGTTTGATGTCCAAGTCAAACGATTGCATGAGTATAAACGTCAACTGCTCAACGTACTGCATATAATCACCCTTTACAATCGAATTAAACGCAATCCCAATGAGGATATTCTTCCCCGGACGTTTATTTTTGGTGGAAAAGCTGCACCTGGTTATTTCATTGCTAAATTAATCATCAAACTGATCAATTCAGTAGCTGCTGTAGTTAATGACGATCCCAGCTTAGAAGGACGTCTAAAAGTGGCATTTTTGTCCAACTACAACGTTTCCATGAGTCAACAAATATATGCAGCCGCCGAACTGTCAGAACAAATTTCCACAGCAGGAAAAGAAGCATCTGGTACGGGTAACATGAAATTTGCCCTCAATGGTGCTTTAACAATTGGAACTTTAGATGGAGCAAACGTCGAAATCCGTGAAGAAGTCGGTGCAGAAAACTTCTTTTTATGTGGATTAACAACTCCAGAAGTATATGAACTCAAAGCCAAAGGCTATAATCCCCAGGAATATTACCAATCTAATTCTGAATTACAAGAGGTGATCAGGCTAATTGCTTGCGGACATTTCTCCGATGGTGATTCCCAATTGTTCCGACCCCTGCTAGATTCGTTGTTGTACAATGACAAGTACATGTTGTTTGCTGATTACCAATCCTACATCGATACTCAGGATCGGGTAAGTCAAGCATATCGCCAGGAAGATAATTGGACTCGGATGTCTATTCTCAACACAGCCCGCATGGGTAAATTTTCATCAGATCGCGCTATTAGTGAATACTGCAAAGAAATTTGGCATGTTGAGCCCGTACCTGTTGAGTTTAAGGAATATAGTCCCGAAGATATGAACTTGAAAGTTTCCAAGGTTCATTGGTAATTGCTAGTTATTGATTACTAATTGGTTTTTGGTAATTGCTAATTGCTAATAAGAGCTTATTTAAGATTTGGAATGTAAATTGTATATTCTACGTTCCTTTTTGGGTGATGGGGCACATATTTGCCTCTGCACCTTTTTAGTGAATCAGCTTAACGTATTCCTAGAAATTTTTGGTGCTGTAATATAGTACTACGCGCAAGTCAAAAAGCTCACTACAGATAGGTTTTACCGCATCTACGACGAATAGTATTCGTTAGCGCTATATTAGGTTTCAGCGTTTGCTAACATCCCGTTTCCCAATTCCCAGTCCCTGATCGCTAATCCCCAATCGCCAAAATATGAAAGTAGCAGTTTTTAGTACCAAAGCCTATGATCGCCAATTTCTTACTGACGCAAACGCCGAAAGTGGTCACGAACTTGTTTTTTTTGAGCCCAGACTTACTCCTGATACAGCAACTTTAGCATCAGGATTTGAGGCTGTATGTGTATTTATTAATGATGAACTTCACGCCGACACATTACAAACAATTGCATCTACAGGAACAAAACTAATCGCTTTGCGCTCTGCAGGTTTTAATCATGTAGATTTACATGCAGCTGCAAAACTGGGAATGAAAGTTGTCCGCGTTCCATCTTATTCTCCCCAAGCAGTTGCAGAGCATGCTGTAGGACTAATATTAACTCTCAATCGCAAATACCACCGAGCTTTCAACCGAGTAAGGGAATCTAATTTTTCTCTGAACGGTTTACTGGGATTTGACCTGTATGGTTCCACGGTTGGTATTGTTGGTACCGGTAAGATCGGTGTTTGTTTTGCCCAAATTATGAAGGGGTTTGGCTGTAACTTACTCGCTTACGATATTTATCAAAATCCAGCTTGTTTAGATATGGGAGTCAAATATGTAGAATTACCAGAGCTACTCGGAGATTCGGATATTGTTTCCCTTCATTGTCCGTTAACTCCAGAATCCCATCACATGATTAACAGCGAGTCACTCAAGGATTTTAATCCCGGTGCAATGCTAATTAATACTAGTCGTGGCGGACTCATTGATACCAAAGCTGTAATTAAAGCTCTCAAATCAGGACGGATTGGTCACCTAGGGTTAGATGTATACGAATTAGAAGGAAGCTTATTTTTTGAAGATTTATCAGACCAAGTTATTCAAGATGATATTTTTGGACGTTTAATAACTTTTCCCAACGTAGTTATAACAGGGCATCAAGCATTTTTTACTAGAAACGCACTACAAAATATTGCCGAAGCCACCATATCTAACATTACTGACATTGACAGTGGGCATTCTTGTCCCAATCTTGTTATAGCAGAGCAAGGAATAGCTGTTTGAGTAAGAAGTAGGAGTAAGAAGTAAAAAGTAAGGAGTAAGAAGTTAGGAGTCGGGAGTCAGGAGTCAGAAATAAGAAGTCAGAAGTCAGGAGTCAAGAATCAGCAGCAACGAATTAACTAGAGCCTGCGCTACCTATAGCTATAGCTGCGCTACCTACAGAACGGAACATATCCGGTACGTTTGCGCGCTTACGCTAACGCTCCTTACTCATTACTTATTACTCATTACTTCTTACTTATTACTCATTACTCATTACTTAAACAAAATGTTATTAAATAACTTCACTTTCAGCGCGAAATCTTAAAAGATATGAATTAAATCCGCCTCAACCGGAGTCGGCTGTCAAAATCTGGTCAAGAGAATATTCACAAATGGTGGATATGGGGCATTAAATAACAGGGTGTTGGAAACAAAGTACATTCATTATTTGCCCGCGTTCACCCCAAATCCAGAGTAGGGATGAGCTTATCATCAAGTGTCAAAATAATGGGCGACCTGCTCTGTTACCCAAACAGTCGTCAACTAGAAAGTAAATATTAGGAGGTTAACCGTGGGAAAGTTAAAAGTTGCAATTAATGGATTTGGTCGTATTGGTCGATTGGTATTTCGTGCTGGGATCAAAAATCCTAACATTGAGTTTGTTGGAATCAATGACTTAGTTCCACCAGCGAATTTAGCTTACTTACTGAAATACGATTCTACCCACGGCAGTTACCAGGGTACTATTGAAGCCAAAGATGACGGCATTGTTGTTGACGGTAATTTTATTCCCTGTGTCAGTGTCCGCAACCCTTCAGAACTACCTTGGGGCAAACTAGGTGCTGATTATGTTGTAGAAGCTACAGGACTTTTCACAACTTATGATGGAGCAGCAAATCATTTGCAAGCTGGCGCTAAAAGAGTTGTAATTTCTGCTCCTACTAAAGATCCAGAGAAAGTCAAAACTTTGCTCATGGGTGTAAACCATGAATTATTTGATAGCAGTAAAGATACAATTGTTTCTAATGCTAGTTGTACGACTAATTGTTTAGCTCCCGTAGCTAAAGTCATTAACGATAACTTTGGTTTGGCTGAAGGATTGATGACTACGGTGCATGCAATGACAGCCACTCAGCCCACCGTGGATGGACCTTCCAAGAAGGATATGCGCGCTGGTCGCGGTGCATCACAAAATATAATCCCTGCTTCTACAGGTGCGGCTAAAGCTGTAGCATTGGTTTTACCCGAACTCAAAGGTAAATTGACTGGAATGGCATTCCGAGTTCCCACACCTGACGTTTCTGTAGTCGATCTAACTTTTAAGACTACAAAAGCCACAAGTTACAAGGAAATCTGCGCAGCTATGAAAACTGCATCTGAAAGTAATCTTAAAGGTGTATTGGGATATACAGAAGACCCTGTAGTTTCTAATGATTTTCGTGGTGACTTCCATTCTAGTATTTTTGATGCCGGTGCAGGTATTGAACTTAATTCCAATTTCTTTAAAATCGTTTCCTGGTATGACAACGAGTGGGGTTATTCAAACCGTGTAATAGACCTAATGATGTTTATGGCACAAAAAGAAGGGATTTTGTCAGGTGCAGAAGCTGCGCTAGTTTAAGACTTAGATTTGCAATAACTAGGAGGGAGGTTGGTTCCCAGGTAAAACCTCTCCTGAGTTCCCGTGGGTAAAACCCCCTCCTGAAGTTCCTTGGGTAAAATCCCCTCCTAACCTCCCTTGGGTAAAATCCCCTCCTAACCTCCCTTGAGTAAAACCCCCTCCTAACCTCCCCCAAGGGAGGAATGTAAGCCTGGGAACTTAGGGTAAATATTCTCCAGATCTGTCGATTAAAGTGGTAAACTAATAATCTCAATGTCGGCGTGTAGTTGCGACGCATATAATAAAAGACGAAAGAGAAATCAGTATGGATCGAGATATGCGGCGTGATTTTGCTAACCGCGACGAATTAGTAGCATATTTACGCGAACAATTTCCCGAAGCTGCGAAACGGGACAATAATATCAGTGAGATCAGAGGCGGTCATCAAGTTGCGAAGAAAGCATTACAAAAAGTCAAACCAAAACGCTACGAAAAAACACGTAATTTTATTAAAGGTGATGTCACGCGACTATCTCCTTATTTACGTCATGGGGTTCTCAGTTTGCGAGAAGCACGAAATTTTGTCTTGGGTAAGGTTAATAGTGATGATGATGCGGCAAAACTTATCAATGAATTTGGTTGGCGGGATTATTGGCAACGTTTATATTTCAAACTAGGAAATGGTATTTGGGAAGATAGGGAAGAATACAAAACCGGTTATAGCGTTGCTGAGTATGCGCCCGAACTACCAGAAGAAATTAGAGAAGGTAATACAGAATTAAATTGCATTGATAGCTTTAGTCGTCAGTTGCGGGAAACTGGTTATCTGCATAATCATATGCGGATGTGGATGGCTGCATATATTGTCCATTGGCGGCGCATCCGTTGGCAAGCTGGAGCAAAATGGTTTTTGGAACATTTATTAGATGGTGATCCGGCAAGTAACAATATGTCATGGCAATGGGTTGCGAGTACCTTTAGTCATAAACCTTACTTCTTTAACCGGGAAAACTTGGAACGTTATACAGAAGGGGTTTACTGTAAGGAATGTTCTTTAAAAGGTAAATGTGATTTTGAGGGAAGTTACGAAGAATTAGAAGAGAAGTTGTTTCCGAAGAAAGAATTTACTAGGAAGCCCAATAGTCAGAGTTGGCAAAAGGGCAAGAAAAAACGACGCTAGTACCGCTGCGCGGAAGTAAAAAGTCAAAATTCATTAGCGGATCCGTAAGGTAGCGTAGCTATAGCGTGTCCGCAGGACATAAGTCAAAAGTCAAAAATCAAAAATACCTAGGAATCTATTACTTTTTGTTTGTTCTAAAGTAAAGTCTAAAGCAATCATAAGTAGGGCTTGCTGAAAAAGTAAGATACAGATTGATTCGTTATTCGAGGAAAAACAAAAAATAAGTTTTGAACATAT
>NZ_LMTZ01000052.1 GCF_001456025.1 Mastigocoleus testarum BC008
ACATTTTTAATCAAAATGGTAGAGTACTAATTTTCCTTTCTACCATTTTTTTGTACCTATATTAATATTTTGGACGGGTCTAATAATATTCATTGCTTGTAAAATTTAGCGATCGCTTGTGCAAAGCCTGCAAAAGAACTATAGTCTTCAGCAACAATAGAAACCTTCAAGCCAAGTTTTCTGGCATTACTGGCTGTATAAGGACCAAAGCAAGCGATCGCAGAGTTTTGACAGTTATCTGGACAGTCGTCAAACATTCTTAAAAAAGCTGCGATTTCTGCAGTACTGCTAAAAGCAATTAAATCTATTTTGCCTTGACGAATTAAATCCAATTCTACTTGATAAAAATTTTTATCTAAACAGCTTGTTTTATAAGTAGGAATGGGAGTAACTTCCATCCCCAATTTTTTCAATCCTGCAATAAAATTAGGCACAACATCTGGTTCTGGTACGCTAACTACTTCTGGAACTGGTACAAGTATGCTCTGTTCGGCTATATCAGGAATTTCAGCTAACTCCGCAATAATTCCGGAAGGGCTTGGTTCTATTGGAATCAAATCAACTTCCAATCCCAAAGCAGTTAATTTTTCTGCATCTTTGCCAATTGCACATAAACAATTATTTTTTAAAACTGAGAAGTTGACCCCTAAATACTCTAAACGTTGAAAAAAAGCATCGATTCCATTTCTGCTAGTAAAGGTAATCCAATCAAATGTATTTAATTTATAAAGTATGGGATCTAATTTAGTAAAATCTTGTAACAAAATGATTTCAATAGTTGGCATTAGAAATGGCAAAGCACCCAACTTGACTAATTCCTGAGCTAATCTATTAGCATAATTACGTGGTGCTGTAACAATAATTCTTTTATTACACAAAGGAAGTTGTAGTGTTGGAGTTAGCATATTAATTTCTTCCCTAATTTATCTATTATTTCAACACAACTGTTTCGATTAAGTTGATTAGGGTAATTTATGGCATATATAAGTTTCACTATGAAAAGTGAATCCAAAGCTTAGGGTTCTATAGATTAATAATAGACAAGTTTGTTCACATATCTGTGAGATTTTACTTATAGAATAAGCGCTTTTAAGTTTATCTACTTGATATAGAAGTTTAAAGCACGACAATAATTGTTCTTTTTTGTGTCATATGAGAAAGTAAAAAGAATGCAAAAATGGAGGCACCGAAGTGAAATACAATGAAGGACTTTTTCAAGGTGCCGGAGGTGTAAATCTCTATTACCAAAGCTGGCACCCCCAAACTGAAGTACGTGGAGTTTTAAGTATTGTCCATGGATTGGGCAGTCACAGCAGTTCGTATGGCAATATTGTAGAGCATTTAATACCTAGAAGTTATGCAATATATACTTTTGATTTAAGAGGACATGGGCGTTCTGATGGTCAAAGGGGGCACATTAATTCTTGGGAGGAAATTAGAACAGATCTCAAAGCTTTTTTACAGTTAGTTGAAACTCAATTACCCAACCTTCCTCAATTTATTCTGGGTCACAGTATGGGAGGTGTTGTAGTACTAGATTATGTAATGCGATTTTGCGTATATCGATCGTCATTATTTGGTGCGATCACTTTAGCCCCAGCAGTAGGAAAATTAGGGATATCGCCATTTAAACTAACTATTGGTAAAATTTTGTCCCGAGTATTGCCCCGTTTTACATTAAGTACGGGGCTTAAACTTGATACAGGAGCACGAGATGAGAAGGTTTTAGCTGCTTATGCTGAAGATAAATTACGTCACACTCGTGGTAGTGCAAGATTATCAACTGAATTTATTGATACTGTCAATTGGATCCATGCTCATATTGAAGATTTGCAAATTCCTTTATTAATTATCCAGGGTGGTGCAGATACGGTTACTTTACCTGAAGGAAGTCGTCAGTTTTTCCAAAAAGTTACTTTCCCAGATAAGGAACTTTTAGAATATCCAGAAGCTTATCACGAAATTCAAGATGACTTCGGTTACGAGCAGGTGATGGCTGATTTAGGATCTTGGTTAGAGAGACATTTATCCCCAACAGAATAATATTTTAAAGTCTAAATATTAATCAAAGTATAAACATTAAAAATCAAATATCAAATATCAAACATTAAATAATATAAATAGAGATTATATATAAATGTAATTCTAATGTTACTCTTTTATTTGATAATTATTGATTAAAAATAATTGAATAATGAAGCTAATAAATTAGCTTTTTATTTAATAAACATACTAAATAAATGGAAACAGATAAGGTTTTTTATAAACTGTTTGGAGAATTTCCATATATATTTTTCGAACTAATCGGAAAACCACCTAATCTATCAAATCTTTACGAATTTAAAAGTCAAGAAATTAAAGAAACCAGTTTTCGACTTGATGGTATATTTCTCACATTAGATTCAAGCTCAAAGAAAGCTTCCAATGAACCAATTTATTTTGTCGAAGTTCAATGTTATAAAGACAAGCTTTTTTACGACAGGTTTTTAACTAGCATTCTACTTTACTTTTATCACTATCAACCACCCAATTCTGATTGGTATGCCATAGTAATTTTCGACACTCGTAATAATGATACTGAATATCCTCAGCGTTTAAATTCACTCAAAAATCCACATTTGCGCTGCTTTTATCTTGATGAGATGGAAGACGTATCATCTCAATCACTAGGATTGGGAATTATCAAGTTAATTGTTGAAGAAAAGCAAAAAGCTAAAACATCAGTAAGACAGCTAATTGATAAAGCAAGGCTGGAAGTCAAAGATGCAGCTATTCAAAGAAAAGTTTTAGAATTAATAGAAGCGATTTTAGTTAATAAGTTTCCTAATTTAAGTCGGGAAGAGGTAAAGGAAATGTTAAGCATGGAACTCATTAAAGGTACTAAAGTATACGAATAACTTAGAGAAGAAGCTAAAGAAAAACTCAAGCAAGAAGTAAGAGATGAAGTTAAGGAAGAACTCAAAGAAGAAGCTAAAAAAGAAATAAAAATCGTAATGGTAACTAAACTTATGCAACGTGGGATGAATAGCAAAGAAATTGCTGAAATCCTAGAGTTAGATATAGAAGTTGTGAGAAAAGTAGTAGAAGGCAAATAAAGAACTGTTGAATACTTCTATAAAAGCTATTCACCTACTTATCTAACGAAAATAATCATAATGAGTTAGTTCCACAGATGAGTAGTTGCTAATCGAATCAAAGCATTACTCATTCTAGTTGCTAGTAAATAGAAAAATTATGGCTCTAAGCAGAAGACTATAAAAATTTATTTTTCTTTTTAAATTTTTCTTTCTGTAACTAAAGTCAAGCTTACCCACTCACCTTTTTCGTTGTAACTGCGAATCAGTCGCTGACGCAAATTGGGTTCTATTAACCAACCAGATTCAAGAAAAATTGGTTTTCCCGATTGAGCTTCAACTGGAAAAGTTGCAGAACTCCCACCAGGTAAAAATAAAACATTTACTGGGTTTTCTTGGTCTTTATCGAAGTGAAGAACTGAACCTTTAACAGTTGCGCTAGAACTAATTGTCCGATCTCCAAAACTTAAGTTTTGTCTTAAACGCCCACTTCCATCCAATTGCAATTGCATTTTGGTTGTGTAATTGTCTGGCGATCGCAAATCAGGATAGATCGTAATTGCTTCACCTTCCCATTTCCCTAGTAAATCATCGATATGAAGTAGAGGACGTTCTTTTTTGTTAGTTCCAGCTTTATGTTCGCGAATAACAGTTATTTTACTAATGCGAGAATTACTATCAAATATTTGCACCAAACGCGAGCGATTATTCTCGTGAATTAAACCAAACTCCCCCCCAAACAAAGAAAATCGGCTAAACTGCATTGGACCTTGAGAAAAAGCTCCATTCTCAAAAAACATGATACCGCCAATCCCTTGGGGACTGAATTCCAAAACGATATCTCTTTCTCCTTCCATTTGAAGAGTCAAGCGAGCGTTCTGATTATTGTTATAACCTTCCAAGGTAAGACGACTGGGAGTGTCTTTGAGAAGCTCACCTTGGGGGGAAAAAGTAGTAAAAGAGCCTTCCCAGACAGCCAGGTTTTCTAAAAAACATTCCCACTGAGATTTCATAGCCAAGAATTTTTAATTATTTTTAATTTTATAAGAGTAATTGAACGCTATCATCAATTACGACGAACTCCTACAGATATCATAGGTCTTGATGCGAATAATATAATTTTTAGATTTTGGGATTTTAGATTTTGGGATTTTAGATTTTTGGATTTTAGATTTTGGGATTCTAAATTCTGGGATTCTAGCTTTTGGCAAATCGACCTACAGCAAATATACTACCCATAAATCCTACAAACATACCGAAACTTAAAATAACTATGGGTAAAAATAGAGTTTGAGCAATAGAAAATTGCAAGTTATTTGCCAGAAATTGGATAAATTCTGGTTGCTGAGCAGCAAAATTAGAGACTAATTGCTGGAAAATACTAATAAAACCCCAAGCCATAGCTCCTCCTGAGAGACCAAAAGCCATACCTTGGAATATAAATGGTAAATATATCCAAGCAGATGTAGCTCCTACTAATTGCATTATTTCTATTTCTTGACGTCGCGCCATAACTATTAGGCGAATTGTGGTGTTAATGACTGCAGTTGCTGTCAGTGTTAAAGCCAAAGTGATACCCAAAGAAACTCTATGTAAACCTTGGTTTAGTTGGGTAAGACGTTTTAAGGCTTCATCTACATATTGGACGCTATCAACACCTTGTAATTTAGCTAGCTTCGTCGCTAAGCTCGGCATAATATCTGAATTACGGGCTTTCACCTCAATCTGGTCTACTAAAGGATTTCCGTTTAGCTGTGTTGTTGCACCTTCAAGATCTGAAATTCCTAATTCTTGAACTAGAGAATTCCAAGCTTGTTCTTTATGAATTGTCTTTATTTCAGCGACATCTGGTATTTTTGCGACTAAAGGAATGATTCTATCTGCACTTACATTTGGTTCCATATAGACCGATATTTCCAATTGATTGCCAAATTGGTTGAGGATATTTTCCATTAACCAGGAAGTTTGCAGGCTCATACCAAATAAAAATAGTAGTACGGTAACTGTACTGAGCGCCGCCCAATTCATCCATCCACCACGTCGTAAACCCAAAAAAGTTTCTTTGAGCAAATAATCTATTTGAGTCAGGACTTTCAACATTGTTTTTCCCCAAATAACGCAAGGATTTTGAATTGTTTCGGAACAATTCATTGTAAATATCTCAACTTGAAATGTCTCTAAGTTTTTGGTGGTTATATATTTATGTCAAAAATTTATGTCAAAAATTTATGTCAAAAATATTTATGTCAAAAATATTTATGTCAAAAATATTCGTTCTGTTGAGCCCTGATCCTTTAAAAAACTTTACTTATAAATTCTTGGCATAAACTACAAGGTTGTAATTTTTATTTCTACTTCAGGTGGTAAAATTACTTCATAAGACTTAGATTAAATCACTCAACAAAAAACATTGCTGCTATTTCTCTAATCTTTACCATTGAGAAACTTTCATGTGAAAGCCAAATAAATCTAAATCAAATTTTGCCCACACGTGGACGATAAACTTGTATGTGTTGCTTCTAGCAATGAGTAATGTTCTTCAAAGCAAGCTCTGTCCTGACTCTTGATATCGAAAGCCACAAAAAACTGCTATCCTACAACCTGTAGCAAAATGTATGTCCCGACCACAGGCATCTGAAAATGGCTCCAGACTATCATCGCGTAAAGCTAAGAGGTAAATCCTTTAAAGGTCAAGATTTAACCGGCGTAGACTTTTCCTACTCCGATATTCGAGGTGCAAATTTTACAGGTGCAATTCTTAGAGGCGCAAATTTCAGTCATGCTAAAGCAGGACTGCAGCGTCGTTGGTTTGTGATATTAGTTATCTTTTCATTACTATTATCCCTACTGTCCGGAAGTATTGCAGCAGTTGGCGGTTCTCTGGTTGGGTTTGTTTTAACCGAGCAGAACCAACCAAATCTGTATGTCGGTGTTGCTAGTTTAATTGTTTTAGTAATATTCTTTCTTTTGGCGATCCGTAAAGGCATAGTTGCTGCAACTGGGTTTTTAGCAGTTGCAGTCGCGTGGGTCGCTGTTGCTGCAGTTGCGTGGGCTGGTATAGTCGCAGTTGCATGGGCTGGATTAGCAGCAGATACGGGCGCAATGGGTTTGGCTCAATTAGTCGCGGTAATTGTTACTGGTGCAGTTGGTGTTGTAGTGTCAGCAACTGGAGCTGTAATTGTTTCAGGTGCTGCAGCCTTAGCTGGTGCAGTTGCAGGTGTATTTGCAGTGACTATGACTGTGGCGATCGCCGGATGCGTTTCTGGCATTATAGCCGTAGCTGCATCAACAGTTGGCGTATTAGCTGGAGGTGTTGCAGCAGCTGTAGGAATTTCGGTTGTATTACTGGCATCCTATGTTGGCTGTTCTGCTCTTGCAGGAGATAAGAAACAAAAATTAATTCGCAACATCATAGTTAACATCGCAGCGAAGTATGGAACTACATTTCAAGGTGCAAATTTAACTGATGCTGATTTTACTCAAACAAAGCTTAAAAATACGAATTTAAATAAGGCAAACTTAACTCGTACTTGCTGGTTTCAGGTGAAAAAGTTACGTTTGGCTGCTTTTGAGAATACTTACTTGGAAAAGGAAGATTTACGAGAGCTTGTAATTACTAAGCAGCTACAAAATCGCAACTGTGATGGCTGGGATTTGCAAGGAATTAATTTAGCAGGAGCAAATCTCAAGGATGTTAGCTTGACTGGGGCTAACTTGAGTGAATCTAATTTGCAAAATGCCGATATTTCTCGAGGTAAACTAGTACAAGCACATGTGGATAAAACTGATTTTCGTGGAGCAAATTTAACCGGTGCATATATTGAAGATTGGCGGATTTCACCTGACACCAAATTAGAAAATGTCAAATGTGAATATATCTTTTTACGGGTTCCCACAACTGAAAATCCCAATCCAAATCGCCTTCCTAGCAATTGGGAAGAAACTTTTTCCGAAGGTGAATTTGCAAAATCTGTAAGTCCCTTATCAAAATTACCAAATTTATAGCCTAAGTATAATTTCATTATTAATTAATATTGATAATATTATTTCTATTTCCGAAATTAACGGAGTTTTTACTGTAGGAAAAATAGGTATCAAGATTTTGTTACAAGCAGACTAGGTATAAAGTTTGTCTTCAGGCAAAGTAGATATCAGTTTTTTGCTTTTACTACCTTCAACTACTGAAGTCGTAATCTTATTTACTAATATTAGAGTGTCGATAATTTAGGTAATTTGCTTCTTATAAATTTTGATTCTTATAAACTTTGGTTTAGTTGATCGCAATCTACAATTCAAAATCATTAAAATTATAAGTATCAATTGTAACTGCAATTAGTTAACTTCGATTTCTATTTGCAAAAAGCTATTTGCGTTGCAACGAAATCTAAATTTTATTTCCAATATAACTTTTACTCAGACAATTTTTACTTGCAAAATCAATCAAGGAGATATCATGCCACAAGAACGTGAAGTAAATATTACTCCTCAAGGAGATGCAATTGGTGTTGTGATTGGCGATTCCAACAATTTAAAAGGAATCCTCACAAAAACCAGTGGGGATCTAGCAAATACAAATAACGATACACCTCCAGTTGTTCAGCCGAGATAAGTTTTAGGTTGTAATATTGGTTATTTTGCTAGCTGTATCTTTTTAAAGTTTTGAATACTTAAAATGTATTACTTTTAGCAGGAAATCCAGTTAAATTCTCAGCTGAAAAGAGGTGAAATATGTACTACTACAAAAACCTTATTTTTTATCTGTAAATCTATTATTATTAAGGAGATATAATGCCTCAAGAACGTGAAATTAATATTAACCCCCAAGGAGATGCTATCGGTGTTGTTGTAGGTAGCTATAATAATTTAGAGGGTGTTCTAACAAAAACTAGTGGTGATATAGCTAATATTAGTAACGATCCACCCCAAGCAGCAAATTTAGCTGTCAAACCTATGAGAAAACCTCTATCATCAGAATTAGAAAAACCAATAGAAAAAGATTCGGAGATTCCAGCAGACGAAGAAGACAATGCTCTTGATGAAGGCAATTCTTTCAAAATGATTAATCCATCTGGTAGTTTAGAGATGGTTCCCACTAACAGTGATGAGTTATTATCAGATGAACCATAAATAAATCCAGATATGATGAACCCTTTACATGAAACCCTAGGAAGGGTTTGAAAGGATATAAAATAAATCTTAGAGCGCCCAAAAGTTATCGGTTAGGGGCGCTTATCATATTTTTTCTTGGGTATTTGGTACAAAGCCGCAAAAATTGATTATTCCTTAAATTTGGGTAAATTCTATACTTATTCAAACTAGACAAACATCTCAAATTGTTAAGATTATAGAACCAGAAACGTATAAAACCTAATCTCAAAAAGTGAGTTAAAAGATTATGCCATCGGGAATTGCTGTTGAAAAAAAGAAGTTGAAAAATCCTCCCTTACAACTTCATTATTTGGGTGATCGCGTATTGCGTCAAAATACAAAGCGAATTGCCAAGGTAGATGATGAAACCCGTCAATTGATACGGGAAATGCTGCAAACAATGTATAGTAATGATGGTATTGGTTTAGCAGCACCCCAAGTGGGAGTTCACAAGCAGTTAATTGTAGTTGATGTTGAACCGGACAATCCAGCTAACCCCCCATTAATTTTGATTAATCCTACGATCAAAAAATTTAGTAAAGAAATCTGTCAAGCACAAGAAGGTTGCTTGAGTATACCAGGGGTTTATATGGATGTAACCCGTCCCCAGGTAGTCGAAGTCAGTTATAAAGACGAAAATGGGCGTCCTCGGACAATCAAAGCAGGAGATTTACTTGGACGCTGTATTCAACATGAGATGGATCACCTTAACGGTGTGGTGTTTGTAGATCGTGTAGATAATTCTTTAGCTTTAGCACAAGAATTATCTAAACACGGTTTTTCTCAACAAGCTGTAAAACCAGTAGTATAGGGCGATCAACAAGTGGGTATATTAACTCCAAAAAGTGGACTACTTTTATTAGGTTCTTGCATCACCGCAATTGCAGGTGTCGGTTCAATTTTTGAACTTTCTTCTGGGGAACCAGATTACGGAGTTCAAGTTACCTCAATTATTTTAGGTTTAAGTATTCCTTTGACAGCATTATTTTTTATTGCTGCAGTTAGGGATGCAAGGGCTAATATTAAGTAAGCATCAGGTATGAATAAAGGAAAAGGGAAAGGATAAGGGAAGAATTACCCTTCGACCTTTTACCTTTACCTTTTATCTAGATCGTCAATCACGAATCTGATTTAGAAGAATATTTCTCCAAAAGCATTTAAAATTACTGACTTATAATATTTTTTCGTTTAATGCAGATATATTGTTTTATGCATCTCTACTAATCATTTTTTTATAAATAGGACTTACGCAAAATTAACGTAATTACGTCATTACGTATGACTAACGTCACGCTTTGCTAACAGCTACGCTGCGGGCTAGCGTTAGCGACGTAATCTCCTGAGACGCAGGGATTGCTATCTCCTAAACGGAGACGCTGCGCTAACCCTACACTGTGTTCCGGTCGCAATGACAAATCTATGTCCTACGGACACGCTACGAAGACCGTTGCGTAAGTCCTGATAAAAATAGTATTAAAAGCTCCAGATATTGATGTTATTTCAGACCGAGACCAAAACAGCACCTCAAAGTGATCGCGGTTGAAAAGATTGCATCACCATACGGTCTGACTGAATAACGATCGCAGTCGAGTCTGGTATTTCTTCCCAAGCATCCTTAGCTTAGTGCGTACCAGTGCGCAGGTTTGTGTTTTGTCAATTTACTTATCCATTTACTTAGCGCCTGAAGTCTTTATATTTTGATGTGAACTCATAACGAATTTGACTTATTTCCGTTATGAGTATATATTTTATATGAAGTCATAATGAATTTGACTTTGTTTTATGAGCCTATGTTCCTCATAAGAGATCCAAACAAATAAATGTCATCACTTTCATACGCCTTTGTGCGCATCCTGCGAAGATGCGTCTAATAAGTGGTGCGTGTCCATAAGTATGGTGAATAACCGCATACACACTTAAGAGACTTCGAATTAATAAAATCTCCATATTCTGATTGGATTATTTATTAATCGATATGAATTCTGAGTTTTGATTTGAAGCCATATCAACACCTCTACAATATTTTCGTTTTGTGCGTTTTAGCCAATCTTAGGATTTGCGCATCAAAATTTAAGTTTACATATGGCCGTAATAATAGCTTAATTGCTTAATCATCATTCTCACTTGCAGCACTCAATCAAAATCAAAAGGAACTAACATCATGTCAAAAAAAATCATTCCTGGAAACGAAACTAGCAATACTCCTGTTGTACTTGACGAATCTGGCGAATCCTTAAAGGTATTTGGTCGCTTGGAAGTCAGTGGCGAAGAACCTGCTGTTTCAGCACAAGGGGTTCTCAATCGCGTTGATATTGAAGGTGGAGTTATTCGGAGTGAACGCAGAGCAATTGAGGCAGGTGGGACTGATACCAATATTGTGAATAATGGCACTATTGATGGAGGTCGAGACGGTATTTATTTCATTGATGATGGTAGAGCTTCAGGTACAGTTCGCAATAAAGGTACTATCACCAGCGCTAGTCGGGCAATCCATATTGGTGGTGACCAAGTCAACGTTATTAATGAAGGTTTTATTACTACTACAGATGACCCCCGCAATGGTACCGTTTACAGTAATGTCACTGGAAACAACTATTTCTTAGATAACAAGGGACTGATTGATGTCGGTGAAGGTAACAATGGTGATGCGATTTCTTGGGAGCTAGGTGAAAATATTACGACTTCTATAGTCAACTCTGGACTAGCACAAGGTCGAGGTGAGGCGATTGGAACTAATCTATCTTCAGCAGTGCGTCTGTTCCGTCCCGATGATATTGAAGGGCTTGTATCATTCAATGGGAATATTGAAAACTCAGGTAAACTAGCAGCCGAGAATGGTGCAGCTGTGGTTGTTCAACCGAATGTTGAACTCAATGGTTCTATTATCAATAGTGGTGAAATCAGAAGTGTCAATCCTGAGAATGGTAGGGGTATTAGCTTTGAAGATGGAAGTGAACTCAATGGTGAAATTCTCAATACTGGTCTGATTAATGGCGGTTATGATGGTGTTAATTTTGGCAGTGGCGGTCAAGTATCAGGTACACTTCGCAACAAAGGTACTATCACCAGCGCTAGTCGGGCAGTCCATATTGGTGGCGACCAAGTCAATATTATTAATGAAGGTTTTATTACTACTACAGATAACCCCCGCAACGGCACCGTTTACAGCGATCTTACTG
This sequence comes from Mastigocoleus testarum BC008, assembly GCF_001456025.1. Taxonomy (GTDB): domain Bacteria; phylum Cyanobacteriota; class Cyanobacteriia; order Cyanobacteriales; family Nostocaceae; genus Mastigocoleus; species Mastigocoleus testarum. The sequence goes on from NZ_LMTZ01000052.1 coordinate 11,402, forward strand.
CAAACAACTATTTCTTAGACAATAAGGGACTGATTGATGTCGGTCAAGGTAATAATGGTGATGCCATTTCTTGGGAACTAGGTGGAAATGTTACGACTTCTATAGTCAACTCTGGACTAGCACAAGGTCGAGGTGTGGCGACTAACGGTAATCTATCTTCAGCAGTGCGTCTGTTCCGTGGCAATGATATTGAAGAGGTTGTATCATTCAATGGCAATATCGAAAACTCAGGTAGATTAGTAGCAGAAAATGGTGCAGCTATAGCGATTCAAGAAGGAGTGGACTTGAATGGTTCTATCATTAACGACGGAACTATTGAAGGTGGCGCATTTAACGAAGGAAAATTAGCGATTGATGTTAGTGATGCTGCGGACACCGTTGAGATTATCAGCAAAGGCTCAATTGAAGGTGACATAATACTCAGTGCTAACGATGACTTGTTTGATGGTAGTGAAGGAAAAACTAGCTTCACTGTTGATGGTGGTGCTGGAAATGACACTATTAAGGGTGGAAGTAACGGTGACTTTCTCGCTGGTGGTGCTGGTGTAGATAGCTTGACAGGTGGAGATGGTAAGGATTCTTTTGCCTTTACGGATGACCCATTTTCTGGCGGTCAACCAATGCAAAATTCTGCTACTGGTATTAATGTTTTAAATGCTCCTGACATTATTACTGACTTCAGAACTGGTGAAGATAATTTAGTTTTTGACAAAGAACTGTTGAATGTTGACAAATTCAACTTCCAGCAAGCTAACAGTGCCGATCTATCGGGCGACAATAATTTGTTGATATTACGCGACCCATTTGCTAACGCAACAGAAGCAGCAAAAGCGATCGCAGATAGTGGTATTAGTGCCGATGAAGGTGTGTTTGTTTACTTCAACCAGAGCCTAGGATTTTCTAGGGCTGTATTCTCTGAAGATCTCGGTGATGGCGGTTCTATCAGCGTTCTCGCTAATCTTGAAAATCTTACAGACCCAGGAATTCAGGGAGATTTTTCTGCTAATGATTTCCTATTAACTTGAAAATAAATAGAGAGTAGGGAATCAATAGGGTTTCCACACACACTGAATGAAAATTCTCTATAAGTCAAGCAGGGGAAGCGAAGGTAGTAGGAGGACAAAAAATAATTATCTTTCCCCTCCCTTCAAATTCTTGGGCTTCCTCTGCTTATCTGTTTGCGTAGTGCGGACGATCATAAATTACTTAAGAACATCATAGTTACTAAAAATAAAGCGGTTAAAAAAAATACTCTACATTGAGTGACATAAACTACTTCATTTGTTAAAATCTGGCAACAATTCGAAATCATCAGGGTAAAAAATGAGACATCAAAAACTTTCTCCTGGATTGTTGCTTGCATTTGAAGATGTTCAGCGTGAAGGTGAAGAAGCTTCAATCGCCCATAAGCGATCACTAGGAATTGTTTTACCCAAAACATCTACTAAACCCACACGGATAGTTGTGTTTGTTTACTGCGATGAAGATACTGACTTGAGTCATTTATCAGAATTCGGAATTGAATTTAATCAATCCCAAGGCTCTGTTCGTACAGCCTACTTACCAATCAACGCATTGGAGCGGTTATCAGAAGAACCTGCAATTCATCGTGTCAAACCATCTCGCAAACTGGAAATGCGAATGGACATAGCATCAGAAAAAGTTTGCTTACCGCAGTTTAAACAAAAACATCCCGGTTTAAATGGTAAGGGAGTTATTATCGGCATAGTAGATAGCGGTATAGACCCCCAACATCCCGCCTTTAAAGGAAGAATCCTACAGATTTGGGATCAAACTCTGCCGGGTCCGGGTGTAGTTGAAGGTCCTTATGGGGCGGAGTTAAAAGGTGATTTGCTCAAGATATCCCAAGATACTAACGGACATGGAACCCATGTAGCAGGTATTGCTGCTGGCGATGGTGGGGATTTTTGTGGTGTCGCTCCAGAAGCACAACTAATAATTGTCAAGACTGATATGCAAGATGCTCATATTGCTGATGCGGTACGCTACATTTTTAGCGTTGCAGATAATATGGGATATCCTGCGGTAGTAAATCTCAGTTTGGGCGGACATGCAGATGCTCACGACGGTAGCGATTCATTATCCCAAATTATTGACGCTCAAACAGGTCCAGGGCGAATAGTTTGTTGTGCAGCAGGTAATGAAGGTAATGATAATATTCACGCCCAAGCAGTAGTCAAAAGTAAAGATAAGCATACAATGCGCTTTCAAGTACCTCCCCATCAAGCTGGTATTATCTGGCTTAATGGTTGGTATGATGGCGATTCTGAATTAGAAATTGCTTTGCGTTCCCCCAATGGTTTTGTTACCCCCTTCCAAGCAGTTAACTCTAAGGGAAATCCAGCCAAGCAATATAAACTATTTGATTCTCGGATAGAAATTGTCACTCCAGGTCCCGATCCTGCAAATGGCGACCATAATTTCTTCGTACAAATTCGCGGTCAAGGGTGGGGACGTTTTTCGGGACCAGTGACAGGTGGTGTTTGGCAATTACAAGTTCGCAATACAGCTTGCAAAGATGTTCGTTTGGATGTGTGGACTTTGGATGATACTGGAGGTTCTGTATTTTTTACCGGAAAAAGTGTTAGTGATGCTGTTAAGATCGGTTCCCCAGCGGCTGCAAAGAGTTCTGTTACCGTTGCTTCCTACACCAGCAAAGTCAAATACAGTGATATTGATGGTGAAGAAAGAGAAATGGGTTTGGAGTTAGATACCGTTTCTGAATTTAGTAGTGAAGGTCCCCTGCGAAATAACGAGCAAAAACCTGATGTTGCTGCACCTGGAGCAATGATTATTTCTGCTTTATCTTCCCAAGCGAACTTTGATCGCTCAATGATGCACAATTCTGAGTGTTTGGCTCTTGCAGGAACTAGCATGGCTGCTCCTTTTATTTCTGGTTTAATTGCACTTCTATTACAAAGAAATCCTAATCTCGATCCTGCATCTATCAAAGAAATACTGAAAAAGCACTCTTCTATTCCCAAACAACCTGCAGGAACCTTCGATCGCAAATGGGGTTTTGGACTAATCAATACCGAAAATCTTTGATTGGGGACCGGGGATTGGGGACTGGGTGAGATGAAGAGTGGGAACCAGTGACTTAAAAGTGGCGACTGGAAAATTAGGAAGATTGAATTTCTTTCTAATCCCTAATCCCCAAATCCCCATGAACTACCGAAAAATAGATACTGCTCTGGCTATGGCTATCAACCAAGTCGAAAACCCCTATCAACGTTTGTTCATAATTTTTATTCATACTCAGCCGATTTTAGAATCTGCAGCTCAAAATTTTTTGATTGATTTGGGTATCCGTAAAAAGACTGAAGGCGAAACAGTATTTACTGCTACTGTATCTGCTCATACAATTTCTGAATTATCGGACCAGAATTGGGTTAAACACTTGAAACTTTCGCAAAGACTGCGTTTTGTGAATCAGGGTTAATTGCGTAAATCTTGGTTCGATTTATGGTTATCAACAAAAATTGATACATTCTTGCTTAGTTATAAACGCAAATATTCTCCCTAATAAAGCCTTTAAGCATAAAAACTTAACTTGGATTATTTAAGATCCCCCTTACCAGTTGCTTAACTCACAACATAAACTGTAGGTGGGATTTGAAAGGCAGTCGGGAGACACGTTGTGAAAAAAGTTTTATCAATCATCTTAGGTGGTGGCGCTGGTACTCGCCTTTATCCACTAACAAAGCTCCGGGCCAAGCCAGCAGTTTCTCTCGCAGGAAAATATCGTTTAATTGATATCCCTGTTAGTAACTGTATTAATTCGGAGATATTCAAAATTTATGTTCTGACGCAATTTAATTCAGCTTCTTTAAATCGTCATTTGTCATCTACATATAATTTTTCGGGTTTCACTGAAGGATTTGTCGAAGTTCTCGCAGCTCAGCAAACTCCAGAAAATCCTAGTTGGTTTCAAGGAACAGCTGATGCGGTTCGTAAATATTTGTGGTTATTCGAAGAGTGGGATGTAGATCAATTTTTAATTCTTTCCGGCGATCATCTTTACCGCATGGATTATGCCAAGTTTGTACAGCGTCATCGGGAAACTGGAGCAGATATCACTCTCTCGGTTATTCCTGTAGATGCAAAACGTGCATCTGATTTCGGCTTAATGAAAATTGACGACACTGGGAGAATTGTCGACTTCAGTGAAAAACCCAAGGGTGAAGCGCTAGAGGAAATGTGGGTTGACACTTCTATTTTGGGCTTATCTCCAGAGGAAGCAGAAAAACAACCTTATATTGCCTCAATGGGAATATATGTATTTAACAAAGAAGTTTTAATAAAGCTACTCAAAGAGTCTGCTGAAAAAACTGACTTTGGTAAAGAAATTATTCCTGATGCTTCTAAGGATTATAGGGTTCAAGCTTACCTGTTTGACGATTACTGGGAAGACATTGGTACAATTGAAGCATTTTATCATGCTAATTTGGCTTTGACTCAACAGCCTAAACCCCAATTTAGTTTTTATGACGAAAATGCACCAATTTACACTCGTCCTCGTTACTTACCCCCCTCAAAATTATTAGATTGTAAAATTACCCAATCGATTATTGGTGATGGTTGCATTCTGAAAAATTGCCGAATAGAACATTCGGTTTTAGGTGTGAGAACGCGAGTAGAATCTGACTCCCTAATCGAAAATACAATGATTATGGGCGCTGATTACTACGAAGAATTTGCTGAACGACAGTCCAATTGCGATAAAAAGAAAGTAGCTGTTGGAATTGGTGCTCGAACAGTGATTCGGGGTGCGATCATTGATAAAAATGCTCGCATTGGTTGTGACGTTAAAATTATAAATAAAGATAACGTACAAGAAGCCGAGCGGGAATCATTAGGTTTTCATATTCGCAATGGTATCGTTGTAACTCTCAAAAATGCTGTAATTCCTGATGGGACTATTATTTAGCATTTGAGCTTAATGATTGGTATTTGGGGTATATGCTCCGCATGATATCTAAAATTAGGGATTAGGGATCGGGGAAGAGAAGCTTTCTGTTGCTTAATCCCTAATCCCCAATCCTATATTATTTTTCAACCGTGGGTACGGAAATTTCCTGATTCCTATAAGTAAGAACCGCACGCTTATTTTATTTGATTTTTGTTAATTTAAAGTCAGACTTTATTTGTCCCAAATCGTGGATTGTCCAATTCTCTGGACCAAATATAAAGAAAATATAAGTATAACTTCTACAGGAGGCTGGTAGATGGATTCAACCAACTTCAAAGACTACTACGCTATTTTGGGGGTGAGTAAGAGTGCAGATCAAGATCAGATAAAAAAAGCGTTTCGTAAGCTAGCAAGAAAATATCACCCCGACGTTAATCAGGGTAATAAAGATGCGGAAGCTAAATTTAAACAAGTGAATGAAGCTTACGAAGTTTTGTCAGATCCCGAAAAACGCCAAAAATACGACCAATTTGGTCAATACTGGAAGCAAGCAGGTCAAGGATTTGGTTCTGGTGGAGTTGGTTCTGGTGGAGTTGGTTTTGATGCGGGTGGCTTCGATTTTAGCCAGTACGGTAGTTTTGATGATTTTATTAATGAATTGCTAGGTCGCTTTGGTGGTGGGACTAGAAGTAGCAGTCAAAGCTATTCTTACCGTAACGCTGGAACCTCAGGTTTTGGCGGTGGATTTAACGATTTTGGTTTCCAAAATACTGCTTCTAGTGCAAATCGAGATAGTGAAGCTATTGTTAATTTGACCTATCATGAAGCTTTTCATGGCGTTCAAAAGCGTTTCAGTTTGGGGAATGAAACCATCGATGTTCGTATCCCACCGGGGAGTAAACCTGGTTCCCGTTTGCGTCTGAGGGGAAAAGGACCACTTAACCCCGTAACAAAACAACGTGGGGATTTGTATCTCAAAGTTGAATTACAATCTCATTCTTTTTTCCGCTTTGATGGGGATAACTTAGTTTGTGAAGTCCAAATTACTCCAGATGAAGCGGTTCTTGGTGCTGCAATTGACGTTCCCACACCAGATGGAATGGTTAATGTTAAGTTACCATCAGGGGTACGTAATGGTCAGTCTCTACGTTTACGTGGAAAAGGTTGGCGTCAACCTCAAGGAGAACGTGGCGATCAGTTAGTGAAAATCTTGATCGCCACACCTAGAGATATTTCAGCCACTGAGCGGGAGTATTACGAAAAAATCCAATCCATTCGAACTTTCAATCCCCGCAGTCATTTGCAAAATATTCGGCTTTAAATTGGATATTTATCAATATTTAAATTTGAATATTAGCTTCTAATGAGAGTCATTACTCGAATGTAGGTTGAAATTTTCCATTCCACCAAAGACAATTTTTTCAACCTAAAGTTTATTGTATTTGTAAATATTTGGGCGGAACATTATCTACCAACCAAACATCATTATCAGAACAGTAAAATAGATAACCGTTCTCATGCATTGCCATCGCATGAACTAGTAATATTACTGGTTTTCCATGTCTTGCACCAACTTTTTGTGCCGTTGTAATATCCGTAGACAAATGTACGTGATGCCGTGACATCTTCGACAAACCATTAGTCAATATTGATTCTATACTTTTATGTCCTGTACCGTGATACAAGATATCAGGGGGAGTTTGACTTACTAACTGTAAGTCAATTTTTACACTATGCCCTTGATTGGCACGAATTAGAATACCTGTTTCATCAAAAGAAAAACGTTTTTTGTCGTTGTTAGCAACGACTTCGTCTAATTCCCAACGACTTATAGGAAATCCATTTTTCTTACAAGCCTTTAAAAGCTTATCGACCTCCACCCAACCACCTTTTCTCAAAGTAATTCCTATTTTTTCTGGTTGGTGGCGTAGGTGTTTACTAAGATATTTACTGACTTTTATTAAGCGAGTATTATTCATTAACGAGCACCCAATGGGGGTGATTTTTTAATTCTTTAACTTTAAAGCAAGTGTAGCACAGAATAATTCATGTTGAATTATCCCGCGCTACATGTATTTTTCAAAAAATAAATTACGATATTTCTATTTTTTTCTCTAAATAGGGCTTGCTGTTAAAAAAGTCCTTTGGTCGGGGTAGGGAACAGTTTGAGCCTTGTTATTTTCAATTTTTTCAACTCCAATAAATTGGAAATGGAAGATTTTTAAGCTTTATACCTCTATTCTCTTGCACCCTTTTTCTCCAAAAATAGCCTGAAAAGCTTACAAGATAAAAGTTTTAAAGTTATTCAGCAAACCCTAAATATTCTAATAATTCCAGATTCACTAATTAATCTAGAGATAGGAAACTAATTTCAATATGCTACAAGTAATTTTATTTTCTGCAGTCTGACAACAGATAGATAAAGATGACTTGCAAATTGAAAAACATGAAATCAAATGTATTCGAACTAGAATCTAGATATTGAATCACTACTTATTTTTTAGTACATTAGTACTAATGTACAAGCTAAATCTTTGATAATTAAATTCTAAGCTTAAAATCTTAATCCCTAATTGTCAGGTTTATGATCGCAAACATTTTTTAAAGATAAAAATTTTATCTTGATTTTGTCACAGAGGTTATGATATGAAAAATCAGCAGCTTCCAGTATTATTCACGAGAAAGCTACTGATGGAGAGTCAAAAAATGCGTACTGTATTATCATAAATTTAGTTGAAAAATGGTAATAATAAAATCACCCTTTGGGGTTATTTTTATCCTTGGTTGGAATTAAAACTCAAGGATTTATTTAGGGCTTGCTGAATAAATACAAAAAGGTGATGGTTAATACATTATCAGACCCAAGGAATATATTCAGATGCAAGAAAACAGTC
>NZ_LMTZ01000053.1 GCF_001456025.1 Mastigocoleus testarum BC008
TCAAAATGGTAGAGTACTAATTTTCCTTTCTACCATTTTTTTGTACCTATATTAATATTTTGGACGGGTCTAATAATATTCATTGCTTGTAAAATTTAGCGATCGCTTGTGCAAAGCCTGCAAAAGAACTATAGTCTTCAGCAACAATAGAAACCTTCAAGCCAAGTTTTCTGGCATTACTGGCTGTATAAGGACCAAAGCAAGCGATCGCAGAGTTTTGACAGTTATCTGGACAGTCGTCAAACATTCTTAAAAAAGCTGCGATTTCTGCAGTACTGCTAAAAGCAATTAAATCTATTTTGCCTTGACGAATTAAATCCAATTCTACTTGATAAAAATTTTTATCTAAACAGCTTGTTTTATAAGTAGGAATGGGAGTAACTTCCATCCCCAATTTTTTCAATCCTGCAATAAAATTAGGCACAACATCTGGTTCTGGTACGCTAACTACTTCTGGAACTGGTACAAGTATGCTCTGTTCGGCTATATCAGGAATTTCAGCTAACTCCGCAATAATTCCGGAAGGGCTTGGTTCTATTGGAATCAAATCAACTTCCAATCCCAAAGCAGTTAATTTTTCTGCATCTTTGCCAATTGCACATAAACAATTATTTTTTAAAACTGAGAAGTTGACCCCTAAATACTCTAAACGTTGAAAAAAAGCATCGATTCCATTTCTGCTAGTAAAGGTAATCCAATCAAATGTATTTAATTTATAAAGTATGGGATCTAATTTAGTAAAATCTTGTAACAAAATGATTTCAATAGTTGGCATTAGAAATGGCAAAGCACCCAACTTGACTAATTCCTGAGCTAATCTATTAGCATAATTACGTGGTGCTGTAACAATAATTCTTTTATTACACAAAGGAAGTTGTAGTGTTGGAGTTAGCATATTAATTTCTTCCCTAATTTATCTATTATTTCAACACAACTGTTTCGATTAAGTTGATTAGGGTAATTTATGGCATATATAAGTTTCACTATGAAAAGTGAATCCAAAGCTTAGGGTTCTATAGATTAATAATAGACAAGTTTGTTCACATATCTGTGAGATTTTACTTATAGAATAAGCGCTTTTAAGTTTATCTACTTGATATAGAAGTTTAAAGCACGACAATAATTGTTCTTTTTTGTGTCATATGAGAAAGTAAAAAGAATGCAAAAATGGAGGCACCGAAGTGAAATACAATGAAGGACTTTTTCAAGGTGCCGGAGGTGTAAATCTCTATTACCAAAGCTGGCACCCCCAAACTGAAGTACGTGGAGTTTTAAGTATTGTCCATGGATTGGGCAGTCACAGCAGTTCGTATGGCAATATTGTAGAGCATTTAATACCTAGAAGTTATGCAATATATACTTTTGATTTAAGAGGACATGGGCGTTCTGATGGTCAAAGGGGGCACATTAATTCTTGGGAGGAAATTAGAACAGATCTCAAAGCTTTTTTACAGTTAGTTGAAACTCAATTACCCAACCTTCCTCAATTTATTCTGGGTCACAGTATGGGAGGTGTTGTAGTACTAGATTATGTAATGCGATTTTGCGTATATCGATCGTCATTATTTGGTGCGATCACTTTAGCCCCAGCAGTAGGAAAATTAGGGATATCGCCATTTAAACTAACTATTGGTAAAATTTTGTCCCGAGTATTGCCCCGTTTTACATTAAGTACGGGGCTTAAACTTGATACAGGAGCACGAGATGAGAAGGTTTTAGCTGCTTATGCTGAAGATAAATTACGTCACACTCGTGGTAGTGCAAGATTATCAACTGAATTTATTGATACTGTCAATTGGATCCATGCTCATATTGAAGATTTGCAAATTCCTTTATTAATTATCCAGGGTGGTGCAGATACGGTTACTTTACCTGAAGGAAGTCGTCAGTTTTTCCAAAAAGTTACTTTCCCAGATAAGGAACTTTTAGAATATCCAGAAGCTTATCACGAAATTCAAGATGACTTCGGTTACGAGCAGGTGATGGCTGATTTAGGATCTTGGTTAGAGAGACATTTATCCCCAACAGAATAATATTTTAAAGTCTAAATATTAATCAAAGTATAAACATTAAAAATCAAATATCAAATATCAAACATTAAATAATATAAATAGAGATTATATATAAATGTAATTCTAATGTTACTCTTTTATTTGATAATTATTGATTAAAAATAATTGAATAATGAAGCTAATAAATTAGCTTTTTATTTAATAAACATACTAAATAAATGGAAACAGATAAGGTTTTTTATAAACTGTTTGGAGAATTTCCATATATATTTTTCGAACTAATCGGAAAACCACCTAATCTATCAAATCTTTACGAATTTAAAAGTCAAGAAATTAAAGAAACCAGTTTTCGACTTGATGGTATATTTCTCACATTAGATTCAAGCTCAAAGAAAGCTTCCAATGAACCAATTTATTTTGTCGAAGTTCAATGTTATAAAGACAAGCTTTTTTACGACAGGTTTTTAACTAGCATTCTACTTTACTTTTATCACTATCAACCACCCAATTCTGATTGGTATGCCATAGTAATTTTCGACACTCGTAATAATGATACTGAATATCCTCAGCGTTTAAATTCACTCAAAAATCCACATTTGCGCTGCTTTTATCTTGATGAGATGGAAGACGTATCATCTCAATCACTAGGATTGGGAATTATCAAGTTAATTGTTGAAGAAAAGCAAAAAGCTAAAACATCAGTAAGACAGCTAATTGATAAAGCAAGGCTGGAAGTCAAAGATGCAGCTATTCAAAGAAAAGTTTTAGAATTAATAGAAGCGATTTTAGTTAATAAGTTTCCTAATTTAAGTCGGGAAGAGGTAAAGGAAATGTTAAGCATGGAACTCATTAAAGGTACTAAAGTATACGAATAACTTAGAGAAGAAGCTAAAGAAAAACTCAAGCAAGAAGTAAGAGATGAAGTTAAGGAAGAACTCAAAGAAGAAGCTAAAAAAGAAATAAAAATCGTAATGGTAACTAAACTTATGCAACGTGGGATGAATAGCAAAGAAATTGCTGAAATCCTAGAGTTAGATATAGAAGTTGTGAGAAAAGTAGTAGAAGGCAAATAAAGAACTGTTGAATACTTCTATAAAAGCTATTCACCTACTTATCTAACGAAAATAATCATAATGAGTTAGTTCCACAGATGAGTAGTTGCTAATCGAATCAAAGCATTACTCATTCTAGTTGCTAGTAAATAGAAAAATTATGGCTCTAAGCAGAAGACTATAAAAATTTATTTTTCTTTTTAAATTTTTCTTTCTGTAACTAAAGTCAAGCTTACCCACTCACCTTTTTCGTTGTAACTGCGAATCAGTCGCTGACGCAAATTGGGTTCTATTAACCAACCAGATTCAAGAAAAATTGGTTTTCCCGATTGAGCTTCAACTGGAAAAGTTGCAGAACTCCCACCAGGTAAAAATAAAACATTTACTGGGTTTTCTTGGTCTTTATCGAAGTGAAGAACTGAACCTTTAACAGTTGCGCTAGAACTAATTGTCCGATCTCCAAAACTTAAGTTTTGTCTTAAACGCCCACTTCCATCCAATTGCAATTGCATTTTGGTTGTGTAATTGTCTGGCGATCGCAAATCAGGATAGATCGTAATTGCTTCACCTTCCCATTTCCCTAGTAAATCATCGATATGAAGTAGAGGACGTTCTTTTTTGTTAGTTCCAGCTTTATGTTCGCGAATAACAGTTATTTTACTAATGCGAGAATTACTATCAAATATTTGCACCAAACGCGAGCGATTATTCTCGTGAATTAAACCAAACTCCCCCCCAAACAAAGAAAATCGGCTAAACTGCATTGGACCTTGAGAAAAAGCTCCATTCTCAAAAAACATGATACCGCCAATCCCTTGGGGACTGAATTCCAAAACGATATCTCTTTCTCCTTCCATTTGAAGAGTCAAGCGAGCGTTCTGATTATTGTTATAACCTTCCAAGGTAAGACGACTGGGAGTGTCTTTGAGAAGCTCACCTTGGGGGGAAAAAGTAGTAAAAGAGCCTTCCCAGACAGCCAGGTTTTCTAAAAAACATTCCCACTGAGATTTCATAGCCAAGAATTTTTAATTATTTTTAATTTTATAAGAGTAATTGAACGCTATCATCAATTACGACGAACTCCTACAGATATCATAGGTCTTGATGCGAATAATATAATTTTTAGATTTTGGGATTTTAGATTTTGGGATTTTAGATTTTTGGATTTTAGATTTTGGGATTCTAAATTCTGGGATTCTAGCTTTTGGCAAATCGACCTACAGCAAATATACTACCCATAAATCCTACAAACATACCGAAACTTAAAATAACTATGGGTAAAAATAGAGTTTGAGCAATAGAAAATTGCAAGTTATTTGCCAGAAATTGGATAAATTCTGGTTGCTGAGCAGCAAAATTAGAGACTAATTGCTGGAAAATACTAATAAAACCCCAAGCCATAGCTCCTCCTGAGAGACCAAAAGCCATACCTTGGAATATAAATGGTAAATATATCCAAGCAGATGTAGCTCCTACTAATTGCATTATTTCTATTTCTTGACGTCGCGCCATAACTATTAGGCGAATTGTGGTGTTAATGACTGCAGTTGCTGTCAGTGTTAAAGCCAAAGTGATACCCAAAGAAACTCTATGTAAACCTTGGTTTAGTTGGGTAAGACGTTTTAAGGCTTCATCTACATATTGGACGCTATCAACACCTTGTAATTTAGCTAGCTTCGTCGCTAAGCTCGGCATAATATCTGAATTACGGGCTTTCACCTCAATCTGGTCTACTAAAGGATTTCCGTTTAGCTGTGTTGTTGCACCTTCAAGATCTGAAATTCCTAATTCTTGAACTAGAGAATTCCAAGCTTGTTCTTTATGAATTGTCTTTATTTCAGCGACATCTGGTATTTTTGCGACTAAAGGAATGATTCTATCTGCACTTACATTTGGTTCCATATAGACCGATATTTCCAATTGATTGCCAAATTGGTTGAGGATATTTTCCATTAACCAGGAAGTTTGCAGGCTCATACCAAATAAAAATAGTAGTACGGTAACTGTACTGAGCGCCGCCCAATTCATCCATCCACCACGTCGTAAACCCAAAAAAGTTTCTTTGAGCAAATAATCTATTTGAGTCAGGACTTTCAACATTGTTTTTCCCCAAATAACGCAAGGATTTTGAATTGTTTCGGAACAATTCATTGTAAATATCTCAACTTGAAATGTCTCTAAGTTTTTGGTGGTTATATATTTATGTCAAAAATTTATGTCAAAAATTTATGTCAAAAATATTTATGTCAAAAATATTTATGTCAAAAATATTCGTTCTGTTGAGCCCTGATCCTTTAAAAAACTTTACTTATAAATTCTTGGCATAAACTACAAGGTTGTAATTTTTATTTCTACTTCAGGTGGTAAAATTACTTCATAAGACTTAGATTAAATCACTCAACAAAAAACATTGCTGCTATTTCTCTAATCTTTACCATTGAGAAACTTTCATGTGAAAGCCAAATAAATCTAAATCAAATTTTGCCCACACGTGGACGATAAACTTGTATGTGTTGCTTCTAGCAATGAGTAATGTTCTTCAAAGCAAGCTCTGTCCTGACTCTTGATATCGAAAGCCACAAAAAACTGCTATCCTACAACCTGTAGCAAAATGTATGTCCCGACCACAGGCATCTGAAAATGGCTCCAGACTATCATCGCGTAAAGCTAAGAGGTAAATCCTTTAAAGGTCAAGATTTAACCGGCGTAGACTTTTCCTACTCCGATATTCGAGGTGCAAATTTTACAGGTGCAATTCTTAGAGGCGCAAATTTCAGTCATGCTAAAGCAGGACTGCAGCGTCGTTGGTTTGTGATATTAGTTATCTTTTCATTACTATTATCCCTACTGTCCGGAAGTATTGCAGCAGTTGGCGGTTCTCTGGTTGGGTTTGTTTTAACCGAGCAGAACCAACCAAATCTGTATGTCGGTGTTGCTAGTTTAATTGTTTTAGTAATATTCTTTCTTTTGGCGATCCGTAAAGGCATAGTTGCTGCAACTGGGTTTTTAGCAGTTGCAGTCGCGTGGGTCGCTGTTGCTGCAGTTGCGTGGGCTGGTATAGTCGCAGTTGCATGGGCTGGATTAGCAGCAGATACGGGCGCAATGGGTTTGGCTCAATTAGTCGCGGTAATTGTTACTGGTGCAGTTGGTGTTGTAGTGTCAGCAACTGGAGCTGTAATTGTTTCAGGTGCTGCAGCCTTAGCTGGTGCAGTTGCAGGTGTATTTGCAGTGACTATGACTGTGGCGATCGCCGGATGCGTTTCTGGCATTATAGCCGTAGCTGCATCAACAGTTGGCGTATTAGCTGGAGGTGTTGCAGCAGCTGTAGGAATTTCGGTTGTATTACTGGCATCCTATGTTGGCTGTTCTGCTCTTGCAGGAGATAAGAAACAAAAATTAATTCGCAACATCATAGTTAACATCGCAGCGAAGTATGGAACTACATTTCAAGGTGCAAATTTAACTGATGCTGATTTTACTCAAACAAAGCTTAAAAATACGAATTTAAATAAGGCAAACTTAACTCGTACTTGCTGGTTTCAGGTGAAAAAGTTACGTTTGGCTGCTTTTGAGAATACTTACTTGGAAAAGGAAGATTTACGAGAGCTTGTAATTACTAAGCAGCTACAAAATCGCAACTGTGATGGCTGGGATTTGCAAGGAATTAATTTAGCAGGAGCAAATCTCAAGGATGTTAGCTTGACTGGGGCTAACTTGAGTGAATCTAATTTGCAAAATGCCGATATTTCTCGAGGTAAACTAGTACAAGCACATGTGGATAAAACTGATTTTCGTGGAGCAAATTTAACCGGTGCATATATTGAAGATTGGCGGATTTCACCTGACACCAAATTAGAAAATGTCAAATGTGAATATATCTTTTTACGGGTTCCCACAACTGAAAATCCCAATCCAAATCGCCTTCCTAGCAATTGGGAAGAAACTTTTTCCGAAGGTGAATTTGCAAAATCTGTAAGTCCCTTATCAAAATTACCAAATTTATAGCCTAAGTATAATTTCATTATTAATTAATATTGATAATATTATTTCTATTTCCGAAATTAACGGAGTTTTTACTGTAGGAAAAATAGGTATCAAGATTTTGTTACAAGCAGACTAGGTATAAAGTTTGTCTTCAGGCAAAGTAGATATCAGTTTTTTGCTTTTACTACCTTCAACTACTGAAGTCGTAATCTTATTTACTAATATTAGAGTGTCGATAATTTAGGTAATTTGCTTCTTATAAATTTTGATTCTTATAAACTTTGGTTTAGTTGATCGCAATCTACAATTCAAAATCATTAAAATTATAAGTATCAATTGTAACTGCAATTAGTTAACTTCGATTTCTATTTGCAAAAAGCTATTTGCGTTGCAACGAAATCTAAATTTTATTTCCAATATAACTTTTACTCAGACAATTTTTACTTGCAAAATCAATCAAGGAGATATCATGCCACAAGAACGTGAAGTAAATATTACTCCTCAAGGAGATGCAATTGGTGTTGTGATTGGCGATTCCAACAATTTAAAAGGAATCCTCACAAAAACCAGTGGGGATCTAGCAAATACAAATAACGATACACCTCCAGTTGTTCAGCCGAGATAAGTTTTAGGTTGTAATATTGGTTATTTTGCTAGCTGTATCTTTTTAAAGTTTTGAATACTTAAAATGTATTACTTTTAGCAGGAAATCCAGTTAAATTCTCAGCTGAAAAGAGGTGAAATATGTACTACTACAAAAACCTTATTTTTTATCTGTAAATCTATTATTATTAAGGAGATATAATGCCTCAAGAACGTGAAATTAATATTAACCCCCAAGGAGATGCTATCGGTGTTGTTGTAGGTAGCTATAATAATTTAGAGGGTGTTCTAACAAAAACTAGTGGTGATATAGCTAATATTAGTAACGATCCACCCCAAGCAGCAAATTTAGCTGTCAAACCTATGAGAAAACCTCTATCATCAGAATTAGAAAAACCAATAGAAAAAGATTCGGAGATTCCAGCAGACGAAGAAGACAATGCTCTTGATGAAGGCAATTCTTTCAAAATGATTAATCCATCTGGTAGTTTAGAGATGGTTCCCACTAACAGTGATGAGTTATTATCAGATGAACCATAAATAAATCCAGATATGATGAACCCTTTACATGAAACCCTAGGAAGGGTTTGAAAGGATATAAAATAAATCTTAGAGCGCCCAAAAGTTATCGGTTAGGGGCGCTTATCATATTTTTTCTTGGGTATTTGGTACAAAGCCGCAAAAATTGATTATTCCTTAAATTTGGGTAAATTCTATACTTATTCAAACTAGACAAACATCTCAAATTGTTAAGATTATAGAACCAGAAACGTATAAAACCTAATCTCAAAAAGTGAGTTAAAAGATTATGCCATCGGGAATTGCTGTTGAAAAAAAGAAGTTGAAAAATCCTCCCTTACAACTTCATTATTTGGGTGATCGCGTATTGCGTCAAAATACAAAGCGAATTGCCAAGGTAGATGATGAAACCCGTCAATTGATACGGGAAATGCTGCAAACAATGTATAGTAATGATGGTATTGGTTTAGCAGCACCCCAAGTGGGAGTTCACAAGCAGTTAATTGTAGTTGATGTTGAACCGGACAATCCAGCTAACCCCCCATTAATTTTGATTAATCCTACGATCAAAAAATTTAGTAAAGAAATCTGTCAAGCACAAGAAGGTTGCTTGAGTATACCAGGGGTTTATATGGATGTAACCCGTCCCCAGGTAGTCGAAGTCAGTTATAAAGACGAAAATGGGCGTCCTCGGACAATCAAAGCAGGAGATTTACTTGGACGCTGTATTCAACATGAGATGGATCACCTTAACGGTGTGGTGTTTGTAGATCGTGTAGATAATTCTTTAGCTTTAGCACAAGAATTATCTAAACACGGTTTTTCTCAACAAGCTGTAAAACCAGTAGTATAGGGCGATCAACAAGTGGGTATATTAACTCCAAAAAGTGGACTACTTTTATTAGGTTCTTGCATCACCGCAATTGCAGGTGTCGGTTCAATTTTTGAACTTTCTTCTGGGGAACCAGATTACGGAGTTCAAGTTACCTCAATTATTTTAGGTTTAAGTATTCCTTTGACAGCATTATTTTTTATTGCTGCAGTTAGGGATGCAAGGGCTAATATTAAGTAAGCATCAGGTATGAATAAAGGAAAAGGGAAAGGATAAGGGAAGAATTACCCTTCGACCTTTTACCTTTACCTTTTATCTAGATCGTCAATCACGAATCTGATTTAGAAGAATATTTCTCCAAAAGCATTTAAAATTACTGACTTATAATATTTTTTCGTTTAATGCAGATATATTGTTTTATGCATCTCTACTAATCATTTTTTTATAAATAGGACTTACGCAAAATTAACGTAATTACGTCATTACGTATGACTAACGTCACGCTTTGCTAACAGCTACGCTGCGNAGGGATTGCTATCTCCTAAACGGAGACGCTGCGCTAACCCTACACTGTGTTCCGGTCGCAATGACAAATCTATGTCCTACGGACACGCTACGAAGACCGTTGCGTAAGTCCTGATAAAAATAGTATTAAAAGCTCCAGATATTGATGTTATTTCAGACCGAGACCAAAACAGCACCTCAAAGTGATCGCGGTTGAAAAGATTGCATCACCATACGGTCTGACTGAATAACGATCGCAGTCGAGTCTGGTATTTCTTCCCAAGCATCCTTAGCTTAGTGCGTACCAGTGCGCAGGTTTGTGTTTTGTCAATTTACTTATCCATTTACTTAGCGCCTGAAGTCTTTATATTTTGATGTGAACTCATAACGAATTTGACTTATTTCCGTTATGAGTATATATTTTATATGAAGTCATAATGAATTTGACTTTGTTTTATGAGCCTATGTTCCTCATAAGAGATCCAAACAAATAAATGTCATCACTTTCATACGCCTTTGTGCGCATCCTGCGAAGATGCGTCTAATAAGTGGTGCGTGTCCATAAGTATGGTGAATAACCGCATACACACTTAAGAGACTTCGAATTAATAAAATCTCCATATTCTGATTGGATTATTTATTAATCGATATGAATTCTGAGTTTTGATTTGAAGCCATATCAACACCTCTACAATATTTTCGTTTTGTGCGTTTTAGCCAATCTTAGGATTTGCGCATCAAAATTTAAGTTTACATATGGCCGTAATAATAGCTTAATTGCTTAATCATCATTCTCACTTGCAGCACTCAATCAAAATCAAAAGGAACTAACATCATGTCAAAAAAAATCATTCCTGGAAACGAAACTAGCAATACTCCTGTTGTACTTGACGAATCTGGCGAATCCTTAAAGGTATTTGGTCGCTTGGAAGTCAGTGGCGAAGAACCTGCTGTTTCAGCACAAGGGGTTCTCAATCGCGTTGATATTGAAGGTGGAGTTATTCGGAGTGAACGCAGAGCAATTGAGGCAGGTGGGACTGATACCAATATTGTGAATAATGGCACTATTGATGGAGGTCGAGACGGTATTTATTTCATTGATGATGGTAGAGCTTCAGGTACAGTTCGCAATAAAGGTACTATCACCAGCGCTAGTCGGGCAATCCATATTGGTGGTGACCAAGTCAACGTTATTAATGAAGGTTTTATTACTACTACAGATGACCCCCGCAATGGTACCGTTTACAGTAATGTCACTGGAAACAACTATTTCTTAGATAACAAGGGACTGATTGATGTCGGTGAAGGTAACAATGGTGATGCGATTTCTTGGGAGCTAGGTGAAAATATTACGACTTCTATAGTCAACTCTGGACTAGCACAAGGTCGAGGTGAGGCGATTGGAACTAATCTATCTTCAGCAGTGCGTCTGTTCCGTCCCGATGATATTGAAGGGCTTGTATCATTCAATGGGAATATTGAAAACTCAGGTAAACTAGCAGCCGAGAATGGTGCAGCTGTGGTTGTTCAACCGAATGTTGAACTCAATGGTTCTATTATCAATAGTGGTGAAATCAGAAGTGTCAATCCTGAGAATGGTAGGGGTATTAGCTTTGAAGATGGAAGTGAACTCAATGGTGAAATTCTCAATACTGGTCTGATTAATGGCGGTTATGATGGTGTTAATTTTGGCAGTGGCGGTCAAGTATCAGGTACACTTCGCAACAAAGGTACTATCACCAGCGCTAGTCGGGCAGTCCATATTGGTGGCGACCAAGTCAATATTATTAATGAAGGTTTTATTACTACTACAGATAACCCCCGCAACGGCACCGTTTACAGCGATCTTACTGCAAACAACTATTTCTTAGACAATAAGGGACTGATTGATGTCGGTCAAGGTAATAATGGTGATGCCATTTCTTGGGAACTAGGTGGAAATGTTACGACTTCTATAGTCAACTCTGGACTAGCACAAGGTCGAGGTGTGGCGACTAACGGTAATCTATCTTCAGCAGTGCGTCTGTTCCGTGGCAATGATATTGAAGAGGTTGTATCATTCAATGGCAATATCGAAAACTCAGGTAGATTAGTAGCAGAAAATGGTGCAGCTATAGCGATTCAAGAAGGAGTGGACTTGAATGGTTCTATCATTAACGACGGAACTATTGAAGGTGGCGCATTTAACGAAGGAAAATTAGCGATTGATGTTAGTGATGCTGCGGACACCGTTGAGATTATCAGCAAAGGCTCAATTGAAGGTGACATAATACTCAGTGCTAACGATGACTTGTTTGATGGTAGTGAAGGAAAAACTAGCTTCACTGTTGATGGTGGTGCTGGAAATGACACTATTAAGGGTGGAAGTAACGGTGACTTTCTCGCTGGTGGTGCTGGTGTAGATAGCTTGACAGGTGGAGATGGTAAGGATTCTTTTGCCTTTACGGATGACCCATTTTCTGGCGGTCAACCAATGCAAAATTCTGCTACTGGTATTAATGTTTTAAATGCTCCTGACATTATTACTGACTTCAGAACTGGTGAAGATAATTTAGTTTTTGACAAAGAACTGTTGAATGTTGACAAATTCAACTTCCAGCAAGCTAACAGTGCCGATCTATCGGGCGACAATAATTTGTTGATATTACGCGACCCATTTGCTAACGCAACAGAAGCAGCAAAAGCGATCGCAGATAGTGGTATTAGTGCCGATGAAGGTGTGTTTGTTTACTTCAACCAGAGCCTAGGATTTTCTAGGGCTGTATTCTCTGAAGATCTCGGTGATGGCGGTTCTATCAGCGTTCTCGCTAATCTTGAAAATCTTACAGACCCAGGAATTCAGGGAGATTTTTCTGCTAATGATTTCCTATTAACTTGAAAATAAATAGAGAGTAGGGAATCAATAGGGTTTCCACACACACTGAATGAAAATTCTCTATAAGTCAAGCAGGGGAAGCGAAGGTAGTAGGAGGACAAAAAATAATTATCTTTCCCCTCCCTTCAAATTCTTGGGCTTCCTCTGCTTATCTGTTTGCGTAGTGCGGACGATCATAAATTACTTAAGAACATCATAGTTACTAAAAATAAAGCGGTTAAAAAAAATACTCTACATTGAGTGACATAAACTACTTCATTTGTTAAAATCTGGCAACAATTCGAAATCATCAGGGTAAAAAATGAGACATCAAAAACTTTCTCCTGGATTGTTGCTTGCATTTGAAGATGTTCAGCGTGAAGGTGAAGAAGCTTCAATCGCCCATAAGCGATCACTAGGAATTGTTTTACCCAAAACATCTACTAAACCCACACGGATAGTTGTGTTTGTTTACTGCGATGAAGATACTGACTTGAGTCATTTATCAGAATTCGGAATTGAATTTAATCAATCCCAAGGCTCTGTTCGTACAGCCTACTTACCAATCAACGCATTGGAGCGGTTATCAGAAGAACCTGCAATTCATCGTGTCAAACCATCTCGCAAACTGGAAATGCGAATGGACATAGCATCAGAAAAAGTTTGCTTACCGCAGTTTAAACAAAAACATCCCGGTTTAAATGGTAAGGGAGTTATTATCGGCATAGTAGATAGCGGTATAGACCCCCAACATCCCGCCTTTAAAGGAAGAATCCTACAGATTTGGGATCAAACTCTGCCGGGTCCGGGTGTAGTTGAAGGTCCTTATGGGGCGGAGTTAAAAGGTGATTTGCTCAAGATATCCCAAGATACTAACGGACATGGAACCCATGTAGCAGGTATTGCTGCTGGCGATGGTGGGGATTTTTGTGGTGTCGCTCCAGAAGCACAACTAATAATTGTCAAGACTGATATGCAAGATGCTCATATTGCTGATGCGGTACGCTACATTTTTAGCGTTGCAGATAATATGGGATATCCTGCGGTAGTAAATCTCAGTTTGGGCGGACATGCAGATGCTCACGACGGTAGCGATTCATTATCCCAAATTATTGACGCTCAAACAGGTCCAGGGCGAATAGTTTGTTGTGCAGCAGGTAATGAAGGTAATGATAATATTCACGCCCAAGCAGTAGTCAAAAGTAAAGATAAGCATACAATGCGCTTTCAAGTACCTCCCCATCAAGCTGGTATTATCTGGCTTAATGGTTGGTATGATGGCGATTCTGAATTAGAAATTGCTTTGCGTTCCCCCAATGGTTTTGTTACCCCCTTCCAAGCAGTTAACTCTAAGGGAAATCCAGCCAAGCAATATAAACTATTTGATTCTCGGATAGAAATTGTCACTCCAGGTCCCGATCCTGCAAATGGCGACCATAATTTCTTCGTACAAATTCGCGGTCAAGGGTGGGGACGTTTTTCGGGACCAGTGACAGGTGGTGTTTGGCAATTACAAGTTCGCAATACAGCTTGCAAAGATGTTCGTTTGGATGTGTGGACTTTGGATGATACTGGAGGTTCTGTATTTTTTACCGGAAAAAGTGTTAGTGATGCTGTTAAGATCGGTTCCCCAGCGGCTGCAAAGAGTTCTGTTACCGTTGCTTCCTACACCAGCAAAGTCAAATACAGTGATATTGATGGTGAAGAAAGAGAAATGGGTTTGGAGTTAGATACCGTTTCTGAATTTAGTAGTGAAGGTCCCCTGCGAAATAACGAGCAAAAACCTGATGTTGCTGCACCTGGAGCAATGATTATTTCTGCTTTATCTTCCCAAGCGAACTTTGATCGCTCAATGATGCACAATTCTGAGTGTTTGGCTCTTGCAGGAACTAGCATGGCTGCTCCTTTTATTTCTGGTTTAATTGCACTTCTATTACAAAGAAATCCTAATCTCGATCCTGCATCTATCAAAGAAATACTGAAAAAGCACTCTTCTATTCCCAAACAACCTGCAGGAACCTTCGATCGCAAATGGGGTTTTGGACTAATCAATACCGAAAATCTTTGATTGGGGACCGGGGATTGGGGACTGGGTGAGATGAAGAGTGGGAACCAGTGACTTAAAAGTGGCGACTGGAAAATTAGGAAGATTGAATTTCTTTCTAATCCCTAATCCCCAAATCCCCATGAACTACCGAAAAATAGATACTGCTCTGGCTATGGCTATCAACCAAGTCGAAAACCCCTATCAACGTTTGTTCATAATTTTTATTCATACTCAGCCGATTTTAGAATCTGCAGCTCAAAATTTTTTGATTGATTTGGGTATCCGTAAAAAGACTGAAGGCGAAACAGTATTTACTGCTACTGTATCTGCTCATACAATTTCTGAATTATCGGACCAGAATTGGGTTAAACACTTGAAACTTTCGCAAAGACTGCGTTTTGTGAATCAGGGTTAATTGCGTAAATCTTGGTTCGATTTATGGTTATCAACAAAAATTGATACATTCTTGCTTAGTTATAAACGCAAATATTCTCCCTAATAAAGCCTTTAAGCATAAAAACTTAACTTGGATTATTTAAGATCCCCCTTACCAGTTGCTTAACTCACAACATAAACTGTAGGTGGGATTTGAAAGGCAGTCGGGAGACACGTTGTGAAAAAAGTTTTATCAATCATCTTAGGTGGTGGCGCTGGTACTCGCCTTTATCCACTAACAAAGCTCCGGGCCAAGCCAGCAGTTTCTCTCGCAGGAAAATATCGTTTAATTGATATCCCTGTTAGTAACTGTATTAATTCGGAGATATTCAAAATTTATGTTCTGACGCAATTTAATTCAGCTTCTTTAAATCGTCATTTGTCATCTACATATAATTTTTCGGGTTTCACTGAAGGATTTGTCGAAGTTCTCGCAGCTCAGCAAACTCCAGAAAATCCTAGTTGGTTTCAAGGAACAGCTGATGCGGTTCGTAAATATTTGTGGTTATTCGAAGAGTGGGATGTAGATCAATTTTTAATTCTTTCCGGCGATCATCTTTACCGCATGGATTATGCCAAGTTTGTACAGCGTCATCGGGAAACTGGAGCAGATATCACTCTCTCGGTTATTCCTGTAGATGCAAAACGTGCATCTGATTTCGGCTTAATGAAAATTGACGACACTGGGAGAA
This sequence comes from Mastigocoleus testarum BC008, assembly GCF_001456025.1. Lineage (GTDB taxonomy): Bacteria > Cyanobacteriota > Cyanobacteriia > Cyanobacteriales > Nostocaceae > Mastigocoleus > Mastigocoleus testarum. Next base: position 15,535 of record NZ_LMTZ01000053.1, read on the forward strand.
TTGTCGACTTCAGTGAAAAACCCAAGGGTGAAGCGCTAGAGGAAATGTGGGTTGACACTTCTATTTTGGGCTTATCTCCAGAGGAAGCAGAAAAACAACCTTATATTGCCTCAATGGGAATATATGTATTTAACAAAGAAGTTTTAATAAAGCTACTCAAAGAGTCTGCTGAAAAAACTGACTTTGGTAAAGAAATTATTCCTGATGCTTCTAAGGATTATAGGGTTCAAGCTTACCTGTTTGACGATTACTGGGAAGACATTGGTACAATTGAAGCATTTTATCATGCTAATTTGGCTTTGACTCAACAGCCTAAACCCCAATTTAGTTTTTATGACGAAAATGCACCAATTTACACTCGTCCTCGTTACTTACCCCCCTCAAAATTATTAGATTGTAAAATTACCCAATCGATTATTGGTGATGGTTGCATTCTGAAAAATTGCCGAATAGAACATTCGGTTTTAGGTGTGAGAACGCGAGTAGAATCTGACTCCCTAATCGAAAATACAATGATTATGGGCGCTGATTACTACGAAGAATTTGCTGAACGACAGTCCAATTGCGATAAAAAGAAAGTAGCTGTTGGAATTGGTGCTCGAACAGTGATTCGGGGTGCGATCATTGATAAAAATGCTCGCATTGGTTGTGACGTTAAAATTATAAATAAAGATAACGTACAAGAAGCCGAGCGGGAATCATTAGGTTTTCATATTCGCAATGGTATCGTTGTAACTCTCAAAAATGCTGTAATTCCTGATGGGACTATTATTTAGCATTTGAGCTTAATGATTGGTATTTGGGGTATATGCTCCGCATGATATCTAAAATTAGGGATTAGGGATCGGGGAAGAGAAGCTTTCTGTTGCTTAATCCCTAATCCCCAATCCTATATTATTTTTCAACCGTGGGTACGGAAATTTCCTGATTCCTATAAGTAAGAACCGCACGCTTATTTTATTTGATTTTTGTTAATTTAAAGTCAGACTTTATTTGTCCCAAATCGTGGATTGTCCAATTCTCTGGACCAAATATAAAGAAAATATAAGTATAACTTCTACAGGAGGCTGGTAGATGGATTCAACCAACTTCAAAGACTACTACGCTATTTTGGGGGTGAGTAAGAGTGCAGATCAAGATCAGATAAAAAAAGCGTTTCGTAAGCTAGCAAGAAAATATCACCCCGACGTTAATCAGGGTAATAAAGATGCGGAAGCTAAATTTAAACAAGTGAATGAAGCTTACGAAGTTTTGTCAGATCCCGAAAAACGCCAAAAATACGACCAATTTGGTCAATACTGGAAGCAAGCAGGTCAAGGATTTGGTTCTGGTGGAGTTGGTTCTGGTGGAGTTGGTTTTGATGCGGGTGGCTTCGATTTTAGCCAGTACGGTAGTTTTGATGATTTTATTAATGAATTGCTAGGTCGCTTTGGTGGTGGGACTAGAAGTAGCAGTCAAAGCTATTCTTACCGTAACGCTGGAACCTCAGGTTTTGGCGGTGGATTTAACGATTTTGGTTTCCAAAATACTGCTTCTAGTGCAAATCGAGATAGTGAAGCTATTGTTAATTTGACCTATCATGAAGCTTTTCATGGCGTTCAAAAGCGTTTCAGTTTGGGGAATGAAACCATCGATGTTCGTATCCCACCGGGGAGTAAACCTGGTTCCCGTTTGCGTCTGAGGGGAAAAGGACCACTTAACCCCGTAACAAAACAACGTGGGGATTTGTATCTCAAAGTTGAATTACAATCTCATTCTTTTTTCCGCTTTGATGGGGATAACTTAGTTTGTGAAGTCCAAATTACTCCAGATGAAGCGGTTCTTGGTGCTGCAATTGACGTTCCCACACCAGATGGAATGGTTAATGTTAAGTTACCATCAGGGGTACGTAATGGTCAGTCTCTACGTTTACGTGGAAAAGGTTGGCGTCAACCTCAAGGAGAACGTGGCGATCAGTTAGTGAAAATCTTGATCGCCACACCTAGAGATATTTCAGCCACTGAGCGGGAGTATTACGAAAAAATCCAATCCATTCGAACTTTCAATCCCCGCAGTCATTTGCAAAATATTCGGCTTTAAATTGGATATTTATCAATATTTAAATTTGAATATTAGCTTCTAATGAGAGTCATTACTCGAATGTAGGTTGAAATTTTCCATTCCACCAAAGACAATTTTTTCAACCTAAAGTTTATTGTATTTGTAAATATTTGGGCGGAACATTATCTACCAACCAAACATCATTATCAGAACAGTAAAATAGATAACCGTTCTCATGCATTGCCATCGCATGAACTAGTAATATTACTGGTTTTCCATGTCTTGCACCAACTTTTTGTGCCGTTGTAATATCCGTAGACAAATGTACGTGATGCCGTGACATCTTCGACAAACCATTAGTCAATATTGATTCTATACTTTTATGTCCTGTACCGTGATACAAGATATCAGGGGGAGTTTGACTTACTAACTGTAAGTCAATTTTTACACTATGCCCTTGATTGGCACGAATTAGAATACCTGTTTCATCAAAAGAAAAACGTTTTTTGTCGTTGTTAGCAACGACTTCGTCTAATTCCCAACGACTTATAGGAAATCCATTTTTCTTACAAGCCTTTAAAAGCTTATCGACCTCCACCCAACCACCTTTTCTCAAAGTAATTCCTATTTTTTCTGGTTGGTGGCGTAGGTGTTTACTAAGATATTTACTGACTTTTATTAAGCGAGTATTATTCATTAACGAGCACCCAATGGGGGTGATTTTTTAATTCTTTAACTTTAAAGCAAGTGTAGCACAGAATAATTCATGTTGAATTATCCCGCGCTACATGTATTTTTCAAAAAATAAATTACGATATTTCTATTTTTTTCTCTAAATAGGGCTTGCTGTTAAAAAAGTCCTTTGGTCGGGGTAGGGAACAGTTTGAGCCTTGTTATTTTCAATTTTTTCAACTCCAATAAATTGGAAATGGAAGATTTTTAAGCTTTATACCTCTATTCTCTTGCACCCTTTTTCTCCAAAAATAGCCTGAAAAGCTTACAAGATAAAAGTTTTAAAGTTATTCAGCAAACCCTAAATATTCTAATAATTCCAGATTCACTAATTAATCTAGAGATAGGAAACTAATTTCAATATGCTACAAGTAATTTTATTTTCTGCAGTCTGACAACAGATAGATAAAGATGACTTGCAAATTGAAAAACATGAAATCAAATGTATTCGAACTAGAATCTAGATATTGAATCACTACTTATTTTTTAGTACATTAGTACTAATGTACAAGCTAAATCTTTGATAATTAAATTCTAAGCTTAAAATCTTAATCCCTAATTGTCAGGTTTATGATCGCAAACATTTTTTAAAGATAAAAATTTTATCTTGATTTTGTCACAGAGGTTATGATATGAAAAATCAGCAGCTTCCAGTATTATTCACGAGAAAGCTACTGATGGAGAGTCAAAAAATGCGTACTGTATTATCATAAATTTAGTTGAAAAATGGTAATAATAAAATCACCCTTTGGGGTTATTTTTATCCTTGGTTGGAATTAAAACTCAAGGATTTATTTAGGGCTTGCTGAATAAATACAAAAAGGTGATGGTTAATACATTATCAGACCCAAGGAATATATTCAGATGCAA
>NZ_LMTZ01000054.1 GCF_001456025.1 Mastigocoleus testarum BC008
TAATCTTTCCCTATTGACCAAAATTTTCTTTTGGTGAGGAGAACTTCAGAAATTTATTTCTTGGTATCTCCAACGACCCGCACTATTATTCCTGCTATTATTCCTAAATGATCTAGATTTTTACTCGAAAATTCTTCTTTTTGGCAATTCATATTTTTGACATTTTTGTTTAATTCAGACTTATTTTCTCATTTCTCCCTGAATTTATTGTCAATGCCTTATGAACTTCAATTTATTAGTATTTTTATAATATTGACTATATTTTTTACCTGGTTGCCACACTTGTAATGATTTTTTCCGCGATTTATTATACCTAAATTTATACTACAAGGTGAAGTGCGGAATGTAGGCTGTATGCTTCGGTCTTCTCCATGGCGTAACCATGAGAACCACTCACTGTTTCAGATTTCTTTAATGATTATACTCTCCCCATAGTAACAAAAGAGGGATAATTTACAAAAAAACAAAAAATAGCTAAAAGTCTGATAAATGATATATTTAAGCTTGATGTCTGACTTATTCTCAAGCAATGAGTAGCAAAAAACAACCGAGACCATGGCAAGAAGAAAGATCATCCACTGGTTAACCCTTTTTTATCACTTTTGGCGGACGATAATCTACAACCTTTGTGTTGCAAGTATTTTGCAATAATGAAGCCTAAATGACATTCATCTCAGCGCTAACGCCAAAACTATTGTTATACATGGGGTTCAGAATAAGTGCCATGTATTTATTTCCCCAGAGCGACAGAAGCGTCTGAGAAAAGCAGTTGCATTCCTTATGAATATAAAGAAATATTTCAGTTTTTTAGAAGTGTCCCACGGGCGGTGCACTACCCCTAATGAATGGGAAAAACACTCTAAATCCAAAAGCTCGAATTTATAAGGTTTTCAGCTCGTGTTTCTTGAAAGAGTTAAAGTGAAGCGATGGTATCTCATCTACAAGCGCTACTAAGTCCAGCAATTTTTAATCAACAAGCCCTGTATCGATGGTTGGGAATGAGAAATCGTATCCTCAATTTACCTTTAATGCTTATGGCAGTGCTGACTCTTTTATGGCGCAATGTTACGGGTATCCAGTAATTAACTCATCTTTTGTGCAAAAAAGGGTTTTTATGGGTAGAAGCAACTAAAGTAACTCAAAAAGCTTTTTCTAAAAGATTTTTAACATTTCTAGCTATTTTATTCGAAAAAGTATTTAAAGAATTACTACTTCACCTACAACAACAGTGGGATAATTTATTTTTTGGCCTTCCCTAAGTTTTGCTCTTTCTCATTTTAAAAAGATGGAGATAAATATAAATGAATGAAGAAAAGCGCCGGAAAGAACTAGCTCATTTTTTGCGAACACGCCGCGCCAGACTAAAACCCAATCAGGTTAATCTACCAAATGGATTTCGTCGTCGTACCTCTGGATTAAGACGTGAAGAAGTTGCTGAACTTGCAGAAATCGGTGTAACTTGGTATACCTGGCTTGAACAGGGTCGTGAGATCAAAGTATCTGCGAAAACGTTAGATAAGATTGCTTCAGCTCTTCAGCTTAATGTTCATGAAAAAAAACATCTATCTCGATTAACAAAGCAACATCTACCTCTTAATTCTTCTCCCCCTCCCGTATCAGTAATAACTCCAGCGATGCAATATATTCTTAACGCACTAGGGATAAATCCTGCCTATATTACAAATCAAAAATGGGATATTTTAGCTTGGAATCGGTCAGCTTGTGCGCTTTTTGGTAATTTTGAGCGAATGTCTTTGAAAAATCGTAATTTAATCTGGTTAGCATTTACTGATATTGCGATGCGTCAACTTTTTGTAGACTGGGAGGATTTTGCTCAATGCTTACTGGCACAATATAGATCTACGTATTATTATTTTATTGAAGAGGAATCTGAGAGTACAAAACTTACTGAGGCTTTACAAAGAGCTAGTCCAGAATTCCAGCAATGGTGGTCTTGCCATAATGTTATAGGTAGCAGCGAATGCCGTCAGGAACTTAATCACCCGATTGTTGGTAGGTTGGTTTTAGAATCCATAGCTTTTCAGATCTGTGATTTACCCTATCTCCAATTAATTGCTTATACACCAACTCAAGAGCTAGAAACTGTTGAAAAACTTCAGAAGCTTTTCAATTTAAATCATAGCTGTTAAACTAGAATTCTCTATGCAATGTTACAAGCAACTGTACTCAAGGGATAGATTATTTAGGGAGAATACCAGCCAACTTCAATGGGACATTGATCAGCAAGGGTGTTGGGTAGTGGTAAACAAGTAATGATGAATTATAGTAGTGCACAAAATACGAAATAACACCAATATGATTTTCTATGGATTTGGAAAAGGACAAAGTTTTTTGTACCAGTTCTAGATACTCGTTGTCTTAAGGTCATTGTTGAATCTCTCAATGTAGCTGGTTTTACTAGTTTCTTTACCTATTGCTCTATATCGTTTGCTTGGTATAACTGCTCCATAAGCGTTCCAAAAGTTAGTATACGCAACCGCACACTGACGATATATGGGAGGCAAGAATTACTATAACTTACGTACTTATGATTCATCATATGCGCCAACAGAAACACCAACTATTTCGCGAGTACAAGAGTCTAGAGTAAGGCAGATCCATTTTTATTATTCACAAATGACCATAACTCATCACATTAGATGGTTAAGCGACCTTTTTTTTGGTTTTACTTGCACTTTTCGTGGAACTGAAGCATATATTTTCATTGATATAAGTTTGCAGACACCGCTCGGAAACCTTTGTTATATGAGTAATACCAGCCAGGGAGATTCGTTCTAACAATAACTTGTCAATTAATTCTTGTGTTTTTGGGTCACTCACTTTTTTCTGTGGATTTTTAATAAATTGTCGATCACAGCTAAAGCTGCGCTTACCGATCACAATAGTGGTATCTAAATCTTTGCTTGCCGTTATGAATATGATCATTTTTGACCCGACTTTTACCAACGTAACGCTGCGCTAACGTCGGAAGGAAGAAGGAAGACGGAAGAGGGAAGATGTCAAGAAGCGCGTTTTCCTTCTTCCTTCCTTGCGACCCCGAAAGGATACAAGCCCCGTCCTTCGAGGACGGAGAAGGTTATGACTAACGTCACGCTACGCTAAGGGAGGAGTACAAGCAACTTCGGCAACATAAAACCTTCTTCCTTCTTCCTTCTTCCCTCTTCCTTCGCTGTGACAAATGGGTGAAGTACAATTTGGACATTCTGGTATTACTTAAATTAAATCGGCTGTATTTTGAGTATAGAAATAGACACTAAATTCAAACTTTAGAAAAGAAATGAAAATGAACGATGGTTGGAATGGTAATCTTAGTAATTTGATTAAGTCAGATATTTTAAAGAGAGCCAATCAGGTTCGAGTAATATTTCATAATCTTAGTATTCAAATTTTTGCCCAACTAAGATCAAAGCTATTAAATTTTGCACAGTTAATTTTCAGCCTATCAAGCACGATAAAAAAAGGCACAACAATTACCATATTAGTTATAGCTATAATTCTAGCTGGAAATACTGTTTCAGCACAGTTGAATGCACCGGAACCACCACCTTCTCTTAAAACAGTACAGGTTCCAGAACCTGATAATCTTGGAGAATTTGTAAAGGATAAGGTAGCCGCAATCGAGCTAGGAAAGGCTTTATTCTGGGACATGCAAGTTGGTAGCGACGGTATAAGTGCATGTGCCAGTTGTCACTTTCACGCGGGCGCAGATAATAGATCTAAGAATCAGCTCAGCCCCGGGTTGTTAATTGTGAATCAGGATCGAAGTCCAAATCCAGATACAGTCGTTAGTCGAGGTGGAATCAACTATCAATTAAAACCAGAGGATTTCCCATTTCACAAACTACAGGATCCAGATGATAAAAATTCAACAGTTTTAGCTGACACTAACGACGTCGTTTCTTCTCAAGGAGTTTTCAATTCTGAGTTTGTAGACGTTGTTCCTGGTAGAGCAGAGGACAAAGTTAATTTCAAACCCGACGAAGATGGGTTCAGAGTTGGAAACACGAATGTACGTCGTGTAGAAGCTCGTCACTCACCAAGCGTAATTAATGCAGTATTTAACTTTCGCAATTTATGGGATGGAAGGGCTCAGGATATCTTTAATGGTGTAAATGAGTTTGGGCTAAGAGATCCTAATGCCAGTACCTACAAAGTAAACGACAAAAAAGAATTAGAAATAACTAAAGTTAGACTTAATAATTCAAGTTTGGCTTCACAAGCAGTAGGACCACCACTGAGTGCCCTAGAACAGTCCGCTGATGGCCGCACATTCCAGGAAATCGGTGATAAGTTTGGACTAGGCGATAGTAATATTAAGAGAAACTATAGTGCTTCCAAAGGTAGAAAACTTCCAAGAAAACTTGCTAAAAAAGTAATGCCTTTAAGGCCACTTGGAAGGCAGATTGTAGATCCTGAAGATAGCGTCCTAGGCGATTACAGTAGGGGAAATAAACCAGGACTCACAATAAAAAGTTATCAGCAGATGATCGAAAGTGCTTTCAATAATGAGTGGTGGGATTCCAAAAAGTACGTGATTCAGGTTGCAGATGATGGTAGCCGAACAGTCACCAACATGCCAGACCGCAATATGACAACTAAAGAATACACGCTAATGGAGTATAATTTCCCACTATTTTTCGGATTAGCGGTACAAATGTATGAAGCTACACTAGTTTCTGATGATACTCCATATGATAGATTTAGAGAAGGGAATGCTAATGCTCTGACAGTTCAACAGAAGCAAGGTTTAGATATTTTTATGAACAAAGGATTGTGTATTCTGTGCCACGATGGAGCAGAATTTACAAATGCTTCGGTTGAAAGTGTACAAAAGCGAGGAAGACTTGTACGCGCACCAATACCTGGTAATCCCGTTGAAGACAATGGTCTATTCAGGCTCGGCACTAGACCTAATTTAGAAGATCTTGGAATAGGTGGAGAAGACCCATTTGGCAATTCCTTTTCAGAAGGGTTATTAGCACAACAGGGAAAATTCAAGGAGATATTTGGTGAAGAACCAAATTTTACGCCCGATTCTAACGAAGTAGTAAATTCAGATGGAGCTTTTAAAACACCTGGAATTCGTAATATAGAGTTAACTGCTCCTTATATGCACAATGGTGGGCTGTTAACATTACGCGAAGTAGTTGATTTTTATAATCGGGGTGGGGATTTTCCTGGAGTTCTCCCACCACTTGATCTGACTGAAGAGGAAAAAGAAGCGTTGGTAGCATTCATGAAGGGTCTAAATGATGAGCGAGTTCGTTTTGAGAAAGCACCTTTCGATCACCCACAGCTTTTTGTTCCGAATGGACATCCAGGAGACGAGACATTTGTTGATGACGATGGCACTGGAAAAGCTACGGATTCCCTATTGGAAATTTCTGCTGTTGGTCGTAACGGTAGAAATACTCCTATAAAGAACTTTTTGGAGTAACATTAGGGTTTATATTACTAAAAACAAATTGGTAGTCAAAAGTAGCAAATAATACTAAATAATTCCGGAGCAAAATTTCTCCGGAATTTAACATTTTTCTATTGGGTCGAGTAATATACGGTCTGCTGAATAACTTTCAAACTCTTATCTTGTAAGCTTCTCAGGCTATTTTTGTGGAAAAAGTGCAAGAGAATAAGCACATAAGCAGCACTGACTTTTCACGGGATGTGAAAAAGCTAGATTGGTTCGCGATTTAGGATCGCGAACCAAGTTACTTCTTATATTTGGAAGTTTCTTCGAGTAAATCTTTTAATCCCTGCTTAATTGTTTCGAGCGAGCGATCTAAAGCTTCAATTTTAGCCCGACGATTTATTTGCTCTAAGGCTTCTAAGTAAAGTTTGCTACCAATTTTCCTGAGTGCTTGTACTTAGAAAGCTTACCATCAGTCTTTGTTGTAAACATCGTTTCAGTAGCCTGTAATTTATAGTACGAGTAGTGACCCTTTCTTCCTTTAGCAAGATAACGAGCAATCCAACATCCGGGCGGAGCAACACAGCCGGAGTCAAATATATCTTGTCTTTCTTGTTCGAGGCGTTTTTTAACAGATGCAATCGAATCTATACGTTGATGTAAATCCTCTTGACGCTTCTGTGCTTTATGTTTAAGCTTACTTGCCATAAAATAATGAATAACATGATTCGCAATTGGAACTCGCGAACCATTATATCCTACAAGTATTCTAAAATAAGTAAAGGACTGTTGAAATTAATGCATGATTTAATAGTGTAATTTACTACGGAGTACCCAACCTTGGCATAAGGTTTCTAACTCCAGCCAGCCCCGCCACAAGACTTGTATCCCGATTGCACTGTTTTTTCTATGTTCTAAGTATCCACCCAACCTTGCAATTGCCCGTATTGCCCAATCAATGGTAAATTCCATCTCCTTTTTAAGTTTGGGTGGGCTACTAGCTATCAGCACATCCATTTGTGTTTTTGTTAACACTTCTGTTGCTGAATTTTGAGGAGAAGTACGGTGTAAATAAGTCATCCGTAATAGTTGAGCAGCAATTACTGTTAGAAAACCTAGCATCGCTGACATACTCTCACCACTAAAACGGTAACTTTCTGCTTTACATCCTGATTTGAGAATCTTGTGATACTCTTCAACTCGCCAGCGATAGGTATACCAACGGAGAATAGTTTCAGCGTCTTGTTGTGTTTTAACTGACTCTGTAGTCAGTAGCATCCACTCTACAGGCTCACAATCATGTGGTACATTAATTTCTCTTGCGTAAACTGCGTAAATGTCGAAATTACCTCCATTTTTGAATCTGGATGGAGGTTTGATTGATACTGGACAAAATCTAATTTCTAAAGTTGCAGTTCTCGCCTTACGTTTTTTGGTCTGTGGCAGTTCTACCTCTTTTATACACTGTACTTTTTGAGATATTACGTATTCCCATAAGTGAGAATTTTCTCCTGATAAACAGCGGTTATGAGCGGCTCTAACCACTACACCTGTATTTTTATTGTCACTTATGCTTGCAAAGACTTCCGCAATATCACCTTCTCTGTCAAAAACATGAATAGCCCTCTTTGTGCATCCTTGACACTGGGGCTTCTAAGCTGTTAAACAGTTTAGAAATTTTTTCAAACGCTTCAACCCATTGGTAAGATTCTTTTTCTTCAAATGCTTTTTCTCTTTGGGCTTTACGCTTTTGTTTTAACCGCTGTTTTTTCTGTTCTGGTTCTTCATCAGCCGGTGCTTTATGCTTGTGTTCTCGATGCCACAGTTTCTCCCACAATAGCCCTAACGGCTGACCAAAGTCTGGGTCTAAAGCTAAACAACTGTGTAAAATTAAACCATTCCCACCATTGCCAGTTGGACCGTAATCCTCTCGCTTTTTCAATATTTTTTTGTAATCAAGAAAGCTTGTATCCCCTACCGCTAGAACAATGAGTATGCCTGAAATTTCTTGTGCTGTCTGTTTAAAATAAGGTTGAGTCAACTTATCAAATGTCACTGTCTTGATTAGAGAAAAATTCGTAACTGCGTTTTAGATCACTGGCACTGTTAAAAATCTTGGATAAAGGCTGACCATATTTTACAAATAAATGCTCTGCAATTGATTCTGCACGCTTTGTTAGACGTTTATCTCCGAAATTACAGGAACTATAGGGATTTTTCTCTAAAATTTTCATCCAAACCCAAAAATATCACATTCTTAAATGACTTTAACGTCAAATCTGCCAAAAGCCTGAGATTGGTTCGCGTCGATGAGTCGCGAACCAGCTTATCTTTTCCACATCCCGTGAAAAGTCAGACTGTTCTAGCACTGATAGAATGACCTTTTTCTCTTAACTGTTGGGCTAATTTATTTGTATTTTTACATGTCCAGCACAAAGATGATTCTGGATCTCCACGAGTTATTGGTTCTATCAATCCTTCCAGATCCCGAATTAAAGTTGGATCCTTATCTTGTAAAGGTTTTCTTCCTCCACCAATAGCTCGAATTCTTTTTTGAAACCGAACATGAGGAAGTAAATTTTCTGACTCAGTATTCAGTTCTTTGATTCCCACTCTTATTGTTTTTGGTGATAAACCTGTTGCCAATGATACTTGCGTTATGCCGCCTCTTCCTAGGGTAACTGCTTCTGTTACTGCCCATAGTCTAGTTAACCTCTCATTTAAATGAGGAGCTAGGGATTTAAACTTGGTTTTGAGATTATCAGTTGATGACATATTACTGACCGCACACTCACCTCACCTTGTCAATTTATCAGGTAAGTTATTTTTGCGCGACTCCTTACCCCGATTTATTGAGCGGATACCTTTTAATTTACCAGCTAAGTGGATTAATCAACTCAAATTACTACCTCAGCAAAGAACTTTTACAGAAACTGAGTTTAATACTTTAGTTGATAAGTATTTGAGTAAACTAGGTTCTCAACATCGTTCCCGCATATATGAATCAGCAGCAATTGCTTTTTATCATCAGCAATCAAATATTCCCGTAATAAAAACTCTACTGTGTGATGATGCTCCGCAGTTCAAGTTAATAGCCTCAAATTTAGCTCTTTTCAATAATCTCATCTTCGATACGACAACTTTCCTTAATAATCAGACTATAAAGCTCAGCAACAAACTCCTTTTGCAGTCCGTACTGAAGGCCTAGTTCCATACAGCGTTGCTTCACTTCTTCTACCCGTCCTGGTTGCATCATTGGAATTCCTTGTTCTTTCTTAAAGTGTGCGATACGTCTACAAACTTTGAAACGAGCACCTAAAATTTCAATGATTTGAATATCCAAAATATTAATTCTTTGTCTACAGTTATCAAGTTGATTCATGATTTAAGAGAAATATTTTTTTACTAGGTATTGAGCTAAGGTATAGGACTCCGATTTGAATTTTGAAAATATACTGAGACTCAAAAGCCTATTTGACAATATTGGTGAGAACTTAACGGGACTTAAGATATTTTTTTGCTCAAAAAACAGCCTCAAAGCTTTACAAATCAATAGTTTTACGTCGAATTAGTTGTTTTCTTGATATATGTTTAAACGATTTTTAGGGCTTTGAAGTTAATCCCTTGTCATGACTGGCTTTGAGGCTTTTTCCTGCTTGTTTTTTGTCTAAGTTCCGTTAAGCAAAAGAGCAAGATGTCAAGGGGCTTTGGAAGAAAAAGTTCTCTTGCCCTCCTTTGTTGGTCAGGAAAACAAGCCACTCAACTAAAACTAGCACATTCTTGGCTTTTCTTGAAATCTTTGCTGTGTAAGAGTTTGAAAATGTGCAAGTTAAAAGCTAACTCATTATATTAGTTTTTATACTAGGATATTGAATAACTTGTACTGGGATAAACTTTCTGTAAAACTGACTATCATACAAAATGCTTAATTTGGAAAATTAATGGCTCATATCTTACATATTGATTCTAGTCCTAGGAGAGAGAATTCTTATTCTCGTACTTTTTCCAATAAGTTCATTAATTTTTGGAAAGATGGACATCCCGAAGATACTGTAATTTATCGGGATATAGGTCATGAAGTACTGCCTTATATGAACGAAAAACTTTTTAAGGCAATGTTTGTTGCACCCGAAGAACGTTCTCCTGAACTGGTTGAGGCTATTAAGATTTCTGATATATTTGTTGATGAATTCATTGCTGCAAATCGCTACGTTTTTGCTATCCCTATGTTTAATTTTAACGTTCCTGCTATATTTAAGGCTTACATTGATTTGATTGTACGAGTTAATCGTACATTTGCTGTAGTTCCTGAAGGTTATAAAGGCTTGCTTGAGAATAAGAAGATGCTAATCATAACATCTCGTGGTGACACATACCATTCTGGAAGTCCAATGGCAGCTTACGACTTTCAAGAACCCTATTTACGAACTATTTTTGGATTTATTGGGATTACAGATATAACCTTTATTCATATCGATAGCCTTATGGGAGACAAGAATGCACGTACTAAATCACTAGAAGCGGCAAACCTTAAGATTAATTATACAGTTACTAATTGGTAACTAAAATTATCATAAAGATTTTAATCTGAGTATAGTATCATACCTAATTTGAATTAGGATAAACAGAAGGAGTAAGAAAATGAAAGTTACTCCTCTTCTGTTACTTTCCATAAACAAAAATAAATGGCAATGTTTAAAAGTTTTACTATAACTGGGTTTGTGACTTTTTATAATATTATAAATGTCATTCTCGCTTTAAATTAAAATTATTAGATATCTCCAAAATAGTAATTGTTCGTATTAAAAGAATACAATAGAAAATTTATGACATTAATGTAAATGAGTAATATACTCACTTGCATTTAGGAGAACATTTAATTACTGCTCCTATTAAGAAACCAAAAAATAAAAAATTAAAGAATTAACAATTGAGTAAAAAGAATTGAATCAGCAATTTTCATCAAAATAGGTATATATTGAGCATCGAATTCGTTCACTTAAGATTTTTAGAGTTATACAAGAACGATTTAAATTAAATTGTAAAAAATATTCAAAAGTAATATTAACAGTTTCTGGATTAATAAAATTCCGAATGGTTACGTTAATATTACCATAATAAATATGTCTGAAACCATCAGGAGAAAATAAGTCTAAACAACTATATTTTTTACATTGTTATTGATAGTAAGTATATGAAACCCTGATTTTATAGTATGAGTTAGCTTGTCTACAATCACTGCCTTGACGGTTTAAAAGCTAGTTATAGAAATGCTGTACTAATTTTCGGAGATTCTAATAAATACACCATAGATGGAAATTAAGATACATGGGTAAAAAATGCCTCATCTACGGAATTGAAATTCCCAGCACGGATTGGGAAAATACTCCAGCTAGTGTCAAAAAACTGCTGGAGAAATTGGGACACCACATAAAGCAATCAGATAAAGAGTTAGCTGACTTAAAAGCACAGCAGCAGGAACTTTTAGAAAAAATGGCGTTGCATAATATAGGGATGAATTGAGCTCATTTACCTGGTTGACTGACAGAACTACGATGTGTAAGAAGAAGTCATAATCCTAAACTCACGTTCAAGGAATTTTTTGCCTTGTTTTTGAGAGGCGATAGCTGGTTGTGGATCAGCATCTCCACAAAGATTTATGGTGGAAAATAATCTCCACCCGTGATATAAAATATCCTTCACCCATTCTCAACCTAGACGTAAATAACTTTTTCTTCTAAAAGTGTGACAGTCAACTAAACGTCGTTTACCATGTTTAACAACTTCTTGTCCTTGAACAGTCAAAAATAAAGTTGTAACAGAATTAAGGACTTTTCGAGTTGAAAGCCATTTGATTTTTCATCCAAAAATTCTTCTTCAATGTCAAAACGCTCACTATATTCACGAAAAGTCTGAAAGGAGGTAGGTTGGTCATTAACTATATACCAAAGTTTAGCGCTAATTGGATATCGTGCTAAAGCTAAATTTACTTCACCAAAGGGATTCATCTTAGGATATGATTTTGATTTGATTCTTTACCACGCCCTTCGGGCTGAAATCAGAAGTCAGAATTCTGAATTCTGAATTGCGGAATAAACAGACCGGAATCAGTTTAAAGCCTCCGGCTTATAGCCGAAAGAAGTAAATAACCTGAGTTCGGGATAAGAAAAGGGACAGATAGTAAGCTGAAAATAATATCAAATCAGCAACCTGCCCTATGTTTAGTTTAGATGCTTTATTCTGCCATGTAGACGATTTTTGTAAAGCTTTTGAAGTGCAGTGGCAAAAACCTCGTCGTAATATGAAAAATAAACTGATGCGTCTTCATGACAAACTTTTATCACGTAAACGCTCAATTATCGAGACTATTAACGACCAACTTAAGAATATCTCTCAAATTGAGCATTCAAGACATTGAAGCCCTACAAATTTTTGCGTAAATGTTCTTTGCGGACTGATTGCTTATTGTCATCAATCCAAAAAGCCAAACCTTCACCTTGACTGGCTTTTACCGCAATCTGCTTAAACCGAACTCAGGTTAAATATATTTCAACGTTGTTGAATCCTCTCACTTTAGGAAGAGGTAAAGCTTCTGCTCCTTGAAAGCGCGGTCTGTTCTGACTTCACATTTCTGACTTCGGTGAAGTATTATCTGTAGCCAGATGTTAGGAAATTCGTATTAATTTAATTCACATTAGGCGTGAATCTATATGTCTCACATTGGTATTCCAAGCCCGAAAATACTGGCTTTGTCTCTTTTTTGTACTGGAAAACCTTATATAGAGATATCTAAATTTGTATGTTCGCAAAAATCTTTAAACGATTATTTACAGTTGTGTGGCTTCAAATTACTTTTTATTGAAGATGGAAAAGGATGGCAATTTTTCGGTCATCGTAAAATTTATGTTAAACAAGGTGATCTTTTTCTTATTCCACCAGGAGAAATTTACAGGATGGATGGTTTAGAAAATACGAAAAGTTGGATTGTTGTTTTTGAAGCTGATCCCCTGAATCTAAATAGTATTGATGAAGATTTGCTATTACTTTCATTTTTACAACCAAAGTCTAATTATATATTGCATATACATGTTGTACCAAAAAAATCTTCCCGATTAATTATACGATTACACGAGTTAAAAGACGAGTTATGTTCTAAACGTCAAGGATTTGAAAGATCAGTAGACGCTCTCCTTTCACTATTGCTTATTGATGCACTCAGAATTTCAGATTCTCGATTAAAAAAGATTTCATTTCAATCAAAACAGTTATTAAAAAAAGTTTTCCAATTTATAGAAGCAAACTATTCTAACCATGTGGGGTTATTGGACGTGGCTAAGGAAGTTAATCTCTCTCCTGGTTATCTTACTGAACTTGTACGTCTTAATACAGGGAAGGCTGTGTTCAGTTGGATTATCGAGCGTCGGATGGCAGAAGCACGCCACTTGTTGTTTATAACCAATCGACCAGTATATCAAATAGCTGAAGGACTAGGTTATCTTTATGTGAGCCACTTTATACGACAGTTTCGTCAATATCATGGAATTACCCCGCAAGCATGGAGACACAGACATGTAAATTAGCTCTGGATTGGATCTTACCTCAATCTGCTTATCCCGAGTTCAGGTTAGCTAAGCGTTTAGCTCAATTTATTATTGTCACCATTTTGAATAAATTTTTCGATTTATAACTATATCTAAGCAAAAAATGATTTACACTGTTACTAGGTCTTGTTACATAAATGAGTGGAAATTAAATTTCCTCTCTCAATTTGAAAAACTTAGATGTCGCTTTTATAACTACCAAGTTTACCATTTTGAGCTATGGAGTTAAGAGCAGCGCACTGTATAAATTTTCAATAGCTTAGACATCAAAGTTGCGTCGTCTCAAAGAACCACCGAAAATGATTTTCATACGAAGCATGCTGATCTCAAATAATGAGCGACGGTGATAATCACTTTCTTGTTTGCATTTTTTCCATCCCATTTTATCCATGTCTTGCAGATTTTCATAGGAGTGAATGTGGGGTTGATTTACAGTTTCCATGCCGCTAACTTACAGTGCCTTTACGAGAAAGGATGATAGGCTTTGCACCTCATTTACTTACTACATCATAGTACTTACTTCTGTCATAGGTTCTATTACCTAAAACTTGCTCAACCTCACCTTCAACTCCATTTACTAATTGCTGTAAAACTTCATCGTCACTCATATCTTTTTAGAATGTTCAAAGACTGTATTTTTTACTCTATATAATTTTTAGGCTTTATGACAAGATATAATAATTTGTATATCTAAAAGAGTCACATCCAACTCAAAAATAGATATATTGAAATGGCTACTTTTAGTAGTAAAGCGTCCAAAAAGTAAGTTTTCAAAAACAAATAAGCGTATCAATTGTGAAAATTGAAAAAGTTTTGATTCTTGGTTTAAACGGCGGATTTGGTAAACTATTTTCCAATCTACTATCCAAAGAAAAAATTATTGTTTTTGGTGTAGACTTAGCATCGCAACCGGACGAACTGGTCAAATGCAATCGATATTTTTGTTGTGATCTTAGTCAACCTGACGAAAACATACTAGCAGTTGCTCGCCAGATTAATTGCCTACTTATCTGCCTTCCTGAAACTGTTGCATTTAGAGCTTTAGAGCACTTTATTCCAATAATGTCTTCTGGTGCGCTCATAGTGGATATTATGTCAGTTAAAACAGGCATAGCAGATAAATTAACAAATGTTATGGGAGACCTGGAGTTCCTTAGTATAAATCCAATGTTTGCTCCTGATCTTGAATTTCAAGATCAAAATATTGCTGCCATACAGCTGTCACCTGGTCCTCTTGCAGACGTTTTTACCAACCTTATGGAAAAGTGGGGAGGTAATGTAACCTCGATGACTGCGAGTGAACATGATAAAAATACCGCCATCACTCAAGCTATGACCCACGCAGTCATTATATCGTTTGGTATCTGTCTAACCGAGTTAGGTTACGACATAAATAAGGTGTTTCCTATCTTGACACCACCGCACAAAACCCTGATCTCACTGCTTGCACGCATTGTGAGCAATAATCCCGAAGTATATTGGAGAATTCAAGCTGACAACCCCTATGTCGCACAGACACATAAAGCCTTGATTAATAGCTTAAAAATTTTTGAACAGATTACTGCTACGAAAAATCAACAAGATTTTTACGATACATTTGCTAAATCTAAAGAAACTCTTTTTCCTTTTATGAACGAACTAGTTACACATGCTTCATATATATTACATTAGACATGTCCGAAATTTTAACTTGGTGTTCGAAAAAAGTACGACAAAACTTTAATAGTCTAGCAAAATGAAACATTTACTCAATTGTATTCAAGAATAAGCACTCCATATAAAAAAATATTCAAGATAAACAGCCTCAATATCAATTAGCAAAACGATTTCGAATAGCCTTAATTTTTTTTGAGAAATTACTGCAACCATATCGAGAAACTGGAAATATTCCTCCCAAGATACGTAAACAAAAAACTTCAAAAAAGTTGAATCAGGAACAATTAAATATTTTATCTTCAATCGTATCTAATTAATAATGATGCAACCTTGGATAAACTTTGTATTATTATTAGAACGACAAACCGGAGTGTTAATTGATTCCTCAACTTTAGATAGGATGCTTAAAAGGCTTAACCTAACCCTCAAGAAAAACTAAGTCTAAATGAAAAAGAAACTGAACGAGTTCAATTACTAAGATTAGAATTAACTCTCATTTAAATAGGTGATAATAATGAATATAGAGGAAGTCGTGACATCAAAGTTATTTCAAACTTCTGAAATGTCACCACCAGAAGCTTTAATTCAGATGATTGCTGGTAAATGGGTTTCTCAGAGCATTTATGTAGCTTCATCTTTGGGAATTGCTGATTTACTCAAAGATGGTGCAAAGCATATTGATGAAATTGCACAAGCAACTGGCACTTATTCACCTAAACTATATCGGTTGCTCCGTGCTCTTGCCAGTATTGATGTATTTATTGAGATTGAAGAGTATAAATTTGCACTAACTCCGATCGCAGAATATCTTCGAAGTGATATTCCCAATTCTTTACGCGCCTTTTCAAGGATAGAAGGTGATGAATGGAGTTGGCGTTCTTGGGGAGAAATTCTTCATGCGATCAAAACCAATCAGTCACTCTTTCATCGTTTGTACCAAGTTGAGAATGCCTATGAATACTTTACAAAAAATTCCAAATCTGCAGATCTCTTCAATAATGCTATGACTAGTTTGACCAGGAATACAATTATTCCTGTTATTCTTGATTCTTATGATTTCTCTTGTGTGGAAAAAGTCGTAGACGTGGGTGGTGGTCATGGTGCACTCATTGCATCTATTTTAACATCATACCCACAAATTTCCGGTGTGCTTTACGACTTACCACATGTAACTGCAGAAGCTTCTCGTTTACTACATGAAGAGGGAGTTGCTAAACGTTGTGAAATAGTTAGTGGAGACTTTTATGTATCTATTCCTTCTGGCGGTGATGCTTATATCTTGTCGCAGATCCTTCACAATTTCGATGATGACCATTGTATTAAGATTCTTAAAAATGTTCGTCATGCTATGGCAGAGAAAGGTAAATTATTAGTAATACAAGCAGTCATATCTCCAGGCAATGAACCTTGTTTCAATAAATTCTTGGATTTAGCATTAATGATATCTATAGACTCTGGTGGTCAAGAACGTAGTGAATCTAGGTATTGTCAACTTTTCGAAGCTGCCGGTTTTTTATTAAATCAAATTGTACCATCTAGCGCTCCTGTAAGAGTGATAGAAGGAGTTTGTATCTAAATACTAGGGAATATGGATTAAATAAGATCCATTTACTGTTTCTTCCAATACAGCATCAATTAGTTTATTTCTGTTTGATTTATCTAGCTGTTTACTGCTTACAATTAATCCTTTGTAATTGCTAGACTTGTTACCTACAAAACCAATTCCTGTTGCTTTTACCTAAATGTATCTTGGTACTGGCTCACGATAACGAGATAAAAATTGTCTTACACTGTCGGCGGTCGATACACCTGAAAATATTCCGAACATTGCATCGAAATGTTTGATGTCAATTGATACTCCTGTTTCTAAAGTAGGAGTTGATAAGACCACATCGTAATTTTTCAATACTTCATTTGTTGATTGATATTATTACCATAGCCATTTGTGGGAGGTGTTGCAAAGGTGTTGGTATTGACTTAAATTAAGATTCCAAACTCATATCTATTAATAAATAATCCAATAGACCCGTCCAAAATATTAAGACAAGTATAAAAAAATGGTAGAAAGAAAAATTAGTACTCTACCATTTTGATCAAAAATGTCGATTGTGTTCAATTATATTCAAAAATATCCTCAAAGGACAAAACAACTTTTAGGAATTAGTCATGAACAATATCAAGGGCTACTTAAAGCAGCATTAAATGAGCATATTAAAATCCAAACAGAAAAAGAGAAGCATAAAATAAGAATTAATTCACGTGGCTATCCTTTGCTCGCATCTTTCTTCACAAAAGAATGAAGCGCTGTAATGTATGTTTGACAAGGGTTTAAGGGTATAATTTAATTTGCTTGTATGGTGTAAAGAGGCGAAAAATCAATATAAGTTAACGATATTAGTAAAGAAAAGTTATTGCATATATAGTTTTAAGAAGTAAAGTAAAATAGAGAGTTACATGTAATTTTAAGTGGTAGTTAGAGCTCGTAAGGTTTACCTGATAAGGGATTGAGAGTTTTTGGTTAGAGAATCTGTTAACAGAACTTAAGGTTAAGTGAGTGAAGAGTTCGTGGTATGATATTGAGTGCCTGGAGAAAAAGAACTGTTTCAGGTAAAAAAGATGAGAGTAAAAAATAGGGAATGAAACATTTCGTGGTCATTCTCATAAGCGTATAGTATTTATACTTTTACGCGTATGTTTTTGTGTGGGTTTAAAAAGAAGTAAAAAAGCCCAAAAATGAGTAATAGAGAGATAAAAATAATAATTGACTTATAGTCGCCTACAAAAAGCTTTTAATCTAGAAAACGCTTGAATTTGGCATTTTAGCTGTAAAGCTTGATATTGGTGGGATTGTAAGATTTAAATCAAGTAATTTGTAGCGTAAGTTTAAGAAAAAATTAAAAGTATAAATAATTGAATTTAAGTGTCGATTAACTCGCTCTTCGGAGTCTTGGCAACTTTTGGTGATCCCAGTAGAAACGCGTTTTAAGGCAGAAGGCAGAGGGCAGAAGGCAGAAGGAGGAGGAAGAAAGAAGTAAGAAGTGAAAATCGTAGATTTTTGCTTATTTATCCTTATTTATCTTTATTTTTGACTTTATTTAAGGTAATAGCTAAAATACGAAGGCATTTCTTCAACTTCATTAGTGCAGATTGGGTAAGTTTTATTTCTAGCTGGTTTTAAAATTGCTTCTACTCTAATTTGATGTCGCCATCAATGGTAATATTTTTTCTTGATCGCAATATTTTATTTGGTTCAATTGTCAAATCATGTAAAATCTATGGGGAAAGAACTGATTCAACCGAACTTAACTGAGAAAAGATAGTTAAGCCATTAGGCACACAAATAAACTCAATAGGATTTTCATCAAATACTTCTCCATCTACTACTAATTTTTGAGTCGGTTCAGTAGTTAACTTAAGTTTATTGGTGCGTAAACGAATTAGATTTTGGTCTTCAACTTTTGATTTAGCGAGAGCAGAAGCGAGTAAAGATGCTGATGTATTAATTCCCTCAAGCCAAGTCTTAGATACAGGAATTGTTACTTCTAAAAGACCATCATGGGGAATAACAGCACCAAAACCTTGAGCCATAATCGAAGTAGCAGGAGCAGCATTGGCAACGGTAACCGCACCTGTCTTAAAATCTAGAACTTGATTCTCAATTTCAATTTGAGCTTGGAAATCCTGTTGTGTAAAAAATTGTTGCGCTCCAGAAAGGACGTAAGTAAGAGTACCCAAGCGATTTTTTAGTTCTCGATTAGCATTATTAACCATCTCTGCTTCAAAACCCACTCCAGCTAATAAAATCATCGGAATCTTATTACAATAGGCTGCATCCACCATTTTTGTATTTCCCGCTGCAATAGTTTCACAAGCCAGTTTAAGTTTGGTTGGCAGTCCCAAAGCAACTGAAAAAGCATTAGCGGTACCACGAGGAATAACACCCAAAGGTATTCCCGTTTCAATAGTGGCTCCAGCGACTGCTGATACTGTGCCATCTCCTCCCGAAGCAATTACACAGCCAATTTGGTCTTTAGTTTGATTAGCTTGAATTTTAGCGATTGCTTCTTTGGCTTGAATAGCTGGGTCGAGTCCTGGTTGGGTAAAAATAGTGTGGAGATTCATTTGGGGTTCGAGAATGCGACGAATCATTTCTAAATCTCGATCTGGATTCCCTTGTCCTGCTACGGGATTGAAAATTAAATAAGCATCTCGCAGTTTGGCTACGGCTTGAATTGATAATTCAGCAGTAGATATACAGCATATTTGGGGTTTATGAGGTACAGTAACAACAATTTGTAAACCAATTTTTTAGGTGTTGTGGATTAATTAATTGCAGTG
>NZ_LMTZ01000055.1 GCF_001456025.1 Mastigocoleus testarum BC008
GCGTCATGGGTCATATTCTACGACACATGCTCTACTTTTGTTCCTTCTTCTTTTTTCTTCTTACCCCGACTTACTGAGCGGATACGATTATTTGATGTCTCTAAATTCTTGATAGTTCAATACTATAGCGTTCCTACTTGATTCATGAACAGATAAATCTTGTAGAGACTTAGCAATGCTGCATCTACAGAATTTTGATTTTTACACACGAATTATTTAGGATTACGATATAAATACTTAAAACATAAGTTAACTTAAAATATAAATCTATCCCTCATTTAGCAAAGGCTTAAATAATGGCGGTTTTCAAGATACTTTGGAAACAAAAATTATGAAAACAAAAATACTCTTGAGGAGTACATAACTCTTCTCCTCAAGAGTAAAATAATCGTTTTCTTTCAATTTTCAATATGCGTCCTCTACCTCAAGTTGTGCAACTGTTACAGCATTAAAAGCAAAAGCCGCAACTATTGGTAACGGACACCGAAAAACATAAGCAACTAAAGCTGCGGTCATTGTTGCACCAAC
This sequence comes from Mastigocoleus testarum BC008, assembly GCF_001456025.1. Taxonomy (GTDB): domain Bacteria; phylum Cyanobacteriota; class Cyanobacteriia; order Cyanobacteriales; family Nostocaceae; genus Mastigocoleus; species Mastigocoleus testarum. Next base: position 529 of record NZ_LMTZ01000055.1, read on the forward strand.
TGCAAAAATTGACCAAAAGCGTTCTTCACAGGTTAATCCATGCTTTGCTTTAATTGCTCTGAGAACCTGAACGGGAATTGGTTCTGGTATTACCCCTCCAGGAGGAAAAGCCCAATAGTTATTAGACCGCTCTTCAAATAAATCAGTCCAACCGTTTTCTTGGCACCATTCCTGAACCCATTCGTTGCTGTAATGCTTCATAATAACTGTTTGCAAATAGATTCTGTGTCTGTGTAGAAATTTGGAATTTAATAGATTCCTTTTTTATCCTTCAAATGCTCTCAATTTATGTGGCAATATCTCTGTGAAAATATTTCGGATTTCGGAATACTATGTTCGGGATACTATATGCCCAATACTATGTGTAGATGCTGAATTTATAGGCCCTAAATCATAAATTCTAAATATTAACTTTCATTAAGGAAATAATACGCATTAAATTTTCAAGACCAGTAAACATTTATTTTCTATTCTAGATATTAACAGCATATCGCTAGGCACTGCATTAAATGAAAATAAATTTATCTCTTTTTGAGAGACATTTTTCAATATTTTTGCCACGACATACTATTTATTTAGCAAATTTTTCAGGTACTAACAAGTCATATTTTCAAACTAATTTAAGCGCCAACAATAAGCGCAATATTTCTTAACAAATCACTTCTTTTTTATTGAGTAAATCTTTGTCAAATTGACTTTATGTAAATAAATATAAAGACTATTCTTAGTGAGTGATGATCAACAGCAAGCTAGTATTCATACTCAATAAAACATTATTGTATTAGGCTTTTATTTATCCGTAGGTGTGAGATATTTAGAAGAAATCTTCGTGAGTACCAGTGGCTATTTGCTAGTAGTTCAGTTTATTGGATATGGAATTATTCAGCATTAAGCATACCGTTCTAGGAGGAGTGTTCTTAGTGCTTATATTTTCTTGGGGCTAGAGCAGAAACTGATTTACAAATGTCAAAGATGAAATCTGAGATTTCAAAGCCTCGACATAAATCAAAAGCACTGCTAGTTATCGAACAGCCAGTTATCAATTTGTCGAGTTTCGGCTTCTTAGCCTCGTTCAGAAGATAATTCAAATCTCCCAACCAGTGAAATTTAGGAGGGGTTGGAGAAAAATAACTTCAGTTAACAACAAGTAATAATTAATTACTGATTTTCAGTTCTTAACAATTTAATGGGATAATTAAAATTTCAAATTTTTCAAATTCCGGTTTATTCTTATTTTTCGACTATTTATCCCTCAAATTGCACATAAATCCTATGTCCATTTCCAAGGAAGAAGCAAAACAACTTCTAGAACGAATGATTTTTGAAGATACGCTACCTCAAGACTGGGTGCAGGATGTTTGGGGACTAAGTCCATTATTAGGCGATGGTGCGGCAAAATTATTCGATGCTTTTGAAGCATTAATTGATTGTTGTCCAGAAGCACAATTGGAAAATTTAGTTCAAAGTCTGTATCAAGAACGCATCGATAATTCCTAGGTCAATTTTTAGATCGTACTTCTTAATGTATAGTTACGACATTTATACTTGTGACTGTTAACAAGTGCTTTATAGCTTCATGTTTCAATCCCTGTGATTTAATCTTCCCCTTCGATGGGAAGATTTTTGTTTTTTTATGAGCGCGAATTAATTATTAAGTATATAATTATTATCCTAAAGTTTTTATCCACAAAATATTTTTTGGAACTATCTAATAATATTTTCCAAGAGAAAAAGGATAAGATACCTCCTTGTTAATTTTTGCGTTTCATAGATTTAGAATCGATTCCCCCGCGATCCTGGATTAAAGAATAAATCTGAGCAGTCAATGCTGTAAAAGTTAGAGCAACCTGAGTTGCATAGAACTGAAACAGCAAATACTGCCAAATTACACAACCACTTCACCTATAGGGTGCATCTATCAAATATGTTTCAGTTGGGAATCGGATCGCGTTGCTTGGAAGTAGAATCCAATCAATTTGGAGTTGAATCACATCCAATTACACCAGTAATTCATCCTTGGTTAGCATTGTTTCCATTTTCTTGTTTTATAATGATGGATCGTGTTGACATAAAACAAAATAATGCCCAAACTCAAGAGTCGCAAAGCAGCAGCAAAAAGGTTCCGCGTTACTGGTAGCGGTAAAATCGTCCGCCGTAAAGCTTTCAAGAATCACCTTCTAGAAAAGAAAACTACTGGTAAAAAACGCAAGCTATCAAAAACAGTGATCGTAAATGAGCGCGATGCTGATAACGTTCGTGGTATGCTTCCATATTTGTAAGTCTCATAAGGAAGTATTAAATAAAAGAAGGATTGAATTATGACAAGAGTAAAGCGCGGTAATGTTGCTCGCAAACGCCGCAAAAAGATTCTCAAGTTAGCTAAAGGTTTTCGCGGTTCCCATTCAACTTTATTTAGAACCGCTAACCAACAGGTAATGAAGGCGTTACGCTATGCTTATCGCGATCGCAAAAAGCGCAAGCGTGATTTTCGTCGTCTGTGGATTACCCGCATTAACGCTGCTGTTCGCCAACATGGTATGAGCTACAGTCAATTTATGGGCAGTCTGAAGAAAGCTGACATTCAAATTAACCGTAAAATGTTGGCACAGATGGCAGTTTTAGACCCGGAAGGTTTTGGTAAAATTGCCGAAATAGCCGGTCAAGCTAAAGCATAAAGAGAGTAACGGATGAATAACGGATTTTACAATTTAAAAAGGTTTAATCCGTTACATCTGCTACTAGTAACGGCGATAATTTGTTTGTTAACCTTTTTCTTTGTATTTGCAGATAATGGACTTGTAGCATCTGCTGCCGAGTTCAAAAAAATTCAAGAACGGGGTTATATTACAATTGCGGTCAAAGACAACTTACCTCTGTTGGGATTTAAAGATTCAAAGGGCGAACTCCAGGGACTGGAAATTGATTTAGCTAGGCGTTTAGCATCAGACTTATTCAATCAACCCGATTCAATAAAGCTTCAACCGGTAGGAAATCGAGAGCGTCTTTCAGTAGTTGTGGATAATAAAGTCGATCTTGCTATTGCTAGAGTTACAGCTACTGAGTCGCGATCGCGAATAGTAAGTTTTAGTTTTCCTTACTATTTTGATGGTACGGTATTAATTACAAAAAACGCTTCAATTCAAAAGTTAACAGATCTAAAGCAGCAGAAAATAGCCGTACTTGAGAAATCTAGTACTATCGCTCCAGTGCGTTACTATTTACCTGACGCTAAATTAGTCGGAGTAAGTTCATATTCGGAAGCTAAAGAAATTTTAGACACAAACCAAGCTGTTGCGTTTGCTGCAGATGCTAGCGTTCTTGCGGGGTGGGTTAAGGAAGATCCAAGTTATCAAATTCTTGAAACCAGAATTTCCACTGAACCATTATCTGTTGTGATGCCGAAAGGTTTACAATATGCTGAATTGCGCAACAGAGTAAATCAAGCTATTACTGGTTACTTGAAAGAAGGTTGGTTGCAAAAACGCGTTGAGTTTTGGGGTTTACCTGAATCCAAGTTTGCAGGGGCGAAATTCAGGAGTTGGAATCAAGAATGAGTTTCGCCTATACAGGTCCAAATATCTGCCTAGGAATTAATTCCCAGGCTCATAGAAAAAGTCTGATAAATCAGACTGGGTAAGGTTTGTAGTGCGTTTTAAGGTACTTGGATTATAAGCCTTGTTCGCTAGAGCGGCGACACGAAGCGTGTTGAAATTTATTTCAAGGTGGGATGTTGGACATAATCAGATTGCTGCAAGTTATCAGTTTCAACAGATAACTTACTGCATTTTCAAATAATCTAAATATCCGCCTAGGAATGAATTCCCAGGCTCATAGACAAAGTCTGATAAATCAGACTGAGTAAGCTTCGTAGTGCGTTTCAACGTACTTAGATTATAAGCCTTGAAATTTATGATGCTGTTGGCGAATATAAAGGGGGTTTGACCCATCATTCCCAAACCATATTAATTTCCCCGATTTAAGTGCTTTGAAATAGATTCATAAACTTTAGCCCGTATTTATTGTATGGAATATAAACGACGCAAAATAAGGACTTTTAGAGTGAGGGGTTAAACCCTACGCAAATTAACCAACAACATCATTTATTTCAAGGTGGGATATTGGACTTAATCAGATTGTTATCCCTGATAGGGATTAGGTTTAGTTTCAACTTAGCAAAAGAATTACTATCTTCAAGCCCTAAAGCGTCTCAATCCCTGATAGGGATTAGGTTTAGTTTCAACGTGTTCCGGATTTATTCGCTTGCCATTTATTTTGTTTCAATCCCTGATAGGGATTAGGTTTAGTTTCAACGGGTATTAACATTAATGTCGCCATTATCATTTTTGTTTCAATCCCTGATAGGGATTAGGTTTAGTTTCAACGGAAATGTTAGCAGCAATTAAATCCAAGTTGCAACGTTTCAATCCCTGATAGGGATTAGGTTTAGTTTCAACAATACTAAAGTTACTTTTCATATAGCAGGAGATATGTTTCAATCCCTGATAGGGATTAGGTTTAGTTTCAACTCAACCACTCCTCAAGCTTCACTGCGGTCATCCCAGTTTCAATCCCTGATAGGGATTAGGTTTAGTTTCAACAAAAATCCAAGAATTCGTCAAAGATCGGCGAAAGTTTCAATCCCTGATAGGGATTAGGTTTAGTTTCAACAGCTCGCTCCAGAACCCTTACTATATTTGATTTTCGAGGTACATTTGCGCCAACCTCATTCAAAAGTATCGTTTCAGCCCCTGGCTTGTCAACAGTAGCAAAAATAAAAACTCCGAAACCATCGCACAGAAGGTATTTCAGCGATTGCGCCAACCTCAAACACTCTAAAAAACCTTGAAACTCTTGCTGCATAAGGAATTCAGCCGAAAAAATTGACCTATGTTTTTTAACACCCCCAGGTTGGCGCAAATTTTTGCTTCAACGGGAGAAAATTACTGATCTTTGATTCGCAATAATCCTTATCTTATGTTAGCCAATTTGCCCAAGCTTGGCGGTGCGTTACGACGCGATTGAAGCTTACTTGTAAATGCTTTATTTCTTTGCGCGTCTAACAGCACCCTACGGGAACAAAAATTAATTTTTTCTACTATTCTTCTCGATTCCCGGTAGGTTATTCTCTATTACTTAATAATAGAAACAGAAAAATCGACAGTTCATAAAGGCAATGGATAACAATCTAGCGATTATTTATCTTTCTATTTTGGTTGCGGTGCTACTATTCACCGTTATCAGCGTTTTTCGCCAAATTTTTAAAAGTCGAAGAATAGAAGGTTCTTTTTCTAAATTACGGAAAAAACTGACTAAAGAAAAAGGAACGGCTCAAGAATATTACCAGTTAGGCAGCATTTACTCTGACAAGAAATTATATGCTCAAGCACTGACTTTGTTTAAAAAAGGAATTAAAGCTCTTGAGGATGAGGGAAACCAAGAGGAAGAACAAGAAAATCTTGCTTTGATTTACAATGCTTTAGGTTATGTGTACTTTGCTCAGGAACAGTACGATTTATCGATTCGTAATTATAAAGAAGCAGTCAAATTAAAACCTGATTACGTCACTGCTTACAACAATCTCGGTCATGCTTACGAGAAGAAAAAGTTAAATGCTCCAGCTCTAGAAGCTTATGAAGAAGCATTAAAATTAGACCCTAAAAATAGTACAGCTAAACGCCGTTGTGAATCTTTACGACGCTTGGTTGCGGTTTGATTGGGAACTGGGGACTGGCGATTTGAGACTGAGGACTGGGGAGAAGTCAAAAGTAAGAAGTAAGAAGTAAGGAATTTATTATCCGGATTACCAATTACCAATTACCAATTACCCATTACCAATCCCCAATCCCCTAAAGATAAAGCCTGCACCAACGTTCCATTTCCCACAATACGTGGGCTACAGCTTCGCGGGAACTGTAACTGTGACGCTCAAATGGTAGTGATACCCATCTCACATTTCCCCCAAGTCCTTTAAGTGCTTGATAGAGTCGTTTGGTTTGTAATGGGTATGTACTGTGATGATCGTCGCTTGCACCGTGGATTAGTAATAGCGGAACTTTAACTTTATCAACGTGGGTAAAGGGAGACATTTGAGTATAGATTTCTTGTGCTTCCCAATAATTACGTTGTTCTTCTTGAAAACCAAAGGGAGTTAAGGTTCGGTTATAGGCTCCGCTACGAGCGATTCCCATTTTAAATAAATCTGTATGGGCTAGTAAATTTACTGTGGTGAAAGCTCCATAGGAGTGACCCCCAACACCAATTCTTTTCGGATCGGCGACACCGCGTTCTACTACGCAATCTACTGCTGCTTGGGCTCCTGCAATTAATTGTTCTACGTAGGTGTCATTGGGCTCGGTATCTCCTTCGCCAATTATTGGTAGGGTGGGACCGCTTAAAATTCCGTATCCTTGGGTGAGGAGAAATAAAACTGAAGCTCCCCAAGGACGAACAAAAGCATTTTCTGCTGTGGTTACCTGTCCTGCGAATTCAGCATCTTTAAATTCTCTCGGGTATACCCAAAATAGTAATGGTAATGGTCCGTCGCGTTCGGCACTATAACCGGGGGGTAAATAAAGTTTTGCTGAAAGTTTAACGCCATCTGCTCGCTGATATTTAAGCAATTCTTTTTGCATCCCGGCTAATTGGGGTGCAGGGTCTTGGTTATTTGTGAGGGCGGTTTTATTGGTGCGATCGCTAAGATTAAATAAAAAGTAGTTTAGTGGTTCTGTTGGGGATTGACGATTGGTAATTACAGTTTGGTTTTCCGGGTCGAGCAAATAGGAAATACCTTCAAAATAAGGGTCTTGACATTGCCATAAACGCTCTGTTTCCGCTGTTTCTAAATTAAATTTATCTAAAAAGGGGTATACACCTTTAGGCGATGCACCGCGACCGCTCAGATAAATGGTGTTATCTTCTGGTGCAAAGCGCAAAACTCTGTATCCATATTTCCCTGTGGTCATCAGGGGAACGCCCGGGGAATTGTATCTGTCCTCAGTGCTACGATCAAATAAAAGTTTTGCTGGTGTTTCAGGTTGCTGGGGATTAATACGCCAAGTTCTTTGTTTGCGGGTGTCGTACCATCCTTCTACAACTACAGCAAGGTCATCTTTACCCCAACGAATGCTACGAAACCGATATTGCGATCGCCAAATTTGTTTGGGTTCCTCAGTAAAAGGAGCATCTAACTCAAATAAAACATCCCGAAAAGGTACTTCATTTTTGGGGTCTCCTTCATCTAAAGCTTCTACCCAATACAAGGTCGCCGGACGATCCCCACGCCAATTAATTTTTCTCGGACCTTGGCGTACTGTTTCATGTTTGGTGGAAGGTCGTTCGTAGGTGGGTAGGTCAGCAAGTTGATAAATCAATTTTCCAGTATCATCAATTATCTCGACTCGCAGGGGAAAACAAGAAGCTCGAACTTCATGGGAAAATGGACGATGTATTGTGGTTAATAAAATAAATTTACCGTCAGGTGACGGTGTTGCTGCGTAGATCGCAGATGGAGCCAACAAGTCCAAGTTATTACATGCACCATCCAGAGTAACCTTACTCAATACACAGGTTAGATAATACTCAAATAGCACCTCATCATATTCAGTTTTTAGTAAATGGGTGTGAGTGCGTTCTGGTCTTTTTTGACCTTGATTTTCCTGAATTAACGGTCCTGGAGGAATTTCGGGTATAATGGGAGGTTCCCCACGTTGAGGAGGTACGCATTTGCAGATCAGCGCATTATTATTTAACCAACTATAAGGAGAACCCCAAACTCCATTTAAGATAGGTTCGGTTAGGCGTTGGGTTACTCCTTGCTTGAGATCCAAAACCCACAGTTCCAAACCATCGGGCTGAGTTAAGGTAAACGCCAGTTTTTGACTATCAGTTGACCACCTCAAAAAATCAATTTGGGCATTTTGCGGTAAATTTGCAGTTACAACATCTGTAGAAGCTAATTTCCGATACTTTAAAATATGGTAGGGACTGTAACGAGCTGGTCCATTGGATTGGGGATGCCAACGCAATCCCGCTAATGCCATAGTTTTCTGTACAGATTGAGCAATTGGTACAAACGAAACTCTTTCCAGTTCTACCATCCATTGCCGATCTGGAGAAAGAAATACCAGTGGAGGGGGTGGAGAATTAAGAATTTGATTTATCGGATCTGGAGGAGATTGCCAAACTCGATCTTGATGAGAAGAATCAATCATGTGTAGTGGGATTAAATAGGACTCATCCGGTTACGAGTCAGCGATCGGGAGTGAAAGGTGCGCGCTATATGTAAGGCGCTATATATAAAATCTCTCTGACTCTCGATCCCCAGGATGAAGATTTCTTGATGCTAGTTTTTAGATCCTAGCTTTTAGCACAATACGGTTCAGATAAGGATAAATTTCTTGCTAGAGACGTACTGTGGTAAGTCTCTACAGTTTTATTTTTTTGAAAAAAATATTAACTGAACTGTATTGGTTTATAGCAACTATTTTATTTATAACTATTTTACTGGTATGCAATCTCACTTCACTGGAAAAGCTTCAAAATATACACATTAAATTATGTTATCAGTTTGACTATTTTCCCTATTATTCCGTGAAAATTGGGGATTAGCGATGGCTATTAAAAGTAAAAAGTAAAAGTAAAAAGTAAGAACTAACCAATCCCCATATGCCGTAAGGCGGCACGCAGTGCTATCCCTAGTCCCTAATCCCCATTCGCCGTTAGGCGCGGGCTCACCCTAATCCCCAATCCCCATAAAGAGAGAGATAAACATGAAATTAGCTTATTGGATGTATGCAGGTCCTGCCCATATTGGCACTTTAAGAGTCGCTAGTTCCTTTAAAAATGTTCATGCAATTATGCATGCTCCATTAGGAGATGACTATTTTAATGTTATGCGCTCAATGTTAGAGCGGGAGCGGGACTTTACCCCAGTAACAGCAAGCGTCGTAGACCGCCATGTTTTGGCGCGAGGTTCTCAGGAAAAGGTGGTGGATAACATCACTCGCAAAGATTCTGAAGATAATCCGGATTTAATTATCTTGACTCCCACTTGCACCTCCAGCATCCTCCAAGAAGATTTGCAAAATTTTGTTGACAGGGCGCAGATGGACTCTAAGGGTGATGTGATGTTAGCAGATGTCAATCACTATCGCGTCAACGAACTGCAAGCAGCAGATCGTACCTTACAACAAGTTGTTCAGTATTACACTGAAAAAGCTCGCAAAAAAGGCGACTTACCACAAGGAAAAACTGAAAAACCTTCCGTTAACATTATCGGTATTTCCACCCTTGGTTTCCACAATCAACACGACTGCACCGAGTTGAAAAAATTGATGGGAGATTTGGGAATTGAAGTAAATGTTGTAATTCCCGATGGTGCTTCCGTTCATGAGTTAAAGAATCTATCTCGGGCTTGGTTTAACCTCGTACCTTATCGGGAACTAGGTATGATGGCGGTTGAATACTTAGCAAAAGAATTTGAAATGCCCTATGTAGATATTACGCCTATGGGTGTAGTGGAAACTGCTCGGTGCATTCGTAAAATTCAACAGGTAATTAATCAGCAAGGTGCGGATGTTAATTATGAAGCATTTATTGAAGACCAAACCTTGCATGTATCTCAAGCTGCTTGGTTTTCCCGTTCCATTGACTGTCAAAACTTAACTGGGAAAAAAGCAGTTGTATTTGGCGACAATACCCACGCTGCAGCAATGACGAAAATCTTGGCGCGGGAAATGGGTATTCACGTTGTTTGGGCGGGAACTTATTGTAAATATGATGCTGATTGGTTCCGGGAACAGGTGAGCGAATACTGTGATGAAGTTCTAATTACCGATGACCACGGCGAAATTGGCGATGCGATCGCACGGGTTGAACCTTCAGCAATTTTCGGTACCCAAATGGAACGCCATGTGGGTAAACGTCTGAATATCCCTTGCGGTGTAATTGCTGCTCCAATCCACATTCAAAATTTCCCCATTGGTTACAAACCATTCATGGGTTATGAAGGTACCAACCAAGTTGCAGATTTAGTATATAATTCCTTCACCTTGGGAATGGAAGATCATCTTCTAGAAATCTTCGGGGGACATGACACCAAAGAAGTAATTACTAAAGGTATATCTGCTGATTCCGATCTTAACTGGACAAAAGATGGTTTAGCAGAATTAAACAAAATACCTGGTTTTGTACGCGGTAAAGTGAAGCGCAACACTGAGAAATTTGCTCGCGATCGCGGAATTAAAAATATTGATGTTGAGGTACTCTATGCTGCGAAAGAATCTGTAGGTGCTTAGGACTCTTTTTTGACTGGAAGTTTTAAAAATTAATCTCTGAGTGATACGACACAATTTTTATTTTCAGGTGCGTTACTAAGTATATGTAATGCACCATTTTGTTATTGATATAACTATTCCAATTATCTTTGAAAAATCAGGAGACAGGAGAGTAGATTTATTAACCAATTTGTTAATGAATTTATTAATTTAATTTAATTTGTTAGTTAGATTCTTTGTCGTTTCAAACTTTCCTGACAGTTTATATTCTTTCTTATTTTCGTATTAAAGTTTTTTTCAAATAAATAGTTCGTATGAACTAAACTATTTATCAAGAACATAACTCCTAATTGATTCTAAATTGTCACCCACTTCTTGAATTAAATCATTAGCAACATTTAAGTCTTTCAGCGTTGATACCAAGTGCTCAAATACTGCATCAAAATGTTCATCACTCAATCCAAATTCTTTAACTAAGTTTTGATGGGCTTTACGTAATGAAAGACCTTGATAATATGAACTTCCACCAAATGTAAATTTTAAAAAAGCTGCCTGATGTTCCCGCTGTTTCTCCATATTAACTCCAGCGAAAAAATGATTTATTCGGCTATCTTCCATAACTCGAAGATAAAACTTGTCAACAACAGCTTTAACTGCAGTCTCGCCGCCTAGTCGTTCAAAAAGTGTGCTAGTACGAACGGTCATTTTTTAGGGTTCACATTAAAAATAAACACGATCAATTCTACTATTTTTCATTCAAATTATTATCTTTTTTCTCAGCAAATCAATACTCATGTAGTGAAAATTTTAGCTTGGTATTTTTTAATACAAATCTTGATGTATATAGAATATACTGCTTGAATTAATTTGATTAAATCATATTTTTTTATAAGGTATTTCATCATTTTATGTACTTATGATTTTACCTCGTTATTAATTATTTTTTGATAGCGCAAATATTTTGGAGTAAATACTACAAGTGTAAAAATTACATCCAAAGACAGATATAATTCATGTTTCTCATTGTATTTAGACTAATTTAGGGCTGTATCACATATATTTTGACATCTTAAAAATTGTGATATTTTGGTAGCGAATAAAACCTTTATGTTGAGTCTGTGTCTCTAATAGTATTTTTTATTAACTGTAATTTAATCAATAATTTGATTATTATTGTTTACAATTTTTAGCTAGAAATTATTATTACTAAAATTATTTTTTATAAAAAAATAAATTGTATTCGTAAGGTTACGAGTATATAAAACAACATTTGAATTTGCAAACTACATTATAGTAATTCATCACCCTGATAGATAAAAACTCCACCACTGCAGCCAGATATTATCGCCTTTCATGTTGAAATATTTTTTACTTCTTTTGCTGACGTAACTAAAAGAGTAAAGAATTTTGTCTTTATTTTTTATACCGTAGTACAGCTAAATTTTATTTAACAAATGGTAACAGGCGGCTAGTACCCCAAAATTCGACATGTAGGAGTTATCAATTAGTTTGTTCGTAGAAAATACCTCTTGCAAAACTCCCACTATCTATCTCTAGATAGGCACCTATCTGATTCTAAATTCAATAAACTGCCATTTGAGTTAACTTGGGTCGCACTATTACTGTCATTAATCTTCAAACTATTGTTCGTCGACTTGAGGGTGCTTGCGGTACTGAACATTTGAGTGTCAAACCTAATTTTTCAGAGGAGTGAAGCTATGACAGCTGCTAGTGGGATCGCAACCTTTGTCGAATTACTACGCTACCGTGCTAGCATTCAGTACGAACAAACTGCTTATACTTTTCTTGCTGATGGAGAAGTCGAAACGGGACGTTTGACTTACGGTGAGTTAGATTTACAAGCGCGGGTGATCGCTGCAAAACTCAAATCGCTTTGCGCTCCCAAAGATCGGGTTTTATTAATTTACCCATCAGGTTTAGAATTTATTAGCGCCTTTTTTGGTTGTTTGTATGCGGGAGTAGTAGCGGTTCCGGTTTCTCCTCCCCGACGTCATCAAAATTTATCCCGATGGAAAGCGGTTGCTATTGATGCTCAAGCGAGAGCAGCGCTGACAACTGAAAAGATGTTGGCTGAGCTTGAGCAGCGAGGTTTAAATAAGTTGGGTTTAAATCTGGAGTTGAATGAGTTACATTGGCTCGCAAGCGATTGTATTACTTCGGATAAGCCATCTGATTGGGTTTCTCCTGATGTAATGGAGGAGAGTTTAGCATTTTTGCAATACACTTCCGGTTCCACCGAAGCACCGAAGGGGGTAATGGTAACTCATGCTAATTTGCTTAATAATTCCGAAACAATAAAGCAAGCTCTCGGACATAACGAGCAGACAATTATGCTCAGTTGGTTACCAAATTACCACGACATGGGATTGATAGGGAATATACTGCAAACAATCTATTTAGGAAGCTCATGTTTGTTGATGTCACCAACTGCTTTTTTGCAAAAGCCTTGGCTTTGGCTGCAAGCAATTTCTCGCTACAAAGTTACGACAAGTGGAGGACCTAATTTTGCTTACGATTTATGTGTAAACAAGATTAAGCCTGACGAACTTGCGAATCTCGATCTAAGCAGTTGGGAAAAAGTTTTTAATGGGTCTGAACCGATTCGTGCGGATACCTTGGAAAAATTTGCCAATTATTTTAGTTCTTATGGATTTAGTTCAGAAGCTTTTTATCCTTGCTACGGGATGGCTGAGGTAACTTTATTGATTTCGGGTAGAGCGCAAGCCAAAAAGCCAGTAGTTCTTCAAGTTGACCGGAAAGCTCTCGAGCAAAACCGAGTTATTGTTGCATCTGACCCACAAAGTGCTCGGGCGATAGTTAGTTGCGGTAAAAGTTGGTTGGGACACGAAATAGTTATTGTTAACCCTGAAACTTTAGCTCGGTGTCAGGATGGAGAAGTGGGAGAGATTTGGGTCTCCGGGGAAAGTGTAGCTCGGGGATATTGGAATCGACCCCAAGAAACAAGAAAAATCTTTCAGGCTCGTTTAGATTCTCAAGGGAAAGATTTTCTCCGGACTGGTGATTTGGGATGCTGGCTTGATGGTGAGTTATTTATTACAGGTAGACTCAAAGATTTAATTATTATCAGAGGTCGTAACTATTATCCTCAAGATATCGAATTGACTGTTGAGAAGAGCTATCCAGGCTTGAGACGAGGCTTTGGAGCAGCATTTTCTATAGAGGTAAATGGGGTTGAACGGTTAGTTACGGTTCAGGAAGTAGAACGAACTTACCTGCGAAAGTTGGATAAAAATGAGACAATCAATGCGATTCGACGGGGTGTCTCCCTGGAACACGAGTTGGACGTTTATGCTGTTGTGTTGCTCAAGACTGGAAGTATTCAAAAAACCTCTAGTGGAAAAATTCAACGCCGTGCTTGTCGAGATGCTTTTTTACAGGGAAATTTATCCATAGTCGGAGATTGGAAGCAGGGATCAGCAGAGCAGGGGAGCAGTAGAGCAGAGGAGAAGATTTGGCTTTCTGGTGCGCAAAATCAAACTCAACAGGACTTGCACGCAGATAAGTCACTTACGGTTGAAAGCAATACTCAAGCTCTCAATTCTCATCACAACTTTACAGGTCCCACTCAAAATCAAATTCAAAATCAAATTCAAAATCAAGCTAAAAACAGCGATCCATCTGTAGAGAAAAAATTACGCGTTCGCATTGCTCAAATTTTAGAATTCGACTCTACGGATATCAAAATCGAGCAACCTTTAACTAGTTTGGGGTTAAATTCTTTAAAAGCGATTGAAATTAAAAACTTTGTTGAAGCACAATTTAATCTATTTTTACCAATTGAAAAATTCTGGGAAGATTTAAGTATTAAGGAACTAGTCAATTGGATTGATTTACAGCAGACATTTTCGACCCCAGAGGTTCCATCTGATGAGGTCTTTTCTCAAGGGGTAAACTCTGAGGGGATCGTCCTATCTTCCCCAAAGCAAATATCAAGTACGAGTTCTGCAACTAAAACCACTGGAAATATAACTAACATGCAGTTCAGCCTGTTATATTTTTCTAGTAATGAGGCTGGATTTGAGAAAAATAAATATGAGCTACTGATTGAAGGAGCAAAGTTTGCCGACCGCCATGATTTTACTGCGGTATGGATACCGGAACGTCATTTTCATGCTTTTGGTGGTCTTTATCCCAATCCTTCTGTATTAGGTGGGGCTTTAGCGATGGTGACGGACCGGGTTCGTATCCGCGCTGGAAGTATTGTTCTACCGCTACATAATCCGATCCGAGTTGCTGAAGAATGGTCCGTCGTCGATAATTTATCTCAAGGTAGAGTCGATCTAGCCTTTGCTAGAGGCTGGAATCCGAATGATTTTGTCATCTCTCCAGAGACATATGCTAACTCGAAAGATGTGATGTATTCGAGTTTAGCTGCTGTCAGAAGGCTTTGGCGTGGGAAAAATCTACGGTTACCTAATGGAGTTGGTGAAGAAACTGAAGTTACAATTTATCCTTTACCTTGTCAGCAGGAACTTTCAGTTTGGATAACTTGCACGGGTGGAAAGGAAAGGTTTATTGAGGCTGGGTATCGGGGCGTCAATATCCTTACAGCCCTATTGTTTCAGCCCATAGAAGAGCTAGCCGAAAAAATATCTCTTTACCGTCAAGCTCGTAAAGAGCATGGTTACGATCCCGATACGGGACATGTAACATTAATGTTACATACCTTTGTCAGTGAAGATTTGGGGACGGTACGTAAAAAGGTAAGACAACCGTTTATAGATTATTTAAAATCTTCCGTCAATTTATGGCGACAAGAAGCAAAAAGTTTAGACGATTTAAATGAGCAAGACCGAGAAGAGTTATTGAATTATGCTTTTGAGCGTTATTTTCAGACCAGTGCATTATTCGGTACTCCGGAAACTTGCTTGACGATGGTAAATCGACTCAAGGGGATTGGAGTTAATGAAATTGCTTGTCTAATTGATTTTGGAATAGATACAGATTCGGTGATGTCTGGTCTTTATTCCCTCAAGAAGTTGAAGCAGATTTCAACTAATTCTTTAAAGGGAGGGGGGGTAGCGGAGGAAGCAGAAGAAGCGGAGGAAGAAGGGGAGCAGGGAGTGCGGGGGGAGGGCGAAGATAAGGATAATATTATTGGCGATAGCTCTGGTGAAAATCTCGATGGATCCTATAGAGACTTAGCATGCTACATTTCCCACGAAAAGGCTGCGATCGCGGATAATTATTCTTCCCAGATTGATGTAAGTACGAGTTTGGTTAAATCTTATCCACTTTCTGAGGGACAAAAAGCTTTATGGTTTTTATACCAGTTAAATCCGGAAAGTGCTGCTTACAATACTGCTTTTACCGTTCGCATCCGTTCTAAGTTAGATATTGAAGCTTGGCATAGTGCTTTACAAGCTTTGGTGGAAAGACATCCAATTTTACGTAGTAGTTTTACTCAGCAGGGAGACGAACCGTCTCAGAAAGTTTATGATTCTCGCAAGATTAATATCGAGGAAATTGATGCTAAAGGTTGGACGCAGAAGGAATTAAAAGAAGAGGTAATTAAAGCCTATCGTCGTCCTTTGAGGTTAGAGAAAGGGGAAGTATTAAGGGCGAGTTTGTTTACTCGTACACAACAAGATAGAGTATTTTTACTGACAATACATCACATTGTCCGCGATGGATGGTCGATGGGGATTTTGATTCAAGAGTTACGAGAACTTTATTTAGCTCAATTGCAGCAGCGAGAAGCATCTTTAGCTCCTCTAGAATACAATTACCAAGATTTCGTGCAATGGCAAACCGAGATGTTGCAAAGTTCCCACAGGGAGCGCTTGGAGAATTACTGGTGCAAACAGTTAGCTGATGCAACACAGATTTTAGATTTACCCACAGATAGACCGCGTTCGCTTCACCAAAGTAATAATGGAAGGTCTTATACTTTTAAGTTGAGGAGTAGCATAACTCAACAACTTAAGGAGTTTGCTCGGGAAGAAAAAGCAACTTTATATATGACTGTTTTGGCTGCTTTTCAAGTATTGTTGTATCGCTACACGGGTCAAACAGATATTTTAGTGGGTTCTCCTGCTATTGGTAGAAATCAAACTAAATTTGCTCAAACTGTCGGTTATTTTGTGAATCCGGTTGTTCTAAGGGCTAAGTTTACCGAAGATAATCTTAGCTTTAAGGCGTTTTTGGCTCAGGTGCGTCAGACAGTTTTAGAAGCGATAAGCGCTCATCAAGATTATCCTTTCCCTCTGTTGGTAGAACAGTTACAACCACAAAGAGATTCTAGTTATTCTCCTTTGTTTCAAGTGTCTTTTGTATTGCAAGAAAGGGAAGGTGAATTAGCAGAAATTACGGATTTGTTTGTACCTGAAGCTGGAAAAATTCAAGTTGATTGGAATGGGTTAAAATTGGAGCCATTTCCAATTCCCCAAGAAGAAGGACAGTTCGATCTAGTTTTAGAGGTAATAGAAGGACACGACTCTCTACATTGTGTCTTTAAATACAATAGCAATCTGTTTGATCAAACTACTTTTGTGCGGATGTCTGAAAATTTCCAAACCTTACTGGAAGGAATTATCTGCAATCCGGAGCAAGAAATAGTCAAATTACCTTTGCTTGCTGAAGTTGAGAAAAATCAGCTACTTAGAGAATGGAATTTGACTCAAGTTGAATATCCTCAAAATAAATGCATTCATCAGTTGTTCGAGGAGCAGGTAGAGAAAACTCCTGACGCAATCGCAGTAGTATTTAAAGAACGACAACTGAGCTATTCGGAGTTGAATCGTCGAGCAAATCAATTAGCTCATTACTTGCAAAGTTTAGGGGTAGGAGCAGAAGTATTAGTAGGTTTATGTGTCGAACGCTCCCTGGAAATGGTAATAGGGTTACTCGCAATCCTCAAAGCGGGTGGTGCATACGTACCATTAGATCCGGCTTATCCCCGAGAGCGCTTAGAGTTTATGCTTTCGGATACTGGCGTTAAAGTACTGCTAACTCAACAGAACTTATTGACGATTTTGCCAGAGTGTAGTTTAAACGCAAAATTAATTTGTCTCGATAACCCCAAAGAGGTTGCGCGCTCTAACGCGGTAAACCTAACGCATCAGCGCGTGCTCAGCGATCACGACTGGGATACAATTTCTCAAACTTCTGCAGACAATTTATCTGAAGACAATTTAGTTAGTGCAGTCAAACTAGAAAATTTGGCTTATGTTATCTACACTTCTGGTTCCACAGGTAAACCAAAGGGAGTTTTAGTTCCTCATTCCGGACTAATAAACTTGACTTTTTGGCATCAATCTGAGTTTAAAATTACTCCATTAGATAGAGCCACTCAATTAGCAGGAATTGCTTTTGATGCTGCGGGATGGGAGATTTGGCCTTATTTAACCACTGGAGCTAGTATTTATTTGGTTGAGTCTGAGATTGTTGTTTCGCCAATAGATTTACAAAATTGGTTAACGAATAAGGAAATTACAATTAGTTTTGTCCCGACCCCGTTAGCAGAAAAGTTATTATCTTTGGAATGGAGTAAAAATACAGCTTTGCGAATCATGTTGATTGGGGGAGATAAGCTTCATCAAGCTCCATCAGCATCAATTCCTTTCCAGGTAATTAATAATTATGGTCCAACGGAGAATACTGTTGTTACTACTTCTGGGGTGGTTGTCGCTGACGAGGAAGTAGATAATGCACCTTCCATTGGTAATGCGATCGCAAATACTCAGGTGTATATTCTCGATCGCTCTTTACAACCAGTACCAATTGGTGTTCCGGGAGAATTACATATCAGTGGTGCGGGTTTAGCAAGGGGTTATCTCAACTGTCCGGAATTAACCGCAGAAAAATTTATTTCTAACCCGTTTTTAGGAAGAGGAGCACAGGGAGCAGAGGAAGCAGAGGAAGAAAATTGTCTTTCCTCCCTAACTTCCTGTGCTCTTTCCCCAGTCACAAATCCCCATATGACGCTGTCGCGTCACGCTGCGCTAACGCAAATCCCCAACCTCTATAAGACGGGAGATTTAGCGAGATATTTACCGTCAGGGAAGATTGAATATTTAGGAAGAATCGACAATCAAGTAAAAATTCGTGGTTTTCGGGTTGAATTAGGTGAAATTGAAACGGTATTAGCTCAACATCTGCAAATAGAACAAGCTGTAGTAGTTGTAAAAGAAGAACATGCAGATAAACGCTTAGTCGCTTATCTTGTTGCTCTCGATGAATCCACAATTACGACAACACAACTCAGAGATTACTTGCAACAAAGGCTACCAAATTACATGTTACCTTCAGCCTTTGTATTCCTGTCAGAGATTCCATTAACACCGAATGGCAAAGTTAATCGTCGAGAGCTTAGTGTACTAGAAATAACCAGAGAGCCTAGTCAAGCAGAATTGCGAGAGCTTACAGCAACAGAAGAAATTTTAAAGGGAATTTGGATCGAAATTCTTGACCTAGAAGATTTAGCGATCGATGAAAATTTCTTCGAGTTGGGGGGACATTCCCTACTCGCGACTCAAGTTATTTCTCGCATACGTCAAACATTCGAAGTAGAATTACCTTTGCAAAGTTTGTTTACATCCCCTACGGTAAAACAGATTGCTCGAGAACTAGAATCGTTTCGTCAACAAGGTTTGGAGTTAGTTGTTGGAAGTATTAAACCTCGTTCACGAGCATTAGAAACTCAAGAATTACCTTTATCCTTTGCTCAGCAACGATTATGGTTTTTAGAGCAACTTGAAGGAGAAAGTGCGGCTTATAATTTACCAGTAGCAATAAGTTTGAATGGAAATCTGCAGCTAAATGCTTTAAAAATGGCTGTGGAGGAAATAATTCAAAAGCATGAAATCTTGCGTACTAATTTTTCTTGCATAAATGATTCACCCATACAGATAATTCATCCAAATCTTGAATTTAATTTATCTGTAATCGATTTACAGCATTTGAGCGAAGAAGAAAAACCTGTTGAAGTTCAAAGTTTAGCAAGAATTGAAGCACAAACTCCTTTTCACTTATCCCAAGATCCTTTGCTGAGAATGAAGCTGTTACAGCTAGCAGAATCTGAATATGTGTTGCTGTTGACGATGCATCATATCGTTGCTGATGGTTGGTCCCTGGGGATTTTTGTCAGGGAATTATCAGTTCTTTATCAAAGCTTTTGTAAGGGTAAAGTTTCTCAATTAAAAGAATTACCAATTCAATATGCTGATTTTGCTGTATGGCAAAGAGAATGGTTAACTGGAGATGTCCTAGATAAACAGGTTAATTATTGGAAACAACAGTTAGCAGATGCTCCCCCATTATTAGAGTTACCCACCGATAAACCTCGTCCTCCCATCCAAAGCTTTCGTGGTGGAAGTGAATCTTTTCGTTTGAGTGAAGAACTTACGCTTAAGCTGAAAAAATTAAGTCAGCGATCGCAGACAACCCTATTCATGACTTTACTGGGAGCTTGGGCGGTATTATTATCTCGTTACAGTCAGCAAGAAGATTTAGTAATTGGTTCGCCGATCGCAAATCGCAATCACTCAGAAATAGAACCTTTAATTGGGTTTTTTGCAAATACTTTAGCTTTACGATTCAATTTGCAAGATAATCCTAGTTTTGAACAGTTTTTAGCGCAAGTTAGAACTGTCACTTTAGATGGATATGAAAATCAAGATTTACCTTTTGAGCGTTTAGTTGAAGAATTACAACCGCAACGCAATTTAAGTCATAATCCTATTTTTCAAGTGATGTTCACTTTGCAAAATTCTTCACTTGAAGAACTTCAACTTCCCGAGTTGAATTTGAAAGTACTAGAAACGGAAAGACTCAGCACTAAGTTTGACTTGATGTTGTCGATGGAGGAAACAAAATCAGGACTTAAAGGAATATGGGAATATAACTGCGATCTGTTTGAAAAAACGACTATTCAGCGCTTGATCGCAAATTTCCAGACATTACTCGAAAGTATCTCTACCGAACCGACCCAAGCAATAGCAAACTTATCTTTAGTCAGTGAAACCGAACTGCAACAATTACTGTACCAATGGAACGACACCGAGTTAGATTATCCTCAAGACAAATGTTTGCAAGAATTATTTGAGGAACAAGTAAAGCGATCGCCAGATGCGGTTGCAGTAATATTTAAAGAACAAAGTTTAAATTATAACGAGTTAAATATTCGTGCTAATCAGCTAGCACATCACCTCAGAGAGTTAGGAGTAAAACCGGAAATTTTAGTCGGAATTTCCATGGAACGCTCTTTGGATATGGTGGTAGGAATATTAGCAATTCTCAAAGCTGGTGGTGCTTACGTTCCACTCGACCCAGCTTATCCCTCCGAGCGCTTAGCTTTCATGCTTGCTGATGCTGAAGTAAAAGTGCTGCTGACCCAAGAAAAATTAGTAGCAGATTTACCAAAATTATCAGCCCAAATAGTTTGCTTAGAGCGAGATTGGGAGATTATTTCTCAACAACCTCAAAACAATCCGGTTAATAAAGTTCGACCAGAAAACTTGGCTTATGTCATTTACACTTCTGGTTCTACAGGTAAACCAAAAGGAGTTGCGATCGCCCATCGCAGTCCGGTAGCTCTATTATTTTGGGCGCGAGAAGTCTTTACAATTGAGCAAATAAGGGGTGTCTTAGCTTCAACTTCTATTTGCTTTGACCTTTCGGTATTTGAGTTGTTTGTCCCCTTGAGTTGGGGAGGTAAAGTAATTTTAACTGAGAATATTCTCGAGTTACATAATTTACCTGCAGCTGACGAGATCACCTTAATTAATACGGTTCCTTCTGCGATCGCGGAGTTAATTCGAATTAAACCTTTACCGCGTAACGTGCGAACCATTAATTTAGCTGGAGAAGCTTTGCAAAACAAACTCGTACAGCAGCTTTATCAACAAGAGAATATTGAAAAAGTCTTCAATCTTTATGGACCTTCGGAAGACACCACATACTCAACATTTGCTTTAGTTGGGAAAGGAGCGGATAATTCACCGACCATTGGTAATGCGATCGCAAATACTCAGGTGTATATTCTTGATCGTCATTCACAACCTGTACCAATTGGTATCCCAGGAGAATTACATATCGGTGGTACGGGTTTAGCAAGGGGTTATCTCAACCGTCAGGAATTGACCGCAGAAAAATTTATTATTGTAGAGACCTTACACCCACAGACGTCACACGTGGAAACGTCGAATGTAGAGACGTTGCATGCAACGTCTCTACAGGGTGTACGGTTGTACAAGACGGGAGATTTAGCGAGATATTTACCTTCAGGGAAGATTGAATATCTGGGAAGAATCGACAATCAAGTAAAAATTCGCGGTTTCCGGATTGAATTAGGTGAAATTGAAACGGTATTAACTCAACACCCGCAACTAGAACAAGCAGTGGTAGTTGCAAAAGAAGGAAATGCAGCTGATAAGCGTTTAATAGCCTATCTCATTACTGATTCACACTCCTTAATTACAACAACACAACTACGAGATTACTTGCAACAAAGGCTACCAAGTTATATGGTGCCATCAGTCTTTGTGTTCTTGTCAGAGATACCATTAACGCCGAATGGTAAAGTCGACCGTATAAGACTTAGTGTATTAGAAGTAACTAGAGAGCCTGGTCAAGTAGAATCTCAAGAGCTCACAGCAACAGAAGAAATTTTGAAGGGAATTTGGATCGAAATTCTCGGTGTAGAAGATTTAGCGATCAATGAAAATTTCTTCGAGTTGGGGGGACATTCTCTACTTGCGACTCGAATCATTTCTCGGGTACGTCAAGGGTTTGAGGTAGAATTACCTTTGCAAAGTTTGTTTACATCCCCTACAGTAAGACAGCTTGCTCGGAAAATAGAATCACTTCGTCAACAAGGTTTAGTTTTAGAATCTGTAATTGCAAATATTAAACCCCGTCCCCAAGAATTAGAAGTTCAAGAATTAAAAGTTCAAGAATTAAAAGCTCAAGAATTACCTTTATCCTTTGCTCAGCAGCGATTATGGTTTTTAGAGCAACTTGAAGGGGAGAGTGCAGCTTATAACTTATCAGCAGCAATGAGTCTGAGCGGAAATCTGCAGTTAGATGCTTTAAAAATGGCTGTAGAGGAAATAATCCAAAGACATGAAATCTTACGTACTAATTTTTCTACCCTAGCTGATTCACCCATACAAATAATTCATGCAAATCCCGAGTTTAATTTATCTGTAATTGACCTACAGCATTTAAGCGATTTAGATCGACAATCTGTTGAGGTTCAACGTTTAGCAGTTATTGAAGCACAAACTCCTTTCGATCTATCTACTGATGCTTTGCTACGAATGAAGCTGTTACAGCTAGAAACATCTGAACACGTTTTGTTGTTGACGATGCATCATATTGTTGCTGATGGTTGGTCGTTAGGGATCTTTGTCAGGGAATTGTCCGAGCTTTATCAAGATTTTTGCGCAAATAAAATTTCTCAATTAAAAGAATTACCGATTCAGTACGCTGATTTTGCTGTATGGCAACGAGAATGGTTAACTGGAGATGTCTTAGATAAACAGGTTAATTATTGGAAACAACAGTTAGCAGATGCTCCCCCATTATTAGAGTTACCCACCGATAAACCTCGTGGTGCTGTACGAAGCTTTCGCGGTGGAAGTGAATCTTTTAGTTTGAGTGAAGAACTTACACTTAAGCTGAAAAAATTAAGTCAGCGGTTGGGGGTTACCCTATTCATGACTTTACTGGGAGCTTGGGCGGTATTATTATCTCGTTACAGTCAGCAAGAAGATTTAGTAATTGGTTCCCCGATCGCAAATCGCAATCACTCAGAAATAGAACCTTTAATTGGGTTTTTTGCAAATACTTTAGCTTTACGATTCAATTTGCAAGATAATCCTAGTTTTGAACAGTTTTTAGCGCAAGTTAGAACTGTCACTTTAAATGGATATCAAAATCAAGATTTACCCTTTGAACGCTTAGTTGAAGAATTACAACCACAACGCAATTTAAGTCATAATCCCGTATTTCAGGTGATGTTCGCTTTGCAAAATACACCACTCGAAGAACTCGAACTTCCCGGGTTGAATTTGACACAACTAAAAATAGAAACAGCGCGAGTTCAGTTCGATTTAATCTTGTCGATGGTGGAAACTGATGGGGAATTAACTGGTTCGCTCGATTACAATACCGATCTGTTTACAGCTGAAACAATTCGCCGTCAAATCGGACATTTTCAGACTCTACTTGAGGGAATAACTACCAATCCCCAACAAAAATTAGGACTATTACCATTACTAACAGAAGCCGAAAAACATCAGTTACTCTTTGAGTGGAATAACACCCAAGCCGATTATCCTCAAGATAAATCTATTCATCAATTATTTGAGGAGCAAGTAGAAAAAACTCCCCACGCGATTGCGGTTGTATTTAAAGAGCAAAAACTGA
The DNA here is from genome assembly GCF_001456025.1 of Mastigocoleus testarum BC008. Lineage (GTDB taxonomy): Bacteria > Cyanobacteriota > Cyanobacteriia > Cyanobacteriales > Nostocaceae > Mastigocoleus > Mastigocoleus testarum. The sequence continues at coordinate 24,216 of NZ_LMTZ01000055.1, forward strand.
GTTATCACGAATTAAACACCCGCGCAAATCAACTTGCTCATTACCTGCAAAATTTAAACCTGCAAAATACAGGAGTAAAAGAAGAAGTACTAGTAGGTTTGTGCATTGAGCGAACTACTCCCGAAATGCTTGTTGCGATGTTAGCAATTCTCAAAGCTGGAGGAGCTTACGTTCCCTTAGATCCGAGTTATCCCCCCGAGCGCTTAAATTTGATGCTTCTTGACGCTCAAGTAAAAGTATTAATCGCACAACATAAATGGGTGACAAAGTTACGACAAAGTGAAGCACAGTTGGTTTGTATAGACACAGATTGGGAAGTAATTTCCCAACAAAGTCAAGAAAATCCCGACCTCCAAGTTAGTTCGGACAACCTTGCTTACGTAATTTATACTTCAGGTTCTACCGGTAAACCCAAGGGTGTAGCCATTCCCCATCGAGCGATCGCGCGCCTATTATTGAATGCAAACTATATTCAAATCGATTCTACCGACAACATTGCTCAAGTTTCCAATATCTCTTTTGATGCAGCAACCCTTGAAATTTGGGGTGCACTGCTTCACGGTGCAAAACTGGTAATCATTGATCGAGATACAATACTCTCACCCCACGACTTCGCAAACTGTATCCGCGATCAAGAAATTAGTATCTTATTTTTAACAACCGCTTTATTTGAACGTTTAGCTAGCCTTGTCCCCCAAGCTTTCCAACCTTTGAAATACCTTCTGTTTGGTGGTGAAACTGTAAATCCTCAACGAGTTCGAGAAGTACTTAAAAACAATTCTCCTCAGCAATTGTTGCACGTCTACGGTCCGACAGAAAGTACAACATTTGCTAGTTGGTATTTAATAGAAAAAGTTTCCCTAAATGCAACTAACCTTCCCATCGGGAAACCAATTAGCAATACCCAAATCTACATCCTCGACTGTCGACTCCAACCAGTACCCATTGGTGTACCTGGAGAATTATATATTGGTGGAGACGGTTTAGCCCGAGAATACCTCAACCGTCGGGAATTAAACGCAGAAAAATTTATCCCCAACCCTTTTTACAAGTCAAAACAGACCGCGCTTTCAGCGAGAAAAAGTAAAAATTCAAAAGTTAAGACTCAATTACCAATTACCAGTCCTCAATCCCCGGTCCCTAGTCCCCAATCCCCAATCCCAAATTACCAATCCCCAACCCCCAAACTATACAAAACGGGGGATTTAGCAAGATACTTGGCTGACGGTAATATTGAATACCTTGGCAGAATCGATAATCAAGTTAAAATTCGCGGTTTTCGGATTGAACTAGGGGAAATCGAGGCGATACTAAACCAATACCCCGGGATACGCGAGTGCGTTGTGCTTGCTCGAGAGGACAAACCTGATAATAAATATTTAGTAGCTTATATTGTCCCCGATCACGAGTTAGCTTCACCACAACTGAATTTAACCAGATCGAAAGAACAAAATAAGCTGGCTGATAAATCGCTGTCTGAGTCGATTAGAGATATTCGCTCTCACCTCAAAGAGAAGCTACCCGAGTACATGTTACCGAGTAGATTTGTACTGCTACCAAAATTACCTTTGACAGCTAACGGCAAAATTAATTACCGCGCTCTACCTAAACCTGAAGAGTACAAAGTTGAAGAGACTGCATTTATAGCACCCCAAACCCCAACCCAGGAAATAATTGCTGAGATTTGGACTGAAGTTCTCGGAGTTAATAAAGTAAGTATCCATGACAACTTCTTTGAAATTGGGGGACATTCTCTGCTCGCAACATTAGTAATGGGTCGTCTACACGATAGCTTCCAAATAGATTTACCTCTACGCTGTCTATTTGAGAACCCTACCATTGCTAGTTTGGCAGAAATTATTGAGAAAATTCGTTTCACATTCGAGCAATTACAGTTCGCTCCAGGTGACGAGTCAGGAAATAGGGAGGAAATTGAGTTTTGAATATCTACGATTTTTTAGCCAGACTTAGCAAGCAGGATATCAAATTATGGATTGAGGGGGAGCGTCTGCGTTGTAATGCTCCTCAAGGTGTGCTGACAGGAGATTTACGCGCTCAAATCGCCGATCGCAAAGCAGAAATTATCTCTTTTCTCAAGCAAGTTAACTCTGCTTCGGATTCTACTGTTGAGGAAATAAAACCCGTTCCTCGCGATGGGAATTTACCTTTATCATTTGCTCAACAGCGATTGTGGTTTTTAGAGCAAATAGAAGGTTCAGCTGCTGTTTACAATATACCAGCAGCGATCAAGCTAAAGGGTTCTTTAAATATTGCTGCTTTAGAACAAGCATTGAATGCGATCGCACAACGTCACGAAGTTTTGCATACTCGTTTTGAAGTGGTAGATAATTCACCTGTACAAATAATTGAAGAACAAGGAGTAGAGGAACAGCGAGCAAGGGGAATGAGTTTCCCTATAGTTGAATTACAGTATTTAAGCGATGAAGATAAATCTCTCGAACTCAAGCTTTTTATTGCTAATGAAGCACGACATCCCTTCGATTTAACTAAACTACCTTTATGGAGAGTAAAATTATTACGCTTAGAAGAATCAGAATATGTGTTGTTATTAACAATGCATCATATCATTGCTGATGGTTGGTCGTTAGGGGTATTAGTGCGAGAGTTATCTGTTCTCTATCAAGCTTTTTGTGAGAATAGGGCTTTTCCTTTAAAACCATTATCCATTCAGTATGCAGATTTTGCGGTTTACCAACGTCAATGGTTAACAGGGGAAGTTCTTGATCGACAACTTAATTACTGGAAACAACAATTATCTGATGCTCCTTCATTATTAAATTTACCTACAGATAGTCCCCGTGGAGCAGTACAAACTTTTTCGGGTCGCAGTCAGTCATTTACAATTAATCCAGAACTGACACAAAAACTTAAACAAGTTGCTCAAAATAGTAGCGCAACTTTATTCATGACCCTGTTAGCTGCTTGGGGTATTTTACTTTCTCGTTACAGTCAACAAGAAGATCTAGTAATTGGTTCGCCGATCGCAAATCGTAATCATAAGCAAATTGAACCATTAATTGGTTTTTTCGCCAATACTTTAGCTTTACGTCTCGATTTATCAGATAATCTTAATTTTAGTCAGTTTTTAGAGCGAGTAAAACAGACTACTCTAGATGCTTATGTTCATCAAGATTTACCCTTTGAAAGGTTAGTTGAAGAATTACAACCACAACGCAATCTAAGTTATTCTCCCCTGTTTCAAGTGATGTTTGCTTTACAAAACGCACCATTGGGAGAATTAGAATTACCGGGTTTGAGTTGGAGCGAGCTAGAAAGACAAAGCGTAACAGCGAAATTCGATTTAACCTTAGCGATGAGGGAAACAAATCGAGGATTAGAAGGAAACTGGGAATATAACTGCGATTTATTCGAAGATGAAACTATCTCTGGAATGATAGAACATTTCCAAACCCTACTTACAGCGATAGTCACCGAACCTCAATCATCCACTGCAAATCTACCACTACTAACTTCAACAGAAAAACATCAATTATTCTTGGAATGGAATGTTGTAATACAGAAGCAGAAACAAGAACCCTTATTCAAAGAAGTATGGGGAAAACTCCTCAATGACAGAAAATTAAAGCTACTCGGTTCGAGCGATCAACAAATTTTGCTCCAAAGTTTTCGAGTGACTATTGGGGAAATAGAAGCAACATTATTAAAACTTCCAGAGATTAACGATTGTCGCGTACTACTCAGACAAACACAAACCGATATTTCTCAATTCAATATTTTTCAACTCGTCGCTTATATTGTCACCTCAAAACAATTCAATCCAGAACAATCACATTTAAACTCAAACTCAAACTCAAACTTAAAATTAAAATTAAACTTAAACTTAAATTTGCAGGCTTTATTACCTGCTCATATGTTACCTGATGTCTATGTCCCCCTATCTGCTTTACCACTGACTAAAACGGGGAAAGTAGACGAACAAGTTTTACAAAGCTTACCGGTAATAGATTCTAATTTAGTACAAAGCTGGGAAGAGCAAATCAGATCCCTTCCGGAAGTTGAAGAAGTAGCGGTAGTAGTTCGGGAACAACGTGAAAATATTCCTCTCCTACACCTGAGGGACTTACTTATCCCCATAGAAGAGAGAGTCAACCCGATTGAAACTGAAAAACAGTTTTCAGTAAGTGTTTCCAAAACACCCAAACAACAATCCAATTCGAAAAAACTAGCTATAAGTCATGGAGAAACTTTACAACTAAAAGCTGATACACCTCTGACTTTAGGAAAAGTTTTACAACGCGCAGCATCTCAAAGTTCAGGTAAAAGTTCGACCAAGGGAGTTACTTACATTCGCTCTGACGGTTCCGAGTTGGTTCAATCCTATGAAGAACTACTAGAAGAAGCACAAAGAATTCTTGCTGGGTTGAGAAAGCTAGGTTTAAAACCTCAAGACAAAGTAATTTTCCAGTTGGAATTACTTGAAGATTTCGTTCCTGCTTTTTGGGGTTGTATGCTTGGAGGTTTTGTCCCCGTTCCCGTCTCTATTCCTCCCAGTTACCAGCAAGTTAACGCTGCTGTAAATAAACTCCATAATGCTTGGGAGATGTTAGAACAACCAATTGTCCTAACTGACGAAAATTCCGCTCCTCAAGTTAATAACCTATCTCAACTTTTCGGTATAGAAAGCTTTAGAGTTGAAACCATTGATCGTTTATGTCAGTGGGATCCCGATAAAAACTGGCATCAAAGCCAACCTGATGACCTGGCAATTTTACTGCTAACCTCCGGAAGCACCGGACTTCCCAAAGCAGTGATGCAAAGCCATCGCAGTATTATTAGTCGATCTGCAGCTACTGCTGTGACGAATAATTTTACCAGGAATGATATCTCATTAAATTGGTTTCCCTTAGATCACGTTGGTGGTTTGGTGATGTTCCATATCCGGGATGTTTTCCTTGGTTGTGAACAAATCCACGCTCCAACCCAAACAGTTTTACAACAACCCCTCAAATGGTTGGATTGGATCGAACATTATCGAGCTACAATTACCTGGGCTCCTAATTTTGCTTATGGTGCGATCGCGGCTTTGGAACGAGAATTAAATAGCCGAAAATGGGATTTATCCTCAATGCGTTTCATCTTAAATGGTGGTGAAGCGATCGTCGGAAAAACAGCGAGAAAGTTTTTACAATTGCTTGCTCCCTATGGATTACCTGCTACTGCGATGCATCCAGCTTGGGGGATGTCGGAAACTTGTTCTGGTGTGATGTATTCCCAGAGTTTTTCTGTAGATTCGAGCGCAGAGGATCTACATGTGGAAGTAGGAACACCAATTCCAGGATTTTCTGTTCGGATTACAGACGACCGAGACCAGGTAATAGCAGAAGAAAAAATTGGTCGGGTTCAAGTTAGAGGAGCAAATGTTACTTCGGGTTATTACCAAAATCCAGAACTTAACCAAGCAGCTTTTACCGATGATGCTTGGTTTAATACGGGAGATTTAGGTTTTCTGTGTCAGGGAAGTTTAACTATTACCGGTCGTCAGAAAGATGTCATTATTATCAATGGCGTTAATTATTACGCTCATGAAATTGAATCGATAGTTGAGGAAATTACAGGTGTAGAAATTTCTTATACCGCTGCGGTTGCGCTTCGAGATGACCTTAGCGATACAGATCGATTAGTAATCTTTTTCGTTCCGAGTTTTACTGATGAAGGGAAATTAACCCAACTGATAAAAACGATTCGCACGAAGGTCATTCATGACATTGGTATTAATCCAGAATATTTAATTCCCCTAGAAAAAGCATCCATTCCCAAAACTTCCATTGGGAAAATTCAGCGATCGCAACTTAGTAAGAGTTTCAAAAATGGTGAATTTGACGCTACTGTTAAACAGCTCGATTTAATTTCAGAAAATGCTAATACTCTTCCCAATTGGTTTTATCGTCAAATATGGCGACCAAAAGTAATTCCTAGTCAAGTAACCAGTCAAACAACCCTTCCCCAAAATAATTTTACCATTGTATTCCTCGATTCTTCGGAGTTAGGAACTTCTATTTGTCATCAATTGACTAAACTCGGTCGAAATTACATTCAAGTAGAAGCAGGAACAGAATTTCGTCAAATCGATCAGTTCACAGAGCATGCGCTATGTGATTGCAAACGCTATCAAATTAATCCCAGTAAACCGGAACATTATCGTTACTTATTTGAATCTCTAGCTGAGAATAACTGTTGTGTCGGTCAAATTTTGCACCTTTGGACTTACGGTATTGAGATTGATACTCTAAAGACGATTGAAACCAAGGGAATCTACAGTTTATTATTTTTAACTCAAGTTCTCTTTGAGTCTACCGGAGCAAGGGTTGATGAGAAAAAAATCCGCTTACAAGTTGTTTCTAACCAGGTTCAGTTAATTGAAACTGCAGAAAATATTGCTTATGAAAAAGCATCCATTTTAGGATTACTTAAAACAATTCCCCAAGAAATACCTTGGTTAGAATGTCGTCATATCGATCTAAATGTCGACAATGTTGAAGTTAATACAAAGTTTATTTTACAAGAATTAAGTGATTTCTCCACAGAACCAGAAGTAGCTTATCGTCACAGACAGCGTTTAGTTTCCCGTTTAGCTCCAGTAGAGTTTAAAGAACAAGAAAAACATCCACTCCCTTTTAAAACCGGAGGAATGTATCTCATTACCGGGGGAATGGGTGGTATTGGAATAGAAATTGCGAAGTATTTGCTCGAATATTACCAAGCTCGACTTTTATTGGTAGGAAGAACTCCCCTATCAGAAAAAACTAGCGAAGAAATTGCAACTTATAGGGAACTAGAGCAACTTGGAGGTAAAATCACTTACAAAGCAGTTGATATCTGTGATTTTCCCCATTTACAACAGATAGTCGAGCAAACTAAAACTATATGGAAAAGCGAATTAGATGGAATTATTCATCTCGCAGGAATTTTCCAGGAACGATTTTTAGTTGAAGAAACTCAAGAAAGTATCGCAACCGTACTCCGTCCTAAAGTTACCGGGACTTTGGTTTTACACCAATTACTCGAGCAGTATAATAAACAGGGTCTTTTCATTAACTTCTCTTCAGTCAACGGTTACCAAGGTGGTACTAGTGTAGCTGCTTATGCTGCTGCGAATAGTTTTGTTGATAGTTTTAGTCGTTACCAAAAATCCCAAACTTCCTTATCAAGTTATTGCTTCGCTTGGAGTATGTGGGATGAAACAGGAATGAGTCGGGGTTATCAATATAAAGATTTAACTCGCGATCGCGGTTTTTTCATTCTCAGTCCTACCCAAGGATTATATTCTTTCCTCGCGGGTTTGCACTACAAAGAGCAACTTTGGATCGGTTTGGATGGTACGAATTCTCATGTGCGTCATCAGATAGAGAATAAGAGGGAAGCGGGGAACGGGGAACAGGGAACGGGGAACACTTATGAATTACAAAGCTTAATTGCTTATTTCACTGAGAAGCGAGTAGGGAACAAGGAAACGGGAACAGGGGATGCGCTACGCGATAAGCTTTCTGAGCATGCGCTACGCGACCGCTTTGGAATAAAGAGTGAATGTAGTTTTGTCCAACTTGCTGAAATACCTTTAACAGAAGCAGGAGAGGTGGATCGAAAGCAATTACTTACTTTCAAAACCCCTCAACAGCAAAAAACTGAAAACCGGATCGAACCCAAAACAGAAATTGAACGTCAAATAGCGAGTATTTGGAAAGAAGTTCTGAACGTTCCCCGGGTAGGTACCAATGAGAATTTCTTTGAATTAGGAGGACACTCACTACTCGCAACTCAAGTTGTCTCCCGGATGCAGGAAGTTTTCGGTATAAAGTTATCCCTAAGGTCTTTGTTTGAGTCTCCCACGATCCAGGAACTAAGCAAATATCTAGAAACTCAAACTCAAACTGCTCTTCAAGCAGATAATGCTTTAAAAATTTCCGTCATTGAGCCAGTTGAAAGAGATGGAGATTTACCTTTATCATTTGCTCAACAACGATTGTGGTTTTTAGAACAACTTGAAAGTTCAAGTGCTACTTATAATGTTCCAGCTGCGATCGAGCTAAAAGGTTCTCTCAATATTACAGCTTTAGAACAAGCATTAAATGCGATCGCACAACGACATGAAGTTTTGCGTACTCGCTTTGAGATGCTCCATAATGCACCGGTGCAAATTATTGAAGGACAAGGAGCACAGAAGCACCCAGCAGGGGAATTAAGTTTACCTGTAATTGACTTACAGCATTTAAGTAATGAAGATAAATCTACCGAAGTCCAAAATTTAACCACAACCGAAGCACAACATCCCTTCGATTTAACGAAAGCACCTTTGTGGCGAGTAAAATTATTGCAGTTAGGGGAATCGAAATATGTGTTGTTATTGACAATGCATCACATCATTGCTGATGGTTGGTCCTTGGGAGTCTTGGTACGGGAGTTATCTGTTCTTTACCAAGCTTTTTGTGAGAATAAACCTTTTCCTTTAGAACCATTATCTATCCAGTATGCAGATTTCGCCGTTTACCAACGTCAATGGTTAAGAGGGGAAGTTCTTGATCGACAACTTAATTACTGGAAACAACAATTATCTGATGCTCCTTCATTATTAAATTTACCTACAGATCGTCCCCGTGGAGCAGTACAAACTTTTTCTGGTCGCAGTCAATCATTTACAATTGGTTCGGAACTGACGCAAAAACTCAAACAGCTGACACACAAATCCGGCGCAACCTTATTCATGACCTTGTTAGCTGCTTGGGGTATTTTACTCTCTCGCTACACTCAACAACAAGATATAGTCATTGGTTCGCCGATCGCCAATCGCAATCACAAACAAATTGAACCATTAATCGGCTTTTTTGCTAACACTTTGGCTTTACGTCTCGATTTGCAGCATAATCCCAACTTTATTGAGTTTTTAGAACGAGTCAAGCAAGTAACACTCGACGCTTACGCTCATCAAGATTTACCTTTTGAGAAGTTAGTTGAAGAATTACAACCACAACGGGATTTAAGTTATTCTCCTATCTTCCAAGTGATGTTTGCTTTACAGAATGCACCGTTCGGAGAATTAGAACTACCGGGTTTGAGTTGGAACGAACTAAAAACACAAACCGTTACAGCTAAATTCGATTTAAGTTTAGCGATCAGGGAAACAAACGCAGGATTAGAAGGAAATTGGGAATATAACTGCGATTTGTTTGAAGATGAAACAATCTCCCGAATGATAGGACATTTCCAAACCCTACTTACAGCAATAGTCGAGCGTCATCACCAACCCGTTAGCAACCCATCGGTTTGCGACCCCGAATCACAAATTACTAAACCGTCCGTTGCAAATTTACCACTATTAACTCAAGCAGAAAGACATCAACTGCTCGTAGAGTGGAATGCAACCGAAAGTGAGTATGCTTCAGATAAATACGTTCATCACTTATTTGAAGAGCAAGTAGAGAAAACACCCGAAGCGGTAGCGATAGCGACTCCCTTAAGGAGTATCGCATTGCTGTTTGCAGAGCAAAGACTAACTTATCAGCAATTAAACGCCCGCGCAAATCAACTCGCTCATCACCTACAAAATTTGGGAGTAAAGGAAGGAGCACTAATAGGGTTATGTATCGAGCGAACTACTCCCGAAATGCTCGTTGCAATATTAGCAATTCTTAAAGTGGGAGGGGCTTATGTCCCGTTAGATCCGGCTTATCCCTCCGAGCGTCTAGAGTTTATGCTCCTTGACGCTCAAATAGAAGTATTACTCACACAAGATAAATGGGCGACCAAACTACCCGCAAGTGAAGCACAATTGGTTTGTGTAGATAGCGATCAGGAAGTAATTTCCCGACAAAGTACGCAAAATCCCGTTCGTCGATTTAGATCCGATAACCTTGCTTGTGTAATTTACACTTCCGGTTCTACAGGGAAACCCAAAGGTGTAGCCATTCCCCACAAAGGGATTGTGCGCTTATTGTTAAACACTAACTACGTTCAAATAAATTCTGCTGACAACATTGCTCAAATTTCCAACATCTCCTTTGATGCAGCAACTTTTGAAATTTGGGGTGCACTGCTCCACGGTGCAAAACTAGTGGTTATTGATCGAGATACGATACTTTCTCCCCACGACTTCGCAAACTGCATCCGCGAGCAAAAGATAACCGTCTCATTTATAACAAACGCTCTATTTGAACGCTTAGCGACCCTTGTCCCCGAAGCTTTCCAATCTTTTAGATATCTTCTTGTTGGTGGTGAAGCTGTAAGTCCTCAACACGCTCGAGAAGTCCTGAAAAATAATCCTCCCCAGAAATTATTGAACGGTTATGGACCAACGGAAAGTACAACATTTGCTTGCTGCTATTTAATAGAAGAAGTTCCCCCAGACGCAACCAATATTCCCATAGGACGACCAATTAGCAACACCCAAACCTACATCCTCGATCGCCAACTCCAACCAGTACCGATCGGCGTACCTGGAGAATTACACATCGGTGGGGATGGTTTAGCACAGGGTTATCTCAACCGTCGGGAATTAAACGCAGAAAAATTTATCCCCAACCCCTTTTATAAGTCAAAATTAAAAACAGACCGCGCTTTGGGCGAGCAAAAGTCAAAAGTTAAGACCCAATCCCCAGTCGCAAATCCCCATATGACGCTGTCGCGTCACGCTGCGCTAACGCAAATCCCCAAACTATACAAAACAGGGGATTTAGCCAGGTATCTACCCGATGGTAATATTGAATATCTTGGTCGAATTGATAATCAAGTAAAAGTTCGCGGTTTCCGGATTGAGTTGGGAGAAGTCGAAACTGCGATCGCGCAACATCCCCAAGTGCAACAAGTAGCAGTCATTATCCGGGAAGATAAACCAGGTAATAAACGTTTGGTGGGTTATGTTGTTCATAGTGAAACATCCCTGACAACCAACGAACTGCAAAGTTTTCTTAAAGAAAGACTACCAGAGTACATGGTGCCTTCAGCATTTATGTTACTCGAAGCAATGCCTTTAACCCCAAATGGCAAAGCTGATCGTCGCAAACTACTTACTATTAAGCCAACACGGGAAAATGTAGCAAGTGATTTCGTCGTACCTAGTAATGATACTGAAGCAAAACTAGCAGCAATTTGGAGCGAAGTTTTGGGGTTAGAACGAGTAGGTATCCACGACAACTTTTTTGCTTTGGGTGGAGATTCGATCCTCAGTATTCAAGTGGTTTCCCGAGCAAGTCAAATTGGTTTGGGACTAACACCAAAACAACTTTTTCAACATCAATCGATTGCTGAATTAGCTGCTGTGGTGGAGACAACAGTTCCAACTCAAGCTCAACAGGGTTTAGTTACGGGTTCTGTTCCTCTCACCCCAATTCAACATTGGTTTTTTGAACAAAACCCTAAGTTTCAATCCCAACCCCAACTCCATCACTTTAACCAATCAGTATTATTAGAACTATCTCCCGACGTCAAACCAGAATTGTTACGAGAACTCATCAAACAATTACTAGAACATCACGATGCTTTGCGCTTACAGTTTGTACGGGAAGAAGGCGAAAGTTGGGAACAAATTAATACCGATGCAAAAGTTGAAATACCTTTCCAAGTACAAGATTTATCGAATTTACCTCCAACTGAACAACAAGCAGCTTTGGAAACAGTAGTAAATCAACTCCAAGTAAGTTTGGATATTTCGACAAAATCTTTGCTCCAAGCAACTTTACTCCATTTCGGTAATAACCAACCAAGTAAATTACTAATAATAATTCACCATTTAGCTGTGGATGGGGTTTCTTGGCGGATTTTATTAGAAGATTTTGCACTAGGTTATCAACAACTTAGCCGGGGGGAAACCAAACTAAAATTCCCTCCTAAAACCACCTCTTTCCAGCAATGGGCTAAACGGTTACAGGAATACGGGAAATCGGAAACTTTAGCTAACGAATTAGATTACTGGTTAAATCAATCTCACTCCCGTGCTTCTTCTTTACCAGTGGATTACCCCTATGATGAAGAAAATAATACCGTAGCGAATACAGATGTTATTACTGTCGATTTGAGTAAAACAGAGACTCAAGCCCTATTACAGGAAGTACCATCAGCCTACAATACTCAAATTAACGATCTGTTGCTAACAGCTTTGTTACAAACTTTTGTGACTTGGACAGGAGACAATTCCCTGTTAGTTGACTTGGAAGGACACGGAAGAGAAGAACTGTTTGAGGATGTGGATTTATCCCGGACGGTTGGCTGGTTTACGAGCATATTTCCCGTACATTTGCACTCAAATTCAAATTCAAATTCAAATTCAAACTCAAACTCAAACTTTCCAGAACCTGGAGAATTAATTAAATCAGTCAAAGAACAACTGCGTCGGATACCTAACCGGGGAATAGGTTATGGTATTTTACGTTATCTCAGTCCAGATCCAGCGACGCGGACAAAACTTGAAACATTACCAAAACCCCAAGTAAGTTTTAATTACCTCGGTCAATTCGAGCAAACCCTCAACCTACCAGGAATACTCGGTGTCGTTCGAGAATCAGTTGGGAATGAAGTTAGTCCCTTCACAGTTCGCAGACATTTGCTGGAGGTTAATAGCATTATTGTCGAACAAAAACTGCAATTTTCTTGGACCTACAGTCAAAAAGTACATCACCCACAAACCATTGCAAGTTTAGCAAATAATTTCCTGCAAGCATTGCAAGCTTTAATCGCCCACTGTCAGTCCCCATCTGAACAGTGTTATACTCCATCAGACTTCGCAGCAGCTAAGCTTAACCAAAAACAACTCGATAAGTTTGTTAATAAGTTTAAGAAGAAAAAGCCCAAAAATAAATAATCCAAAAATAAAGAAAAAACAAAAAAATAATTAGGAGTAGTGGTGTGGATGATATTGCAGATATATACGAACTTTCTCCCTTACAACAAGGGATGTTGTTTCACAGTCTTCGTTCCCCCCAGTCGGGGATGTATTTTGAGCAATTAAGTTGTACTATTGATGGTAAAATTAACCTCCGGGCATTTAAACAAGCCTGGGAAAAATTAGTCAGCAGACACCCAATACTGCGTAGCTCATTTCATTGGGAAGAAGTAGATAAACCCCTCCAGGTCGTACATACAACTGTCGAATTGACTTGGACTGAACATGATTGGCAAAATCTAAGTTTAAGTGAGCAGCAAGAACGGTTAGAAAACTTTTTACAAGCCGAGCGCGATCAAGGTTTTGAACTCGAGGAAGCACCACTGATGCGTTTAGCCCTAATTCAGTTAGGTGCTGAAAATTACAAATTTGTTTGGAACCATCATCATTTACTCGTAGATGGTTGGTGCTTACCAATTTTATTCAAAGAAGTTTTAGCTTTTTACCAAGCTTGCGATCGAGGCGAGGATTTACATTTACCGACTCCCCGTCCTTACCGAGATTATATCTTATGGTTGCAGCAACAAGATATGAGTTTAGCTCAAACTTGGGCAGAACAAACACTTAAAGGTTTTCATACTCCCACCCCCCTGATCAAAAATAGTTCAAAAAATAGTTCAAATCATAGTTCAGAACATAATTCAACTACTCCAGAGACTGACACCCCAGAAACATACCAAGAACAGCAAATCGAACTCGATCGCGAGTTAACAGCATCTCTACAATCCTTTGCTCGACAACATCATCTCACACTCAGCACTTTGATTCAGGGAGCTTGGGCGCTACTTTTAAGTCGTTACAGTGGCGAACAAGATGTCCTATTTGGCACAACTGTTTCTGGTCGTCCTTCCAGTTTGAAGGGAGTAGAATCGATGGTCGGACCGTTTATCAACACCTTACCAGTGCGGGTACAAGTCGAACCACAAACAGAGCTATTACCCTGGTTCAAAGAGTTACAAGCAAGCCAGGTAGAACGAGAACAATATTCTTACGCCTCCTTAGTTGATATTCATGGTTGGAGTGAAGTACCTCGGGAAACACCCTTATTCGAAAGCCTAGTAGTGTTTGAAAACTATCCAGTAGATAGTTCTTTAAGCAAAAGTAGTGACAGCATCAAATTTGGTCGAGTTCAAGCAGTCGAACGTACTAATTATCCCTTAACGGTTGTCGCTGGAATCGTCGAAGAATTATCGATGCGAATTATCTACGATCGCGAACGCTTTGATGCTGGGACGATTGAGCGGATGATGGGTCATTTTCAAACTTTGCTTGCGGAAATAACTAACAATCCCCAACAGCAATTAGGAAAATTATCATTACTAACAAAAGCTGAAAAACATCAGTTACTCTTTGAGTGGAATGCAACTCAAGTTGAATATCCTCGAAATAAATCTATTCATCAGTTATTTGAAGAGCAAGTAGAAAAAACTCCCAATGCGGTAGCGATCGCGACTCCCTTAAGGAGTATCACAGTTGTATTTAAAGAACAAAAACTGATAAATCCGCCTTTGTCCCCCTTAGTAAGGGGGATTAGGGAGATTAAGGATCGCTCTTTTTCCCCCTTATCAAGAGGGGTTGGGGGGATCTCAAATTTTATTGGTATGAGTTACCACGAATTAAACATCCGTGCAAATCAACTTGCTCATTACCTGCAAAATTTAAACCTCCAAAATTTAAACCTCCAAAATACAGGAGTAAAAGAAGAAGTACTAGTAGGTTTGTGCGTCGAGCGAACTACTCCCGAAATGCTTGTTGCGATGTTAGCAATTCTTAAAGCTGGAGGAGCTTACGTTCCCTTAGATCCGAGTTATCCCCCCGAGCGCTTAAAGTTGATGCTCCTTAATGCTCAGGTAAAAGTATTAATCACACAATATAAATGGATAACAAAGCTACCTGAAACTGAAGCACGATTAGTTTGTGTAGACACAGACTGGGAAGTAATTTCCCAACAAAGTACACAAAATCCTGTTAATCGAGTTAAATCAGATCGCCTTGCTTGTGTAATTTATACTTCAGGTTCTACTGGTAAACCCAAGGGTGTAGCCATTCCCCATCGAGCGATCGCGCGCCTATTATTGAATGCAAACTATATTCAAATCGATTCTACCGACAACATTGCTCAAGTTTCCAATATCTCTTTTGATGCAGCAACCCTTGAAATTTGGGGTGCACTGCTTCACGGTGCAAAACTGGTAATCATTGATCGAGATACAGTACTCTCACCCCACGACTTCGCAAACTGTATCCGCGATCGAGAAATTAGTATCTTATTTTTAACAACCGCTTTATTCGAACGTTTATCTAGCCTTATTCCCCAAGCCTTCCAATCTTTAAGATACCTCATGTTTGGTGGTGAAACTGTAAATCCTCAACGAGTTCGAGAAGTACTTAAAAACAATCCTCCCCAAAAATTATTACACCTCTATGGTCCGGCAGAAAGTACAACACTTGCTAGCTGGTATTTAGTAAAATCGGTTTCCCCAAATGCAACTAACCTTCCCATCGGAAAACCAATTAGCAACACCCAAATCTATATTCTCGACCGTCAGTTGCAACCAGTACCTATCGGCGTACCTGGGGAATTATACATCGGTGGAGACGGTTTAGCCCGAGAATACCTCAACCGTCCAGAACTAACCGCAGAAAAATTTATTGTACAGACGCGCCATAATGTAGAGACGTTGCATGCAACGTCTCTACAGGGTTTGCGATTATACAAAACAGGGGATTTAGCAAAATATCTCCCTGACGGTAATATTGAATATCTTGGTCGAATTGATAATCAAGTCAAAATTCGCGGTTTCCGGGTCGAACTGGGTGAAATTGAAGCAGTCCTGAGCCAGCATTCTGGGGTACGCGAATCTGTAATTGCAACTCAAAAAGATACTCTTGGTAATCAATCTTTGGTAGCTTATGTGACTTTGCTGCAACAATCGCTGAATCTCGATGACTTACGAAGCTTTCTCATAGCAAAACTACCCGAGTACATGGTTCCTTCGGCGTTTGTAGAATTAGAAACACTACCATTAACACCAAACGGTAAAGTAAATCGCTCCGCTTTACCAACTCCAGACATAACAGCTTTTACCCGTTCAAATCAATTTATTGCTCCCCATACCCCAACCCAAGAACTTCTAGCGACCATTTGGGCTGAAGTTCTAGGACTAAAACAAATAGGTATCCACGACAATTTTTTTGCTTTGGGAGGTCATTCTTTACTTGCTACCCAACTTATTTCTCGGGTGCGGGAGGCTTTCTGTGTAGAAATACCACTCAGTAGTTTATTTACGAACCCCACCATCGAACAGCTGAGTTTAGCAATTGAGACAGAACACCAGATAGACTCAGGGCTAAAACTTACAGCCATCGAACCGGTTGATCGAGAAGAGATAAATACACATCTACCCTTATCTTTTGCTCAACAACGACTGTGGTTTCTCCATCAACTTGAAGGGTCAAGTGCTGCTTATAACATGCCAGCTGCTGTTAAATTAAATGGTAATCTGGAAATTTCAGCCTTAGAGCAAGCCTTAACAGAAATTGTCCAGCGTCACGAAGTTTTACGTACCAGTTTTAAAGTAGTTAATGGCTCTCCCGTACAAGTTATTAACCCCAATCAAAGTTTATCTTTACCACTAATAAACCTACAGCATTTACCAGAAAACGAAAAAACTGCTGAAGTAAAACGGTTAGCGATCGCCGAATCTCAACAACCCTTTGACTTAAGCAAAAGTCCTTTACTCCGAGCTACCATTGTGCAACTGGGGAATGAATCTCATGTGCTATTGTTAACAATGCACCACATTGCATCTGATGGCTGGTCAATAGGTATATTTATTCAAGAATTATCCACCCTTTATCAAGCTTTATCTCAAGGAAAACCATTATCTACAGCCACGCAATCCCTTGCACCCTTACCAATTCAATATGCTGACTTCGCCCATTGGCAACGAAAATGGTTAACTGGAGAAGTATGGGAAAATCAACTCAAATACTGGAAGCAACAACTCGCAGACGCACCGCAGATTTTAGAACTACCGACTGACCGTCCGCGACCCCCAGTGCAAACTTTTCGCGGTAGCACCCACCAATTTGAACTTGATCGCAAACTGACCCAACAATTAAAAACTCTCAGTCAAAGTTCAGGGACAACCTTGTTTATGACTTTGTTTGCAGGGTTTGCAATCTTACTTTCCCGTTACAGTAACCAAAAAGATATTGCTATTGGTTCCCCGATCGCAAACCGTAATCATCGTGAAGTAGAATCATTAATTGGCTTTTTTGTCAATACTTTAATTTTGCGTACTAACCTTGAGGATAATCCTAGCTTCTCGGATTTACTAACTCAAGTTCGCCAGGTCGCTTTAGACGCTTACGCTCACCAAGATTTACCTTTTGAGAAACTAGTAGAAGAATTACAGTCCGGACGAAATTTAGATCGCAACCCCCTCGTACAAATAGTCTTTACTCTCCAGAATGGATCTACAAGTTCTTGGGAACTGGAAAATCTCAGCTTGACCCAATTAGAATTGGATTATCAAACGGTTAGATTCGATCTAGAAGTACATTTATGGGAAGTAGGAGAACAACTCGATGGCTATCTTGTTTACAATACAGACTTGTTTAATAAAACTACTATTACCCAAATAGCAAATAACTTCCAAACCTTACTTAAAGCAATTGTCGCCGACCCCGAACAACAAGTTTTCTCATTACCTCTGTTAACCGTAGACGAACGACATCAATTACTAAATCGATGGAACGACACCGAAATTAACTATCCTCAAGATAGATGCGTTCATCAATTATTTGAGAAACAAGTAGAGCAAAATCCCCGCGCAGTAGCTGTAGTCTGTGAAGAACAACAACTAAGCTATGAAGAATTAAACACCCGCAGCAATCAACTAGCCCATTACTTGCAATCTCTGGGAGTAGGAGCAGAAACATTAGTAGGAATTTGTGTCGAGCGCTCCTTAGATACCATTGTCGGAATATTAGCAATTCTCAAAGCTGGTGGTGCTTATGTCCCGTTGGATCCGAGTTATCCAAAAGCACGTCTTGGGTATATGTTGTCAGATTCTCAGGTATCGGTACTATTAACTCAACAAAAATTAGTACCTGAACTTCCCGACTATCAGGGTAAGTTAATCTGTTTAGATACAGACTGGGAATCGATTTCTCAAGCAAGCAAAGAGAACTTAGTTGTTAATATTACTCCTGAAAACTCAGCCTATGTAATTTACACATCCGGTTCTACCGGAAAACCTAAAGGAGTATTAATCACCCATAAAAACCTGTTAAACTTAATATTCTGGCATCAAGAAACCTTTGCAATTACTTCCTCAGATCGAGCTACTCAATTAGCAGGAAATGCATTTGATGCTTCAGTATGGGAAATATGGCCTTATTTAACAGTAGGAGCAAGTCTTTACCTAGTCAAACCCGAACTTCTCAAATCTGCACTGAATTTACAACAGCGGTTAATAGACCAAAAAATTGCGATCGCATTTGTACCTACACCCCTAGCAGAAGAATTATTTTCTTTAGAATGGCCCCAAAACACAGCTTTACGAACTATGCTAATTGGTGGCGATCGCCTGCATCAATACCCAGCAAATACCCTTCCTTTCCAAGTAATTAACAACTACGGACCTACAGAAAATACTGTAGTAACAACTTCTGGGCTTGTGGTTAACCCTAATCTAGGTAAGACCTCACCACATAATATTTCACCACCAATTGGTCGCCCAATAGCCAATACCCAAGTTTACATATTAGATGAATACCTGCAACCATTACCAATAGGCGTTCCTGGAGAACTGTGTATCAGTGGAGCTTCCCTAGCCCGAGGTTACCTCAACCGTCCGGAACTGACCGCAGAAAAATTCATTACAAATCCCTTCATAGAGACGTTGCAGAGGCTTAACGCCGACGCCGCAGGCTCTGTGAGGTCTCTACATGGCGCGTCTGTGCAAAAGCCAATCGCCAGTCCCCAATCCCCAATCGCCAGTCGCAAATCCCCAACCCCCAAACTCTACAAAACAGGTGATCGTGCTCGCTATCTCCCAGATGGGAATATTGAATTTCTCGGTCGTATTGACCATCAAGTGACACTTCGCGGCTTTCGAGTTGAACTCGGAGAAATTGAATCTGTATTATTGCAACATCCTGGGGTACAAAACGTCATCGTAGAGATGCGACATGCACGGATGCACCATGAGAGGTTGGATCCAACGTCCCCACAGGAAGATAAACGTTTGGTTGCATATATAGTTCCCAACACCGAAAATCAAAGTTTGCAAACCCAATTAAATCAACCACAAACCGAATATACCTCCCACAAGGGAACACCTTACGAAGAAACTTATAGCCGATCGCCTCAGTTAATACCCAAACTACGTAATTACCTAAAACAAACATTACCTCATTACATGGTGCCCTCGGCATTTGTAATGCTATCTGCTTTACCATTAACCTCCAACGGGAAAATAGATCGAAAAGCTCTCCCCACCCCCGAAACTGATAATAATCGAGAAATTCCCTTTGTTGCTCCCCGCGATCGCTTGGAATCAGAGCTAGCGCAAATTTGGTCAGAAATTCTCGATGTTCGATTGATAGGAGTGCGCGATAACTTCTTCGACCTTGGGGGTCATTCCCTATTATCCGTCCGTTTAATGGATCGAGTAAAGCAAAAATTTGCCAAAAATCTATCCCTAGCAACACTTTTCCAAAATCCCACCATCGAACATTTGGCTGACTTTCTCCGTCAAGAAACTGAATCTTTACCCCACTCTCCCTTAGTCCCAATTAATTCAGGTGGTTCAAAACAACCATTCTTTTGCGTACCCGGAGCGGGCGGTAATGTAATTTACTTTTATGACTTAGTGCGCCATTTGAGTCCAGAGCAACCATTTTACGGACTCCAAGCTCTCGGACTTGACGGAATATCCCAACCACTAACTAATATTGCAGATATCGCCACCTACTACATCAAAGCCATCCAAACCGTTCAACCCCAAGGACCTTATTTACTCGGAGGTCATTCCTTCGGCGCAAAAATAGCCTTTGAAATATCTCAACAGTTACAAAGCCAGGGACATGAGGTTAGTTTACTAGCAATTTTTGATGCTCCAACACCCTTATTTAGCGATCGCCCCGTTGGTGTTGATTGGGATGATGTTGAGTGGTTTTCCCAAATCGCCAGTGTAATCGAACGCCTACTTGGGGAAAAACTCCAAGTATCCACTGAAGTTCTCCAATCTCTTACACTAGAACAACAGTTTAACTACTTTCATCAACAACTACAAACAGTTAACCTTTTACCATCAGGGGAAGTAGGTAAACAACAAGCAAGGGGTCTAGTCCGAGTTTATCAAGCAAGTTGTCAAGCAAATTACGAATTACCAAAGAAAATTTACCCCACGAAAATTTTGCTATTTCGCGCCAACGAATCTAACTTCGCAGAAACACAATCTCAAGAATTTTCTCAAGAATTTTCCCAAACTTTAGCAGATCCAACTTGGGGTTGGAAAGAATTTTCCTCCCAACCCGTAGATATATATACAATTCCCGGAGATCACATTACCATGATGAGCGAACCTCACGTTCGAATTCTGGCAAAATATTTAGGACAAACTTTGTAGAAAAAAATCAAAGCAACTTCATAAAATAATATTCTTGGTAAGGCATCGCACCATCGTTTCTATCTATCATTTCACCACGTTCATAACCATTTTTCTGATAAAAAAAATGTGCCCGCGTGAATCTTGTATCCGACCATAGATGCAATTTACTTATTTGATTTTTTTTACACCAATTAATTACCGTATCGTGCAAAGTTTCTGCCAATCCCAAACCGCGATATTGTGGTAGCAAATAAAATCTTTTCATTAAAGCGGTATCTTCATAATCTAATTCTTTTTTAACTGCAATTGAACCAATAATTTTATTATCATCATTATTTGCAGTTTCCACCCAAAAATTACCATTACTGAAATAATTATTTTCTATATCTAGCAAATCGCGATCATAACCTTCTAAATATATAAAATCGCCATATTCTTTATAAATTGAATCAATCATTTGAATAATACTGTCTCTATCTTGGGAACGATATATTCTCATGATTTTTACCGTTGACAACTAATTACAAAAGTTCTAATTACTCGTAGCAAAATCCACATTAAGTAGAATTTGTGATGTTTCTGGACCCTATTTTGATTCAAAATAGCTAATCAGCATTACCAACACCTATAAAAAATAATATAATCTTATGAAAAATCAATATAAATCATTTTTTTTTGCTGTCTTAAAAAAACAATATTCTTCACCACGCTTTTATTTAACAACTTTACTAATACCAGTTGTATTAGGAAGCCTCTGGATTTTAGGAAATAGTTCTTCAAAGACCTGTGCTTGCGTTCCTATGTTTAAAGAAGCACAAACATATTTGGGTGTAATGAATCGCGCTCAGCAAGCTTTATATTTAGAAAAAAAATTATTTGCAAGCTCGCTCAATGAACTGAATAATTTACAAAAATTAGATCTTATTAGTGAAACTGGACATTATCGCTACTCTATTCAGCCAACGAAATTAGGTACATTTCATTATGCGATTCCAATCAAGAAAGCTGGTAGAAAATTACCGTACCATACAAGTTACATTGCAGGAGTATTTGTTTCTCAGGACTCTGATAAGCGTTCTAAAACTTCAACAATCATATGTGAAGTTAATACTCCCGACTCACATCCCCTTCCCCAACCGAAACTTAAAAATAATGTTCCTACTTGTCCTACAGGTACATCTCTTGTGAAGTAATACTAAGTCCGGGTTAGTTACCCCTTTTTTGAATGAGAGAGGGAAGTGTGGGAGGTGTGGGAAGTGTGGGAAGTGTAGAAAGTGTGGGGGAAATCCCAAAAAATATATAAATAAGCGATCGCAAAAGTAATACCAACCGACGGCAAATAAAACAAAAAATCCAAACAAAAAATCCATTTCCCAGATTGAAGGTGAGAAACGGAACCAAGAACAAAAAATTATTTTCGAACTGAACTACCAATTAACCATTACCAAAATTAATTTGGTTTGAGCCGCTCGCGCCAAGAAGTTGTACCTCTTGGTGTCGCTTTCGGACGCGATTTAGGTGCAGCAACAGGTGCTCTTCTTCTCCTTACAGGAGCCTGTCTGGTACTGCGTCGCAATTTTGACGAACCAGAATTATTTGGGCTTGATGTAGCACCTCTGCGCCGTCTATATCGCCTAACTTGAGAAGAATTGCGCCTGACTCTACGTCTAAGTCTGCGTCTTAGAGAGTTTCCACTATTATTGCGACGAGAACTACTTCTTCTCCGACGTCTACGAGAAGACCTTCTTGAATTTCTTCCTTCTGAATCTTCATCACCTTTTTTTGGAATCGGACGATTTATAAGTTTTTTTGGTTTAATTGTTTTAGCTTTAATCGAAGATTTTCTTCCTTTTAATTTTGGTCGAGGAGGGAAATTTTCTATTTTCATCCCCTCAACAACATTTTTCATGAAATCACGCCAAGTGTAAGCTGCTGTGCTGCTACTACCCCTGGTTGATTTATTGTCATCATTACCTAACCATACCCCTGTAACCATTTGAGGTATGTAGCCAATAAACCATAAATCTCTAACGTCATCCGTAGTACCAGTTTTACCCGCAACTGGGCGATTATGTAAGCCAGCACTACCACCCGTACCCTGTGTCACAACCCTACGCAACATATGGGTCGTAATAGCTGCACTATCACTATCCAAAGCACGTTTGGCATTAAATTTACTTTCGGATTTGGCATTCCAGATTTCTTCGCCCTGACGGTTAAAAATTCGACGAATACCGTGGGGTTCTAAATGCAATCCTTTGTTAGCAAAAGTTCCGTAAGCACTAGTTAATTCTAATAAATTTACTTCATTAGACCCCAGTGCTAAAGAATACATGGGCTTCAATTCTGATTTTATACCCATGTCACGAGCTAATTTAATTGTGGGTTCAAAGCCAACTTTGAGCATGACTCTGAGTGCGACAATGTTTACTGACTTTGTCAAAGCTTGTTGCATGGTCATCCAACCCCGATAACCTTTATCAAAGTTCTTCGGTTCGTAACCATCAACAACTATTGGTGCATCTAAATAGCTATCATGAGGATTTTTGCCGCTAGCGATCGCCGCAGCATAGACAAATCCCTTAAAAGTTGAACCAGGTTGACGCTGTGCTTGGGTAACACGATTAAATTGATTTTTGTCAAAGTCTTTACCCCCCACCATCGCCTTAATTTGACCATCGCGGGGATCTATCGCGACCAAGGCTGCTTGTTTAAACCTTTGCCATTTTCCTTCTCTTTTTAAAACTTTTGTAATAGTTGCTTCGGCAAATTTTTGCCACTTTGGATTAAGAGTCGTTTCTACCGTTAAACCACCAGCTTTAATAATCTCCGGGGAGATAAACTTTGGCAGTTCTTTATGAATATAACTAGTAAAATAAGGTGCCTGAACTTCCAAACGTTTCGGCTGATTTGGCTTTAGGGCGATTTCATTTTCCAGTGCTGCTTGTTTCTGAGCCTTAGTAATTACCCCGTCCTCAAACATCCGCTGCAAAACCAAATCGCGCCGCTTTTTCGCAGCTTCGGGATTTTCTATTGGGGAAAATATACTAGGTGCAGGAGTTAAACCAGCAATTGTTGCTGCTTCTACCAAGGTTAGTTCATCTACTGATTTACTGAAATAAACCCAAGCTGCATCTGCAACCCCATAAGCACCGGAGCCCAAATAAACTAAATTCAAATAGCGCTCTAAAATCTCATTTTTAGTCAATTCCTCTTCCATATTTTGGGCTAAGCGAAATTCCTTAAGCTTGCGCCAATAAGTACGTTCTTGCTTGAGGAAAAGAATTCGCGCTAGTTGCTGCGTGATAGTACTTCCACCTTGCAAACTTTCCGAGCGTAAATTATTGTAGACTGCGCGGGCTATCCCCTGATAATCTACTCCACCATGTTTCCAAAATCGCCTATCCTCAGAAGCGATAAAAGCTTTTTTCAGAACATCAGGTATTTCTTCTAAATCTAACTGTTCTCTGGTAGCTTCACCACGTTGCTGTAAGATAGTGCCATCGCCAGCCTTAATAGTTAAAGTTTGTTCTCGAATAACTGCGTTTAACTCTGCCTTGTCTGGTAGAGTTTTGTCTATTTCGGAAATCCCACGTTCGACCGCAATTATTCCACCTGCAACACTTAAACCAGCCGCCGCCCAAAACCAGTAACGACGATAAAATGGTTTGCGAGGACCGCCTGAAATTCTTCCTAATACCCCAGATGAAAAATGTTTAAATCCATAAATTAACTGTTTTGTTTTTTCTAATTTTGTTTTTGGTAAGGTATTTTTTTCAGATTGATCGGTTCCTTGAGTATCTTCAGGTGTCAATTCTGGCTTTCCCCTATTCCCATCGTCCGATTTGGTTGGTTTATGATTCAACCAAGAGTTAAACTTCGGCACCTCAACTCCTCGCTTCTAGCAGTTAGTTAATTAACTACCACAAAAAATTATTTAAGATTAACGTATCAAGACTGAATTGTTGGGTTTCGCTAGTATAATATCTCGTAAAAATCTAGTGATGTCTACACTTAAAAACCATTTTTTCATAGTTTTTTTATTGTTTCTTTAAAGTTAAAAGTAAATTATAATACATTGCTTTTAAAGTATCTAAAGGTAGTAAAATATTATCATTCCCTAGGAAAAATCTGGTAAATTCAGTTGTCACATCAGGCAAATATTTCAGCAAGTAAAGTTGCGATTGCACTTGGAAGCAATTTGGGAGATTCAATTGCAACTTTGGAAGCTGCGATTAAAGCTCTAGAAAGAACGCCAGGGATTGAGATTGTTATTGTATCTAGCTGGTATCAAACCAAAGCGATTGGTCCTTCACAGCCGGATTACATAAATGGCTGTGTTTCAATCCTAACAGAACAAGAACCACATTCGCTTTTGCAAATATTGTTAGAAATAGAAAGAGAGTTTGGACGTATTCGCCAGGAAAGATGGGGACCTCGTACCTTAGATCTAGATTTGTTATTATACGATGACTTAATATTAGAAACTGCAACCCTTCAAATACCCCATCCCAGAATTCAAGAAAGAGCTTTTGTACTTGTTCCCCTAGCGGAAATTGAACCAAACTGGGTAGAGCCGGTTTCTGGAAAAATGATTCAAGAACTAGTTAAAGTTGTGGACTGTACTAGTGTAAATTTAATAGGGAATGGATAAATTTGTAACTTATTGAAGGAACTAAGCTCGGAAGTTTTAACAATCTATTTTACAAATGGTTTGCGTAATTTCAGAATCAAAGTTTATGCCATTAGGTAGAGAAGTACCGCAATTACTTAAAAAACGTTTGTTTTACACTGGACGCAAGTTTAACTTTGAAGTTAATCGCTTACGTTTACCCAATAAAGCTGAAGGTGAGTGGGAGTGCATACGCCATCCCGGAGGTGCATTAGCTATACCTGTAACACCAGAAGGTAAATTAGTTTTAGTGCGCCAATACCGTTTTGCAGTCAGCGGTAGGTTACTGGAATTTCCTGCAGGTACTGTAGAAATAGATGAGAACCCCCTAGAGACAGTAGAACGGGAAATACAAGAGGAAATAGGTTACAAAGCCCATGAATGGCAAAAAATAGGCGAATTCTTCCTTGCTCCTGGTTACTCTGATGAAATCATCTACACATTTTTAGCAAAAGGTTTAGAAAAATTGGAACAACCACCAATTCAAGATGCAGATGAAGATATAGAGGTCGTCTTCTTCACATCCTCAGAACTAGAACAAGCAATTATGGACGGTGAACTCGTGGATTCAAAATCTATTTCTAGCTTTTTCTTAGCTCGTCACCTTTTGTAAAGATTACCCAAACTGAGACAAAATTAGATAGCTTAAGTATTGTGGGAAAAGATTAATCAAAATAAAAAAACTAATGAGCTACAATCTCTCAAACAGTAGCTCTTAAGTCTTATTAATTATTTTTAAACTCCCCAGGTAGGATTCGAACCTACGACCAATCGGTTAACAGCCGACCGCTCTACCGCTGAGCTACTGAGGATTACGAGTTCTAATAGTAGAGTAAATTTTAGGATTTGGCAAGGGTTTTGAAAAATTTTTTTTTATTCGATCTGTGGCTGCTCAAATCCCAAGATTTTAAGTATTACTAATGAACTCGCTAATTCTAGATTAGAACGCAAAAATTCCACACACATAACGAAATCTTGAATCGAAATCTCCAAACTGAAATTCCTAAGACTAAACTTCTAAACTGAAATCTCTAGCTGACATCTCTAGTTGACATCTCCAGTTGACATCTCTAAAAATTCCCTGCTTGGTGATATGCAGTTGGGAATTAATTCAGAGCTATCCCAAGCCCATTCGTAGTTCAGCTAAACGTTGACGTGCTTTCGCATCGATTGAGCTAGCCAGAAACCTACTGCTAGGACGTTTTTGTGATTTATACTTCTTGCGGATACGACAAATGTTGGACTGCACTTCATGACACAATTGTTGTGCAGAGAGCCATTGTGCACCATATCCCTGTACCATCAATTGCTGTGCCCGGTCAGATGTTGCAACAACCACACGAGAAATCAGCGCTTGAGCCACCCGGTCACGCAAAGATGCGCAAAGTTTTTCTATATAAGTGTCTGCCGTTTGTCCGAAATCAGTATAATAAACGGACATATAGTGATTAATTACTTGTTTATTGCTAGGTGTATTTTGATAATGGGCATCAAACACTACTTCTGTATGGTAACCCTCAAAAGCACTGTAGCCGGTTAGAGTTTCTACAAGTTCGATTCGAGCTGCTTCTAGTCCTGCCGTGTCACGGGTTTTTTTCAGGCAAGACCAAGCTCCGATGATATTGTAGCCATCCACTAATAGAATGGCCTTGTGCGAGGTAGAGGACATGGTTTTGAATCACAATTTCTAAGGTAAGCAAAATTCGTTCATAATTTTTATAGTAGTCTAAGCAATGCTTGTAACACTAATGTTACAAACTGAAAAAATGATTTTGCCTTATTAATCTTCGGATTTGAGGAGCGAAAGGTTAATTGAGAGACTTATAGTATAAAGTTATTTTTATTAATTAAGTATCCATTACTACAAATCAACATTTACCGAACTATGCTATTTTTTACCAATTACTTTGAACTGAAATAATAAGTAATGAGTAATGAGTAATGAGTAATAAGTAATAAGTAATGAGTAATAAGTGATTTTAGACCAAGCTTGTAGCTAGGATGGCGTAACAGGTATTACGTGATGTTATACCAAATCCGATTTTTAAAACCCCTTTATATTTTTTGGGATTCCCCCCCACACTTCCCACACCTCCCACACTTCCCCCTCTCATTCTAAAAAGGGGTAATTAACCCGGACTCAGTATTAATCGTAGTTTGGGACAACAAAAATCTCAAAGTCCCAAATTATTGGGGACCTAGAACTCATTGCTATATGTTCTCGTTTGCCCAAATACTAATAGAGACGACTTATAGAATCGCCTCGGGAAAAATATTGGTCTGTGGAGATGGGCTTAAAATAAATCAAAAAATAAATAAAAACTGCCATACACCGTACAATTATGAGCAGTTCAATAAAAACGTAGTGACCGTAACTAATATTGCTACATTATAAGAATAATTACTCAACCTACATATTCTGTAGCGTATTATGTTTGCTATACGTATATTAACTGTAAACTTTGCAGCTAGAAACCTTGCTTTAGTTAACAACTGTTAACAATTGACTAATTAAGACTTATTCCCTTCAAGATTCATTAACCGCTTTTTAAGCCGCTGAGGATCTCCTTGGTCGACCAAAGCACCCTTTTCCAGTAAAAAAGCACCGTCACAATAATTTAGTTCATCCAAGCGATGGGTTACCCATAAAGCAGCAATTCCACGACTTTTAACTAAACTGCGCACAGACGAAACCAATTCAACTTGGCTATCTGGATCGAGTAAGGCTGTTGGTTCGTCCAATAATAAAACAGAACAATGTCGAGCCAAAGCACCAGCGATCGCTACTCTTTGTTTCTGTCCTCCACTTAAAGCGTAAATGGGACGGCGTTGCAAAGATAGTAAGTTTACAGCAGATAATGCTTCTTCTACCCTTTTCTTGATTGTAGCTGGCGATAACTTTTCTTCAACCAACCCAAACGCCACATCCGCCCCAACACTTGGCATCACCAATTGATGGTCGGGATTTTGAAACACAAAGCCAACGGGATGTAAAATCCCAATCTCACCCGAATGAGGTGCTAAAAGTCCAGCTAACAGTCTTAGTAGAGTTGATTTACCACTACCGTTAATACCCAAAAGCATCCAAAATTCTCCCCGGGGTATTTCCAGAGAACAAGATCTAATTGCTGTTTCTCCCGATGGCCAGTGAAAATTTAATTCCCTAACCTTAATGGCTAATTGCCCCATTTGTATTTCACCAGATTATTACTCAGAAGTGAGTGCGAAGAAACCAGGCTGTCTGCCAGCAGCAGCACCAGAACCTTCTTTGCGGGTCATTTGTACGCCAGAAATTTCACTGCTGCGGATGGCAACTTTTTTTTCTTGCTTACCTTCGCTTTTGGCTTCTAGAATTTCTGGCTTGCCAGAGTTCATCGCTGTCAGAATTTCTTGGAATAAAGCTTCAGCGTCTTCTTCTGACTTGCGTTCCAGGGATACTGGGAATGGAACATTTCTTAAGGTTAAGTCGATGGTAAACATAAACGCTTGGTTCAAATTTGACTAGTTGAATTATTCTAGCGTTAGCCGGCTCATTGTAGCGGCCAATTATTGTGTTCTTCCAGCATTTATGAATACGAATAATCCTAAAAATAATATTTTCTTTAAATTCTTCGTATTCTTTGCCCAGACTGAGATACTGGAAATTAAAGGGCAGACAAATTAAAAACCTGATTGAAAAAAATAGGGATTTGCACCTAGAATAGATGAGAGAAAGTAAAAAAATGTAAACTAGATTGACAATCTGGTTAACATCCTAATCTTTAAATTAAGGCAGTTAATAATTAAATACTTGTCTGAGATTAGGGAAAACCCGTAATTATAAATATCTGAATTTGGAGATTTACGCGATATGACTATCGCAGTTGGACGTGCCCCCGCGCAAAGAGGGTGGTTTGACGTCGTAGATGACTGGTTAAAGCGAGATAGATTCGTCTTTGTTGGTTGGTCGGGATTACTACTATTCCCTTGCGCTTACTTAGCATTAGGTGGATGGTTGACAGGGACAACCTTTGTTACATCTTGGTACACCCACGGTTTGGCATCATCTTATTTGGAAGGATGTAACTTTTTAACCGTAGCAGTATCTACTCCCGCAGACAGCATGGGACATTCCCTATTGTTGTTGTGGGGACCAGAAGCTCAAGGAGATTTCACTCGTTGGTGTCAATTGGGCGGTTTATGGAGTTTCGTCGCTTTACATGGAGCTTTCGGTTTAATTGGCTTCATGTTGAGACAATTTGAAATTGCTCGCCTAGTAGGGATTCGTCCTTACAATGCCATTGCATTTTCCGCACCAATTGCTGTATTTGTCAGCGTCTTCTTGATGTATCCCTTGGGTCAGTCTTCCTGGTTCTTTGCCCCAAGCTTCGGCGTAGCAGCAATCTTCCGTTTCTTACTATTCTTACAAGGTTTCCACAACTGGACACTTAACCCCTTCCACATGATGGGAGTAGCAGGTGTACTAGGTGGAGCGTTACTCTGTGCGATTCACGGTGCAACAGTAGAAAACACCTTGTTTGAAGACGGTGAAGGATCTAACACTTTCCGTGCTTTTGAACCAACCCAAGCAGAAGAAACCTACTCAATGGTGACAGCAAACCGTTTCTGGTCTCAGATTTTCGGTATTGCTTTCTCCAACAAACGTTGGTTGCACTTCTTCATGCTGTTTGTTCCAGTAACAGGTTTGTGGATGAGTGCGGTAGGGATTGTAGGCTTGGCATTGAACCTACGGGCATACGACTTCGTATCCCAGGAACTTCGAGCAGCAGAAGATCCTGAATTTGAAACGTTTTATACCAAAAACATTTTGTTGAACGAGGGTATCCGTGCTTGGATGGCTCCTCAAGATCAGCCCCACCAGCAATTTGTATTTCCAGAAGAGGTTCTACCTCGTGGTAACGCTCTGTAATTAAGAATATTCTTTAGCGTTAATTAGTAACCTTACCCCTGTCCTTCTCGGTCAGGGGTTTTTTCTATTGGGTTTCAAGTCAAATCAGTACCTAGGGTTTGCTGTTTGCAGCTTACCGATTCCTTCCTTAGGGAATGAACGGCGAGCGTTAACCCCTAAACCCTAAAGGGTGTGTCTCAACCTGTAGCGTACGTCAGCTGAAAAAAAGTCTTTTGGTGAAGTTAAGGAACAGCGAAAAGTACGACTACCCCACGCTTTTTCTAAGCGCTATTCGGCGGCGCAGCCACCCCGCAGGGTGGAAATGCTATTTTTGGATGCAGCAAGCTGTATGACTACGTCACGCAATACCTATAGCTGCGCTACCTACGGATCCGGTACGCTACGCTAGCAACGCTAACATCCGTAGGATGCGTACTAACACCTCTGGTACCCCTCACATCCACAGGCTGTTTACTAACACGGTAGGTGCCTGCAAGCAAGACAGAGAATGGAGAACATTTTCACGCTTACTTTTCCAGTTTTTCCAACCAGAAAAATTTTGTTTGCAAGCTTTTCAAGTATCTTACCCCTATTCACTTGCACTTTTTCCTTGCCAATGGCAATGCCAACCTGAAGTTATTTCGGTAAACCGAACTATCTTGACTAGTCGTTAAGCAAAAATATGTTATATTCAGGAAGGAAAAGCAAAAGTTAATTTAATTGACTTTGCAATTAGAGATTAAGTCCGCTTAGGCAAAAAGGAGGTGATGCCCATGCAAGATAGTAGTATAAGCATGGGTCCTCAAGTTGCAGTAGGCCGGCTGTGCGCCGGGGCTGTTCTCTAAGATTAACCTAAGTCTCTTTGAGACACTAGTTAATCTCAAGTAGCTAGGTTCGCTTGGAGATCCTTCCGGCAGTCTGGTTGCAACTTGAAGACCCGCTAGACCGCTCTTATCTAGGCTCCTTAGCCTATCATAAGAGCGGATAGTTTTTAGAAATAATTTGAACAGAAGTAAGAATTTTAAAGGTAAGAATTTTACAGATAGTAGGTAAAGGAAAATAGCAGTTGGAACCCGGCTCTTCTGAAAGGTCAACTTTTATTCCAGAAATACTTCAAAATTTTTAGGTAATATTGTTTATAGATTATTTGCAGTTAAATTGCTGAGTATAGATATTTTCTATGCATCTTATATGGATGATACTCACCATGTGTTGATATGAAACAGTTATTTTTCAAGTAATAACAAGAATTTTTTAACAGCAAATATGTAGTGGTTTTCGTTCGATACATACCTATATCCCGCAGATACACTTTGGGAATGATGAAGGTATCTCTACCAAGCAATTCAGTCCTATCTAAGCCTAACCTAAGTACTTGGGCAAAATTAATTAGACATTTTTTTGAGGTAGGGAACGGGGAACAGGGAACGGGAAAAAGGTAATATAACTAGATAGTCAAATATATAAATAATTTTACTTACCTACTTATATCGGATTCTAAAGTGATATTGCTATGTAGTCTAGTTTCCCTTATTATCTCGAACGCAAGTAAAAACTCATTGATGTGTGGGTCAAAACTAAAAATAATATGTCGGGAACATTTTAATTCTAACTCCTGTCCTATATATTTTGGGTTATCCTATTGGCCTATATGATTGTTTAATAAAAGCCGCTAAGCATATATAGCCTAAGAGGAAACCTAAATTTCAGGTTTGATAAATACCTAAATTAATAAGATAAAGGATATCGCATTTAATTGCGCTTCACTGCAAAGGATGAAAGTACATACTATTTATGCGATTATTGAGCGTATAAGTTTGAATTTATCTATAATTATCGTTTATACATAGGTATTATTAGCAAATCAAAGTTTAACTAAATTATCCTACTTCTTAAAACCCCGGACATTAAAATTAATAGTATTCTTTATAACACTAAAATTATTTAATAAACTTATAAATACCCAAAAAGCAAGAAATAAAGCAGGGATTTTACAAGACCGCTGACAAAGAAAAAGTGTGAAATTTTTTAAACAAATACTATCAATTATTTAATACTATATAGAACATTATGAAACTAATCTTGATTTGAAATCGCAATTAGTAAATAGCACAGTAAATTATATTACTTTCAAGTAAGAAATAACTAATGGCTTGTGTGTATAAAATAATCAGTTCCTTACAAAGAAGTATGTTTGAGACAAATAATATATTATTGTATGGTTTTAAATTATACTATTTAATAGGGCAATTAAAAAGTATCAAAAGAAATATTATTTCGCCAAAAAACCCTTGTTATAGGGACATACGAGTATTTTGAATATTAATTGTAAGATTTTCCCTTAAAAGACACGGACAAAAAAAACGTAAAAAAAACTGTAAAAACAATGAGCTTTAATTTGAGATAATTAAAAAAAATACCTTAAATCATAAGCAATAATAATAATAAATTTCGATATCTATATTACGTATATTCAACTATTAAGATAATATAGGACTTATATTTTCTCATGTTGCTATATCAATCAAATGATTTATAATCCGATATTATAAATAAATGTTTTTGCACAGTTGTTTTTGCACGAGTTAATAACGAAAGTATTAATTAAAAATTTTTCTGAGCTGTTAGCTTTGCAAAAAAAACTAAAATCATAGTTAGGGCAGTCAAGCCTCTTCCACAGAAGAAGATTTAGTTAATTTCAAGGAATTGTGTTTGCAGCAAGTGAAATTGTCTATGCAAGGTTGTGAGGAGAATAGAAAAAATGTCTAATTTATTGTGGAAATCCTTGGTGGTGACTCCAGCTGTTTTTGGAGCATCAGTACTTGTCTCAACTTCAGCGATCGCTGCAACTAATGCAGGGTCATCCAAAGTCTCAACAACACAAGAGCTATCCCAGGCTGAGAAACAAGAGCCTTTAGCATTAAATAGTCAAGAAGTCCTGAACCAACCAGAAGTAATAGCTCAAGTTCAACAACAACAAACAGTACAAGTTAGCGAACTAGAGAAAATTGATCGCTACAGTCAAGAGGGGGTTAGTGGCGATTCTCAGTCCCAAGTAACATCTGTTTCTCAGTTCTCTGACGTACAACCAACTGACTGGGCGTTTCAGGCTTTACAGTCTTTGGTCGAAAGATATGGTTGTATCGCTGGTTATCCTAATGGTACCTATCGTGGTAACCGTGCTATGACCAGATATGAATTTGCAGCTGGTTTGAATGCTTGTCTGGACAGGGTAAATGAATTGATTGCAACTGCGACAGCCGATCTGGTAACCAAAGAAGATTTGGCAACTTTACAGCGGTTACAAGAAGAATTTTCAGCAGAATTAGCAACATTGCGCGGTCGTGTAGATGCATTGGAAGCTCGAACTGCGGAATTGGAAGCAAACCAATTTTCTACTACAACCAAGCTGAAAGGGGAAGCCATTTTTGCTCTTACAGATGCATTTGGCGATGGTGCTAGCGATAACAATACTGTCTTCCAAAATCGTGTTCGTTTAGGTTTGGAGACTAGCTTTACTGGTAAAGATAGGTTGATTACTCGCCTTGATTCCGGTAATGCTGAAAGGTTCGATCTAAATGATGATAACGATAATGCAGTAGATACTTTTGAAGGAACTCAAACCTTTAATGAGCCTGAAAATGGTAACGATGTTGAAATCGGTAGATTGACTTACGAAGTCCCTGTTGGACCAGCAAAACTATATGTCGCTGCTGCTGGTGGTAGACATAGTCACTACGCTGCTACCAACAATCCTTACTTTGAGGGTGAAGAGGACGATGATGGTCAAGGTGCACTATCCACCTTTGCTTCTGAAAATCCGATCTATCGCATTGGTGGTGGTGCAGGTGCTGCACTTAACTTCCGGTTTGGCGATAAAGGCGGTATTCTCAAGGGTACTTCTGTGACCTTGGGTTATTTAGGATCTGAAGGAAGTGGTCCTGGAGATGGTGAGGGCTTGTTCAATGGAAACTACGCTGCACTAGGTCAACTCAACTTTAACCTGGGTGATCGTATCGGAGTCGCAGCCACATACGTACATGGCTATCATGGTGCAGGCACACTGTTATTCGATGAAGGCGATGTAGGTGATGAAAACGAACTTCCCAGCGCTACTGTTGGTACTGGGTTTGCAAACCGTGGGGGAATAAACAGCGTTACAGGTGCGAGTAATCCCTTCTCTAGTAATACCTACGGATTATCTGCAGCTTTCAGAGCGAGTGAAAAGATTTCCATTAGCGGCTTTGTCTCTTACACCGACCTAACAGGTTTCGGTAGCAATGATGATGGTGAAGTTTGGAGTTATGGCGCGGGTGTAGCTTTCCCTGACTTTGGCAAGCGAGGTAACCTTTTAGGTATCTATGCTGGCGCACAACCTTATCTTGGAGAAGTTGGTGGTGAAAGACCCTACCACATTGAAGGTTTCTACAAGTATAGAGTCAACGATAATGTTGCCATTACCCCTGGTATCATCTACTTAACCGCTCCTGGTCAAGGTGATGACGCTGAGGAAGCCTTTATCGGTACTTTGAGAACTACATTCAGTTTCTAGAATATTCGGGATTCTGAAAGATTCGGGTTCTTGAAAGATTGAAAAAATTTAGAATAAAATAACTCTGATTCTTTTCTAATGGGGGTATAGCAGCGCTATACCCCCTATTAGTATTAATGGAAAACAACAAACCCCAGTGGAGAACCGGAGTATACTGTAATAGTAGAGATTCTCAGCCATACTGGTAATTATCCTTAATAATTATCTGTAAGTTTTAATCTCTAAACTTTCAATTTCGCACTCCGAAGTTACTATTTATTACCTGTGGAACTATCATGTAAATCTGAATATGCAATTCTGGCGTTAATAGAACTTGCAGCTAACTATCATTTGGCTGAGCCACTACAAATAAAACAGATTGCAACCAAACAAAATATACCCGATCGTTATCTAGAACAATTATTAGCAACTCTTAGGCGTGGGGGCTTGGTTAAAAGCCAACGTGGCTCAAGGGGGGGCTATTTTTTAACTAGAGAACCACGAAAAATTACTGTTTTTGAAGTTTTAGTATGTTTAGAAGGGTTAGATAAAATACATGGATGCGAAGAAGACAAACAACCCAAAACAGTGGAAAGCTTTATTGTTCAAAAAGTTTGGCAAGAAGCCCGTTATGCAGCTAATTCAGTTTTAAAAAAATATACTCTTGCTGATTTATGCGAGCAACGGGATTCACACAAACAGTTGGACATCATGTATTACATCTAATTTCAACTTGGTTGTTATCTTTCAATAGTCGATTAAACTTGACTACTAGTAATCGTAAATTATTTCTGGATGATAAATATCCCTTCCTACGGTTAGTCTCAAAATCTGTTAGGTTCAAAATCTAGGAATTAGGTATAAAACCATAAATCTTTTTTTGTTCCTATTTTTGTTCCTGAAACTCTATCTTGAGTTCTCAATTTTGTTATAAACATCCCTCTGATTTTTTGTAAAAAAAACACAATAAATATGGATATTGCTCGTAATATTACAGAATTAATTGGTCGTACTCCCCTAGTTCAACTTAACCGCATTCCCCAATCAGAGGGCTGCATAGCAAATATTGTGGTGAAGTTAGAAAGTATGAATCCTGCAGCATCAGTTAAGGACCGCATTGGCACAAGTATGATTAATGCTGCTGAAGCTGAAGGTTTAATTTCTCCCACTAAGACAGTATTGGTAGAACCTACATCTGGAAATACTGGTATTGCTCTAGCAATGGTTGCAGCAGCAAGGGGGTATCGGTTAATTTTAACTATGCCGGAAACGATGAGTGCTGAAAGGCGATCGATGTTGAGAGCATACGGAGCCGAACTTGAATTGACTCCCGGGATAGAAGGGATGAATGGAGCAATTCGCCGAGCACAGCAAATCGTAGACAAAACGCCTCATGCGTATATGTTGCAACAGTTCCGTAATCCTGCGAATGCGAAAATACACAGAGAAACAACAGCGGAAGAAATCTGGCAGGATACAGATGGAACAGTAGATATGATTGTTGCCGGGGTAGGTACCGGCGGTACAATTACAGGTATATCTGAAATCATCAAAGCACGCAAACCTAACTTCAAAGCGATCGCAGTTGAGCCAGCGAGCAGTCCAATATTATCTGGTGGTAGACCCGGACCCCATAAAATTCAAGGAATTGGTGCAGGGTTTGTTCCCCAAGTATTAAATGTAAAATTAATAGATGAAGTAATTACTGTTACTGATGAAGAAGCAATTCATTATGGTAGGCTGCTAGCGAGAAAAGAAGGTCTATTATCTGGTATATCTAGTGGAGCAGCTTTATGTGCTGCAATTCAGGTTGCTAAACGTCCAGAAAATAAAGGGAAGTTGATTGTGATGGTACAACCAAGTTTTGGAGAGAGGTATTTAAGTACACCACTATTTCAAGATTTAGAGCCAAGAGTCACTACTAATATCAGCTAAAGATATATTTCTGAGATATGTTTCTAAATATCTTTCTAAAGTACTTTCTCTAAAATATGAGTTCTAAATATGTCTAAATATGGCAGAACCCAATCATTATGAAATTCTTGAGGTTAGTCCGGATGCAAGTCAAGCGGAAATAAAACAAGCCTATCGTCGTTTAGTGAAGCGGTATCACCCCGATACCAATCAGCAAAATAAAGATAACGAGCGAATTATTCGCATAAATGCTGCTTATGAAATATTAGGTGACCTTCAACGTCGCCAATCCTATGACCGACAATTGGGGATTGGAAACTTCAGTTTTGATCGTCACAACCGACAAACTAGCGATCGCAGACAGAAAAGAGCAGCTACAGCGCAACAACAACACCAAGCAAAGCGCAAACGTCGAAAAAATGAAGACGAGAAAATTGAAGAATGGCTGCGCTTTGTTTATAAACCAGTTAGTAGTTTACTTCATAAAATTCTTTATTCTTTGCAACCACAAATTGAAAAATTGGCTGCAGATCCCTTTGACGATCAACTGTTAGAAGAGTTTCAGGATTATTTACAAGTTTGTCAAGACAAAATTAAGCAAGCACAAAATACTTTTCGTTCTTTACCCAATCCTGCTATTTTGGCGAGAGCTGCTGCTCATCTGTATTACTGCTTGGATCGGGTTGGAGATGGGTTAAATGAGTTGGAGTATTTTCCCCTCAATTACGATGAGAGTTATTTGCATGCTGGACAAGAAATGTTTCGAATCGCTGATGCATTGCATCAAGAAGCTCAAGATGCTGTGAATATATATGCTTAGGAAGAAGACAGGAGTCAGGAGTCGTAGAGACGTAGCATGCTACGTCTCTACAGGAGTCAGAAGTAAGTCAGGAGACAGGAGTCAGGAGTAATACCAATTTGGAAAAATCATGAGACAAATAAATTTTTGTAGAGACGCGACATGTTAACCTAGCGGTTACGCTGCGCTAACGCGTATCTACTGGAGAATCTATTGCAATTATTTATTGAATTGATATAAGAAGTAGGAAGAAAAGTTAGATTTGGTTTTTTAAATCTATATTTAATCAATATTCTTTAAACTCTTTTTTTAAGACGCAGATCTAGACCGCAGTAATTTTACAAAGGTATTACTTATCGTATGATCGTTGGTATCAGCAGCACATTGAATTTGTTTACTTTGTGATAGCATTTAGTTATTGATAAATATCACTTTTTTGATGCACTACCATTTGGCAATAACCTGAGAAACGCGGTAAGTAACAACTGTAGTCAACATCACTTCAAACTTTTGGTATATGAAGACTCCTTAACCATTTAGTAATTGACTCTTCAATCGATTTACGCAATCGACGATTTTCCCAGGAAAAACTATCATAAGTATGACCTTGGATATATACGCTATGCTTACGGATCAAATCTTCTTCTATCAATAGCAGAACCTGTTTACCTAAACCTTCCATATAGCTTGCCTCCATAGCTATTTTAAGATTTAGTTCATCACTATGTTCGCACCCTAAAATAGCTATACCATAAGAACAAGAGATTGCGTGTACTTTTGCATTATCCCAAGTAACCGGCGTAGCCGAAAATTCATCAGATCGAATAACCTGCAGATCGAAATTCTCTCCAATTTTTTTAATCGTATTGTACATATCTCGAAGAATTAAATCTGTCCTAGAAGTATTTTTGGAATCTGGAAACTTCATCATCAAAAAAATTAGCTTGTTTGGATTATCACCATAATGCTTCTGAAACTTCTTAACAAACCCTTCTAATACTATTAGATGCTTGTATCCTAATAAGTTAACAATTGCTGTTCCAACGGTACTTTTCCTAGACGGCTTGCTTACCAAGCTGCTTAATGGATACTTAGACTTCTTAGATTTACCCAATAATTTAATACTAGAAATCCAATGTCGTAGATAAAATATAACGGATTTTATTATACCCAAAAACGATAAAAACAAATCATAAAGTAAGTTGAGTATGCCACCCAATTTATTTGAAGAATTAGTTATTTTTCCTCCTTCAAAATCATGCATACCCAAATCTTTAGGCGTAGCATATTTTTTTATAGTACCAAGTTCCCAAAATTTTTTATAATACTTCATTGAGATATTATGAAAATAATCATTTAATAGCTCTTGTGAGTCAACATCAAGTTTTTTACTTTTAACAATAAAACCTTCCGCATGCAGAATTTTCCTACCTTGTGAGTCTCTCAAATATTCATTAGAGAGCATACTAATATCTTTACAGACAGCATATACAACTCGAAAAATTAACATTAAGTTACCAATACGATTTTTTCGTAGCTGCCGATGTATGACTTGTCCTTTAGCAGTTGGCTCTTCCTCTCCAATAGTATCAGCAATAACATGTAATAAATCCTCATCCCAGATAAAATGAGGTCCTAAAACTATTTTGTAATCTGATTGTTGATTACGACTAAATAAAAAAGGATATAAGGTATCTTTTAGCATCGTTTTAATTATTTTATCTTAGCGGTAAATCACTCTGTGAACGTTTTAATTTTATAATTCTAAATATCACTTTTTGAGTATGCTTCCTTTATTCTCAGGTGATATTTCAAAATTTTGTACATCATCTTTAAATTGCCTTACTAGCTTAAGTAATGCTTTCCTTTTTTCATTTGTAATGTAAGAGTCATTAGATTGTTTACGAAAAATTTCTTCAAGTATTCGCACGCTTATCCATTGAAATCCATTAGGTAGAAATTCAGATAATGGGTTTAATAAGTAGATGAGAATTGCGGAAGATCTTAAACTTAAAATAAATTTTCTAAATCCTGTTATTTCTTCTAATTTTATACCTTGTTTATTTTCATATTTATCTAATGAACCTTGAAGAACATCAATCAAAATATAAGCTAAAGGAATTTCAATATTTAAAGCTTCTATCTTTCTGCTCATTGTCATATTTATTTTTTTTCTTATCATTTTATTAATTTTATTGATAAATCTCTGTCTTCTACTCCCTCTGTAATCAACAAAATCTCTTCCCAAAGCACTTATAGGAATTAAACGAGTAGTACTCGGTGAATCCCTTGCCTGTAAAAACTTGTCAAATTCTGGAATGTCTGATTTAAGTTTTTTATTTATATCTTGCAATGAAAATTTACTTAACTCTTTTATATAATCCCACTTAGAAATAATGAAATGAACAGGTAGTGAGTGTCGGTCATTTTGAGTTATCTCTTGAAGCATTTTTCTTAAATCGTAAAGAAATTGATCGTGATCTTGTGTCTTTTTATCCTCTATAAAATCTAGTAACTTAGCGCCATCTAATAAGCAAAGTAAAACATCAGCAGATGCTATTTGACTTTTTAGTCTTTCATTATTTCCTTCAATAAAGGTTCCGCCAGCATAATCAATATAACTAAACTTGCAAGCTTTATAAGCTCGATTTTCACCTGGAACTATCAAATAGCAATTGAAAAACCATATCTGTGTACTACGGGTTCCATCAGGCCAATTTTCAGAAGGTGAGACCAAGGTTTCAAAAACTTTTTCTAGAGAATTCTCTCTTTGCCCATTTGATTCTAGAAAAAGATAATAACTGCCTAGTTGTAATATTTTGAGCTTATTATATAAACAAGAAAGATATATGGTCTTACCTGCACCAGACCCTCCTAACATCACAATACTAAAATTAGGTATCATAATTAATTACAGATATCTCATTAATTTTGATAATTAAAGATAAATCGATATCAAATCAAATTGACTCAAGATAATAAATTTTGCGTCAATCAAGATGGTAAAAATTAGAAATAAGTTAAGAATCGAGGCCTCAATCTTTAAAATTCTCAAATGCAAGGCAACTAAGAATATTCAGCTATAACAAAAGGAAATCTGCTACTCAGAATCGGATACCAAGTTGATATAACAAATAAACTTCAAAGTAATTATATACAAAGCTTTCATCAAGACATCAATGCTTGTGAACTGGCAAAATATCAACTATAATATTATACCTTCATTTTTTATATAGCAAGTATTTTTGATAACTTCCCCAATAAACGGGCAATAACAAAATTAATTAACAAAATTGGTTTATGCTGGTATCAGAGAAAGTTTAAGAAATTTTAAGTTTTGCTAAGAGTTCGCTCATGCAATGCATAGTTAATCGTCGCGCTCAATTTTCTGCTAGTCACCGATATTGGCTACCAGAATTGAGCGAATCTGAAAATAAAGATAAATTTGGTGCTTGTTCGCGGTTCCCCGGACACGGACATAATTATGTCTTGTTTATTTCCCTCGCTGGGGAACTAGACGAATATGGAATGGTACTAAATTTATCTGATGTCAAACAAGTAATCAAGAAGGAAGTTACTTCTCAACTTGATTTTTCCTATCTCAATGATGTGTGGGAAGAGTTTCAAGAAACACTCCCTACTACTGAAAATATTGCCCGAATTATTTGGCAACGTCTAGTACCTCAGTTACCTTTAGTCCGCGTGCAGTTGTTTGAACACCCAGAACTTTGGGCTGAATATATGGGAAACGGAATGGAATCTTATTTAACTGTTAGTACTCACTTTAGTGCTGCTCACAGATTAGCGCACCCCGACCTGAGTCTTGAAAATAATTTTGAGATTTACGGTAAATGTGCTCGCCCTAATGGACACGGACATAATTATCATTTAGAAGTTACCGTCAAAGGGGAAATTGATGGACGAACTGGAATGATTGTTGATTTAGGAGAGTTAAATCAAGTCATCGAAGACTTAGTTGTCGAACCATTCGACCACACTTTCTTAAATAAAGACATACCTCATTTTGCTTCTGTTGTTCCTACCGCCGAGAACATTGCTTTGCATATTAGTAACTTATTGCAATCGCCGATCAAGGAATTAGGAGCAAAACTTCATAAGGTTAAGCTAATCGAAAGCCCAAATAATTCTTGTGAAATCTATTGCACCGAATCTGGAGATAATTCCCAAACTGGCGTTCAAAATCAGCCTGTATTGATGCAGGTATAACAAGCTTTCTTTAAGCAATAAACTTTGTAGAGATTTTGTAGAGACGTTCCATAGAACACCTCTACTTTAGCGTCTCTACATTTTATTATTTGGAGTTTCTAACCTCCAGAAAACTTCTAAAAAAACTTATAGCGGATTGCAAGTAAGTGAGGTGTAGCCAAAAAGCTAGAAGTTATATCATGTCCGGTAAAACACTTGCGATAAGGTTCGTAGTAGCGCTTTAGCGCCATAGTAAAGATATTGGCGCTAAAGCGCTACTACAAACAAACATATTTTTTCATAAGTAATTAAGCGGACATGATATTATACGTAAAGCAGGTTTCACTCCTGACTCCTGTCTCCTGTCTCCTGACTTCTGCTATAAGGTGATTCTTCAGTATGCTCTAACCCATCAAGCTTCTGTGGTAAATACTGGGTTCCGGAAAAGTATAGGTAGCGATATATTCCCCAAGCTAAGATCCCAAAACCTATATTTACTAAAGAACGACTTAGTGTAAACCACAAAATACTTGACCCGAAAAATTCTCCCCAGCTTAAGGGACTTAAAATTCGAGCAAGAAGAAATAAACCAAAAATTGCATTACCACCTAATATCAAGGTTAATAAAATCAAACCGCGCTGGAAGTAACGATGTTTGGGAGTTTTTGCTGTGACGAGAATTATTGACGACTTGCGTTCGATTTTGCGCAGTAATTGTTCCAAGCGCCAGAACATCCACAATAATAATGGGAATAACCCATAGTTCAAAAAGCTGAGTGAAGGCTCGCGCGAAGCGCTCGAAAGAATATTTACCAATGCATGACAAATTATAGAATTAATCCAAGCTTGGGGAAATAGCTTGCGATCGTCTTCGGAATCGATTCTACATCCAACAGTAATTGCAATCGCATATGCCCAAGGTGCAGAAAACATTGCATGTGCTGGCGTACGAATTAAC
The DNA here is from genome assembly GCF_001456025.1 of Mastigocoleus testarum BC008. GTDB lineage: Bacteria > Cyanobacteriota > Cyanobacteriia > Cyanobacteriales > Nostocaceae > Mastigocoleus > Mastigocoleus testarum. The sequence continues at coordinate 66,719 of NZ_LMTZ01000055.1, forward strand.
CTTTCTACAATTGATTCAGTGCCATTAAGTAGAGAAACACAATTTTGTTGGGCAGTAAATCCCAAAGAAACTGCGATCGCAAATAAAAAGAGACTAGTACGTCGTAATTTGTACCGTCTTTGAAAAAACCAAGCAGGTAAGAATACAGTAGCTAATTTACAAGTTTCTTCAATTGGTGCAACTTTTACAAGTTGTCGCCAAATTTCTACCACTAGGTAGCCTCTAATGCTTTGCCAATTTGTAAATGTACCCAGAATTATTTCAAAATTGGATTGTAAAATAAGAGCAATCCCACCAGAAATTGCTCCAAGTGCAAAAAACAACAGTAGACGAAACAGGGACGGGCTATTGGGAACGCGGTGAAAATAGTAAAATAAAAGTAGTAGTGGTGGTAAAACTCCCCACAATATTAAATAATTCAGTTCGCTCAAATTTTTTATACCCGAGCAATGACTGTACGATGTCGAGGACTATTGAAGCTGATGCTAGGAGTCTGGAATCCAGCATCAATTAGAGCTTGCTTAATGTCGAAACTGAAGTACTCATCAAGATAAGGCTCAGTACTTTTAAGTAATGTCAACACATAAGGTGGCATTTTTTTGAAAGCTTCCGAGCAAGGATTCATATCCATAATTGCAAAATATCCACCAGGAGTCAGCAAACGTTTAGCCTCTGCAAATATCTGTCTAGTTGCTGACTGGGGTAATTCGTGACAAACCAAACAGATAGATACTAAGTCATATAAAGCATCTTTTAACCCTGTGGATTCTGCAGCTGCATGAACCCAATTGATATTAGCTTGACGTTGTTTTGAATTATAGTTAGCAACAGCTAAAAAGTAGGGAGATAAATCTACACCTGTGATTTTGGCGTGGGGATAAATTTCTTGTAAAGCAAAGGTGCTCAGACCTACACTGCAACCCAAATCTAGAATATTTTCGGGTGTTTGGGAAATTTCGACCTTGAGGACATCGTGATAGCTTTGGCGTAGTTTTGCATCACCTTCCGAATTGGTACCACCCCAAAGTTTAGCGTGAACGGCGTAAGCTGCAGATTCTACCTCAAAAGCAGCTAGCCAACTCATATTACCTTGTTCGTAAGCATGAAATGAGGTGAGGTAATAATCTGGATAAGAAATTTGGTGATTTTGTACTTTTGCTAAATCGGTTTCCCAATTACGTAATTGCAATTGTTCGACTGTTTTTGTCCAAGGTACGCCAATTTTTTCCGCACGTTTAATCATCATTTGACGTGCTTGGTGTTTAGCAAAGTCAGCTAAAGGTTTAATTGATAGCACTCCATTTACTAACCGGGAGGCTAGATCGGGAGGATTTTTGACAGCAACACTCATCGCTCAGCTTTTCTTGGACTATTCGTTCACTTTTGGCATGATAACTGAGCTTGGGGCATAAGAAATATAAGAAGTCTTTACATTAGGTGGTAATGGGTAATTGGTAATTGGTAATGGGTAATGGGTAATTGGTAATTGAACAAGCCTGTAGCTTTCAATAAAACAGCAATATGAATGTCAGTAGCATTGCATCTAAGATTATTAAGATTTACCACTCAGATAGATAAGACGCATTTAACTCCCTGTTCCCTTCATAGTAATCCCATAAATAAGAAGAATTATTGATCGCAAAGAATTAACGGTTCAGGAGGCTCAGTGGTTTCAAGAGAACCTTTATAAACTAAAATTTCAGGTTTAATTGCTGTGTTTGTAGGTATAAAGGTCAGGATACATAATTCTGGAATGCGATCACAATCATCACCGTCAAGATCCCTGTATTTGAGATGGGGAGAATTTTCGATCTCCTCCGTAGTGAAATTGCGATTTTGAAATAATAATTGATAGTGTCCTACCGGTAATGTAAAAGAAAAAATCGTAGCATCGTCATCTCCAAAAAGATATACCCGTTCCCCATCAACAATTTGGAAAGGAAGGGCGATCGCACTAGCTTCAAAGGAGTCCTTAGCCGCAGCAATAATTGGATCCATCTCTAAGGTTTGAGAAACTGCTATCTTTACCCAATAACTTTCAGCATCGCTCAACATATCAAACCCAATAAAATCGGGATACCAAATAAATCCTTGGGGTCCCATTAGTAAATTTGGCACTCGATTTTCATATCCTTCCTTCCTCCTATACACTTCCGATGACTTAGAAATGTGGATAAATGGAGTGGATACATTATCTATTTTGATTTCTGCAAGTATTTTATTCACAAATAAATAACAATTACTGGGTGATTCTTATAGTCCCACGTTTATAAGACGAAGGGAGAACATCAGTTAATTTTATAGGTAAAATCAAGCTACAAATAAAATTTAGCTTTCATTTTCCTGCCTGCATAAAACAGATGATCATAATTAAGATTAGGTGCAGAAGTCATTTTTAATATGTTATTGCAGGGTTAAAATACTGCGAGCGTCCCAATAAGTTTAGTATATATGCGGTAGCAAGTCATCTAGGTATTAAGTAACTATTTTTATATTAGCTTTCAGGTATTATACTTGGACACATCCTAGTTTTATAAAGTTACAATCTGAGTGTTTACGCACTTACAGTAATTCAGTATTTATTTTTACTTAAAATGAAAAAAGTTATTTATTGGCTGATGGGTGACAAAGCCGGTCGTACTGTAGTTGGAGCTTGGAATTGGTTATGGGGAATACCCGTAGAATCTGGTGGTAAAGTTGCCGTAGCGGTTGCGGAGGAATCGCTACAATCAATGCAAGAATCCGTGCAAAAATTAGCACAAGCAGTTGCCGGTCAAGAAGGTGCTTATAAAAGGGCAAAGCAAAAATATGAAGAAAAAATCAAAGAGCTAAAAACCTTTGAAAAACAAGCTTTGACTGCACAAAAACAGGGGAATCAAGAAGCTGCAAGGCTGGCGATGACTAGAGTTGTCCAAGCGGAACAGATTTTACCGAAGCTTGAAGAGATGGTTAAACAAGCTGAAACAGCAGTCAATGCTTCCAAAGATAAGCTAAACCGGGAACGGATTAAGTTAGAATCATATAAGGCTGACATGCAGAATATGAAAGATATTTCTGAGGTCAATGCCGCATTAGAACAGATTGCGAAAGTTAACAACGAATTTGATATCGGTTCAGCGAAAAGTCAATTTGAAGCAGCCAAAGGTGCAGTCGAACGTCGAAACTTAAGTGCGGAAGCCTTGGCTGAATTATCAGAAAATCCGGCGGAAAAGTTACAAGCTGATTTGGAAAATATGACTTTAGATGACGAAGTTGCTCGTCGTCTACAAATTTTAGAAGATTCCGATCCTAAGCAACTACCAGAATAAGTAAATACGTAAGTTTAAGTTTTAACTACAAATCAAATTAAATATTATGAGTAAAAAAAGTGGTCCTCCCCCGATTGTTTTTATACTTTTATTCCTAGCTTTGCTCGGTGGTGGTTATTGGTGGTTCTTCATGCGTAAGCCAGAAACCACGGTACAAAATAGTGGTCAATCGTCTAAAAATCAAACAGGTCAAGGTTATCAACAAGTTACTCCTGTTTTTCCCGCACCAACTTCCGTATCTCCAGATACTAGTGTAAGAATTGATGGTTCTACCAGTATGGTGACCATTAATCAAAATCTCAAAAGAGGTTTTGAAAAAAAATTTCAAGGTGCGAGTGTTATAACAAATGCCAAGGGTAGCAGTAATGGTATCCAAGCTTTAAGTAAAGGTACCATTGACATTGCTGCGGTTTCTAGACCCCTAACTCAACAAGAACAAAGTCAAGGATTGGTCGCAGTACCCGTTGCAAACGATGCGATCGCAATCATCGTCGGCATAGATAATTCTTTTATCCGCGGAGGGTTAACCACCGATCAAGTGGCAGATATATTTCAAGGTAAAGTTAATAACTGGTCTCAGGTCGGTGGTTCAAATGGAAGTATCCGAGTAATTAATCGTCCTGCGGTTAGCGGTACCCATCAGACTTTTAAAGAATTGGTACTTAAAGGTAATAACTTCGGTACTACATTAAATATCACTACTTTACCAAGGGATGAAACAACTGGGCTAATCCGCTCTTTAGGAGTTAATGGTATTGGCTACGCTACTTTTGCTCAGGTTCAAAACCAGTCAACAGCGCGGGTACTTCCCATAGATAGTCTCAAACCGGAAGCTGCTAACTATCCCTACGTTCGACAGTTATCTTACGTTTATAAAAATCCTCCCAGTCGTCCAGTTCAAGATTTCTTGGGTTACGCAACTTCTCCCGAAGGACAACAAGCTGCATTGGTTGGTAATTAATTATTGATAGAAATTAGTAATCAATAGAAATTAATAATTAATTGAAATTAATATTAATTCGGCTGTAGAGATGTAGTTATGTTGCATCTCTATTTTTTTATCTTTTAACTTTTGCTATCTGATGCTCCACAATACTTACAGTAAGTTGCGCTAGCCGTTAACACCCTAAGATCGCGGTCTGTTTCAATTTATGTGTAGCGATATATTCAGGTTTGTAATTTCTCTGACAACATTTATACTGATAACTGGGATACATCAGTAAACAACAATAAAGAAATCAAACTTTATGAGTAAAAAAAGCAGCCTTTCCCCAATATTTTCTATGCTTTTACCGATACTGTTGCTTGGTGGTAGTTATTGGTGGTTGCTTGCGAGTAAATCTGACGTTACAGCACAAAATAGTAAAAAACTATTGTCAAATAATCCCATTACTCTAGAGGGGAAGTCTGAGACAAAAGCACTGGATAGCAAAAAATTCTTGGCTAACAGTTTGATTATTCAAAAGGACAAATCCGATCTCAAAGCACAGAGTAACAAACAAAAATTAGCAAATAATCCAATTAATCGAGAAAGTACTCAAAAAAATCAACCTGTATCTCTAAGTTTTTCCAAACCAACTTCTGTCGCTCCCGGTACGAATATAAAAATTGATGGTTCTACCAGCATGGCGATAATTAATCAAAATCTCCAGAAAGGTTTTGAGAGCAAATTTCAAGGTACAAGCGTAGTCACAACCGCTTATGGTAGTGGTCATGGTATTAAAGCTCTGATTGATAATAAAGTTGATATCGCTGCAGTTTCTAGAACTCTGACTCCAGAAGAAGAAGCTCAGGGATTAGTTGCAATACCTATGGGTAGTGATGCGATCGCAGTAATGGTGGGTAAAGATAATCTCTTCATCAAAGAAGGATTAACTAGCAATCAAGTAGCAGATATTTTTCAAGGCAAAGTTAATAACTGGTCGGAAGTAGGTGGATCTGATGGAAGTATTTTAGTAATGAATCGTCCTCCTGTTAGCGGTACCCATCAAACCTTTAAAAAGGTAGCTCTTGGAGGAAATAATTTTGGTACAACACCAAACATCACGACGTTACCACGGGATGAAACTACAGGATTGATCCGTGCTTTGTCACTTAATGGTATTGCTTACGCTACCTTTCCCCAGGTTCAAAATCAATCAATGGCGCGGGTAATTCCTATAGATGGTCTTACACCGCAAGCTTCTAACTATCCCTATAAGCGAAATTTGTTTTACGTTTACAAAAATCCTCCTAGTCCTGCAGTAAAAGCATTTCTAGGTTACGCAACTTCCCCACAAGGGAAAAAAGTTGCATTAGTTGATAAGTAATCGATTCACAGTTTTAGGGATTGGGGATAGCACTGCGTGCCGCCTGCGGCATATAGCGACTGGCGACTGGGAATGTAGTTTATCACTGTAATAGCAGCGTGGGCGTCACCTAATTCCCAATTCTTATCTTAACCTTATGGAAAATTACACGCCTCATATCAGGCGCTTTACAAACTTTAAGGTGTTACCATAGCAGATATACAGTACCACAAAACTTCAATTCATTTTTAAGTAGTAGCTGTTTAATTTGAAAGGTTTTGACTCTAAAAGTTTTGACTCTAAAAATTAAGCTCGATTGCATTACTCAATAATGAAGTAAAGAAAGTAAAAATATTGCGGCCAAGCTGGATCATAAATCATAATTATTACTCGCGTTTATTATTGTGTCTGTTTATATATTTAATTCATGAAAAAATTTATTTACTGGCTAATGGGTGATAAAGCCGGACGTGTAACCATTAGTATTTGGAACTGGTTATGGGGATTACCCGTAGAGTCTGGTGGTAAAGTTGCTGTAGCAGTTGCAGAAGAATCTCTACAATCAATGCAAGAATCTGTGCAAAAGTTAGCACAAGCTGTGGCTGCTCAAGAAGGTGCTTATAAAAGAGCAAAGCAAAAGTATGAAGATAAAGTCAAAGAGTTGCAAACCTTTGAAAGACAAGCTTTAACAGCAAAGAAACAGAGTAACGAAGAAGCTGCACGAATGGCTATGACCAGAGTTGTCCAAGTAGAACAGATTTTGCCGAAGCTTGAAGAAATGGTCAAGCAAGCCGAAAATGCAGTAACTGCTTCCAAAGATAAGCTCAAGCGAGAACGGATTAAGCTAGAAGCTTATAAGACTGAAATGCAGAATATGAAAGATATGTCTGAAGTCAATGCTGCATTAGAACAAATTGCCAAAGTTAATAATGAATTTGACATTGGTTCTGCAAAAAATCAATTTGAAGCCGCTAAAAGTGCTGTGGAACGGCGAAATTTAAGTGCAGAAGCTTTGGCTGAACTTTCGGAAAATCGAGCGGAAAAACTGCAAGCTGACTTGGAAAATATGACCTTGGATGATGAAGTTGCTCGTCGCTTACAAATGTTAGAAGATTCCGACCCCAAGAAATTACCATAGTAAGTAAGTAAGTAAGTCAATTAATTAATCGACCTATCTATAAAACCACATATTACAGAAAAAATATCGATTTACTTTGTTTGCTCAGTACTGACCCCAAAGTTATTGATTTAAATCGAAGAAAAAATTGTTATTTTGTAACTTCTTTTATTATCCTAGTCGGATTTATACTTAGAGCAATAAGGTGTGAGTAAACAAAAATAAATTAAATTTTATGAGTCAGAGAAAAGGTCCTCCTCCTATTGTTTTTATACTCTTATTTATAGTTTTGCTTGGTGGGGGTTATTGGTGGTTCTTCATGCGTAATCCTACGCAACAGGATAACGTTCAAATACTTCCTAAAAATAATCAAAATCAAGTAGCCCCTGAAGTTACTCAAGCACCGGTAGCAGCACCAATCCCTGAAGCTTTCCCTTCGCCAAATTCTGTTTCTAGTGGTACTGATATAAGAATTGATGGTTCTACCACTATGGTAACAATTAATCAAAATCTCAAAAGAAGTTTTGAGAGGAAGTTTCAAGGTACAAGTATACTCACATCAGCTACCGGTAGCAGTAATGGTATTAATGCTCTGATTGATAGTAAAATTGATATCGCTGCAACTTCTAGACCTCTAAAACCAGAAGAAAAAGCTCAAGGATTAGTTGCGGTTCCAATAGCTAGTGATGCGATCGCAGTAATTGTAGGTAGAGATAATTCTTTTATCCAGGAAGGATTAACTAGCGCTCAAGTAAAAGATATTTTCGAAGGAAAAGTTAATAACTGGTCGCAAGTCGGTGGTTCTAATGGAAGTATCCTAGTAATTAACCGTCCTCCGGTGAGTGGTACCCACCAAACTTTTAAGAAGTTGGCCCTTGGAGGAAATGATTTTGGTACCACACCAAATATAACTACGCTACCACGAGATGAAACCACAGGGCTAATACGCGTTCTGGGACTTAACGGGATTGGTTATGCAACTTTTGCTCAGGTGCAAAATCAATCAACAGCGCGGGTACTTAGGGTAGATGGAGTAACACCTGAGGCTGCCAATTATCCATATACTAGAGAGTTATTTTACGTTTATAAAAATCCTCCTAGTTCTGGAGTAAAAGCATTTTTGGGTTACGCAACTTCTCCAGAGGGACAACAAGCTGCATTAATTGGTAATTAGTGTTTGCTTTTGGGGAGGTTTAGGGGTCAGGGGTCAGGAGTTAGAAGTCAGAAGTCAGGGGTCAGGAGTCAGAAGTCAGAAGTCAGGAGTCAGGGGTCAGGAGTCAGAAGTCAGAAGTCAGGAGTCAGGGGTCAGGAGTCAGGGGTCAGGAGTCAGGGGTCAGGAGTCAGGAGTCAGGGGTCAGGAGTCAGGAGTTAGAAGTCAGAAGTCAGGAGTTAGAAGTCAGGAGTTAGAAGTCAGGAGTTAGAAGTCAGGAGTCAGAAGTCAGAAGTCAGGGGTCAGGAGTCAGAAGTCAGAAGTCAGGAGTCAGGGGTCAGGAGTCAGGGGTCAGGAGTCAGGAGTCAGGGGTCAGGAGTTAGAAGTCAGAAGTCAGGAGTTAGAAGTCAGGAGTTAGAAGTCAGGAGTTAGAAGTCAGAAGTCAGGGGTCAGGAGTCAGGAGTTAGAAGTCAGAAGTCAGAAGTCAGAAGTTAGGGGTCAGGAGTCAGGAGTTAGAAGTCAGAAGTCAGAAGTCAGAAGTCATATCAAGTCCGCTTAATTAGTTACTATATAACCCTCTTGAAAAGACGGTGGTTATTACCTAATAACCCTTTTACTTATTACTTATTACTTATTACTTACTACTTATTACTCATTACTGTGCGCTGTAGACACTAAAGTGTCTGTGTGCCTTGCTAACACTTTGTGTTTGCCCGCATCCTAGCGGATGTTAGCGTTGCTAGCGTAGCGTACCGTAGGTATTGCGTGACGTAGTCATACAGCTTTGCTGTCTATAACGCGCCCCGCTTAGCTAACATTACTTCGCCCCCACAGATACGCTTCAGTTAAGGTTTTTTAGTGATGATTTCAGGTCTGTAGAGACGTTGCATGCAACGTCTCTACCAACTAATTTAGTCTTAACTGAACTGTATTGGGTTATAAGGTATATTTCCCAAGGATTTTTGAGTTTATCTCACCAAACTCAAATCAATATCTTGGATTCTGCTACAACCACATAATGCCATTGCAACAGATAGTTCATTTCGTAAAATGTCTAGAACATGAGTTACTCCTGCTTCTCCTCCCACCGCAAGACCCCACAAAATCGGTCTTCCAATTAGTACTCCAGAAGCACCCAAGGCTAATGCTTTGAGAATATCTACCCCTCGACGAATACCACCATCTACAAGTATTGGAACTTGACCATCGACAGCTGTAATAACTTCAGGTAAAGCATCAAAAGAAGCGATCGCGCCATCAAGTTGACGCCCACCGTGGTTAGAAACAATAATAGCTTTAGCCCCGTATTCAACAGCGCGAAGAGCATCGTCACCCCGCAAAATTCCTTTAACGATCAAGGGTAGGGGAGATAGCGATCGCAACCATGCTAAATCTTTCCAAGTGATTGCTGGGTCTAGCTGTTGGGCGAAGTATAACAGTAATCCTGATTCGCCATGCTCAGTGGGAATTTCCAAATCTGATATGCTGGCAAGATTAGCTAAATTTAAACCTGCTGGTAAAGTAAATTCGTTCCGTCTGTCCCGTTCTCGCTGTCCTAAAACTGGAGCATCTACAGTCAAACAAAGTGCATTGTAACCAGCAGCATAAGCTCTTTTTACTAAGTTACTGGTTAAATCTCGATCCTTATGGATATAAAGTTGAAACCATCTGGGAGTATTATTAGAATTATTACTTGAAGAATTAATATCTGAATAATTACCTTGCGTTGCTACTTCTTCAATACTTTTAGTAGACATGGTACTTAGTGTCATACCAACACCGGCTTTTTTTGCCGCTCGTGCTGTTGCAATTTCTCCCTCTTCATGGGCTAAGCATTGAAAAGCCATCGGTGCAGTTAACAGAGGAGATTGCAGAGATTGTCCTAAAATTGAAGTACTCAAATTGCGATCGCTAACATCTATAAGTACGCGGGGTTTTAATTTCATACGCTCAAAGGCTACCCTATTATCACGTAGGGTCAATTCATCCCACGCACCACTGCTGTAATAATCAAACGCCATTTGAGACAATTGTTTTTTTGCTAATTCTTCATATTCGAATAAATTAATGGGCACAGTTTTTTATTCCATTTTGTCACGTTTAAAATAATTTATATCTCAAATAATGAATATTTAAACAAATCAGATAGTACAAACTACTATAGGAGTTTAAGGTATAAATTAGTTGATTATGAAATTCATAAATACTTAAACAGATTACAGAATCTATTAGCGCTTTTGCAAAGCGTGTATTTGTGGCTCGAATTACGTTTCTAGAATATTTTCTTCACAAAATCTTTAGCATTTATAGATTGCAGAGTAAGTGGAAATTTAAATATTGAGAATAAAATATCTTACTCTCTTCCAAGCACCAAAAAGCCACATTTAATGGATAAGTACTATCGGTAAGCCTCAAAAATTTTTATTCAAAAACAAAAAAATATATATAATCTTGATACAATCATGAGCGAAGGGTAATTAGATTGCATTAAAGTTTATCTGAGATAATTCATATCTCAAAGTATAAAGTATGGACAAATTAATCAAGATTTTCAATGGGATGTTTGCCTTAGCGGTATTAACCATTTTAGCTTCTTGCGACCGTTCTCCGAAAGTACAGAATTGCAAATTTGTTGACATAGAAAATCCAGTGAAAGAACTTAAGCTTAATGAAGTTGACGCCAAGGGTGGAGAGGTTGAGATGCGTTGCGGAGATAAAAACCTTGATGTTGCTTGGCGTCAATTTCGTCGCGGTTTCAATATCGATCCGGAAAAATATAAAAATAATTTACAAGCATTAGAAGACCAAGTGACATGTATTAAAGACGAGCATACAAAAGGTCAAGAAATCTTATGTAATAAACCGGGCGATCAAAATAATATTGTTATTTTAAACTTTACTTATGACGATTAGTGCGTGCAAATTTATTGTTGATTTATTTTTTGATAGCTATTGGTTATTAACCATAGACATCTACTCACATCATCATAATCACATGTCTATTGGTTTTGATTCAATACTGTTAATAATCGATGAGGTTGAATAATTAAAACTAATCTTAGTATTGCGATCGCTTCATGGAATACCTCTTAGGTGATTATCAATATTTAATTGCTAAATCATCTCAAAATGTGACATTGATTACGTAAACACTGAGAACAAAAAGTACTATCGATACCAGTAACAATAGTATTAGTAACTTCAGTAAGATTGATATCTGCAATCAGTAGGTCTTCATGCGGAATTGAAGAAATAAATTTATTGGTAACTTTTTTGTGTTCCTATCTTCTAAACAAAGCAAAAAACTGTTTAAGTTCAAATGATAAATTTTATTTGATTCGTATCAGACGCGATATATCGCGTCTAACGAACGTAATACCAATTTAGAAAAATAATGAGACAGATAGATTTTGTAGAGACGTTGCATGCAACGTCTCTACCGGAGAATCTGTTGCAATGATTTATTGAATTGGTATAAGAATCACCTTAGTTGCGATTTTCTACCTTGAGAACTATTCTCTGGAGAAACTTTTGGTGTTAATGGTGGAATATTTACAGAGATATCCCTTAGTGCACCTCGATAGATTAATGCACCTACAGTATTCAACTTAAATCCCCAACCTTGAGGTAAATTTCCATCACCATCATTTTGTCCCAAGTCTACATAAATGCGTGGTGGAACAAAATATTTTGCATCATCTGCGCCGATCAATTCATCTACTTTTGTCATAATTTTATCGACAATCAAATCGAGTTCGGCATAACTGCTATAGTTTTGTTGTAAGGTCGATTGAGTAAAGGCGATAAATTCCCGCACTGATTTTACTTTCTGATCTATTTCTGTACTTGATTCTTGACTTATTCTGCTCAAAGAAGAATTGTCAAGACCCAATTGTCTTAAGATTAGAGGCTCTAAATATCCAAAAAGCTTCACTTGTGCTTCAATAATTTTGGTATCATTAACGTCTTGATGACGGGGTAACAAAGTACGGAAAGCACGACGCAATACTTGAGAAAGGGTAAAAGGTGGAAAAGGAATACTGTTAGGATCTACAGCAATTCCATTGTTTGTCATGAGTACATCCAAGGGTGGTAAATCAGGAGGTACAATTGGCATTGGAATATTAAAAGCTTTTAATTGTGGGTTTAAGCTTTTGCTACTGAGAATATTTTCTTGTCTGCCATTCTGTTGCTTCTGAATTTCCAGAATTTCTTTGGCTTTACCTTCATCCCCATCTAATATTGAAGTTAACCCTTTGAGATTAAAGGGATAAACGATAGTATTCAAACTGATATAAACAAATTCAGAGCAATAAGCTTTATTTTCAGGATTATTAAGGAATTCTACTGCGCTTTCATCACCTAGACTAGCTAAAGCACAATTTTTGAGCAATTCTTTGAGACTAGTCTTATTAAGAACGCGAGTGGGGTCTCCTCCATTAAAATTATTGCTGGAAAATTGAACGAAGGGATTCATTAGTCCCATCCAACAGATAATGCTATTGGTATATCCCCTCTGCAGATCTGGCGTCACAAATTTGGGAAAAACTAAGTGTTGTGCTACTGCAACAAACCCATTTTCTCCATATAAACCCTTATGGTAATCATCGGGTTCGTTAAAAGAGGCAAAAGCTTTGGCTCCACTTTCTCTAATAACAGGTACAATTACACCAGAGTGATGTCCCTCATTTTTGATGAAAATTTCCATCAAATTATGGATGTCATAATTACTCTGGGGAGGATGACGTAAATCGACGGCTTGACCGTAACGATCCTTATTGTATTGATAGGTGCAAACTAGCAAACCGTATCTATCGAGAAATTGAATGATATCTTGATGTCCAGAAACCGTTTTTCCTTCAAAGTTAGTAATCGTCTCCCCATCTGCAATCCCAATAAACCCTGGTACCCGAATAGTTTCTATATCTATTGAGGTTTCATCATCAACGACAACTTCTTTATGAAACAATCGTTTCATATCCTCTACAGGCTTTCCTTGCATGTCATCGGGACTTCGGATAGAGTTGAAAACTTCCAAATCCACATCTTCAGGAGAATACAAAGGTAAATCTGTAGAATTAAAAGTACTATTTATCGCGTTCATGTCGAATATTTATATGTAACATACTTTGTATTATGCAATTATTTACTCCAGAAAATAGTTAGTTTCAGAAGAATTTTATATTTGAGAAAATAAATAATTAATAAGTCTTAAACTTTCAGAGGTAAGAAACCAGAGTATTTCATCTCAATTGACTTTTATTATTGAGAATATAGACTCAATTGGAATATATTTAAAAGTTATTTTTATGGTTTTGTATTTTTATAGTTTTGGGCTACGGATTTACTTATCTTGTGAAACTATCAAGACTACATAGAATATAAAATCTTCTTATTGTTTTTTATCCTATTTTTGCAACACAATCTTATTTTGAGCGATCGACATCAATAGGTACAAAACCAGCCTCTTTAATTAATTCTTTACCTTCATCACTAAGAAATAAGTTGACATAAGCTTCACCAGCCTTTTGGGCTTGACCAGCATCTTTTTTAATAACCACAAAAATTTTCCGAGTAATGGGATAGGAACCATCACTAAAAGCTTTTATATTGGTGGAATAAAAGTTATCTTTACTTCTTGGGGAAATGTAACTGTAATTTTTATTTGTTGCAAGAGAGAGAAGCTTAATTTTTGCTTCCTTTTGGTTGACAACTTGTGAAGCTGTTGCATAACTAATTCCACAAGGACTTATAGATACCTTATGGACAGATTCAGTTGTGCTTTTCACTTCTTCAAAATCTGCAAACTCTTGCTCTGCTAACACATTTTCTTTAAAATAATCTACAGTTCCACCAGCCTTCAAATTACGACTAAAAATCTGAATATTACAATCTTTGTAATTAGAATTTAATTCTTGCCAGTTATTGATTTCCCCAGTAAAAATTTTCCGTAATTCAGATATAGTCAATTCCCCAACAGCTAACCCGGAATTGACATAAACAGCAATTCCATCAATTGCTATCGGTCTAAATTCCATTTCAAATCCTTTTTCTTTAGCCAGTTGGATCTCAAATTCTTTGACAGGTCGAGAAGACTCAGAAAAATCTATTTCTCCATCGATAAGCATTTGAATTCCTGTACCTGAGCCTGGATTATATTTTTTCGACTTTACATATTCTAAATTAAAATTCGGGTGTGCTTTTTTGACTGTAGAAATTATTTTATCAGTGCGCAGCGATGCAAAAGTTGTAGAGCCACCATACTTAAAATTACCTTTCGGAACATTTGGCACTTCAGCCATTTTTCTAGGATGATGTCTCCTGTAAATAAAAGATACAGTGAATAAAATAACAACTACTATAAAAGTAAAAAAATTTAAGTATTTCTGTTTTCTATACTTACGTTTATTTAGTTCTTTACTAACCCAGTCTTGATTGAAAACAATCTCATAAATACCATTCCCAACTACTAGATTTCCCCTCTGATTAACTACCAATCCCAATTTAATCAGCTCTTGCTGCTCAAGGCTATTATTTGTTTTTATCCTTGGTCGCTGTTGCAAAATTTGGCGATAAATTTTTAGTAAATTATTAGTGTTTTTGCTTTTTAATAGTTTTTCACGTATTGTTCTTAGATGTCCCTGCTTATCTTGATGCCAATCCTTAATTATAAATTCATCAACTATTCTAGCTATCCAGCCAGCTTTATCCTCAATCTGCTTCTTGGGAAGTTTATCATCAAGAATGCACTGGAAAATTTTCTGGGTAAGAGCAGGCTCCGCTCTAGTTATATCAGCCGACAATACTCTTCTGATTATAGGTAAGGGATTGTCAAGCTTCCGGAGCAAATTTTCTGCCAATTTAATGGTTTTCCGATCTGCTTGTGTTAAAGTCCCGCGTTTGTCTGCGATCGAACTAGCGATCAAAAACTTATACTCCTTAAGACTAAAATCATCTTTTGGAACTAAGCCTTTATCTTTCAACCACTTCAATCCATAACTAAGTTCTTCTCCATGTAATAGCAGCGAATCATCTTGAGTTTCTAGCCAAGCTCTCAAGGATTCTGCATAAGGTCGAAGCTTATTAAATTCTTGTTTGACCCAATCTTGGTTAAAAACTTCTTTATATATTTGGTTATATACCTGTAATTTCCCTTCGCATTTGACTACTAATCCTGTAAGCCGTAAATTCATCTCTAAATCATAATCATCAGTGCTTGCTCTGCCTGCTTGTAAAATAGAATCATATAATTTTAGCTTCTGGTTTATCTTAGTTTTATCCTTCAAAAGGCGATCGCGAATTGTCTTTAAATGAACTGGTTCATCCTGTGATTCCCAATTTTCAATAATATGCAGCTTGACTATATTTTCAACACTCTGCGCTTCGGCTGCAACAATAATCTTAGATTGATAATCAAGGACTAATTTACAAAGTTTTTGGGTTAGAAAGGGTTGTCCACCCGTCCATCTTAATATTTCTTTAATAACTTTTTGAGGATTTTTTACTTTGCCTTCTAATCCCTTAGCTAACAATTGAGATTCCTCTAACTGAAAACCATTCAATATAATGGTTCTACCAATATTAAAGGGAGTTCGTTTTTTATCCCGAATCAATTCTGATGGGTTTGCTACACCAATAAGGGCAAAGGTTAAACGATGATATTCTGGTCTATAAGTTCTGCGGTTATAGCAACTCCTAATAAAAATAAAAAAATCATCTGTTTTAAAATCTAAGCTAAAAACACTATCAATTTCATCTATAAAAATGACAATATGCTGGCTTATCTGTACAAGCAAAACTTCTTCAATAAAGTCAATAAATCGCTGCATAATAGATAACATCTCATGCTTTCGCCACCAAAGTGGTAGCTCAAACTTTAAGTTAAAACTTTTAGCCAGACTTTGGATGATGTTTGCATACCACTGCTCTGTAGTAACATTTTGGGTTCCAAATACAGATAGATCGATTACAACACAAGCAACATCCTCTGCTTCTAATTTTTTTCGTGTTCGTACCTCCAAGCTAGATTTACCCATTTGACGAGAACCCAGCACATAACAATAATCGCCAGCTTTTAATGCTTCATAGAATTCTCGATCAGCTTGTCTTGATACATAACTAGGAGCATCGGGAGGTAGAGTTGCCCCAGCTTGATAATATTCTTGTGTTTTTTTTATTGATTTTTGCATCTTTTGAAAGTACTCAAAACCACAACTGTCTGAAAAATCAACTTTGTCAAAAAACTGCTAACACAAAGAGTAGATTCAGGGCAAACAGATCTTACTAAGATGAACCTTAAAATAACTGTGGTATAATTGGCAGTTGGGCTTTACATTATTACCCTCTATTTTGACTATTCCCATACTATGTAACTTAAACGCTTGTACTGGATCTAATTGAACCCAATCGTTTTTGAGTACTACATCTTGGAAAGCCGCTGCCAACTTGGGATTTTCTTCGAGTTCTCCTAAATGTTGGCGTAGATAGTTACTATAAATACCAGCTTCTGTGGGAGCTTGTTGCAACAGTTGTTCTAGAGTTACATTTGAATACTTCATGTAATCAAGAGCTAACTGCACTAAATATGGATGTCCTCCTACTAAATTAACTAGTTTATTAACCTGAACATCACTCCAATCCAGTTTATGCTTATGTGCTAAATCTTTTACTTGTTCATGGTTCAACTCCGGTAACTCAACAATTTTACCCACATTAGCCAGAGGTGAGGAATTTATATCCATTGAACTGTAAATATCTGTTGCGTGTACGATAATCAGGCGAAGTTTTTGCCAAGTTTCACTATCGCGATTACCGCGACGGGCTTGCTCGTGCCAACCTCGGAGCAGTACACAGAAATCATTCGCTATTGTAGAATGCTCAAAAACCAAATCCACGTCATCCAAAGCAAGAACCAAAGGGCTGTTGATTTCTTTTAACAGATAATCCTGCAAATAAATTGTGGTATTGTAATTACATCCAAAAAGATCGTTCCAATAATCATCTAGCTTGTTAGGCAACCTTAACTTATTGCTTATAACAGCACAAAACCATTTGGAAAACTTATCTAGTTCAGTGAATATCTTACTATCTGCCAGTTTAAAACTTAAAGTTTCCGTTTCATAACCAATACTTTTGGAATATTGAATAATTCGATCCATTAGCGATGTTTTACCCATATGCTGGGGTGCTTTGATTCGCAGTAGAGCTCCTGGTTTTGCTATCTCCTCATAACAATAACTCTCAATTGGAGGGCGTTCTACATAAAAGGCAGAATCTATACTAACTGGAGAAGTGAAAGATTGCTGTTCGTTATTCTCAACACCCAGATTCAACAGTTCACAATTGACTAATCCAGGTTTGTATTTCGCAAATAAATTGATCAACACAGGACGTTGTGAGTACTGTTGACCAGGAAAATTTTTTAGTTCAAATACTTTGCAAATTCTTTGAACATGTTTTCTAACAGATACTTCTGTTATGTTTTTAGATTTGGCGATCGCTTTATCTGTCTTACCAGATAATATTTCCTGCAATACCTCTTTCTGTCGATGTGTCAACCCCTCAAATGCTTTGTCAAATTTTAGTTTATCCATTATGTATCCTATTATATACAAAAGTCACAATGTGATATTAAATTAGATCGGAAATATCATTATTTCTTTCCTTGAAATGCTATGCATTAGTCAAATATTTCTTAACATCGCTGTAAGTAAGTTAGAGAAAGGGTCGCAAAAGGAAGGAAGAACCAGGATATTGACAAAACTAGATAAAATCTACCCAATTCAAAGGCAAATAAAGTGATAAGGGTAAACTTAGAAGTTGTCCTTGATTAATTCCCAGATTGTGGCGATATCATGCAAGAGTCGTAGTCCTCGCTAAATCGTTCTTACACCAGGTTCTTCATAATTACATCTTTAAGACTACCTGTATCTTTTGTCAAACTCTGTGGAATAAGATTTAACCCTTGGGGAAGACCTGCTCAAAATATTTATTTTTTTAGTGCCGCTAGAATTATTTTCACTCAAAAAAGGGTAATCAATACGTGTTCGGCATGATTTCACAAAAAATATAGTCACAGTGTGATAGCATTCCACATATCAACATCAAGTCTGAAGTCTTGCTAAGTCACTTTGTGACCTGAGGTGGATATTTAATATGTGTATCTTGTGATAAAACTGAAAAAATCTAAAACCACTATTTTGTAAAAGTTTTTTGTACGCACCTTGCGGACAAAAATCTGCCATGTTGTTGCTTATGGTAGAGTCACAACTTTTCTCCCTACTGGTATTGACAATTAACAAAGGAAAATCACAATGTTTGAAATTAAAGTTATCTCTAAACTATTGCCAAATATATCAAACCCTAACTCTAACCTTGATTGAAGACATATGAATAACCTTCAAAATCTTTATACAGCAGAGGTGATGAATTTGTGGACAATTCATCTATCACAAAGATAGTTTGCTCAAAAATGCTAAACCCACCTATAAAAGAGAAAAAAAGCACTAATTTAAATTAATCTTCAGCTATACGAGGTGACTAGTTATATTGCTGAAAATTATTAACAACCTAACACAAAGTATTTCTTCAGAAAAGATTAGTAATTAACGGCTAATGTGAATGAGATTCAGCCTTGTAATATCAAGTATTTCAAGAATCGGCTTAAATCACGTTTGTGATTATTCTCACGAATTTACGTTATCAGGAAAGGCAGAAGTTCGACGGCAGAAGGCAGAAGGACTATGCCGTAGAGCTTCTGGCGACCGGAGGGAGCAAGGGTTTAAGACCCCCACCAAATTTATTTTGGTGGCTTGCAATTGGTAGCGGGTCGGAAGCCCCTACCAATTGCTCCCTTCTGCCCTCTGCCTCCTGCCTTCTGCCTTCTTCACTTCAGCTTCTAATTCACATAAGACGTAATTAGTATTTAAGCATTCCACCCTCAAGGGCATGATTCAGCTTACGGTTTATAGAGTAAAGGAAAGCACAAACGATAAGATGGGTAATTTTCAGGGTGGAGAGATTAAAACTCTCAAGGGGCATAACTCTGATGTTAATAGTGTAGCATTCAGTCCTGACGGTAACATCATTGCCTCTGCTAGTACAGACGGCACTATAAAGTTGTGGAATTTGCAGGGGGAAGAGATTAAAACCCTGTTAGGGCATGAAGGATCGGTCTGGAGCGTAGCATTTAGCCCCAATAGCACCATCATTACTGCCAGTTGGGACAGTACTATTAAGCTATGGGACCTTCAGGGAAATGAGATTAACACTATTCATAATGGGTATAGTTCTATGGTCTTTAGTGTGGTATTTAGCCCTGACGGCAAAACCATCGCTTCTGGTCATGCGGATGGAACGATTAAGCTTTGGAACTTACAGGGATACGTAATTAAGAACCTCGAAGGACATGGCTCTGTGGTCTTTAACGTAGCATTTAGCCCCGACAGTAAAATCATCGCTACTGCTAGTTGGGACAATACTATTAAGCTGTGGAATTTGCAGACACAGGAGATTAAAACCCTAAAGGGGCATACTGGATCTGTGTGGGACGTGGTATTTAATTACAGTGGTAACATTATCGCCACTGCTAGTTACGATAAAACTATAAAGCTTTGGAATTTACAGGGTCATACGATTAAGACCCTCGAAGGACACACTAATAGGGTTAATAGTGTAGCATTTAGCCCCGACAATAACATAGCTTCTGGCAGTAGCGATAACACCGTGAAGCTATGGAATTTACAGGGTCACTTAATTAAAACTCTTAAAGGACACTATTCTGACGTCAATAGCATAGCATTCAGTCCTGACGGTAACACTATCGCCTCTGCTAGTACAGACAGTACTATAAAGCTATGGAATAATTGGTAGTTTTGTAGATGGGATAAAACGGGTTGTGTTGCAAAAATAGGATTAAAAAAAACCCTTATTTGTTACTAGGAAATTGGACTTGACACAAAAAAAGGGGCGTTGCATCAACACGGAATGATTTAAATATATACAAAAAATTCCCCCTTATTTATCAATAGTTTCAGCTTATACAAATTTGGTTTCCCAACCGCAAATATGCAACGCCAAAAATGGAACAGAATTACAGTTGAATTTCTGCTGTTAACACGGAAGGATCCTCTGTACGCTCGATATGAAATCCTAGTTTTTTACAAACATGTTGCATCGCCGTATTTTCAGCCAGAATTTCGGCGCTGATTTTCTTCAGGTGTTCGTCGCGTCCAATTTGCAAAAGTTGTTGTAACAACTCACTTCCGAGTCCCTGACATTGATGGCGATCGCTAATTATGAGAGCAAATTCTGCTTCTCGTTTTCCATTGAGTTTACTCAATCTACCTACAGCCAAAATTTCATGCTGTTGGGTGTGGGGATTTTTGTAATCTGCGACTAAAGCTATTTGTCGGTCGTAGTCAATGAAACATAAACGTGTGAGGCGCTCGTGAGCAATTCTTCGACTTAGTTTAATCAGGTGAAAATAGCGAAAATAAACACTTTCCTCGGAAATTGTGTGATGAAACTTAATTATCAATGGTTCATCTTCAGGACGAATCGGACGAATTTTTACTTTAGTACCATTACGCATTTCCCAAGTATAAATATACTGATTAGGATAGGGACGAATTGCTAGTTTTGGTAGTTGAGTTTCTTTGCTCGATGATTTTTGTAGTACCACCCGAGCATCAAGGGCTAGTAAGGAGTCCCCATTAGCTTGTGCTAACAAAGGATTAATATCAATTTCCTTAATCCAAGATTGTTCTACTACTAATTGACTGAAGCGGACTATTAGCTGTTCTAATGCGGCTAAGTCAACCGATTCTTTACCTCTCACTCCTTGCAAAGCTTTGTATATCCGCGTTTGCTCCATCATTCGACGCGCCAATGTGGTATTTAGGGGAGGTAAACCCAAGGCTCGGTCTTGAAATACTTCTACTAATTCACCACCACAACCAAACAAGAGAACGGGACCGAATTGGGGGTCAATACTACTACCCAAAATTAATTCATAACCGTTTTTCAAATTTATCATCGGTTGAACGGTAACCCCTGCAAAGTGATTTGCTCCCACTTTTTCTGCAACAGAAGACTCAATTGCTTGGTATGCCGTTCTAACTTCATCAGATGTGTGTAAATTTAAACGTACGCCACCAACATCAGTTTTATGGGTAATGGTTTCAGAAAATAGTTTTAATACAACCGGATAGCCAATTTCTTCTGCAACTCTGACAGCTTCCTCTACACCTATAGCAATTCGCGTAGTAACAGTGGGAATACCGTAGGCTCCAAGCAATTCTTTTGACTCGGCTTCGGTAAGTAAAGTTCTTCCAGCTTCGCGGGCTGTATTAATAATTTTGTCCACTAGGGCGCGATCGGGAATATCGGTATCCGCATTATCGGGAAGTACTGGAGTTTCGTAGAGCGATCGCAAATTGTAGCTATAATGCCACATATAATTAAACATTCGCGCCGCTGTATCGGGATAGGGAAAAGTGGGAATAGAGGCTTTGTTGAGAAGTTCCGATCCCGTTTCCACTGCAATATCTCCCATCCAACTAGCTAGCACTGGTTTACCCAGGTGAGCATAATTTTGTAATAGCTGAGCGGTTTGGGTCGGATCGGTCATGGCTTGGGGTGTGAGAATTACCAGCAAACCATCACTTGCAGAGTCTTTGGCTGCAATTTCTAAGGCGCTTGCATAACGACTTGGTTGAGCGTCCCCTAACAAATCAATCGGATTATTATAACTACCATTGGCAGGTAACAACTGCTTGAGATTATTTTTTGTATCTTCAGATAGTTGCGCTAACTCACCTCCACCGGTATTTAAAGCATCGGTAGCAATAACTCCCGGACCTCCTGCATTTGTAAGAATTGTTAGTCGTTTGCCTTTCGGGCGGGGTTGTTTAGCTAAAATTTCTGCCATGTCGAATAGTTCTGAGATGCTATCGACCCTTAAGACCCCACAGCGTCGTAATGCAGCATCTAATACTGCGTCACTTCCCATTAATGCTCCAGTGTGGGAAGCTGCTGCTTTTGCTGCTGCAGCCGTGCGCCCTGATTTTATGAGAATAATTGGTTTTGTTAGAGCTACTTCCCTCGCCGCAGAAAGGAAAGATCGAGCATCACCAATTGCTTCCATGTAAATCACTATACTTTCAGTATTAGGGTCATCACCGAGATAATAAATCAGGTCGCCCCAACCAACATCAAGCATGGAACCAATGGAGATAAAAGCGCTGAAACCCACATGTTCTCTGAAACTCCAGTCAAGAATTGCCGTACAAAGTGCCCCACTTTGACTAATAAATCCGACTTTTCCCGGAAGAGCCATACTGCTAGCAAAAGTAGCATTGACGTTAGTATGGGGATTCATGATACCCAAACAATTGGGACCAATCAAGCGCATACTTCCCCGGCGTAATTGCTGGAGTATTTGTCTTTCTAGTTCTACTCCAGCCTCACCTGTCTCTTTAAAACCTGCTGAAAGTGTTATCGCACCCTTTACTCCTGCATCGATACACTCGCCAATAATCCCTGGGACCGTATGAGCTGGTGTCGCTATAATTGCCAAATCTATGGATTCGGGTAAATCTGAAATTTTTGGGTAAGCCTTTATACCTAGAACGCTGTTGCGTTTAGGATTAATCGGAAAAACTGTCCCCCCAAAAGGATTACGAATCAAATTCCACAGTAGAGTTCGTCCAACACTACCTTCTTTTTCTGTTGCGCCGATAACTGCAATATTCTTAGGTGCAAAAATAGCATCTAGTGGATGATATTCAGAACGCAAAATATCGTAAGCACGGTCGGTAGCATTGGTAAGGCTTTGTGGCATAAATTACTCCTCACTGAAACCATTCTTTCTAGTCAATTAATCTTTATCAGCTAATATTTCAGTTAATCCTTCTATTTGGGAAACGCATACTTATACCAATTTGGAAAAATAATGAGACAGATAGATTTCTATAGAGACGTTGCAGAGCCTGCGGCGTCGGCGTTAGCCTCTGCAACGTCTCTACCGGAGAATCTGTTGCAATGATTTATCGAATTGGTATTATCTGCATATATTATGCAAACAATAAGCTGTAACTATAGTCTGTCAAAGCATTATGTAAGCCATTAAATTTAGGTAGTAAAGGTTTAGCGTAAACCGGCTAACTACTGATAAATAATACTGATAACTATAGCCCGTAAGGACGTGGCGTTCGCTGTTAACTGTTAGTTAATTACTGTTCTTTTTTGCCGTTGACTACTCACTTATAATTGTGTGGCTGGGGGCAGTATTTGCACTAAAATCTCAATATTCTAAAGTTTATAGTTCCCTCAGGATAATTAAATTAGGGAAAACGCAATTTACTGTGAAATTACTCCTCAAAGGCTTAACTTACTATTTTTCTGCCTTGGTGCTGAACTGTTTTCCGTTATTTCCTAACGCCTCTTTGATTTTAATAGAAATATCAACTAAGTGTTAAAGATTTTGGTGACCTTAATTAATTTTTTATTTTTGCTCTTAACTCAAATATTTTCCTTTTCTACTGACGACGGGAATGCTGTGAAAGCTTTGTGCGAAAATAGTTTTAAAATCAAGAAGTAATTCTTGCTGAGTAATTCTTGTTGAGTAATTCTTAATGAGTAATTGGAATTTCAATTATAAATTCAGTTCCTTGACCACAATTAGATTGGCAAGATAACTTGCCACCGTGTTTTTCAACAATAATTTGATAGCTAATAGATAATCCTAATCCCGTACCATTACCAATATCCTTAGTAGTAAAAAAAGGCTCAAATAAACGATCTTGAATATCTTGGGAAATCCCAGGACCATTATCGGTAATTCTAATTGTGACACTGTTATCTGAAATTCTTTCAGTGGCAATATTTATGTAGCAAGGATAAACGTTAATTCCTGCAAAAGTCAGTGTTTTACTATACTCATCCAGAGCATCAATTGCATTGTTGAGAATATTCATAAATACTTGATTTAACTGGCTGGGGTAACAATCTACCAAAGGTAAGTTGTCATATCGCTTCGCGACTGTAATTTCTGGACGATTGGGTTGAGCTTTCAAGCGATTGCGTAAAATCATCAAAGTGCTATCAATTCCATCATGAATATTCACCTTTTTGAATTCAGATTCATCTAAGCGAGAAAAATTGCGTAGAGAAATGACAATTTCCTTAATCCGGCGCGTTCCCTCTTGCATTGAATCTAGCAGTTTTGTTAAATCCTGTTCGAGAAAATCAAGTTCTATAGTTTCTATCTTTTCTTGGATTACCTGTGGGGGTTCGGGATAACATTGTTGATAGAGTTTCACTAATCCGAGTAAATCTTGGAAGTATGAGGAAGCCGGATTCAAATTTCCATAAACAAAACTGACAGGATTATTGATCTCATGGGCTATCCCTGCTACCATCTGACCCAAACTGGACATTTTTTCACTGTGAATTAGTTGAGTTTGGGTGTAACGAAGTTCAAACAGACTTTTTTCCAATTCTTCTGCTTGTTGCTTTAGTTGTAGTTCTACTTGCTTGCGTTCGCGAATGTCTCGACTGATGCTAGCTGTATAAAGATGTTCTTGAGTTTGTTGATCACGAATCAGAAAAATACTACTTTCGATTTCAATAATTTCACCAGTCAAACAGTGTTTGAGAAGTAATTCTCCTTGCCAAGATCCAGTTTTCAAAAGGGTTGGTTGCACATCTTGTAAGATATACTGCCATATCTCAGGAGAATATATTTTTCTAAAAGTTTCATTTTTAACTTGACAATAGTCACTAATACCCAGAAGTTTACAACCCGCAGCATTGATATAAAGTAATTCATTGTCCGGTGAGGCAATTGTAATTAAATCGTGACTGTGTTCAATCAGGGCGATTAACTTTTGCTCTTCTACTTTTGCCTGCAATAGCTGCTCTGTACGTTTTTCAACTCTAAACTCTAATTCTTCATTTAATTGTTTCAATGCTGCATCTGCATTTTTACGTTCCGTAATATCACGAGCAATTGCGCAACTGTATTCTTTATCATTAAACTTTAAATAATTAGCACTGATTTCTACAGGAAACTGCTTGCCACTTTTTGTTTGCAAAATAGACTCAGGATTTAAAAATTTTTCCTGTTTTAGTTGATCCCAAATTTTTGACCAATTATCTCGAGGTAATGTGATATCAACATCGAACACGCTCATATTCAGGAGTTCTGCTTGGGAATAACCAAGAATATGGCAAGAAGCCTCGTTTACGTAAGAAAAATTTCCCAGGGAATCAACTAAGAATACACAGTCTTGAACTCGGTTTAGGGCAAATTGGATTAGTTGTAAACTTTCTTCTGCTTGTTTGCGTTTGGTGATATCTTCATAGGTTCCAAGAATCCCCACCACATGTTCTTCAGTATTTCGCAGTGGTATTGTATTGGTGTTTGCCCAAAATTCTTGTCCATCTGCTTGCTTTTGAGTCTCAACAATATTTAATTGTGCAAAACCTGTTTGCAAAACCTGTCGTTCCCGTTCCCATTTATGGGAAAAATTAAACTGGGAATCTTCCCAAGATAAGTCATTATCAGTCAAACCAATAATATTTTCTGGTTTCTCAACACCAGATATGCGTGCAAAGTTACTGTTACAGCCAAGATAAACAGAATTACAGTCTTTCCAGAAAATAGACTGGGGGATATTATCTATTACCAGTTGTAGGAACTGTTGTGATTCTCGTAATTTTATCTCAGTTTGATGGCGCGCGATCGCTGTACCCAAAGTACCAACAGCAGACTTTAATACCAACTGTTGACATTCTGACCATTGATGTTCTATGTGACAATTATCAAAACCGATAAATCCCCAAAATTTATTCTTTATCTGAATTGGCATCACAAAAATTGAGTGTATACCTTGGGATGTAAGAATCTCTTTCTCGCTATCTGGAAAATCTTTAATAATTCCAACAATAGCATCGCCTTGAGAAAGGAGTTCATACCAACGCGGACAAAAATCCTTATAGGGAAGATTTTTTAATAATGGGTTATTAATCTGTGATTTAATTCCAGGTGCAACCCATTCCCAATTCTGTGTCATTTGTGGTTCGCCAGTTTCAGGGTGAAGAGAATTTTCAAAGATGTATACCCGATCCACAACAGTAGCTTTTCCTAAAGCCGCCAAAGCAGCGTCGATAGAATCATCATAATTAGTTACAGATAACAGACAATTAGCCGCAGTTGCAACCCCACTCAATAGTCGATTACGTTCTTCTAAATCTTGCCAAATTTCCTGTTGTTCGCTACGTATTTGAAAAGATTCTAGTCTTCCAAGCTTTTCCCGCAAGCTCGTAACTTCTTGCAGGAGAAAAAAGTAACTATTTTTATCTAGGTTAACGAAATCATCTGCCATAAAGCTATCAACTGTAGGGCAACACACATAAACATATTATGCATCCCCATGAATAGATGATGTTAATTTCTGATTTTAATGATTAATTGGTTATTTCAAAATTATTAGTTTATAAAACTAACCAAGTATTTGTAAGTCTTTAACAAAGTATTGGTAAGTTTTTTTGTTTTTCCTGAAATTATACTAAAAAGCGACGGCAAAGTATTGAGATAAGTATGATGCGACAAATGGAAACCTGGTCAGCCAAAATCGATATGCGCGACCTGAGTGCTACTTATGGAACACCACTGTATATATTTAATCGCGCTCAACTCAGGCGTAATTTTATAATTTATGCTGAGTTGTTGAAGTCTACTTCGAACGTCTTCTATCCAGTCAAGACCAACCCTTCTATGGCTGTACTTGAGACTTTAGCTGCGGAGGGTAGTGGAGTTGACTGTGCGACTGGTCATGAAATCTTTTTAGCTCGTCTGGCTGGAATTCCCGTTTCTCGAATTAGTTACTACTCTCCTGCTCCAGATATTTGTCTTGCAGAGAACCTTTTAAAGGCTGGCGCTTCAGTTGTTCTTGATGCACCATCCCATATTCGGAAACTGGAAGAGCGTCTAAATGACCAAAAATTCCCTGGAAAACTTTTTCTTCGAGTGAATCCTGGTAATTTACCAGGTTACTTGGAGTATGCAGAATACCAACGTTACACTGCCCACAGTTCCCCTTTAAGTCAGTTTGGTATAGCCTCTGAGGAAGTAATTTTTTGCTTGCAGCAGACACATCTTACTTTCTCCGGACTCCATGTACATGTGGGGACTCAAATGGATAATCTGGAGATATTCGAAGTCTGTCTAGATTTCTTGCACGATCTAGCAGATATCATTAACGAAAATACTTCCCATTCAATTGAAATACTCAATCTTGGTGGTGGACTGGGGATCCCCGGTCGCCAGGAAGAAGATTATCCTTCTCTAACTTCTTTTACCAAAATTTTTGCATCTCTGATGCAAGATAGATTTACATATCGCTTAGAACCTGGAAATTCTTTAGTAGGAGATACTATCGGTCTTCTCACGCGGGTAGTTACAAGAAAGACTACTAGGGGACGTGGATGGGGAATTATAGATGTGGGTACTAATCAGCTTCTGAAAGTAACAATGGCAGGTTTTGGACAGACAGTACTCAATGCAGAACATTCTCCTCTTCCCCGGGGTGGTTCAGATGCAATAGCTGGTCCTCTTTGCTTTGCTGGAGATGTAATTCTTGATCGCACAGACTTGACAGGGATACAAGAAGGAGATCCACTCTTTCTCACCCACTGCGGCTCTTATTGTAGTGCGATCGGTAGTCGCTTCAATGGTTATAAAACACCCGGTCTTCTGATGATGGAAGAAGATAAAGTATTGGGTCTTGTTCAGTCCCATGAGGATCTCTGTTGGGAACCAGATTTGCAATCCTTTAAACCCGATATTCTCAAATCTGTAGACGAATCATTTGCTATTCCTATTGAAAAGGTAGAGAAAATGCAGAGTGAATACCTTAAGGAGAAACAACATAAAGATAACTACCGCTTTGTGTCATTTAAAAAAGTTGCACCAGGGACCTATGATGTGAGTGTGGATGTGCGATCGCCAGTTTCTTTCATTTCTGGGCCTTTTGCTCTACGTATTATTGGGGATGCTGCAATTGTAGCCACAATTCAAGAACTTGGTAAAGAAAGTAAAGATATCTCTGTGTGGGGTAACCGCTTTACTCTATCCCTTGACGGTATATTGAGAGCTAATCGGATTCAAAAATGTCAAATTAGCTTGAGTCCTTTCATTAAATCTCTAGGTGATAAGACTCGAAACTGTTGGGCTAATTGGTCCCTTGGTGATGGACGTTTCTTTGGTAGTATTCTGATTACGATCTGAAGCAGTGATCGTCCCAAAATAATCGAGTACTCAAAAATGGGATACTCAAAAGTAGATATCTTATTTTTGGACAGCTTCAGGGGGAAAAATAAAATGGGGATGCGACTGGAAGGAAAATTTTTCGCAATACTTGCATTAGTGCTATTTTCCCTCAGCAGCTGTTCAATAAAAGTCAATTATGGTGAATCGAGTAATTCAAATAAAAGCGTATCGAATGTTGACTATACTCAATTACGTCCTTTACTCAATAGTGAAAGAATAAAGTCAAAATTTGGCAGCTATGGGATTGAAGTTTTAGAATCTGGGGAAAAAATAAGAGTATCAAACTTATACAGTATTAGTCATGATCGCAAGACTACTCGAACCCTTGCGATTGTACGTTATCCAGATATCGTCGATCCACTTTTTGCCAAAGAGCACAACGAAATACTTGGAGGAGAGTCCATTGGGGCGGTTTTTAAGAGAAATGGATGGAAAATTGATAAACGTCATCAGTATTTTGGGAATATAAATGCTTCAGAAGATTTAGCACCTGTGTACAAATTATTTGGTGAAATTACCCCAACCCAATTAGCAATTCACATCTATTCATTTTTCATTAGAAAAAATCGTTCTGAGTTTCTTTATGCAAGAATTGCTGAAATTCACCATCCCAAATACCTTACTCTAAAAGAATTAAAAGAAATCTACCGTGTAGATTTTGAAAAATATCAACAAACAAGTGATGAAGTTCGTAATTTCCTTAGAGTTATAGATAATAAAATTAAAACATTAAATTGATAAACACTTTCTAAAAATGGTAATTTTCTCAAGCTTTAATGATTAAGTTGAAATTTTATCTCTTAATTCTATAATCCAAATTCATCTAAAGCCTCAAAAAATTACTTATAAGTTCGAAGTTTTACTTTTTATCCTGCATTATATATCTTTACTAGGATTTGTGTCAGTTTGATTTTAAAATTAGGATTTTAATGAAGTTACAAAATTGTTACTCAAATGATTTTCTGCTATCTCAGAATTTATTACAGTGGAGTTTGATTTGAATTGAATACAAATCAGAAGCGGAGTGAATTTTATTCGTAATGACTAAAAATCAAGTAGATTGTCGAATATAAAATCAGATATTCGAGTTATCCAATTTAATTACGATATCGTTATCATCATTGTCAAGTTGATAGTTGAAACCGAAGACATTACCATCAAGTAGTTTAATGCGATCTAAGCCATCACCACCAATAGCACCAGCATAGGAAAAGTAAACTTTTGCGTTACCTTTTTGTACTTCTGCGAGACTTCCTTCTTCTATAACTAAAGGAACGATTAACGAACCAGCATCCAATTGAAGAGTTCCACTTTCTATCTTATGAGCGCTGTTAGAAAAGTTGGGGAAGATGATATTATTCAGTGCAGCTTCCACATAACCATTCTCAGTTGGTGCTAAACCTTCTACAGTACCATTAATATCGTCAACGACATAGAAGTAAACTTCATGTTTACAGTTGTTTTTTCTAACAATACTATAATTAATTATTATTTCATCAGTTAAGGTATTTAGACCATCTTCCTGAATTAAGTTGGCAGTAACATCAGCAGGTAATATTTCTACTTCTTCCTGACTTGGGATTGATTCGGGTAAGTCTTCCTCGAAAGTTAAACTGCGATCGCACTCTAATTCCAAGATAGGGGTCTTACTATCCCAAATACCATTTTGCTCAATCCAGTTTCTAACAAACTCTACGGATTCAGAAAAATCCATTGCAGTTCCAATCCCAGTCTCAATCATAGACCAGAAATCATCTTCATCTCCCCCCAACACATCCAAAGATGACCTAATGCAATTCATAGTAATTTGACTATTCTTAAGTTCCTGCTTAATTAATTCATTTTCTGTTTGATTTATTTCACAATTTTCTGTGACGAGATCTGCAAGAACGCTTACATCTAGCTTACTGTACTCTTCTTCAGCAGATATCCAACTTGGGGACTCGGCTTGTAAACCATAATCGTACAAGTTAAAGAATTGATCGCTGTCTTCCGGGTGCGAATTAGTAACATTTTCAGCCAAGACTTCAACTGTATTGGAACCGTTTTTTAGCAAGTTATATATCTCATTATACCCTTCATTGAGGAGTGTCTTGTAACCATCTTCACTAACATATTTGAAGTCATTTTTATCGAAACTAGTACTAAACCAAGAATCTGGTTGGGTCTGATTTAAGATTTTACGACCAATGTCGATCTGTTCCTCTATGGTTGGCAAACTCGCAAACTTGTTATTTTCACTATTTTCAATTGCAAACATAAAACTCTTACTCACAGTAGATATTTCCCTTGACTTATTTGCTTATACTTAAAATAATAAGCAGGCCGCAAGAGCTAAATATCATACTTTGTTGTGATCTCTGTCACTGCAAAAATCACAACTATTTGAAAAATCGCTTATAGAAACATTTGAGAACTAATTTTTTAGTTCTCCCAAGCTTGTTGAATCTTTTTTTTTACATCGGTAAAGACAACACAAGTATTTTTCTTTAAACCAGTAATAATACTAGTTTACTTGGTTATCTTTATGGAAAATGAAGAGATTTATATCATTGATAATAGCATTGAATAGTAGATAAATCACGGTTTTTACAAAAATAAATCAACTTTGAAGGCTAATGGCAGATATTTTTTGGATAAAAGTATTTTGGGATACATTTTTTCTCTTCAGACTGAATCAAAAATAATCAATTTCGTATTACATAAGACTATACATGTTTTATGGATATTGGCTTTGGTATTTGTTCTACGAAAACTAAATATTAGTAAATTAAAATTGGTATATTTCAATAATTATTCATAGTTAGAGCAGTATCTAATAAGATATCGGTTGCGTAAATATTTTTTTGGGAAGGACGATAGGTGTAGCCAGACGCCTGAACGGCAGATCGCAGCCAAATCAAACAAAAAAACAATAATTGCTTAAGTGTGTCACAATAAAAGCGTCACATCACCTCACAAGTTCCTCACGTTTTTTATTTACAACGGAATTATAGAAGAATGTTGGAGTTTTTAAGGGATAAACTAGGACAAGCATTCAAAACTGTTTTTATCCACAAGCCGACTTGTTTACTGATTTTTTGGGTTGCACATTTTTATTTTCTACCTCAAAGCTTTAATGTCTAGAACTCATCATCGGAAAATTCGTGTGCAATAATTTTACTTTTTTGCTCGTCATCAAATAAATATATACTGCTAGAGAGTCGAAAAAATGAAACAATGGCATGGGTTTCAACCTGGCAAATGGATGAAGGGAATCAATGTACGTGACTTTATCCAAAATAACTACACACCCTATTTGGGAGATGAGTCTTTTTTAAAAAGTGCAACACAACGGACTCAAACTCTCTGGAGTCAGGTGAATAATCTGATGAAAGCGGAGCGAGACAAGGGGATTTTAGATACTGACACGGAAATTGTTTCGACAATTACTGCTCATGCACCGGGCTTTATTGATCGTGAACTGGAACAAATTGTAGGTTTACAAACAGATAAACCCCTCAAACGTGCAATTATGCCTTTTGGTGGCGTTCGAGTGGTGAGATCATCCCTAGAAGCTTACGGCTATAAGCTTAGTCCTAAGACCGAAGAGATTTTTACTAAATATCGTAAAAGCCATAATGACGGAGTTTTTGATGCTTATACAAGGGAAATGCGTCTAGCACGACATTCCGGTATTATCACAGGTTTACCTGATGCTTACGGTAGGGGTCGAATTATTGGTGACTATCGTCGAGTAGCTTTATACGGTGTTGATCGCTTAATTGATGATAAGAAGGAACAACTCTCATCTCTGGAAGTTGATACAATGGAATCTTCTATCATTCAACTCCGAGAAGAGATTAATGAGCAAATAAAAGCCTTGTTTGAATTTAAGAAGATGGCTTCTAGCTACGGGTTTGATATCAGTTACCCCGCTAGCAATGCTCAAGAAGCAGTACAATGGCTTTACTTTGGTTATCTTGCAGCAGTCAAAGAACAAAACGGTGCTGCAATGTCTTTAGGAAGAGTTTCGACCTTCTTAGATATTTACTTCGAACGGGATTTACAACAAGGTAAAGTAACCGAACAGCAATTGCAAGAGCTTATCGACCACTTCGTAATGAAGTTGCGAATGGTACGTTTTTTGCGGACTCCAGAATACAACCAATTATTCTCCGGAGATCCCACCTGGGTAACTGAATGTATTGGTGGAATGGGTGAAGATGGTAGAACTCTAGTCACTAAGAATAGCTTCCGCATTCTTAATACTCTGTACAATTTAGGAGCAGCACCAGAGCCTAATTTAACTGTATTGTGGTCGGAACGCTTACCGAAACCATTCAAGCAGTTCTGTACTAACGTTTCTATAAATACTAGTTCAATCCAGTATGAGAATGACGATTTGATGCGTCCTTACTGGGGTGATGATTACGGTATCGCTTGCTGTGTCTCTGGAATGCGAATTGGTAAGCAAATGCAATTCTTTGGCGCACGGGTTAATCTTGCTAAGTGTTTGTTGTACGCAATAAACGGTGGTAAAGATGAAAAATCCGGCGACCAAGTTGCGCCTGCTTTTGCACCAATTACTTCAGATTACCTTGACTATGAAGAGGTAATAAGCAGATTTGATTTGATGTTAGATTGGTTAGCAAAAACCTACATCAATACCCTTAATGTCATCCACTACATGCACGATAAATACTGCTACGAACGGATAGAGATGGCGTTACACGATCGTGATGTCTTTCGGACAATGGCTTGCGGTATGGCTGGTTTATCAGTAGTTGCAGATTCCCTAGCCGCGATTAAATATGCCAAAGTGAAAGTCTTACGGGATGAGGAAGGATTGGTTGTAGATTATCAGATAGAGGGCGATTTTCCTAAATATGGAAATAATGATGACCAGGCTGATGATATTGCTGCTGGTTTAATTACTAATTTTATGAAAAAATTGCGGCAGCATAAAACCTATCGTAATGCTTTACCAACTCAATCAATATTAACCATCACCTCTAATGTAGTCTACGGTAAGAAAACAGGTGCTACTCCAGATGGGAGAAAAGCTGGAGAACCCTTTGCTCCAGGTGCGAATCCCATGCACGGAAGAGATACAAAAGGCGCGATCGCTTCTCTTGCATCGGTGGCTAAACTTCCCTACGAATACTCTCAAGATGGTATCTCTAATACCTTTTCTATTGTTCCTAGTGCACTAGGGAAACTTCCAGAAGACAGAGTAAATAACTTGGTAGGAATGCTTGATGGTTACTTCCATGATGGCGGACATCATATTAATGTTAATGTCCTGAATCGGGAAATGTTATTAGATGCAATGGAACATCCTGAAGAATATCCGCAGTTAACGATTAGAGTTTCGGGTTACGCGGTGAATTTCATTAAACTAACGCGAGAACAACAACTAGATGTTGTGAAGCGGACATTCCACGAAAGAATGTAAATAGATAAATGTAGAGATGTACCTTGGTACGTCTTTACTATAGGACTGCAAACAGATATTTGAGATGAATCTAGATAGATATTTTAGTTTGTGATATAGATAATGAAACTACAAAAAAGACTGGGTATTCTCACAAGTGGAGGAGATTGTCCGGGATTAAATACCGTAATTCGAGCAGTAGTCAGTCATGGGATATTGACATATGACTGGAAAGTATTGGGTATTCCTTACGCAACAAAGGGTTTATTAGAAAGAAAAACTATCCCACTATCACTGCACAGTTTTGACCTGCGTGGAATTGACCCACTATTAAACATGGGTGGGACAATTCTTGGAAGTATTAATAAAGGAGATACCTTAAATCAAATTGATGAACTTATTTGTGGTTATCGAGATTTAGAACTTGATGCATTAATTGGTATTGGTGGAGATGGAAGTTTAGCAATATTGAATAAATTACAAATTATTGGAAATTGGCAATTTATTGCGATCCCCAAAACCATCGATAATGATGTAGCTTTAACAGATAGGGTCGTGGGATTTGATACTGCTGTCAATACAATTGTCGACTCCTTAAATCGTCTCACATTCACCGCAGCAAGTCACGACCGAGTAATGATTGTGGAAGTTATGGGACGGAGTGCTGGACACTTAGCTTTGTGTGCGGGGATCGCTGGTGGAGCAGATGTAATTTTGATCCCCGAAATTCCCTATTCTATTAAGGGAATATGCAAACATCTTGCAGAATTACGCGATAAATGGGAACGAAGATTTGCAATTATTGTAGTTGCAGAAGGAGCAAAGGTCGCCGATGATTCATCTTTATATAAATCGTGTCAAACTCCCAACTGTGGTATGGCACAATATATCGCAGATGAAATACATCATTGCAGCAATAACAAACTTGATATTCGTGTTTCTGTACTGGGACATATCCAACGTGGGGGAATACCTACAGCCTTAGACAGATTGGTCGCAACTGCATTTGGTAAGGCTGCTGTAGATTTGATTGCTGCTGGGGAAAGTGGCAAAATGGCGGCTTGGCGAGATGGTCAAGTGAAGGCTGTTGCTTTAGATGATGTTTTGAGTCAAAGTCCATTGCATGTGGCTAAAAATCACTATTTAGTTGAAACTGCAAGTGCTTTGGGTATCTATATTGGAAATGGACGATAAAGTAAGTTGTTAGTAAAGTAGAATTATCGTACCGGAGCAAAATATTTATGACTACACTAATTTAGTATTTAAGGGGAAATACTTAATAATCTATTTATAATTTCCCTCCAGTCTATGGTTTGGATTCACACAAACTAGGCATATACTTTAGTCTTTTTGTAATTCAACTTGTAAAATAGTATTTGTACTCTCCTACGACAACAAAATCTGTCTTCAATCAAGAATCGCCATACTATCTGAAAAATACAGAAGCATACTCTACCTATCCCAGAGTAAACAAGGACTTAGAAGTAACATTTGGTAAATTTTCTCATTTTTTCACAAGTTCCTCAAATTATTATCCTATAACTCACAGTGAAGCGAATACAAAAGTAAACTTTCCTCTGCACTATGGGTATATCTCAAATCACTACATCAATCACAAACATATCAGGCTACATCCACTCAGTGGAAACCTGTGGAACAGTGGATGGTCCTGGAATTCGCTTTGTAATTTTTACTACAGGTTGTCCCTTACGTTGTTTGTATTGCAGTAATCCCGACTGTCGCTATCTGGAAAATGGGAAACGGGTAACAGTTGATGAATTAATTACAGAAATTCAGAAATATGTTTCTTATATGAAAGCTTCTGGTGGAGGTGTAACAGCTTGTGGTGGTGAACCTTTATTTCAACCAGAGTTTGTCAGAGAGATTTTCCGACGCTGTAAAGAATTGGGAATACATACAGCTTTAGATACATCTGGATTTTGCAACTTAGAAACAGCAAAATCTGTATTAGAATTTGCAGATTTAGTACTACTTGATATTAAATCATTCGATCCTGCTATCTATCGGAAAGTCACAAGCGTTGATATTGAACCAACACTCAATCTTGCTAAATACTTAAGTAAAATCAATAAACCAACCTGGATTCGATTTGTATTGGTACCTGGTTTAACCGACGACCCGGACAACATCGCGATGTTAGCTGATTTTATTTCTACTCTGAATAATATTGAGAGGGTTGAAGTTTTACCATTTCACAAGATGGGTGAATATAAATGGGAAGAACTAGGTTACGAATATGAACTCCAAGAAACTCCAACCCCTACTTCAGAAGAGATAGAAAAAGCATTAACTATTTTCCGTAATAAGGGTTTAACGGTGTTTTAAGCTGATAAACATTCTTGATTTAAACTTTTACTTAAACTTTGAATGTGCGAGGCTCTACATAACACTTCGTATCATTTCAAAATCCAACATATGGTAGTAAAAATTATGAAAGAAATTATGCAAGTTACAAACATTCAAGAATTAGAATTACTTGTACAAAAGGTCAAGAAAGCACAAGAAATATATGCTAGCTACTCTCAAGAAAAAGTTGATTTGATTTTTAAGCAAGCAGCCTTAGCAGCTAACAATCAAAGAATACCGTTAGCTAAACTGGCTGTTTCAGAAACTGGTATGGGTATTATTGAAGATAAAGTAATCAAAAATCACTTTGCTTCTGAATATATCTATAACAAGTATAAATCCCAAAAAACCTGCGGTGTTATTGAAGAAGATAAAGCTTTTGGTATTCAAAAAATAGCTGCACCTGTGGGAATCATTGCTGGGATAGTTCCTGTTACTAATCCGACCTCTACGACTATTTTTAAAACATTAATTGCTCTCAAAACTCGTAACGGAATAATTCTTTCCCCCCATCCTAAGGCAAAGAAATGTACGATTGAAACAGCAAAAATTATTCTTGAAGCAGCAATTTCTGCTGGTGCTCCCGAAGATATTATCGGTTGGATTGATGAACCAAGTATCGAACTATCCAAAACATTAATGCAGCATCAAGAAATCAGATTAATTTTAGCAACTGGTGGACCAGGAATGGTGCGTGCTGCTTATTCTTCAGGAAATCCATCTTTAGGTGTAGGTGCGGGTAATACTCCTGCAGTAATTGATGTTTCTGCAGATATTAAAACTGCTGTTAGCTCAATTTTGCTGAGTAAAACTTTCGATAATGGGATGATTTGTGCTTCGGAACAATCTGTAGTTGTTGTTGATGAAATCTACGAAAAAGTTAAACAGGAATTTATTTGTCGCGGTGCATATTTTCTGAATGATGAGGAAAAAAATCAAATCGGTAGCTTGATATTGAAAGATGGGAGATTGAATGCAGCAATTGTCGGACAGTCGGTGGGAACGATAGCAAAACTTGCTGACATTCAGCTCAAACAGGAAGTTTCTGGATGTGGAGAAGATAGTTATTGTCCGTTACCCAGTAGCTATAAAACTTTGATCGCTGAAGTTGAAGAAATTGGCGCTACCGAAGCTTTTTCTTATGAGAAATTATCACCGATATTAGCCATGTATCGGGCAAAAAATTTCCATGAAGCGGTTACAAAAGCCGAAAATTTGATTGAATTTGGTGGTCCCGGACATACTGCTGTTTTATATACCGATCCTGCAAACCTCGATGATATTGCTTATTTTGAGAATGGTGTAAAAACTTCACGAGTTCTGATTAATACACCATCTTCCCAAGGTGCAATTGGGGATCTATATAATTTCAAATTAGACCCATCGTTAACTTTGGGTTGTGGAAGTTGGGGTGGTAATACCATATCTGATAACGTTACACCCTATCACCTACTTAATATTAAAACAGTGTCCCAGCGTCGGGAAAATATGCTGTGGTTCCGTATTCCACCAAAAGTCTATTTTAAATACGGTTGTTTACCTGTAGCTTTGCGAGATTTAATAGGTAAAAAACGGGCATTTATTATTACCGACAAAGGTTTATTTAACCTGGGAATTGTCGATCGCGTCACCCAAGCTTTAGATGAAATTGGAATTAAATATGATGTATTCCATGACGTGGAACCGGATCCAACTTTATCTAATGTCGAACAAGGTTTAAGATTATTGAGAAATTATCAACCAGATGCGATTATTGCAATTGGTGGTGGTTCACCCATGGATGCAGCCAAAGTAATGTGGTTGATGTACGAACATCCCGATGTGGAATTTGCAGGTTTAGCCATGCGATTTATGGATATTCGCAAGCGCGTGTATGACTTACCACCATTGGGACAAAAAGCCATGTTGGTGGCGATTCCGACAACTTCCGGTACAGGTTCGGAGGTCACACCATTTGCAGTTGTCACCGATGAAAAAGTAGGAGTTAAGTATCCTTTAGCAGACTATTCGCTCACACCAAATATGGCGATCGTAGACCCAGAATTGGTCTTGAATATGCCGAAAAAGTTAACCGCATATGGTGGAATTGATGCTTTAACCCATGCATTGGAAGCTTATGTTTCGGTAATGGCGACTGAGTTTACAGACGGATTAGCATTACAAGCAATAGATTTATTATTCAAATACTTACCAAGAGCTTATAACAATGGTAGTAACGATCCTGAAGCGCGGGAAAAAGTTCACTATGCTGCAACCATAGCCGGAATGGCATTTGCTAATGCCTTTTTAGGAGTTTGTCACTCCATGGCTCATAAATTAGGAGCAACTTTTCACGTACCTCATGGCTTAGCAAATGCACTGATGATTTCCCATGTCATTCGTTATAATGCTACCGATGTTCCTTTTAAACAAGCGATTTTTCCACAATATAAATATCCCCATGCAAAGAAACGTTACGCACAGATTGCAGATTTCCTTCAACTAGGCGGAAATACATTGGATGAAAAGGTGGAAAAACTAGTGGACAAGATAGAAAATCTTAAACACCAAGTCGATATTCCTCTTACTATTAAAGAGACATTGGGTTCGGATGATAAGACTTTCTACAATAGCTTGGAAAAAATGGCAGAACAAGCATTTGATGACCAATGTACTGGAGCAAATCCTCGCTATCCATTAATTAACGATTTGAAAGAATTGTATGTTTTAGCTTATTGTGGTTGTCGTATCGATGCAGCTTTTTATCATGAAGATGAATTGGGGGATTTGCAACTTGAAACAGTATGAGTTGAAAATTATGATCCCTCCTCAGAAATATAACTGGAGATACGAAAATTAGGAATTAGCTACGGATTTACAAGTAAAAAGTAGGATTAGGGCGCACATCGATGCGCCCTTACAGTTTATGAAATTCACAACTAGAGACTGCTTTATCATTTGTCTTTTCAATTGACATCTACTGGAGGTGTATTATAAAAGACCTCTGTGATAATTAGCTTGAAACCACTGTGATTGCTGAACTCTCCCAGTTGCTAGCTTCTTAGCAACTTCTAGCGTTCAACCTCTCAGTTTTCTCAGAAAACTCTTAGTCAAGTCTCAGTTATCCATCACTAGTTCCTCAGTTTCATCCCCGATATTGGTAATAACAGACCGCGCCTATGGCGACCAGAAGTATGTTTATCATAGGTTTTACCGCGTCTACGGCGTTAGCATAGCGTGTCCGTAGAACAAACAGGATTTATCAATATCCTAACCTAGGTACGTAGTAAGATATGAGTAAATAAAAATACCAGTTTAGGGAGTTCCATGAAACGTAATTTTTTTGTCTTCGCAGGTTTAATTATGGCTACTGTTGCGATTATTGGCTGTACTCAACAGCAAGCCGTTACTCAAACAACAAGCCCAAGCGACGAAAGTACAGTCACCGCAAGTTCCAGTTCTGCTGATTCTCTGACAAAAGAAACTACACAAACATCTAAAGCTCTAAGCTCTGGAACTTTTGTGGACGGAGAGCATCCCACCTCTGGGACTGTCCGTATTGTCAAAAAAGACGGCAAGCACATTTTAGAACTCGACTCGGCTTTTAAAACTTCTACTACAGGGCCAGATTTAGTTGTAATTTTACATCGTTTGCCAGATGTGATTGGCTCAACCAAACCACCTGCTTATCCTATTAATGAGGGCGATTACGTTATTCTTGCCCCTTTACAGAAGTATAGCGGTGCTCAAAGCTATGAGATTCCAAAAAATATCAATTTAAAAGAATTTCAATCGGCTGCTATTTGGTGCCGCAAATTTAATGCAACCTTCGGAGCCGCCAAACTTCTGTAGTTAAGGGAAACCTAAAGTGCGAAGCGATAGGCGTAGCCACCTGCTTGCAGATCGCATAGCGCAGAGCCTTTGGCGTCGGCGCAGTCTCTTCTCTGCCCTTGAGGCTTATCGCTTTACGCATCGAAACACTCGCCTAGCATGGTCATAAGTTATATTTATTGTGTGAATCCCTACACGTAATAGTGATGCGATCAGCATTTCTTATTCATGATTTGACAACCGGTAGTGATTCCCATGTAAGTGATTTATGTTACTTATTAATAACGTCTGGTAATTCTTCTTCTACTAGTCGCAGGGGAGAATACAGGTAAGTAATTGAGGTGAGTGAGATAACTAAAAATCCAATCATAACTAATAGAAGTCCTATACCACGACTTGTCCCAGTACCAATAATTTGCCCGAGCGCGATCGCGATAGGACTCTGGGATGTCATTAAAGGTTCAAAAATGTGGTCCGTTAAGAAACCAGCGCTGACATAACCAAGGGACAAGCAGGTAGTCGCGATCGCTCCCTGTAAGGCAAAAACTCTCCCTTGTATATTGGTAGTAACTTTCTTTTGTAAGATTGCCAGAACTGAACTATTAACAACAGGTACTGTGAGGAAAAAGAGAAAACCAAAAGCAGTAAACAGGTATAGGGAAGGTTGTAAACCAGCAATTAAAATAAATAATCCTGCAAGGATAGTGCTGATAAATATGGTGTGAATATAACTTTGCCATTTTCCCCAAATACTGGTGGCAACACCACCCACTAAAATACCAGAACAAGTGATAGAAAAGATTGTGCCAGTAATGACTACCGAGTTAAATGATAAAGCTAGGGGTATGACAACAACGTCGAATACTCCTACAAGATAATTAATGATAATGGTAAACAGCAGTATTGCTAGTAATCCAGGACGTTGACGCAAATAGCTAAAACCTTGGAAAACTTCCCCTAGGAATAAATTTTCTTCTGATTCCTTGGTGTCCTGGGTCTTGTCACTGTTGTTATGAATTTCTGGGAACGGGAGTACTAGGAGAAAAATTTGAGCAAAGAGTATTGTGGAGAAATCGATAACGATAATACCCTTAAGATGGATAATACCCAATAGTGTAGCTCCGAGAATAGGGGCAGTCAGTCGAGCAAAACCATCGGCTAACTGGTTCATAGCATTGGCACGACTGAGGTGTTTTTCTGGTACAAGTAGAGTAACTGAGGCATTATAAGTAGGCCATTGGATACCCAAGAAAGCATTACTCAAAGCGGTAGCAATATAAATATGCCAAATTTCTAGCTGACCGTTGATATATAGCAATGCGATGGTCAAGGTACATAAACCCGCACATAATTCACTGATAATCATTAGCCAACGACGACTAAAACGGTCCGCTAATAATCCAGCGATAGGAGAAATAAGTACAAAAGGAAG
This sequence comes from Mastigocoleus testarum BC008, assembly GCF_001456025.1. Classification (GTDB taxonomy): domain Bacteria; phylum Cyanobacteriota; class Cyanobacteriia; order Cyanobacteriales; family Nostocaceae; genus Mastigocoleus; species Mastigocoleus testarum. Next base: position 107,942 of record NZ_LMTZ01000055.1, read on the forward strand.
GGTATTAAATAGTATCAGTAGTGCAAATTGAGTGACTGACCCAGTTTTTTGATAAACCCAGATATCAAGGGCAAAATTGGTTAAACCAGAACCTGTAACAGAAACAATTTGTCCAAACCAGATGAGGATAAAAGTTCTCATTTCACGGAGGACAGTTAGACCTTCTTGTATCGGTGATTTTTCGATAATTTCCGTCATTACTTTACTTTTAGACGATCTATTTCTGAAATTTTTTAGGGATTAGTTAAAAAACAATACAGTTGGTTACCTGCCGTTAAGCATTTTCGTAGGTTGGGTTGAGCCACAGTGCAACCCAACGGTTATGTCCTAAGGACACGCTTTGCTAACCTTCGTCAACGCAACCTACTTCAATTTTGAGATTTAGCCTTAACTGAACTGTATTGAGTTAAAAAACCACTCTTGATAAAGTAAGAAAAATAAGCTTTCAATAAGTTTTGTTCCATAGGAGGAAAAACAATACCTGTATCTGCTAAGCCTAAATCGGTGTTTGTACGATCGAATTGTGGTTCTGATACTGACTCTGCTGCGCTTTGAGAATATAGAGCGATTAATGGTTGCAAAACATTACCTGAATCTAACTGTGACTCTCTTATAAGTCGATCTAACCACTGTTGATAAGAAACTTGTTTGAGAGGGTAACCTAAAGCAAGGATTGATTTAAACAGTTCGTTCATGGGAGTAGAATGGGGATTAAGCAAGTGAAATGCCTTCCCTAAAGACTCTTTTTGTTGTGATAGATGGGTAATAGCTTTACTGACATAATCCACAGGTGTCAAGTTATCTATAACACCATTCATTTCGGGAGCAATACCCATTTGTATACAACCTTTAATTAGCCTGCAAAACAAGTCATTTGTGTTACAAATACCGGTTTGGCTATGTCCTGTTACTCTGGCTAATCTGTAAATACTAGCCGGAAGTCCGCGATCGCGTGCTTGCATGACTAATTTTTCTGCTACCCATTTACTTTGGGGATATCCACCTTCAAGACCTTCAGTTTTTTCTAAAGGGTCTGACTCCAGGACTAAGTTGGTTTGGGAATAAGCAAGAGGGGAAAAAACGGAGGTGGTGGAAATATAATGTACGGGTTTGAGTTTACTTTCACTCGCTAATCTGAGAATTTCTTGAGTTCCTAAAACATTACTAGGTTTGAGGATGGAGTAAGGATAAATTGTATTTATCCACGCAGCATTGTGATAGATAACATCGATTTGACTAGCTAGGTTTTGAAATTTTGATGGAGAAAGACCCAAAAGTTTTTTCGATAAATCCCCCACTACAGCAATAATTCTGCGGTTTTTATTTACCTTAGATAAGCCGTAGGATTCAAGTTTGGTTTGTAGTTTTTGTTTAGCTTGCTCCAGATTTTGAGAACGGATGAGACAATATATATCAGCTTCTGTTTGCTCTAGTAATTCCTGCAATAAATAAGCTCCGACAAACCCAGTAGCTCCAGTTAGTAAGATATTTTTAGGTTGACTTAGATATTCAAAAGGTAATAATCGGGGTTGAATGCTTTGGTCTAAGACTGCATCTTTACGGAAATTTTCCTCTGTGTTTATCGTATCTGTGTTAGTGGTAATTTTGGTATCGATTAATGCTGCGAGTCCGGCGATCGTTGGTTCTTCAAATAAATAACGTAGGGGTAACTCCAGCTTAGTCTTGAATTTCCCAGCTTCTTGTAAACGAGACATTACTTGAGTTGCGCGTAGAGAATGTCCTCCCAATTCAAAGAAATTGTCATGAATGTTGATTTGTTTGATACCCAAGACATCACTCCAGATTTGAGCTACAGTTTTTTCTGTATCGGTACGAGGATGAACTAGATTATCTGCTTGAGAAACAGATGGTGTTGGGAGAGCGCGACGATTTACTTTTCCGTTGGGAGTTAAAGGTAGTTCCTCTAAGATCGTAAATATTGAAGGAAGCATATAATCGGGTAATTTTTGTTTGAGGAAACCCCGAATTTGATTTTGGATGATGTTTTTTTTCTCATTTTCGTTCTCAGTTTCTGATTGGGAATAGCGAGCGCAGTTTTTCAAAGATTGTTTATTAGGGACGATATAAGCGACAATTTGCTTGTTTTCCGATTGGTCTTCCCTGACAACAACCACAGATGCTCGAACCAAAGAGTTTTGAGCTAACAGAGCTTCAATTTCTCCTAATTCAATTCGGAAACCGCGAATTTTAACTTGATTGTCGATGCGACCCAAAAACTCGATATTACCATCTGCTAGATAACGAACTAAGTCACCAGTTTTATACAATTTTGAATTGGTAATTGGTAATAGGTAATGGGTAATGGGTAATAATTTGTCATTAATATCTCCCCCTGCTTCCCCTGCGTCCTCTGCTCTCCTACTTCTTAAGAAGGGATTTTGGATAAATTTCTGCTCGGTTAATTGTGGAAGATTCAGATAACCAGATGCTAAACCCACACCACCGATATGTAGTTCTCCCGGTACACCAATTGGAACTGGTTGGAGATGTTTATCTAAGATGTAAATTTCTGTATTCGCGATGGGACGACCAATGGATACGGAATTATTATAAGAATGCTTTGATGATGGTTTTGGTTTATAGACTGTAGCTGTAATAGTGGCTTCTGTGGGACCATAGGCATTTATCCACATTACCCTATCTCCAACCAATTTTTGCCACAAAGCCAATCGCTCTGGTAAAACCTGTTCGCTACCGGTAACTAACAACCGTAAATTGCATGGTACGGTAGATTTACCTTGAGATATTTCTAAAACCCATTCTTGCCAGTATGGTGTTGGTATATTAACAACCGTTAAGCTTTTTTCCTCAATAAATCTAGAGAAATCTGCAAAGGAACTAAAAATTTCCGCAGGTCTCATTACCAATGTTCCACCGCTTAATAAGGTGGGGAAAATTTCTTCTAATGCAACATCAAAACTAAAGGAAGCAAATTGCAGGACTAGATCGCGATTTGTTAAACCATATTCTGCGATCGCAGCGGTTGCATGATTGACTATAGCTTGGTGGGAAATCATTACCCCCTTTGGTTTCCCGGTAGAACCAGAGGTGTAAATTACATAAGCTAAATTATTCGGTTTTACCTTACCAACTACTGTAGAGACGCGACATGTCGCGTCTCCACATGTCGCGTCTCTACAAATAATGTCATTATCCAAATAAACTACCTTTGCACTACTCTTAGGTAATAAATTGACTAACTTCTGCTGAGTTAGTAATACAGATACTCCAGAGTCATGCACCATATGAGCTAAACGTTCTCGAGGATAGGTGGAATCGAGTGGTAAATAAGCACCTCCGGCTTTTAATATCCCCAATAATCCGACTATCATTTCCACAGAACGTTCTACACATAAACCGACTAACACATCTGCTTTAACTCCCAAAGTCCTTAAATGATGTGCTAACCGATCTGCACGATGATTCAATTCTTGGTAAGTCAGTGTTTCGGAACCAAACTCTAGAGCTATATGCTCGGGAGTGCGTTTTACCTGTGACTCAAACAACTCATGAATACATCGATCGCGAGGAAAATCACTCTTGTGAGAATTCCATTCCACTAACAACTGATGCTGCTCTTTTGCTGTTAATAGTGATAATGTACTAATCGATTCTTCGGGATTAGCAACAATAGCTGTTAACAAGGTCTGAAAATGACCTGTCATCCTATTAATGGTATCTACATTAAATAGATCGCTACTGTATTCCCACCAACCTCTGAGATAATTTCTTTTATCTTCGATTACTAAACTTAAATCGAACTTTGAGGTGACAATCTCTGTTTGTAAAGGATTTACAGTTAAACCAGGAAATTCTAATTGCTCCATCGAGTCATACTGTAAATCAAACAAGACCTGAAATAGAGGACTATAACTAAGATTTCTTTCTGGTTGTAATGCTTCTACAACTTGCTCAAAAGGTACATCCTGATGAGTTTGACCATCAGCAGCTACTTTTTTGACTAGATTGAGTAAATCGGAAAAGCTGAAATTTTCTCCAAGTTGAAATCGCAACACCAAGGTATTAACAAAGAAGCCAATTAATGGTTCTATTTCTTTACGGTTGCGGTTAGCAACGGGAGAACCGATACAAATATCATCCTGACCGCTATACCGGAAAAGTAAAGTCACAAAAGCCGCGAGCATAGTCATAAAGAGGGTAGCTCCTGACTTTTGGCTTAAAGTTTTCAGCGATTCAGTTAAATCTGAATCTAGTTGAAATTCTACAACACCACCGCGAAAACTTTGAACTGCTGGACGGGGACGATCCGTAGGTAGTTCTAATAATGGTGGTGCGTCAGCTAACTGTTTTTTCCAGTAGTTGAGTTGTTTTTCTAGAACTTCACCTTGCAGATACTGTTGCTGCCAAACCGCAAAATCTGCATACTGTATAGATAATTCCGGTAAACCTGTATAGACGTAGCATGCTACGTCTATACATGTCGCGTTTCCAGAATCGAAGGTTTGATAGAAAGCAGACAACTCTTGAATAAAAATTCCCATGGACCAACCATCAGAAACAATGTGGTGCATATTTATCAACAACACATGGGACTGTTCGCTCAACTTCCAGAGATGAAAACGCACCAAACGACCGTCGATTAACTCAAAGGGTTTGTCACCTTCTTGTGTAGCTAATTGTTTTACGGTGGTTAATTTTGCAGCGGAGGGTAAACCCTGTAAGTCAGTTAATGGTAGGTTGAAGTTGATTTCTAAAGTGATTTCCGGGTCAATTACCTGTATTGGTTGGTCATTAACTATAGCAATACGGGTACGCAAGATTTCATGACGTCGAAATATTTCTCTAATTGCTTGTTCTAGGGCTGTAATATTGAGATTTCCGGTAATTTCTAGAGTTAAGGGTAAATTGTAGGTACTATTTCCCCCTTCTAACTGATAAAGGAACCATAATCGCTGTTGTGCAAAGGATAAAGGTAAATCTTGGTTGCGCGAAACTGGACTAATAGACTCAAAACTAGAGTTTGAATTGACGTTAATTTGTTGCAGAAAATCAATAATTTCTGGTTTGCGATCGGATAAATGGGTGCGTATTTCTGGTGTGAGTACTCCTTTAGGTGCATTACAGCGCAAACGATCTTCTTCAAGCCATAATTTAATATCTAAACGGGAAAGATCTGACAAAAATTCTTCAATGGTTTTCATAGCTCAATCTCCTCCCGTTCCTCTTGGTTTTCTGATAGATCGTTAGAATTTATTTCTGTTAGTTTTTGCGCTGTTGAAAGCAGAAGGTCAATAACAGCAGCTAGTCGAGCTATGGTCGGTTCTTCAAACAAACGACGTAGGGGTAATTCTATCTTCCAAGTTTGGCGCAACCGGGAAATTACTTGGGTCGCAAGTAAGGAATGTCCTCCGCATTCAAAGAAGTTATCGTGAATGCTTACTTGTTTTAATCCTAAAACTTCCTGCCAAATTTTTCCTAAAGTAGCTTCTGTGGGAGTGCGAGGTGGAACAAAACTCTCTGGTTCGTGAGTTACAGAAGGAGTAGGTAGCGCACGACGGTTTATTTTACCGCTAGGAGTCAGGGGTAAAGCATCCAAAAATACAAAAGCACTGGGTATCATGTATTCGGGTAATTCCTGTTTGAGAAAGTCCCGTAACTGTTTTTGGATTGAGGAATGATTTTCTAAAGATTTTGTATCTAGAGTATTTAGAGTTTGTGGAGCAAACTTGTTTACCACATATGCAACTAAACGCTTTTTACCAGGAATATCTTCTCGAACAATAACTACTGCTTCCGATACCTGTGGATGTGCAGCGATCGCAGTTTCAATTTCTCCCAATTCAATGCGGAAACCTCGTATTTTTACCTGATTATCGATTCGTCCCAAGAATTCAATATTACCATCGGGTAAATAACGTGCTAGGTCGCCAGTTTTGTATAATCGTTCTCCCGACCGATTACTTAAGGGATTGGGGATAAACTTCTGGGTAGTTAAATCTGAACGGTTGAGATATTCTCTAGCTAAACCGATACCTCCAATGTACAGTTCTCCTGGAACTCCAATAGGTACGGGTTGATGATGAGAATCGAGAATATATATTTGTGTATTAGCTATAGGACGACCAATGGGGGGAAGGGTTAAATTTTGAGATGTTTGAGATGTTTGAGATTTTTGAGTATAAGCAGAACTTTCTAAGGTAAAAGCTGTGACGACATGGGTTTCTGATGGTCCATATTGATTTTGTAAGGTGCAATTAGGGAGTCTTCTCAAAAAGTTATTCAGAGCAGTTGTCATTTGTAACTGTTCTCCCGCAGTAATAATTTCCTGTAAACTCACAGGTAAATCATCGCTACTAGCAGCAACCTCAGCTAACTGTTGTAAAGCAACAAAAGGTAGAAATAATCTTTCAATTCCTTGTTCTGTAAGTAACTTTAATAAAGCGATCGCATCTCGTCTTACATCGTCAGGAATTAAAACCAATGTTCCACCAGCACACAAAGTAGAGAAGATTTCTTGGAAGGAGACATCAAAACTTATCGGTGAAAATTGCAGAGTTTTGCTATTTTGATTAGCAATTCCATTTTCGATTTGCCACATTAGTAAGTTAACCAGGGAGCGGTTACTCATCGCAACTCCCTTGGGTTTACCGGTAGAACCAGAAGTGTAAATTACATAAGCTAAATTTTCCGGTTTTACGCTTTGTGGTTTTACAGTTGTAGGTAATGGTTTGTCTTGAAGTTCGTCTCTATATTTAATCTCTTTGTCTTTGTCCAAACAGACTACTGTGTCGTGCTTGGGTAAATAATCGATAAACTTTTGCTCAGTTAGCAACACCGATGCTTGAGAATCGCTCAACATATAAGCTAAACGTTCTTCAGGATAACTTGGATCTAACGGTACATAAGCACCACCAGCTTTGAGAATTGCTAGTAATCCCACCACCATTTCCACAGAACGCTCGATACATAAACCCACTAACACATCTGGTTTCACACCCAAGGTAATTAAATAATCTGCTAATTGATTAGCACGATGATTCAATTGCTCGTAAGTTAATGTTTCGCGACCAAACTGTAACGCTATATTTTGGGGAGTGCGTTGTACTTGTTCCTCAAACAACTCATAAATACATTTGTCGGGATATTTTATGTGGGTATCGTTCCATTCCCCTAATAACTGATTTCTTTCTGTCTTAGTTATCAAAGTTAAATCTTGCAATTGACCAGTTTGATTTGCAACCACTCCCTCCAACAAAGTTAGGAAATGATTCCCCATTCTCGCGATCGCATCTGCATCGAAACGACTACAATCGTAAAGCATTCGCACTAACAATTCTTCACCCGGTATTATCACCAATGTCAAGGGGTAATTTGTGCGCTCGTAGGATTTTATTTCGTCAATTTCTAAACCTGCTGTATCTTCTAGTAAGGAAGAACCTATAGGATAATTTTCAAATACTACAAGACTTTCAAATAAAGGTCTTCCCCCGGGTATTTCGCTACAGCGTTGAATTTCTACCAGTGGATACCATGAATATTGTTCCCTTTCCAAATGCTGTGACTGTAACTGTTGCAACCACGGTAAAATTTGAGTATCACCTGACACTTTCACTCGTACGGGTAAAGTATTAATGAACAGCCCAACCATAGATTCTACACCGGACAAAGTGGGAGGTCGACCAGATACCGTCGCACCAAATAATACATCCGACTCACCACTATAACGACTTAATAGCAGCGCCCAAATTCCCTGTAATAAGGTAGAAAGGGTGAGATGATTTTGCTTTGCTAGGGACTTGAGAGCGCTAGTAGTCTTTTCTGATAATCGTAGATGTTGCTCTTGGTAAGTCTTTTGAGGTTGTGAATTTTGAGAGTGTGAATCTTGAGATTGTAAATTTTGCTGCACCACTCGGTCTACCACCAAAGGCGTAGAAGCAGAAAAGCCTTCGAGTGTTTGTCGCCAAAATGCTTCTGCTGTCAAGCAATCTTGCTTTTGCAGCCAATTAATATAGTCTTTATAAGGACGGGGAGAAGGTAAGTATAAACCTTCGTTTCTATTTTTTCCTGTATTTAATAATTCGTAAAAATAAAAGACTTCCTTGAGGATGATGGGTAAACACCAACCATCCGTCAACAGGTGATGAGAACTCCAGATAAATTTATAAGTGCGATTATCGCTCAGTTGAATTAAGGTATTCCGCATCAACGGTGCTTTGTCAAGTTCAAAACCCTGCTCTCTATCTACTTGAAGGAAGCTTTGGAACTTTTTTTCTTGTTCGCTCGCTGATAAATTCCGCCAGTCATAATTATTCCAAGGTAAATTTACCTTTTTGCGTACTACTTGGAGCGGCTTTTTACTGTTTTCCCAGACAAAAAGAGTACGTAAAACTGGATGTCGCTCGACAACTTTTTCCCATGCTTGCTCAAAAGCAGTAACATTCAAGTCTCCACTCAAAGTAAAACTAAACTGCTCGAAGTAAACACCCGATTCTCCTTCGTAAAGGGTATGGAAGAGTAAACCCTCTTGCATTGGAGAAAGGGGGTAAATAGATTCAATATTTTTACTTTTATTTTCTGGAACGGAGAGTGTCATTTTAGTTATCAGTTATCAGTTAACAGTTACCAGTTATCAGTTAACAGTTATCAGTCATCAGTTAACAGTTACTATTTACCCTATGAATCAATTGGTGGATTTGAGTGAGGACAATTTTTATTCCTACTTTCACTTGGGCAATTATAAATATTTACACTGAGTTTTGGTGTTACTTTAAGAACTAAAATATTACTTGCTAGGGAGCATCCCAATTTTTGAAAAAATATTGTAGTGCAAGCATCTTGCTCCCTTTATATATACAGTTGCTAGAAGGACTACAAATTTAAGCGTTTGGGATACTATCTATTGATATCAATCAAGAAGCGATAGTAATACATCAAGTTCATCTTGACTCAAGTCCGCTTCAGGGAAATCAGAAGGGGTATATCCTCCTGCATCATTGGACAAACAATGGGCGATGATTGTTTCTAGAGCTTGCAAATAACAATTTGCTAAACCTTCTACAGTAGACTTTTCATGGATATTCTTGCTATACCTCCAATCCAGTTGCAGCTGACCATTAATAATTAAGCCATCTATTTCTAATAAATGAGAGCGTTGTCCCAAAGGACTATGAATTTCACCATGAGACTCTCGAGCAAACTTCCACCCATTCCCCAATTGTGTTTGGTCAAATTGACCCAAGTAATTGAAACTTATCTCAGCTTGGGGAAGTGTTTGTAATTGTTCGCGGATATTCAGGTCAGGACTGAGATAACGCAAAATACCATAACCAATACCTCGTTGGGGAATTTGTCGCAATTGTTCTTTGACTGACTTGAGAATATCTCCCAGATGAGTTAAATCTTCTAGTTTTAGTAGAACTGGGAACACACTAGTAAACCACCCTACGGTGCGAGACAAATCCACATCCTCAAATAAATCTTCCCGTCCGTGACCTTCTAAATCGACAAGTAAGGAATTACCATCGGTCCACTGAGCAAAAGTCTGCACCAAAGCAGTAAGCAAGACATCATTAATTTGAGTATTGTAAACCGAGGGGATTTCCTGCAATAGCTTATGAGTTTGTTCCCTACTCAGGAATACAGATACAATGTCACAGGAAGCTACAGTGTTAAAGAATTTTTCAGTTGATTTTTCATGAGTATAATCAACAGGTAAATGAGTCGCAAATGTATTAGTCATTTGCAACCAGTATTTTAATTCCGACCTCAGTGCTTCTCCCTGAGCGTAATCTTGGAGTCGATATGACCAATCTTTAAAAGATGTGGTTTTAGCTGGTAATTGGATATTCTCTCCCCGTAAAAGTTGGTAATAAGCCGTTGTCAAATCTTCCAGTAAAATTCGCCACGACACACCATCAACAGCGAGATGATGGATAACAATCAGTAAACGTCCTGGTAAAGAAGTACCTGACTGGAATAACACCATCTGTACTAATTGACCAGTAGAAATATTCAGTGCTTTTTGTTGTTCGTTTGCTTTTTGAGTGATGAACGCTATTTTTTCTTCTTCTGATTCTAGGTGCGACAAATCAATAACCTGGAAGGGAACAGAAAAAGTAGCATCCCGATTAATTTGCTCCCACTGAGAACTATGCTGGACATATTGCAGACGCAAAGCATCATGATGAACCAACAACTGTTTTAGTCCCTGCTGTAGTAACTCCGGTTTGATGTCAGATGGAACCTCCAGTAGCATTGCTTGATTGAAGTGGTGAGGTTCAACAAAATTTTGCTCGAAAAACCAGTGCTGAATTGGTGTTAAGGGAATCTCTCCAGTAACTAAACCCTGTTGAGCTTGAAGATTAGTAGTAGCTTTACCAGCAACCATTGCTAATTCCGCAACAGTTTGATATTGAAACAATTGTTTTGGTGTCAGTTTTAAACCAGCTTGATGAGCGCGAGCGATGATTTGAATGCTGACAATCGAGTCTCCACCCAGTTCAAAGAAGTTGTTATGAATACCTACTTGTTTTAGATTTAAGACATTCTTCCAGATATCAGCTAAAATTTCTTCAGTATAATTACGAGGAGCAACAAAGTTTTCTAAGTCAATATTTACTGATGGAATCGGAAGAGCGCGACGGTCTACCTTACCACTAGGAGTCAAAGGTAAGGAATCTAAAATTACAAACACACTAGGTACCATGTAATCGGGTAACTTTTGTTTGAGGAAGTCCCGGAGTGTATTTTGGATGTTGCGGAAAGTTGGGGGTGTAGATTTTCTTCCCCCCAAACTTTCCAAGACGGATTTTTGAGTTTGTAGAGATGTTGATGTTACATTTAATGTCTCTACAATATAGGCTACAAGACGTTTTTTCCCCGGTTCATCTTCTTGGACAATAACAACCGCTTCTTTTATTTGGGGATGTGCAGCGATCGCAGTTTCAATTTCTCCCAATTCGATCCGAAAACCACGAATTTTTACTTGGTTATCAATTCGACCGAGAAATTCAATATTACCATCCGGCAAATAACGAACTAAATCCCCAGTTTTATATAATTTTGAACCGGTAATGGGTAATAATTTGTAATTAATATCTCTCTTTGCTTCCTCTGCTCCCCTACTTTTTAAGAAGGAATTTTGGATAAATTTCTCAGCCGTTAACTCTGGACGATTGAAATAACCTCTAGCTAAACCAGCCCCACCAATATACAATTCACCTGGTACACCAATAGGAACCGGTTGGAGATATTTATCTAGAATATAAACTTCTACATTCTTCAGCGGTCGTCCAATCGGTAACTGTGAGTTTATATTGTGCGGCGATCGCAGTTCGGAAAATCTGTATGTTGTCGTTTCTACAGTTGCTTCCGTTGGACCGTAAGCATTGATTAATAAGGGAGTTTGTGTAAGCTTATTCTCTCCATACTTTCGCCACAAATTTAATGTTTCTGCTAGTGCTGCTTCTCCCCCGATAATTACCAGTCTTACTGATGCGGGTAATATTTCACCAGTAGTTACTAATTCAGATGTTAACTGATGCCAATAAGCTGTAGGTAAATCTAATACCGTTAACTGAGACTCACGACAGCTTTGTAGAAATTGAGAAGTAGAGTTTATCATTTCATCGGTGCGTAGCACCAAAGTTCCACCAGCAGTTAAACAAGTATAAATTTCTTCTGCTGCAACATCAAAACTAATTGATGCAAATTGCAAAACCTTGTCCTCGGAACTAATTCCATACTCTACCTTTGCTGCTTCGATGAAATTTACCAAAGACCGATGTTCTATCATTACACCCTTTGGTTTTCCAGTGGAACCAGAAGTGTAAATTATATAAGCTAAATTATCTGATTTTACCTTGCTAACTTTTGTAGAAACGTTACATGTAATGTCTGTAGATATTGGATCTTTATCCAAGCAAATTACTTTTGCACTATTTTTAGGTAAAACATCTACTAATTTCTGCTGAGTCAGTAGAATTGATACTCCAGAATCCGCCAACATATATCCTAAACGTTCCGGGGGATAATTAGGATCCAGGGGAACATAAGCACCACCAGCTTTGAGGATTCCCAATAATCCTACAACCATTTCCAAAGAGCGTTCTATACATAAACCAACCAAGACTTCTGGTTCCACACCCAATGTTTGTAGATAATGTGCTAATTGATTTGCTTTAGCGTTCAATTGTGCATAAGTTAGTTTTTGGGAACCAAATTCTACTGCGACAGCATCAGGTGTTTTTTCTACCTGCGATTCAAACAACTGATGGATACATTTATCCTTAGGGAAATCGCTCTTTTTAGAATTCCACTCAATCAATAACTGATGTTGTTCGTTTTCTGTCAGGATAGGTAGTTCACTAATTTGTAACTGGGGATTTGCAACAATCGCTGATAACAAAGTCTGGAAATGACCTGTCATTCTAGCAATAGTGTCACTTTCAAACAAGTCAGTATTATATTCCCAATAACCTCTGAGTCCCGCTTCTGTCTCCCACATCGACAAACTTAAATCAAACTGAGATGTACCCCGATCTACTAGTTGGGGAGTTAGGGAAATATCCGGTAAATCTAATGTATCTATGGAAAAATTCTCCAGCACAAACATTGTTTGAAATAGGGGATTGTAACTGGGAGAACGTTGTGGTTGCAGTGCTTCTACTACTTGCTCAAAAGGTATATCTTGATGGGTGTGAGCATCTAGCACAACCCGTCTTACCTGTTGTAATAACTCAGAAAAACTAGGATTATCTTTAATTTGGGTACGCAACACTATTGTATTAGCAAAAAAGCCAATCAGTGATTCTACTTCCTGACGGTTACGATTTGCAAAGGGAGAACCGATACAAATATCCTCTTGACCGCTATAACGATAAAGTAAAATACTGTAAGCCGCCAGCAGACTCATAAACAAAGTTGTTCTTGACTTTTGGCTGAGAGTTTGCAGCTGTTGAGTCAAATTTTGGTCGAGTTGGAATTGAGCGATCGCTCCACAATAAGTCTGTACGGGAGGACGAGGTTTGTCAGTTGGTAATTCCAATAACGGTGGAACCGAAGCTAACTGTTGCTTCCAGTAATTTAGTTGTCTTTCTAATACTTCTCCAGTTAACCATTGGCGTTGCCAAATTGCAAAGTCTGCATATTGGATCGGTAATTCTGGTAATCTTGTAGAGACGTTGCATGCAACGTCTCTACATGTCGCGTCTGTAGATATTGCGTCTTTATATGTTCCGTCTGTAAATGTCGCATCTGTGCGTTTCGCATCTTGATAAAAAGCAGATAATTCTTGAAAAAACACTCCCATTGAAGCACCATCGGTAATGATGTGGTGCATGACTAATATCAGCACGTAGGATTCGGGAGCGAGATGCAATAAAGTTGTTCTTAACAAAGAACCATTGCTCAAATCGAAAGGTTGTCTGGCTTCTTTGATAATAATTTGTTGTACTTCTGCTTCTGATGAACCCTGTAAGTCAATTACTGGTAGGGGTACATTCAAGGAAGGATTAATATATTGTAAAGGTTTTCCCTCTACATTCGAAAAGCTTGTTCGTAAAGCTTCATGACGACGGACAATTTCATTAATACTTTTTTCTAAAGCAGGGATATTTAACTTCCCTGTAATTCTTACTTGAAAACTTTCATTATAAAAAGGGTTATTACTATCCAATTGATAGTTAAACCACATTCGTTGCTGAGCAAAGGATAAAGATAAATTTCCGTTTCGTGGAGCAGGTGCGATGGCTTTGTTTGTGGATTGTTTAGCAATCTTTGCTTGTTGGAGAAAAGTTATAACTTCTGTTTTTCGCTCGGTTAATTCTTGCTTCAGGGTTGACGTCATTACTCCCTTCGGAGCACGATAACGTAGTTTTTCATTTTCAATCCAGAGATTGATTCCTAAATCTTGTAAATTAGATAAAAATTTAACTATAGTCATTTCAATTATCAGTTATCAGTTAACAGTTAACAGTTATTAGTTAACAGCCATCAGTTAACAGTTATCTCACTGATACATCGATAAGTAAGAGTAGTAGAAAACATTTTTACTTTTTCACAAATATAATTTGAGAGCTTGATACGTTGATAGGTTTTTACTGTTTGGTCATTTACAAAACACCTTCATCGTATTCGTCTTCAGTATCAGCAATAGAACTACTAATGTGTTGTGTTGTAGTTTGCAGTACCTGAAAACTCTCAGCTAAGCCAGTTACCGTAGGGAATTCAAATAAAAGATTTAGAGACAGTTCCAATTTAAAAGCGTCCCGCAATCGAGAAATTAAATGAGTTGCAGATAGGGAATTTCCCCCCAATTCGAAAAAGTTATCATTAATACCCACCCGATCTATTTTTAAAACTTCAGCGAACAGACTTGCGATCGCTTTCTCTACAGAAGTACGAGGAGCAACAAATCCAATTTCTAATTCTGGACGTTGACGTTGTTGTCGATATAAAATTTCCTGGAGTATAAGTTCGGGGGTATATAACTCTTTTGCTACACGTTCCCAAATAATTCCTTCTGAGGAATCCCGTAGATCTGAGGTATTTGTAGTTTCAATTTGTTGAGAATTATTTTGCTGCAAATCCTGTGGAGATGGAGTTTCTGTTTCTACTTGATTTGGATTAAAAGTTAATCTAGTCAAAGCTGTAGATGAAAATTGAAATAACTCAACAGTATTATTTTTAGGAGTTACGCACTCATTACCAACTTTCAATGGTTTGGGATTGCTTCCTATAGTCGCAATGACCGTATTTACATTGTCCATGCGTAAGTCGCGATCTTCTTGGTTGTATTTCTCCTGGTTACACTCATCCAGTTTCAACTTCTCACTAATACTTTCAAGAAAATCTAAAGCTGGTTTATTTTTCTGGGTCTGTTGATATAAAAGATTAACTTTGCTCAATCCTTTATCTCGTGCTGTTTTCCCCAAATAGGAAACCACCCGATGCTCCACACCTCGACCAAGTACCCGACAACTGAGTAAAAAAGTATCTACACTTAATACATCATCATTATCATTAGAGGAAAACAACATTAAACCAACTAAACCATAATCTCCAAATCGGTCTTTGACGCGAACAACTCGACACTCCAACATACCAGAATCACAGAGTTGTTGAATTTCAACTTCTGACCGTCGGATAGTAGTAAAGTTAAATTGATTAGTACGTTGAGTTAGTTGAGAAACCCGTGGTAAGTCTTCCGGTTTCATCTGAGAAATCTCAATTTCTAAACCCAATTTCGTCAGAAAATCAGTAAAAGTGAGAGACTTTTGATGTAAACGCTGACGTTGGACATTTTGCTGATAAAGTTCAGTTCTTTTCTGATCTTCTTTAGTTACTTGTATCTGGTCGAATGCCCAAATATGCTGGATAAATTGGGGAATTTGTTCGCATTCTTTAGGAAGTTGTAGGGTTAAAACCTGGGGACAATTAGCCTTAACTTCCCCACACTCCACCGGATTGTCATCAATGAATATAAAACTATCCAAACCCAATTGAAGTTCTGCAGCAAGGGATTTCAAATTTTCAGACTTAGTTTTCCAATTAATCCGCCAATTTACCACCCGATCTGTTTTTAGTAACATATCTGGATGTTGTTCAAATACTGCAAACACATCAGCTTCAACATTCTTACTGCACAAACAAATCAGCTTTCCCGCTTCTTGCTGTGCAATGATAAATTTTTGTAGTGCTTGATATGGAGGGCTAATTTTCACCCCAGTTGAACCATCTTCACCACAAACTCCACTCCACAGAGTGTTATCGCAATCGAGAACAATTACTTTATAAGGTAAACTTTTCAAAGCATGGATTTTTCGCGCCAGCATTGTACCCAAAGCACAAAAGAAAGATGGAGTGTAGGGAATTTTTCCTTCTTCTTCACCGTAAGGGTCGTAGTAATCTGCAACTGGATAAGTTCTATTTAACTCTTCATATGTCACTACGTATACACCGTTGATGTGATTTAATTCAGACACCAACCATGTCTCCATATCCCGATACAGCTGCACCCGATTAATATCCCCAAGTGCTGACGGAGAAACCGGACAAATACAAACCAGATAAGGAGTTTTTGAACCTTGTGTCGCTCCTTGCATAGCCAGCAAGAATTCTTCTACACTGTGCTTAAAAGTTTCATCATCCTGGTACCAGTCCTCAAATCGTATCAGAATTAGATTTACACCTTGCTGATTCTGCGATGTGATACTATTTTTGTCGAGTAACTGTTGAAATATTTGATTGTAAGGGGCAAACTCAATCGAGTGAAAGATTCCTATTTCTTGCATCCAAAATTCAAGAGTATCTTTCACTGGTTCGCTAGTAAAGGATGCAGCAATTGCAATATTCTGGATTATTTTTTCCCTTTTTCCTTTGGACAACTCATTTCCAGAGGATTGTCCTGCTTCTGGTGAATCTTTTACTTTTTTGATTAATCCTGTTGGTAACATCAAAACCCCTGCTTCAGATCGAGTCTTATACTGTTGAAATATTTGTCAGTTATTCGAAAAAATAAATTATTAGTAAACAACATCAAGGCTTATAACCGCAGGTGTTGTAACCCTAGTTATAAAGAATATTGTGTCCCACAGATAAACTACCCCCCTGAACAGGACATACTCTGCGAAAGCATGAATATAACCCTGTCCTAGAGCATCATTAGTAAATATGCTTATGGGGACAGGAAGGAAATTTTTCCCTGGATATAAAAGGGTTAGATATTTCCTACAGTCTCTTCTGAGAGGTTAAAATCATGTTTTATTTACCTTCTTAGTAATATTACGTTTTTATATTTTTTGTCTGTTTTTTTTTATACTAATATTTTCAGAAGATTTATTAGGTTGTCAGTGACTACAAAAACCACAGTAATGTTATTTGTATTATAAAAACCAGAGTTCAAACAACCTAATGAAAGACAAGTAAGTGATGTACAGGCGAGAAGCTAAAAGTCAGGTGTAAAGCGCATTCCACTTCTGATTCCTGTCTTCTGACTCCTGAATTCTGTTATGAAAGCTGAAATAACCTAAATTTGTGGGAATCATCACAGATGTGATTTACGGCGATTGTTGAAGGTTGATGTATTCACACCTGCCAATGCCCCATCCCCATCCCAACCCCTCAAAACTCCCTTTGTTCAAACCAAAACTTAATTTTGTCATACCTGAACACAGGTCCATCCTTGCAAATAAAAGTTGGTCCAAGTTGACAATGTCCGCAAAAACCAACAGCACACTTCATATTCCGTTCCATTGAAATATAAATGTTATCTGGACTGACTCCCCGTTTTAATAACTCTGCAATTGTAAACTGCATCATCACTTCCGGTCCGCACATTATTGCTGTGGTATTGAGTCGGTCAAAAGGTGCTCTACGTATCAAGTGTGTCACAACTCCGACATTGCCCTGCCAACCAGCTTGAGCCCGATCAACTGTGACAAATACTTCCAGGTCGAGGTGAGATTTCCATGCTTTTAAATCGCGACGAAAGAGTATATCTTGAGGCGTACGAGTCCCGAAAAGCAAAACAACCTTACCGTATTTTTGTCTATTTGCCAGTATATGATATACCGCAGGTCTGAGTGGAGCTAAACCAATTCCTCCGGCAACTAAAACTACATCATTACCCTCAGCAATCTGTAAAGGCCAAAAACTACCAAAGGGTCCCCGTATCCCCATTGTGTCACCAGGTCTGAGCTTACTCAAGGCAGTGGTAACATTTCCTACTATTCTGGTAGTATGTTGTAATTTCTCCGGTTCTTGTGGATTCCCACTAATAGAAATAGCACACTCACCTGTGCCGAAAGCATAGAGCATGTTAAATTGACCGGGCACAAAGTTAAATTGTTCTTTACCGTCAGCAGGTTCTAACTCTAGGGTAAAAGTATCATGAGTTTCCTTACGCGTTCGTTTTACCCGGTAAATTTTCGGGAGCATCGGGTTAACTGGGGTATGAGAGGGAAGATAGAGGTGTGGAGATATATTCTCTTTCCTTTTAAAAGTGGTCATAATAATTAAAAGTGGTCATAATAACTTTCTCTCTGGTAAACCGTAGAGATCTAAAAGTTGTAACCGGGTTGCTTGTAAGCTCTCTAACATGATGAAGGAAAAGCGTTTCATCATTTCGTAACCCAGTTCCGGATCGTTGTCACATTTACCGCGCAAACACCGACCATCTAATGCGATCGCTCGCGTTAATTCTAGCGCTCGAGCATCAAATTGCCATTGGTAGGGTGGAAATAGCCAAGACCATCCCAGAACATCATTGTCTGTGAGGGTTTTAATGACTATTGCTTGTTTTCCGGGAGAACTGATTTCTACTGAAACTCTGCCATGTCTAAGCAGGTAAAATCTGTTTGCCTCTTCTTCGCGATGGAAAATCATTTGTCCTGCTTCAAAACAGGCATTTGATGCACATTCAACTAAAAGCTGGATGTACTCTGGTTTGAGTCCAAGAAAAAAACTATGTTCTTTTAAAAGTGGTTCTAAAGTAGATATTGTCATGGTGTGGAGGGGATTGGGGATAGCACTGCGTGCCGCCGCAAGCGGCATATGGGGACTAGCGATTGGGAAAATGAACAGTTTTAATACCAATTTGGAAAAATAATGAGACAGATATATTTTGTAGAGACCTTGCAGAGCCTGCGGCGTCGGCGTTAGCCTCTGCAAGGTCTCTACCGAAGGATCTGTTGCAATAATTTATTGAATCGGTATAACAAATCATTGTTCATAATTTAGTTAACTGCTTTCTTTGATTGCCTTCACTTCTTCAGTAATATCAATTCCTACCGGACACCAAGTAATACAACGCCCACAACCAACACATCCTGATGTTCCGAATTGATCGATCCAACTTGCTAGTTTATGGGTCATCCACTGGCGGTAACGGGACTTAATACTGGTTCGCACGCTTCCCCCATGCAGATAAGAAAAATCAATCGTGAAACAAGAATCCCACTGTCGCCATCGTTCGGCATGATTTCCTGTTAAATCAGTCACATCTTCTACTGTGGAACAAAAACAGGTGGGACAAACTAGGGTACAGTTACCACAAGCAAGACAACGGGAGGCGACATCATCCCATCGGGGATGCTCCAGATTGTCATACAAAAGTTCTTTTATACCTTCTGTATCTAAGTTGCGTCCCATTTGTTGTGCTGTTTGGGTAACAATCTCATCTGCTATGACTTGTTCGGCGGTGCTGGCTGGTTTATGGACTACTCTATCAATTACTTGTGCCCCAAGTTCGCTACCAACTTCAACCACAAAATAGTGACTTTCGGAATCTAAAACCTCAGTTAACGCTAGATCAAATCCCTGAATTGCTTTTGGTCCAGTTCGCATTGATGCACAGAAACATGTTCCCCCAGCTTGAGCGCAGTTGACAGCAACGATAAAAATATTATCCCGATTTGCTTTGTAGTGGGGATCTACGCTTTCACCTGAAAGAAAAACTTTATCTTGAATTGCGATCGCATTTAACTCGCAAGAGCGCATTCCAATAAAAGCTCTTTTGGTGGAATCAGGAATTTCTGGATTAACTTGAATATTCTGACCTTGACGTTGCGCTTTCCATAAACGAACCCTTGAAGGAAACAAATATTTCTTCCAGGAGTGGGGTCCAACTACATAGCCAAAAACAGCTTTATCGTTTCGCGATCGCAAACGATATGTTCCCCCATCTTGCTCGTCAGTCCATCCAATGGGAAAGTCTTCTACTTTAGATACTCGATCATAGACAATTGCACCTTCATTAATGGTAGGGCCAATTAATTGATATTCTTGTTGAGTGAGTACATCTAATAGCTGTTGCAAGTCCTCTCTCGCAACAATAACTCGGCTGTTGGTGGGAGATTTTTTATTCAATACATGTTCACCTCAAAACTTTTTAATTGCACTTTTCAATATTGGGAGCTTAAAAAACATGAGGAATAATTTTTCCCTCACATCGGCTCTATTTTTAGATTAAGCAAAAAAAATGGGGAACTTGTGAGGATTGTTGTTTTTTTTGTGGTGTTTACTAAACCTCAAATTCTACACTTTCAAGTAAAATATCCTCTGCAAAAGGGTCTTTCAAATCCTCTGATATCTGACACTCTAGATGAGCACCCTCTGCAACTGTATCTTTAGATGCTAACTGAAAATGTTGCTGTAAATGCTCGCTAGAAATATGCGAAAGTGCTCCCAATTTTACTTTAACTGATATAGCTCTTGTACCTTCTTGCTCTAAAACAACAGTATTAATTTTTTTAATGAGGTCATTAACTAAACTTGCTTCGTGCATAATTCTATTAGTATTTGTTGTACGACTTTTTCTGTAGCTTGTTCAACTTCTGGAGAAAGTCCTATCCCATGGGAAAAATTCTTTCCTTCCACGCCATATATAATTAACTTGGATGGGAGTTGATTTAAAGTTCTTGCCAGTTCCACTGCTTCAGCAACACTAAAAGCATGAGTTGAATAGTTAAAAAACTTTGCAGGTACTACTTTTATCTGAGCATCAATGCGATGAATTTTACCAACTTCAGCTCCAGACATTACAGCATCAAATAGATAAACAGTTGTTGCGTCTTGCCATAATTCCATCAATGCAACACCTTCACCTGATGCTTCAATAATTTTTATTTCTGGGGTCTTGGTTTCTGGATATATTTGGTTGCGGAATTTTTTCGCAATTACTAACCCAACCGCATCATCCTGGCGGAATTTATTACCAACACCAATCAGTAATATTTGATGATTATGGTTCTCTTTCGACATTAAGCTTTAGGAAATGGGTTGAACACGATATGCAGGGGTCGTAATTACGAA
This sequence comes from Mastigocoleus testarum BC008, assembly GCF_001456025.1. GTDB lineage: Bacteria > Cyanobacteriota > Cyanobacteriia > Cyanobacteriales > Nostocaceae > Mastigocoleus > Mastigocoleus testarum. The sequence continues at coordinate 128,735 of NZ_LMTZ01000055.1, forward strand.
TTACTTGTTCAGATTGTTGTCGCAATTGTTCGTCTGGTAAATCTATGTGTTGTTCGACAAACTTCCAGAGGTCTTTTTCAATAGTTGACTGGTTCTGGGATGTGGGAGGTACAATCTTGGCATCGAGAATATCTCCTTGCTCATCAAGTTGATAACGGTGATAGCAAATACCGCGAGGTGCTTCGGTGCAACCATGCCCAGTACCAGGTTTAATTGTATATTCCGCAACAGGCTGACTTGACATTTCCTCGGATTCAATAATACGCAATGCTTCCTGGGCTGCGTATAGTACTTCTAAACTCCGGATGATAATGCTTTGAAAGGGATTGCTACAAAATGATTCTAAGCCGATATTGCGAGCAACTGCTTGGATTTGGGGTGTTAGTTTTTCGAAATTTAAATTGTAGCGTGCTAGCGGTCCGACAAAGTAATTTCCCCGCTCCTTGATAGTTGAATGTAACGCCGTAGAATGAGGTTTATGTATCTCTGCAATGCAATCGTAAAATTCACTAATAGGAATGTCCAAACCTTTATTAGAAACCAAACGCCCTTCATTCATCGGATATTCTTCAGGATGTTGCAGCGCCACAAATTCATAGTCTGGCTCAAATTCAGGGAAAGTAAACCCAGCGACCCAACGTGCTGTTGATTCAGCAGCCTCAATTGCCCATTCTAGATCTGGGATAAGGGACTGTAACTCTTGTTTTGTCAGCATTTTGTAAAAACCACCCACCCTAACATTGATCGGGTGAACTTCTCTACCACCAACCAAAGACATAATTTGATTGCCAATTTTTTTTAACCGCAGTCCTCGTTTAACAATATCTGGGTAATCCTTTGCCATTTCAACAGCACTGTCATAACCAAGGAAATCGGGAGCGTGCAACATAAATATGTGTAAACTATGGCTCTCAATCCATTCGCCACAGTAAATCAGCCGTCGCATTGCGCGAATAGTACCCGCAACTTTAACTCCGAAGCAATCTTCCATCGCATGAATAGCACTCATCATATATGCGATCGGGCAAATACCGCAGATACGAGCGGTAATATCTGGAGCTTCACTATATTTTCGCCCCCGTAAAAAAGCTTCAAAAAATCGGGGTGGTTCAAAAATTTTTAGTTTAACTTCTTTAACTTTATCGTTTTTGATTTTCACATACATCGCGCCTTCGCCTTCGACGCGAGCCAAGTAATTGACCTTGATTGTTTTAGTTGTCATGATTCACTACTCGGTTAATAAGATAAGAAGAAAAAAGAAGATGCTTCCCCGCCATCCCCTACACTTTTGGTTAGCAATTTGCAGAAAAACCTTGGTGAAACTCCACAATGCCACGAGCACCATTTTTCTCAAAGGTTAAGGTAAGAAAATATTCTTGCGGAACACCGTCAAGAATCAAATCAGGAAAGTTTCTGAAGCCGAACCGTTCGTAGTATTTGGGGTCGCCCACAAGAACACAACCTTTGCCTCCTAAGGCTTTCAGCAAGGATAAACCTTCATGAATAAGAGGGATTTCCCGATACCTTGTTTCTGGAATTCTGGCAAAACAGAGATAGGACCAAGACCATACCAATTTTGACTATCGTCAGAAATGTTAACTGGGGAGAAGGCTATATGACCTACCACCTTTCCACCAACTTCTGCAACCAGTGAAACTGTTAATGCATTGGCAGATCGCAGTGCATTAACTATGAATTGCTCTGTGTTGTTACTATGTGGATGATTTTCGAAAGCTGCTTTGGTGACTGCGGATATTGCTTCAAAATCGGACGCTGACTCATTACGTATAACAACCATATTCAACCTCAATCTAAGCGTCACCTATGGATTAACTGGTAACTACACCAAGTCTAGCCTTTCTCTTTTCAATCCACTCATTTAAAGTTGTCGTTGGTGCACCTAAGATACAGTTAGCTTCTTCTGGTTCGCCTATTTCACTGACCTTTTCGAAATAAGACATTAATCTGCCCGCAAACCCAAGTTCTCGGTTGCGCGTGATAAATGACAACACCTTAACAAGCCAGAAAGGCATGATAGATATCTTCTTGATATCCGAATGAAACACAGAACAATAGCGTCTTAATGCCTCATCCATAGTAATCAGTTCTGGACCATAAATGAAGAATCTTCTATTTGCTGCTTCCTCAGAACTATAAGCAGTTGAAACCATCCTAGCAAAATCGTCTGCCGCTATCCAGTGGTAAGCTTGAGGTTGCTTTCCAAAAACAGAGGCTCGACCTTGAGTAACGAATTTCGGTAAAACCTCCATAAACCAACTGGGACAGAAAATGGTGTAGGAAATTCCACTATCTCGGATCGCTTTTTCTGCTATGAACTTCCGATCTACTAGGAAAAACCATCTGTTCTCCTCAGTGACAGTTACTCCTGAAACATATGATATTCGCTCAATTGCTGTCTTGGAAGCGACTTTCGCAATCATCTCAGTTGCTTGCTGTTCCACTTCAGTTGGAAGACTGATATGAACTCCATGACAGCCATTTAGCGCCTCCCTCAAGCTATTAGTTTCGACTGGATTTCCAACCACAACCTCAAAAGAATCATCAAATAGCTTTTTCGCTTTTTGACCATCCCTTGTCATAATCCGCACTCGAAATCCATCTTCTTGCAGACGGTGTGAAACAGGTTGTCCCAACATTCCAGTACCACCAACGACTAAGATAGTCTTTTGCATCTTCTTTCCCTCCTCAGAATAATGTTTCTTGATACTTTTATGTGCGTTTAAGCTGGGAAAATATCACTTCAAACCCGTCCATAGGCGACAACTATCACCTTTTCAACTGTGCTCTGTATATCCAGTTGAGTAGAAACAGAAGACCTATAAGAAACAGTGGTCCGGAAATTACCCAACTCCCACCTCCGCTGGAAAATATATAGAATAAAGCCAAAGCGATGAACAGAAATGCTCCCACCCCCTCCCAACGCCATGCAATAAGTAACGCCATAACAACCATGCATGTTGGGATTAGATGGATTAGTAAGGCAAGAATTGTTTCTCCAAAGTCATAACCTGCACTGAATACATCTAAAGCAAATATACTCAAAAATATTGCGAAAAGAATGCACAGAATTCTTGGAGCCCAGAATAGAATTCGCTTTGTATTTCTATTCATTAGTTAATCCTTAGTATTCTAACTAGTGAAAGGTGAGTCATGGGATTCACTTTCTTTACGAAAAGCTTCTGCGTAAGCGTTATAAGTGCGGTAACTGCGTACTAAATCGGCTTGATTCACACCCAAATTTTTCCACCAGTCACTTAAAGATGCAGTATTAGGAGTTTCAGCAGGTCCATAACAACCATAACAACCCCGGTTGTACGCCGGACAAATTGCTCCACAGCCAGCCTGGGTCACCGGTCCCAAGCAGGGTATACCTTGGGCGACCATAACACAAACAGTCCCCCGACGCTTGCACTCCATACAAACGCTGTATTGGGAAACATTAGGTTTGCGGTGAGATAAAAAAGCGCTAATTACCTCCAATAATTGATACTTGTTAATTGGACAACCCCGCAATTCAAAATCAACAAAAACATGGTCAGCGATCGCAGTAGATTTACTCAAGGTTTCGATATATTCTGGCGATGCATAAACAATAGAAGTGAATTCTTTAACGCTCTTAAAATTACGCAGTGCTTGAATACCTCCTGCTGTTGCACAAGCACCGATAGTCACCAAGTATTTTGATACTCGTCGTACCTTGTGAATTCGTTCTTCATCATGGGGTGTAGTAATTGAACCTTCTACTAGAGATAAATCATAAGGTCCTTTAACAACAGCGCTGGAAGCTTCTAGAAAATTTGCAATTTCAACTTCTCCTGCTAATGCAAGTAATTCATCTTCGCAATCCAGTAAACTTAACTGACAACCATCACAGGAAGCAAACTTCCAGACTGCGAGTTTAGGTTTTTTACTCATTATGAAACATGATTTTATGGATAATTTTTTATTTTTCAGTTTTCTCTACATCTACCTTTATAGAAAAAAAATATGAGGAATTTGTGATGGGAATTATTGGTAAAGCTTCTTTTTTATTTTCTACCACTTTGTTGTGCTCGATTTATACTTCGGACGGGTCTTTCTGGCTCGGGAATTGATGGTACTCGTGTCAATTTCTGCCAAAAGTGGATCCTCCCCCTTTTTCTTCCCTATTTCTTCTCGATACTTTTATTAAATACTGAAAGTATAAATTATAGAATAATAAGCGATAAAAAAGTTTCCTAGAAAATTCTGCTTCTTATTAATCTTTAGTTGTTTTTTATTTGCTTCTTTTGAAAATTATTTTGAAGCAAGACTTAGAGAACAACAAATTTTTTAACCAAAAGGTTTGGAAATAACCTTGACCTAAAACTTTTACTAAAACTTTTGTTTTTATTCTGTGAGGTATAAAACTATGTCAGCGTCACAATCATATGAAAGAATGGAGGATTGAATCAGATGTTTAACCAATCTCAAACATTACAACTATATACCCGAACTAATGGTTTTCCATTCTGGAAAAACCTGGATCACTATATTGTTCCAGATTCGAAAACTAGTACTATCCTCATTGCTGATGAAGAACTTGAAGTCTGCAATACTTTATCAGTTGCAGTTCGACAATGGGCGCAAGAGGAACAAAGAAATGTCAAAATAATTGCGTTTGAAAACGGACAACAAGCAATAGATTATGTACAAACAAGTCATCAAAATCCACCGTTTTTGGCAATTCTCGACCTGCGTATGCCCAAGATGAATGGACTCCAATCAGCTCAAAGGATAAATCAGCTTTTTCCACAAATGGCAATTATTATTACTGCCTCACATAATGAGAATGACGAACAATTAATCAAACAAGCTGATAGTTTTGCCAATCAAAACTCCCACATTGGTTTTATTATTCGCACCAATAGTCTTCATCTCTTAAAAGTAACTTTGGAGTCGGAAATTAACGAAGTTTTTTCAGGTAGGAAGCAAGCACAGGAAAATCCAGACTTGTTCAGAAAATTTCAAGGTACTCTAAGTCACCTGTTAAGTAAGGTAAGGGAAACTTTTTAAATTCCTCTTAACTCTTCTAAATCTTTCCAGTTATTCCATCAAGAAGATACAAATAGCAAATTACGTTAAAAAACTCATATATAAGGAGAAATTAGAAATGGAACTCACTCTGATGTCAGTCACTAAGGGTCTTATGAGTGGATTAATCTTAGGGGCTTTATATCTTATTGGTAATCCCTATATTCGTAAGTTAGGCAGTAACGGTAGGGCACTTGCTTATGTACTCAGTATTTTTGCTTGGCCAGCTATTTTGGTAGTTTGTCTTGCAGTTGCTGAAATTCACCTTGGTTTACTGGTCTCTTTAACTAGCGCGTTAGCTTTTGGTTTTTCTTTTGGCTCTAAGCAAGTTGTGGAAAATGTCGCTACCGTAGTCTTAAACTTACGGGATGACATTTATCAAGTAGGTGACATTATTGGCTTTTCTGGTGATAATGATTTCTATCAAGTTGCTGCAATTAAAACTTCTAGTGTCAAGTTAGTTTCAATGGGGGGACATGCAGGTCGAATTCTCAACGCCTCTCCTAGCGCACTTGCACAAAAGGAATTTATTAACTACACCCAAGATGGCTATGGTACTTTGTGTAAATGGATTTTCCCCATTTCTCTAAAGGCTCAGATTGACCAACCAGGTAGGGGAGATATGACTAATATGGAAGACACTTTACTTAGAGCAGCTAAAGAGGTTCAGTCTTGGATTATTCAAAATACTAAACATCCAGATGCTAAAGCGAGCTTTGCTGCTGAAGCAAGTAAAGAAAAGGGTCGTCAGGATATTCCTGCTGGAGTGTTTTTGACCAAAGTGGAAAAATTCATTCATCACTATGTTGTTGCTCTATGGGTTCCAGGGGTTGAAATTTATAAAGTCACTTCTATTGGTAATGAGCTACTTCATCGTATCTGGTATTATGCAGTTGAGTATCATAGCTTAGAGCTAACCACGTCAACGACTACAGATGATACAGATATGGTCGAAGCCACTCAAGCCATCGCTATGTCTATCAAAGAAGGATTGGGTAAAGTACATGAATGGGATTCAAGTAAGCATTTTAAGGCTAAAGTTTAGGTGTGGGTGATATGGGATTTTTTCTAAACTTTCAAAGCAATTTAATTAAAGCGATAACTTAATAATAATCATCATCCTTAAAAGTTCAATTATTAAAGAAACATCCTTGTGTTTTAAGTAATAAATAATTGGAGTTTAGACTAGATTTAGAAATTATCCACAAAGGCAGCTTGAGAATTTCATTCACGGGTATTGGGCTTAATATGTTGATAATTCTTGCTCTACACAATGGTGCCTGATATGCCGCAGGCGGCAAGCAAGTACTATCCCCGTTTATTTATGACGGGGAGCAGTTCAACACATTTTGGTTTAATTTTTCTTGCGTTTACTCTGTGGTAGCTTAAGGAAATATCTCTTTATTGACCTATTAATTTTTAATTCCATATCTTCATATGACTTTACCTTTACCCAATTTAGATGATCGCACCTATCAGGATTTAATGGAAGAAGCCCGTCGCTTAATTCCCATAGAATATCCTGAGTGGACCGATCATAATCCCAGTGATGCTGGAATAACCATTTTAGAGTTAATGGCGTGGTTAACCGAAATGGTGATTTATCGGGTTAATCGGATTCCTGATGAAAATATTGAAGTCTTTTTGAAACTCCTCAATGGGAAAGATTGGGAAAAAACTTCTGATTTAGATTTAGATATGGCTATACAGCAAACCATTATCGATCTACGGAAGCGTTACCGAGCAGTCACACCGGAAGATTATGAAACACTCATCCTCAAAGATTGGTCTGAAATGATTGCTCCATTGGATAAATATCCGGAGTATCTTCGTAGCCCGTCATGTAAAATTGCACGGGTAAAATGTTTCTCACAACAAAACTTAGAAGATTTTGAAGGAGAGAATTTTGAAGGAGAGAATTTTGAAGGAAGGAATTCGAGCGAGTTGAAAGAGCGACTCGCAGTGGGACATATGAGTGTAGTCATTGTTCCTCCCAAACCGCAGACTTCCGTTGAAGAACAACAACAAGAACAACTGTGTCGCTATATCTGGAATTATCTCGATGAGCGGCGTTTGTTAACCACGACTCATCATGTGACCCTACCTGAATATGTTGATGTACAAATTTCAGCCCAACTCCGGTTAAAAGAGGGAGCTAATTCAGAAGAAGTTAGGACATCTGCACAAAAAGCGATGGACAATTTTTTCGACCCCTTAACTGGAGGAGATAAGGGTCAAGGTTGGGATTTTGGGCGTGATGTCTATTTATCAGAAGTGTATCAGGTTTTAGATCGCTTACCTGGAGTTGATTATGTAAATGCTAAAAAAAATGAAGGAAATAATTCTGCAGAGCAAGCAGGGGATACTGTTATCTATAACGGTGTGGTTTTACAGAATCAAGTAAATATAAATACTGTAAAACTTAAAGATTATCAGTTAGTTAATCTTCGTAAACTAGAGTTGCAAATTCAGGAGAGTTGGGAGGAGGATGAACGCTAATACTAGCGAACAGCAAGTTAGTGAATATGTAAAATATTTACCCAGTATTTATCAGGACAATCAGTTTTTAGGACGCTTTCTATTAGCCTTTGAGCAGATTTTAACAGGACTTCCTGGTTCTGACACTTACGGTTTGGAGCAGTATATTGATAAAATTCATACTTATTTTTATCCGGGTTATCCAAGTAAAGAAAATAAAATTAATCCTGAAGAAACAGCACCAAAGGAATTTTTACCTTGGTTAGCCAGTTGGGTAGCTTTAAGTTTACGGGATGATTGGGAAGAAGAAACAAAACGAAGATTTATCAGTCAAATTGTTCCCTTATACCGTCTGAGAGGTACAAAAGCAGGGTTAACCCAGATTTTAAAGCTTTATACCCAAGAGGAGGTGAACATTTATGAATTTGACGATCCTCCCCATTATTTTCAAGTTGAACTCAGTTTAAGCGATCGCTCTGATTTAGCTCGCACGGAAGCGATCGCCAGAGCAATAATAGATCAAGAAAAACCGGCTCATACTTTCTATTCTCTGCAACTACTCTTTCCCAGTATGCAAATTATTAATAACTATGAATTTCAACCTGATAAGCCTGAAGAATCCAAGGGTTTACGCTTAGGTTACAACAGTTTATTAGGGACTTCAAGCAACTAAAAATGCCTGCGAATTACCAACAACCAGAATATGTTGAACGTCGAACCCGCTATTTCGACGGACAATTTCTCAAAGATCAAGATTTTATTGACGAGCAAAAATACCATATTGATCGTCTACGTCGTTCCCATAAATTACTGCATATTAAAGGAATTTGTGAGGGATTAAAGGTTACTGTTGACAATGAAAAGAAAACCTATGAAGTCATAGCCGGGACAGCTATAGATGAACAAGGAAGATTTATTGTTTTAGGGGAAAACTATAACGCGAGTTTTGAAGCGTTCACAGAATATGTAGATTTGTATATTAACTATAACGAAGAAGAATCAGATATTACTCAAGCTGGAAATGATACTAGTGAAGATGACCCCCAAAATCAGGGGGTAAAAGGTGCAACTCGCTGGTGGGAAAAACCTATTATCAAAGCGTATAATACACAAGAGCAAAATCAAATTCCACCAGACGCGATTTATTTAGCTCGACTAATACTAAAAGATGGAGATGCTACGGTCGATTCCACTCCTCGTAAATACTCAGGAATCCATTTACCCAGTAGTAATGATCCGGGTCCAATTTTACAATCTGGAGGAGATACAGCCCCTAGTTTAGCAAAATTAACAGGGAGTTTAAGTATTTCTGAGCAGTTAGGAGTTGGGACAGTTAGTTCAGGAATTGATTTAGCTATTGGGGATGATGATACTGGATTAAATCAAGAAGGGGAAAATGAATTAGCAATTTATACAGATAACAAAGAAAGATTAAGGATTGATGCATCAGGAAATCTGAGGATTGGGACGAAAACTCCAGATTCAAATTACAAACTTGATGTTGATGGAAATACGAATGTTAATGGCACAATTTACCGAGGAGGAAATCCTCTTATTTATGAAAATTATGAAATCTATTTAAGAGGCTCTGCTTTCGAGTCTACTGGAGGAAATAATACCTATTTAAGAATTGCTAATGTTTCAATACCTATGAATAATGGTAGGGGACTCAATACAGTTGTTCTAAATCCTAATGGTAGCTATAAGAGTAAAATTACTCACGATGTTTTTAGTACTGCAAATAATTGGAATACTTGGGCAGATTGGATTAATAATGCGAGCAACGTTGTTGATGGAGATGTTGTCGCAGTAGCCAGTTATGATGCGATAAGAAATGCTCCTACTGGAGGTTCGGCGGAAACTTTATTGAGAGCTATTAATGCTTTGAGAGTTTTTGCTGCACAACAAGGTAATGTACGTTCTCCCTATGCTCTATTATTTATCAAGGGACAAACAGGAGCGATGGAAGTTTCTCAACCTTATAAAGGACCCAACGCTCATCTTAAAACAACTTACTATGAACTGTTTAATTATGGTAATAGTTCGGTTGTTTTAAGGGGAATGATCATAATGTGGTCTGGAAATGTAGATCATATTCCTCATGGTTGGGGTTTGTGTGATGGTAATAATGGGACGCCTGATTTGCAAGATCGATTTATTGTGGGTGCTGGCTCCGGTAGTAATTCTAGTTACGCTCCCGATCAAAAAGGCGAACCTGACCAGCACCAGCACAATATCGATCTACCACCCAAGGAATTAAACACCTCATCAGCAGGAGGACACAATCACAGCCCTAACGCAAATTGGTACAATCGAAGTTTTTTGAGAGATGTGGCTGCTGCTGGGAAGAAACGTGCTAATGGTATAGATAGGGGCTCAGGTAATGTTGGGGATGCTAGAAGCTCAACAGAAGGCAACCACTCTCACTCATTAACTATTGATTATTCTCCCATAAATAGTAGTTTAAGCTCAGGGCATAATCGACCCAAGTGGTACGCACTTTGCTTCATTATGAAGCTCTAGTACAGCCATGAATATAAGAGTAAGGGGAACATGAGAGAAAAATTAGCAAAACGCCTCCAACAACTCAAAGCCGAATTTGCATCAGGACAAAAAGTCCTTGCAGATTTGGAAAACAAACAAGCAAATGTCCGTGACACTTTACTCCGCATTCAAGGAGCAATTCAAGTATTGGAAGAAGAGTTAAGTGAATATAACGATAATGGTGTCATATATGAACCAGAAACTTTAGAAATCCTCAAAAAAGAATAACTTGAGAATTAATCTACAATCCGTAATAAGTCAATTTATCCACTATTACTCAGTTAACTCAAAATTTACCGAAAAACTAATAATTCAATTATGTCAGATGATAAATTAATTTTAATTACTGGCGATTATGCAATTTTTGATGTTAGCTCTTTTAGTGGATTAACCTTTATTCCTCCTCCTCCACCTTTTGTTCTCTCTGGAACCGGGAAAATGAAAGTTAATGGTCAAATAATATGTGTAGAAGGAGATGAAAGTAAGATTCAAATTCCTTGTGGTTATAATACCCAAAGCTGTCCCCAACCTGGTGCAGGAATATTAACTATTGAATCTTTAAATAGCGACCAAAAAGCAAAAAAAAATAAATCTGGTGGTAAACCTGTTTTATTAAAAGGAAGCAAATTTAAGGCTAAATTTACCATAAATTCACCTGCGATAAATCCGCAAGCTGGAATACCAGATCCTTTAGCTTCACAAGGATATAAAGGACAAGGAGAATTTAATACGAATAATACAAAGGTCAAAGGAAGTTAATTAAGTTAAAAATCATTAGCGCCTAGCAAAGCGTAACGGATCCGTAGGTAGCGTAGCTATAATTATTGTGTATCCGTAGGACATAAGTCAAAAATTAAAAGTAATATGATGTCCACTTAATTACTTATGAAAAAATATGTTTGTAGTAGCGCTTTAGCGCCAATGTTTGTCTATTGCGCTAAAGCGCTACTACGAACCTTATTACAAGTGTTTTACCGGACATGATATAAGAAATCATAATTGTCAAAATTAAATGAAATCTTCTATTCCCTGTTTCCTTTTCCTACAGTAACAAATGAATATTCAAGCCCCTAAAATTGATGACCGCAGTTATGATGATATTGCCAATGAAACTACTGAGTTAGTCAAAAAAAATACAAATTGGCGACCCGGTGATGATGTTCAACCCGATGCTGGTTTAGCTTTAATTCGGATCTTTAGTAAGCTAGCTCATTTAGTCAGCGATCGCCTGAATAAGGTTCCAGATAAAAATTTTCTGGCTTTTCTTAGTTTAATTGGAAACCAACTTAAACCCCCAATTCCAGCGAAGGTTCCCCTGACATTTTACTTGGTGGATGGTTCACCGGTTGATGCTTTTGTCCCTTCTAATACTCAAGTTGCTGCACCGGAAACTGAAACCGAAGCAGAGGTTGTTTTCACCACGGAAGAAGAATTAGTCGTCACTCGTTCCCAACTGAAAGCGGTTTTTGTTCGGGATCCTCTTCAGGATCGCTACAGTGATAATACCCCCGTTGCTACGGGAATGATTGATGGAAATTTTCCCGCTTTTACAGGAAATAAACCAATCGAACATTCTCTCTATTTAGCTTGCGATGAATTTCTCACTCTTCCTAGTTCTAAAAATGTCACTTTAACTTTTCATTCGACCCAGGCTTCAGATTTGAAACTTTTACCTATTAGTTGGTCAACTTGGGATGGGGAAAGTTGGAACACGATTTTTGGAATTGTTGAAGGTTTAACTGTCGAGCTTGATATCAGTTTACCTCGATTTAAAGTTAATCCAGGAAAAGCAATTGATGGAGCAGGTCGGGAGATTATTTTAACTGAAATAAAGTCTTTTAATTTAGATGATAAGGAAAATTATATTTTAGCTGATTATCGCAATAAAAATGTCTTAATTGTGATTTCCTCCGCTTCTCAAATCGAAGTTGTTAAAGAAGAAGATTTTGCAGAAAAATCTGGAAATACTTATATTCGCTTAGCTTATTTAAAAGTTGATGAAAATGGAAAAATTACCCATGCACCGTTAGTCAGAGAGTCCAACCAAGAAGGAGAAAACCAAGAAGGACAAGAGTCAGAAGAAGAATGGGTTGTTGTTTTCAATAATCTTTCTGCTTTACAAAAATCTACGATTAATGGAGAAGAAAAAGCATGGTTAAAAGGTAGCTTAAATACGCCTTTAGTCTATGGTAGTTTAGAGCGAGCTAATAATTCTTTGCTTAATAATTCTTTGGCTAATAATTATTCGCCTAATATAAGTAAGATCGATCTACAGGTGAATATTGACCAAAGTGGATTAGAAGCAGATATTTGTTTACTAAATACAACCCAATTAGATATTAGTAAGGATTTCTTCCCTTTTGGAGAACAACCCAAATTTAATGATAGTTTATATATTGCTTGTCAAGAAGCTTTTTCTCAATCTGGGTGTACCGTTACTTTAGATATTAAACTCAGTGAAACGGCAATAAATAATGTCAATACTCAAGGGGGAATTGAATTAGTTTGGGAGGTGGGGATAGGTCAAAAATGGCAAGAAATTGGACGTTCTAACAGTATCAATTCTAATAGTAGTAATCAAGCAAGTTTTAACGACAGTACCCAAGCCTTTACTCAAGAAGGAATAGTAACTTTTCAAGTTCCCGATACTATTCAAGAACAAGAAGTCAATGGAACAAGTAATTATTGGCTACGAGTGAGAATTATTAAAGGTAATTATGGGATAACAACAGGAAATACTCAGTCTTCAACCTTAACCTATCTTAATACTGCTGTAAATAGAGGGGCAACAACCATTAATGTAGATAGTGTGAGGGGATTTATGCCTGGAGATATAATTAAACTAATCGGGGAATCTAGTGAAGATATAACAATAAGTGAGATTAATCCCAGTAATAATCAAATTACTGTAGGAAGGCAACTTAATCATAATTACAATATAGGAACAACCGTAAAATTAATCGGAGATGCGTTAGCTCCTCCTTCTTTTCAATCTCTTCCCATTAGTTATACACAGGAATTAAACACTACCTCATCAAATAACTCAGGTGATGCAAAACTTCACGGATTGACATATAACGATTTTCAATATGTCAATCCTTTTGATGGTGAGATTTTTCAACCTTTTCAATTATTTACTACAGGGAAAGATGCAGATCCAGCAATTTATTTAGGTTTCGACCAACCTTTCCCCAATCGTTTAATTACCCTTTATGCTCAAGTTGAACACCTGTCTCCGGGAAATGTGATGAGCAGAACAACTCAACTGAGACAGGCTGTAAATTCGGGAGAAAATACTTCAGCAGTTGAACAAGTTTGGGGATTTAAAGTCAAACAAATTATCCGCATCGATCCAGGTGGATTGTACCAAGAAGACCAGGAAATTCTGGGGATTAATCAAGAAGAAGACAAACTTATTTTACAAGATAATTTAACCCATACCCATCCTGCAGGGACATCTGTGGAAATCTTACCGGAATCTGTACAAATCCGTTGGGAATATCAAAATGCAGACGGTTGGGAATCTTTAGGTGCAATTGATGAAACAGATAGTTTAACCGAAAGGGGATTAATTCGTTTTATCGGTGTAACGGATTGGATTTCTACAACAGATTTTAATCAATCGCCCCTCTACTGGTTAAGGGTACGCTGGGATAAAGGTGATTACTTGGTTCAACCTCATTTACGCCGCATCCTAACCAATACCATTTGGGCAAGTCAAGTAACTTTACATCCAGAAGAAATATTAGGTTCAAGTACAGGAAATCCTGACCAATCTTTTTCTCCCATTGATTCCCCAATCTTACCAGGGCAAGTCTTGGAAGTACGAGAAATTCTCTCAGAAACCGAACGCCAGAATATTATTAATAATAATCATAAGAATATAGGTAAAGATTCGCTCACAGAAATCCGCGATCAAAGTGGGAATATCGAAGAAACCTGGGTGAGATGGGAAGAAGTTACAGATTTTTATGGTTCCCAGAAAGGCGATCGCCATTATGTACTTAATCATCTCACAGGAGAGATTCGCTTTGGTGATGGACAACGGGGAATGATTCCTCCCCTAGGACAAAATAATGTTCGTTTCTCCTATCGTAGTGGTGGAGGAACACAAGGAAATCGAAAATCCCAATCCGTTACTCAACTCAAAACCACTATTCCTTATATTGATCGGGTGGTTAATTTAGAATCTGCAAGTGGAGGTGTGGGACAACAAACCTTGGAACAAATAAAAACCCAAGGACCAACCTTGTTACGACATCGAAATCGAGCGGTAACTTTGCAGGATCTGGAAGATTTAGCACGGGATTCATCTTCTAATCTGGCTAGAGTTAAAGCCATTACCCCGAAATTTAATCCCAAAAGCTTACAATGGTTACCAAATTATCACCTTATTTTGAATAGTGCCGGAACAATAACCATTACTCTAGATAATCTTCCCCTAGCCCGTTTACAAGTAAAAATTTATGGACCAGGACAGGGAAATCCTTATGAGTCAAAAGTCATTGAGAAAACTGAAACCGCATGGGAATATACGGTAACACCAGAACAGTTTCAGTTGGGAAGTGAATGGAAAATTACTTTCAAAAATGTCGATCTAAATCAACCATCAGCTTCCGTAACAGGTAAATGTGAATACCCTGGAGGAGTTCAAAGCCTGGAATTTTCTTATCCCAGTCCAAATCCCAATCGTACAGATACCAATAATCAAATAATTGAAGCAGGAAGAGTAGAACTGATTATTGTCCCCCAAAGTGAGGCGAATCAACCAACACCGAGTATAGGATTACTCAACTGGGTTGAAACTTATATAAAAGATCGCAGTACACCGACATTTTCCTTGAATGTAACCGAACCAGATTGGGTAAAAATTACTGTAAGTGCAACCATTGTTCCCCAATCGCTTCAAGATGGAGACCGAATCAAGCAAACAACCATGGAACGAGTTACTCAATTTCTGCATCCCCTTACAGGAGGAGATGACGGAACCGGATGGGAATTTGGTCGGATTCCCCATGAATCCGATTTGTATGGTTTGATTGAATCCATATCTGGGGTTGATTATGTTGATTCTCTAACCATTGAGTACCCAGAGTTAAGTGAGGTGGCTTTGGATCGATTTCTGATTTATTCTGGATCGCATCAAATTAAAATAAGTAGTTAGGCAAAATTATTTGTACATTTGTCATTGCGAGTGCAGCGAAGCAAAACGAAGCAATCCCAACACCTTGCGATTGCTTCGCTGTCGCTCGCAATGACACAAATAATTTTGCATACCCACTTACCAACTTAGTCGCTGACAATTAACGGTTTGTAACGAAATATAACAGGCTGTAGTTCTTCAGTTCATGATAGGTGTATGAAGAGGTACTTTGTAAATGATATCCCTAGGGTCTTAAAAAGGCAGGTGTTTCCCCATGTACCACAAGCGAAGTTCCGAAAAACCATCCCGGTCAACTCGGTCAACGCCAAGAAGTAAGAACATCACCTCCAGTTTGAGTCATGCTCCCTTATCTTCAGTGGTGCAAAGGGCGCAACAAGACCCAAATAAGGTGAGTGGGGATGAGTGGCAGCAGTTAGATAGTGCGATTGGAACAAATGCAACGGGAGAGGTTTTGGCGGGGGAACAGTGGATACCTGAGTTTAAGGGCATTTCCGGGCAGCTTTGGGGGGGTGCTGCGATACAGATGAAGAGTATTGATGACAACAAATATTCACAAGTGGAGCAAGAAAACAAAACAGGCTTACCAGATAACTTGAAAGCAGGAATAGAAAATCTCTCTGGTATATCAATGGATGATGTGAGAGTTCACTACAATTCCTCTAAGCCTAGTGAATTACAGGCTTTGGCTTATACCCAGGGTACAAATATTCATGTGGGACCAGGGCAAGAAAAGTACCTTCCCCATGAGGCATGGCATGTAGTTCAGCAGAAGCAGGGAAGAGTGCATAAGATGGTGGAGCCGAGGAAAGGGGTATGGCTCAATATGGAACCAGGATTAGAGAAAGAAGCCGAGGTGATGGGAACTCAGGCGAAGAAGCGGGGATGGCATAATAGTCCGATGAGTTATGACCTTGCCGCCCCCGCAGACAAACTGGTTCAAGAACCTCAGGGAGGAAAGCAGGGCATGCCGGTTGTACAAGCCAAGTTGTCCGATTATGCAACTTATCCCATTGAGTGGTTGATGGTAAAATCACATAAGTTCTTGCCTCAACCAAATACCCAACCAGATTGTAATCTATGCGCGTATTACGCATACTATCATTACACTAACGGTGGGACCGATAAGGCAACATTTAATCAGCGAGCCATAACACATTACCAGACTAGACTAGAGATGAACTTCGCAGATGCACAAGCGATGTATCAAGGTGGTAACGACCCAAGTGTATTAGAGTCATTCCAACTTAACTTACACACTACTATACCGACGAGGGCTGTGAGGAAATTCATAGTAGCAGGGACGATGAATGGGGGAGGTCATTTTTGGACAATAAAGCGAATAGGGTGGCACTGGTGGAGTTTCGATAGTTATCATCAGCAAGCACCAAGCAGGATAATGGACTTGAATGCTTATCTGGGCGTCCAACCCCCCAGTACCACCTATTGGTATTAAAGTTAAGTGCGATCGCCGATCTTGTAGGTTGGGTTGAGAAACGAAACCCAACAAAAGAACCCTTATTTGATTATTATGATGGCTTTTTAACGAGTTAAACTATTGGATGTTAGGTTAAACCAAGTGCTACACAACTTTGGTTTTATTCCTTGCCAATAGACGATATTCCATATAGTTTAGTAGGCTGGGTGAAACGAAGTTTAACCCAACACTGTCACCGTTTTTGTGCGTGTTGATTACTGGTAGTATAGTAAGATTTACGTTATAAAGTGTTGGGTTTCGTTCCTCAACCTAACCTACGCCTGAAGTGCTTGATAAAGCCAGAGCTAGGTAGGTTGGGTGGAAGGAACGAAGTGTAACCCAACACAGTCAACCACGAACGTGGATTTCGATTGCGGTTAATATGGTTATATTTATCAATACCTTCGCCAATTTACGAGGATGAGTTGATGTATAAACTCCCATTTTTACGATCTTTGGCAAAAACAATAAGTCTTAAAAATTCCTTCACGGTTTTGCGCAAGGTTATTTTTAACGTATTGCCTACAGTATAAAGGTTCCAAGAGTTCAGACTATCTTGTAAGCGAAACGCTGATATATGGGTTGTTTTGCCATTTTTGCCAAAATTTTTCTAGGCTCTTATTTTGGCAAAGGCATTGATTTATGTTATGAACTGTTGGGTTTCCTTGCGTCAACCCAACCTACGTGAGTGCCATTGGTAAGAAGAATAGTAGGTTGGATAGAACGATAATGCGATCGCGCACTTCAATCAATCAGATAATACCCATCCCGCACATAACGCTAAACACTCGAATACAGCAAACCACCTACTCCTCCTTAGAAGAATATTGCTTCAACCACTGCGCCAACTCATCTTCAGAGAGTTCTCCCGAAGCCAGCGATCGCATCACTAGCACTACTTCCGGCTCAGGTGCATTCAGAACACAGCCATTCACCTTCAGAAACGCATACATCACCTGAAACGCCGTACGCTTATTGCCGTCAATAAACGGATGATTTCTAGCAATCCCATAACCATAGTCCGCCGCTAATCTATAAATATCTACCCCTTCTTCATACCCATAGCGATGTCTCCCGCGGGCAAGGGCACTTTCCAACAAGCCCTCATCCCGCAAACCATACGCCCCACCATGAGTCGCAACTTGGTCATCATGAATCATCTGCACCATTACAGTAGTAATCCAAATTGGCTCAGCCATCCGCCAACTCTCGCATTGCATTGCGATACTGGGATGCTCCTTGTTTATAAGCTGCCATCACCTGCTCGAATTGTGGATCGTAAGCCGTCAACTTAATGCCATCCTCCATTACTACCAGAGTTAGAGAATCCCCTTCTTTTAAATTAAATTTATCCAAGATTTCCTTAGGAAAGGTGGTACCTATGGAGTTGCCCACTTTCCGTAGTTTTATTTCCATGATTTAACTCAGCGCTTAGGTTATTACTATTGTAATCACGCAAATTACTATACAAACAAACCAAAAACGAATAGAGTTTGGTCTACCTGATTAAAATTGAAAGGTAAAACATCGTAGTAGCTTGGGTTGAGGAACGAAACTCAACAAAACAACCCTTATTTGATAACAATGAGGGCTTTCTAATGCAATACGGTTCAGTAAGGCTAAATCTCAACATTGACATAGGTTGGAGGAACAAACTACATAACCCAACATTTATCAGGTTTTGTTGGGTTGCGCTTTTGCTTAACCCAACCTACAAAAACACTTAATTCAACTGTATTGCTTTCTAATGATGAAACAACGGTAAAATCTAATCATTAATGCCAGTAGCGCGCAGCATACTAAAATTTCGTTCTCCCTCATCACCGACATATTTGCATATTGTCAATATCATTGCAATATAATTACACAAATCACTAACGTTAGAAACAACTTTTCAAATCCCGTTTATATTCCCCAATCTGGACCAGGACATACAACATGTACCGTCAAAAAATATCCAAGAAATCATCACCTGCTGCTAAATGGCAACAAGAAAGTAATCATATAAATCAATTTCCACCTTACAGTTCTTTATCTACAGTGGTGCAAAGGGCGCAACAAGACCCAAATAAGGTGAGTGGGGATGAGTGGGAACAGTTAGACAGTGCGATCGGTACAAGGGCTACAGGAAAAATATTTGCAGGGAAGGAAACACCCTGGGTACCGGAATATAAAGGGATATCTAACCAGCTTTGGGGTCATGTAGGAAATGGGAGTGCACCCATACAAACGAAACTGAACATTGGGGGGGTGGGGGATAAGTATGAGCAGGAGGCGGATCGAGTTGCAGCATCGGTGGTACAGCAAATCAATCATCCTGCAACTGTTTCTCAGGCTCACGATAAGATGGCGGATGGGAAGGAAATGCAGCCTAAACTTGGACTGAGAATGAAACCAATGTTGCAGCATCGACAACCCATTGGTGGTGGTGAAGCTTCAGCGGAATTGTCCGGGCAGATAAATCGAGCCAGGGGGGGTGGACAACCTTTAGATACTGGTTTACAGCAGTCCATAGGACAGGCGATGGGAGCCGATTTTAGTGGTGTGCGGGTGCATACAGATAAACGCGCAGATAGATTGAATCAGTCGTTGAGTTCCCTAGCTTTTACCACGGGGCGTGATTTGTTTTTTAAGAAAGGTAACTATCAACCGGGGAGTCGTGAGGGACAAAGGTTAATTGCTCATGAGTTAGCTCACGTGGTACAGCAGAAAAAACAAGGTAACCAACAAGATAATCAGCGGTCAAATTCATCATCAATAATTCAGAAAAAAGCTTATATCGGCAATGAATATCGTGACTATGCTGAGGAATTAGACGACAAGCAAGGTGACGATGAAAATAGTAAAAAAGTAGCACAAATAGCGAATGATGATATAACGAGACGCTTTAAAGATACAAAGGAATTAGAAAGCTACGCACAAAACCAAAATGATCCATCTGTTGACCATATTGGTTTAATAGAAACAAAAAATTTAACAGAAAAATATCAGTGGATAAGAGTAGATCAGTTTACAGTATTAGGGGAAAACCATGGGTCTCCGAAAGCTCCCACTATAATTGAAGCTATTGGTACAAAGAGATTCCGTTATGAAGGGTTTAGCGACTATAGTTCGGCTATTAATAATAGCGAGTTTCCCGAGTTTATAAAGGAGGAGGAAACCAAGAAATTGGAGCGTTTGGGACTAACACGAGACGAAGAAAATATACATTACGTAGAGGGAATTATACCGAAGTATGCAAGGATGATGCCAGATGCAATGGCAATAGTAAAAGTCCAGAGGGGAGAAAAGCTTAATGGAAAGGAACAAACGAATAATAAACTTCCTGAACTCACAGTAGGGAAGGAGTTTGGACAAGGCTACAACTACCTCAAAGGTATGTTGTCAGGGCTCAAGGATGCTCTAAAATTAACTCAAACTTTACATACTCAGAATTCAACAAACAACAACAAATCAAAAACAAAATCACCCGCGGGAGCATTTCCCGAAAAGATTAGTCAATTTTATGGAAAAAACAAAAAGCTAATCGATCAATGTATATATCAATTGGAAGAAAGTTTAAGTAACGGTAGGATCCCAGACCTTAGTCAGCGTAATTTTCCACTAACACCTAACCATTTGGGGCAAATAAAAAATATCTTTGTGGAAGGTGCAAAAACCGAACTTAAGATGAAATATCAAAGATCGCGGTTAGCATGGAAAAAACAACTAGATATTAAAAATCGAACAGATCAGCAGTATACGACAGAGGCACGTGAGTTAGATTTACTCAGAGATGCTTCAATGTACAGCTATATACAAGAGTCAAAAGATAGCGACTTGTTGTTCATTATCGGATACGATCACCAAACAAAGCTAAAACCAGTTTTGGACAAGAAGAATATAAAAAATATGAGTGATAACGATTTTATGAATGAACAACGAGAATTAAATGTGGATGCGAAATATGGTCATCCAAATGTAACAGAGTTAATAAAGCCCAAGAAAGAGGAGTATAGTAACCTTTGGAAACGTAGCGGGCCGCTAAAATTAAAAGAGTTAGGCAGTAATTTGCAAGAGGCGCTTAACGATGACAAAGTGACAGCCATTCTACCAGAACTTCGCTCGCCGCTAAAGTGGGGTAAAGTAGGAGATGGAGATGTGCGAAAACTTGAAAATATTAAGGAAATTTATGTTGACGAAAAGAAAATAGCAGTCTGGGGAACAGCAGACATCGATGGGAAGCAATTGAATATAAGAATTGACGAAGTGGACTTAAAAAAAGAATTGAAGAAGTGGACTTAAAAAGGTTTAGGAATTTGCGAGCGCCGATTTTGTCGATTGGGTTGAGGAACGAAACCTAAGAAAACTACTATTGGATGTTAGGTAAAACAAAGTTTTGTAGTTTTGTAGGTTAGTGTAACTCAACAAAGTCTGCCCTTATTGTGCGTGTCGATTACGGGAGTGAAGGAGATATTTACGTTATAAGGTGTTGGGTTTCCTTGGGTCTACTAATAATTGTGAAAATGATTCCTCAATATGATATAAATTTTATTCTGCAACTGATAATTGTTGGGTTTGCTTACCTCAACCCTACCTACGGCTGAAGTCCTTGATAACGCCAGAGAAATTTATCCCCATTTCGATAAAGATTTTTTAGGGGTACTAGTGAAAGCGCTAAAGCAGCAGAAAATATATTTAATTATTCAATTAACAAAGAAGTTGAAATGGCAGAAGTTTCAATCCCAGTAGTTTCAACTGCAGAAGTTGAAATTAGCCCTGATTTAAATGGGTTGCAACCTCTCCTCCTGCAATTAGATCGGCGAATTCAAGAAGCCTACTCTGTTTTGCAAAGTGAGTCACAAGCAGAAGGAAAAGCAATTTTGACATGGTGGCAAAAAACTGGGATTTCATTAGAAGGAACATCAATTCCAATTCGCTCAAATTCCCTCATTGCATGGCTGCAAAAAACATTTAATTTATCGGCTTTTGACTTAGAAATTTTGGCGATCGCACTTGCGCCAGAATTAGATTGTCAATATGAAAGGATTTATGTCTATCTCCAAGATGAACTCAGCAGTAAAAGACCCACAGTAGATTTGGTTTTAAACATGCTGTGTTCCAACATTGGCGAAAAATTATTACGACGCAAACATTTTACTACAAACGCCCCTTTGATTCACCATGGTTTGCTCCACCTCACCTCAGAACCAACCCTACTCAGATGTCATCTCAACCTTGACCCCCAGGTAATTAGATTACTATTACAACCACAACCAGGGTTAGATTCCCGCCTCACATCTTGTTGTCAATTGTTAGCTCCAACCCAATTATCCCATAATTTATATCTCCAGGCAGATATACAAAAAAAACTGCAACTGCTATTAAAGTCAGATTGGCAAAAACAACAACCCCTGCTACTTTATTTTCAAGGGAGCGATCGCCAGGGGAAACGCCACACTGCTCATATGCTCGCCACAACCCTAGAAGTTCCCTTGTTAGTTGCAGACTTAGCAAAAATGGTAGAAGATAAAGCCAATTTTGAAGAAAAACTGCAACTTTTGTGGCGAGAAGCTTGGTTTTTTGACCGTTTCCTGTATTTGGATAACTTTGATATTCTCTACCTTGAGGAGAATCAAATTTTCTATTCATTCTTCCTCAGGGAAATGGCGAGAAATCGGGGTATTACTATCCTAAGTGGAGTAAAAAATTGGATACCCACAAGCAACGGAGCAATGGGTGTAATTACAGTTCCCTTTACAATACCTGAATCTAAGCAACGCAAAGATTGCTGGCGAACCAATCTACAAGTAGCACAAATTGACATAGAAGATAAAGAATTAGATATATTGAGCGATCGCTTTCGTCTCACCCCAGATCAAATTGCCGATGCAGTTGCTACTGCTTATAATACTGCTCGTTGGCAATCAAGTAAAAATAAATATTCTCAGGACTCAGACACTCAAAACCCAGACAAACCACAAGTATCATTTGTTAACTTATGCAGTGCAGCTCGCGCTCAATCCGGTCATGAATTAACAACCCTAGCTCGTAAAGTAGAACCGAAATACACTTGGAACGATATCGTACTCCCTCAAAATCAACTCACACAATTACAAGATATTTGTAAAGAAGCAGAATATCAAAATTTAGTTCATCAACAATGGGGATTCGCAGAAAAATTATCTTTAGGTAAAGGATTAAATGTTTTATTTTCAGGTTCTCCCGGTACCGGAAAAACAATGGCTGCGGAAGTAATTGCCCATCACCTACAATTAGATTTATATAAAATTGATTTATCACAAATAGTTAGTAAATACATTGGTGATACCGAGAAAAACCTCAACCGCATTTTTACCGCAGCCCAAAACTCTAACGCTATCCTTTTATTCGATGAAGCAGATTCCTTATTTGGAAAGCGTTCTGAAGTTAAAGATTCTCGCGATCGCTACGCTAATATTGAAGTCGGTTATCTGCTGCAAAAAATGGAAGAATATGCAGGAATAGCCATTTTAACTACCAATGCTCGTAGTAACATGGATGAAGCCTTTGAAAGAAGGCTCAGATTTATAATCGAATTTCCCTTACCCGACACAAACCAGCGTCATTTAATTTGGCAGAAAATTTTTCCTCAAAACGCACCACTCGACCCCAACTTAGATTTAGATTTTCTCGCTCAAAATTTTGAAATTACAGGTGCAAATATTCGTAACATAGCACTCACAGCAGCTTTTTTAGCAGCAGACGATGGGGGAGTAATTGAGATGGTGCATTTAATACAAGCAATGCGTCGGGAGTATCAGAAAATGGGACAGATTCTTTGGGACAAAGATTTCAGCAAATATCCATAAAGTTAAGTACCAGGGAACAGGGAACAGGGAACAGGGAACAGGTAACAAAAAATTTCCTAACCCAAAAACGTAGTGCTATACCTGTGGAACTTACGGCAAACTAGTTAAAACTACCAGACAATATTTCTAGAATATTCAGGAATATAGAAGAATATTAGAACCTTTGTCACTCAAATAGAACTTTACAAAAGTAAACTGTAGTTTTCTTCTTTTTGCTAACTAACTATGGTATTAATAAAAACAAATCAAACCAAAGAATTAAAATTAAGCCAAATAATTCATATTTCTAAAAAAACTAGAAAAAATCTACAAGTAGTAGGGATTTATTTTTTATATATATTTGCAATGCTTCATGATTTAGATCAAACCTTAGATGCACTTTTGAAGTTGGAATTACCTCATTTATTTATTCCTAATGATGTGACACCAATTACTATTAGTTTCGAGACACCAGATCAAGAATTTATTAATAAAGTAACCCTTCCTGCTGTTGATTTTTTTCTTTATGATGTGCGAGAAAATTTGGAATTACGAACGGGGTGGTCTGCTATTGAGCGTCAAAGCAATGGGAAAGCCTATAAAACCCGTCCCCCTGCAAGAGTTGATTGTTCCTATTTAATTACAGTTTGGTCTAGTGAAAGCGATCGCAGTGCAATTCTAAATGAACATCGTCTTTTAGGCGAAATTATGAAAGTTTTACTACGATATCGTCAAATTCCTGATGCTGCATTACAAGGAAGTTTGAAGGGGAGCGATCCGCCCATACGCGCCTTTAGTTTGCACCAAAGTAATTTGCAAAGTCTAGGGGAATTTTGGCAAGCTATGGGAGGAAAACCCAAAGCAGCCCTAAATTACACCATAATTTTACCTGTACCGATTTATGAACCAGAAGAAGTAGGAACTTGGCTGACGGTTAATCAACAGTAGTAAATTTGCTAAGTAAATTTGCTAACAAGTTAATTCCCATTCAAGTTTCTTTACTAAACAAATTAATTTGCGAACAAATATAAACAATCGTTTACTTCTCTTGATACTTGAAGGAGGGACTTGCATGTCACAATGGTTAACGATAACGCCACCGCTTCACCAAATTGCCATAGTCGGACAAGTCAACGATAGTGAAACGGACAATGCTTTGAGGGATGTTTCCGTGGAAATAACCGAAAAGCCCCCGAAATTTCAGCGTTACTGTCAACTTCAGTCCCTACAATATGGTTCCCAATGGGACAAAATGAAGCAAAGGTGCGATCTTACTTATACATCAATAGACGGATATTTTTATTTTGCAGATATACCAGATGGCAACTATACATTAACTTTTTCTATTCCCCATAAAGGAACTCGGTATGGAACCACAAGTGTGCAAACTCAAGTTGTTCGTGATGCAAAGGGAAACATTAACCGAACTCAAAATCCTGATAATTCAGCCATTTTAAATATTTCCTTAATTCCAACTACCCTTAAAGGTCATATTCTAGATGTTAAAGGAAAAGCCATTGCAAACGCCAAAATAAAAATTGAGGGAACCCAAGAAACCACAATAAGTAATTCTGAAGGGAAATATCGTTTTACTCAACTCGAAGTTTCCTCAACTGAATCGAATCAACGTCAACTTACCCTATCTGTATCGGGTTATGGTTATTCGTCAATCACTCAAATAGCAACAATTCAGCAAGGAACAATTACCACCAAAGATTTCACATTATCAATGACAAACAAGGAGTAACATCAAAATGGTAGCCTATCTTTCCCCTGGAGTATATGTCGAAGAAGTTAAATCTGGAGTTTCTCCCATTGCTGGAGTAGGAACAAGTACCGCCGGATTTATAGGAGTTATTAGTTCAGGTACGGGAACAACAAGCACTCAAACCACCACTATTGGAAGTTCCACTGCTCCAGTCTCATTAAACGATACAAGTGGAAATATTCTGACAGGGACGGGAACTAAAAAAAGTTTTACTTTTGTGATTAATGAAGGGGAAACATTTGTTGCCGATGAGGGAAGTTATAATTTTTATTACACAATAGAAGGTGAAGATACAGAAGCAGTAGTTACTGAAGCTCCCAAAGTAGGAACAACTGCATCGACAGTGGACGTAAAATTAGAAACGGGAGAAGGAAGTGCAATTCCCAATAATGCACCAATTAAAGTAACCTATCAAGTCCAGACTTCTGTTATAAATTCTGACAACACATATACTATTCCAGGAGAACAAGGAGAAACTGACTTTACTTCGCAAGCTGCTGGAGAAGTAGTGTTATGTACGAATTTCACCGAATTTAAAAACGCTTTTGGGGATTTTTCTCAGCTTACAGGTCAAAGTATTCTAGCCCATGCAGTTTATGGGTTTTTCCGTAATGGAGGAACTCGCTGTTACGTGGTTTGGGTAGCTACAAAAGGAAATATTGAAAGTGCGCTTGAATCTTTTGAAGCAATCGACGAAATTTCCCTTGTAGCAGCTCCTGGTGTGACAGAATCTGATTATTTATCCATGATAATCAATCATTGCGGTCAAACAACTCAAGATCGTTTTGCCATTTTAGATAGTACAGAAGAAGCGGACATTACGACCTTAAAACCTGGAGAGAACGGTTTACCCGGAACTTCTAATTATTCAGCCTATTATTTCCCTTGGATTCAAGTCTACGATCCAGCTACAAGTGCTCGGAAATATATTCCTCCCAGTGGTCATATTGCTGGGGTTTATGCTCGTGTCGATACCAACAGAGGAGTTTACAAAGCTCCTGCAAATGAAACTGTATTAGGGGCATTAGGACTAAAATATAACATCAGCAAACGCAAACAGGATGGACTCAATCCTCAAGGGGTAAACTGTATTCGCAGTCTCAATGGTAATATTCTCGTTTGGGGTGCACGAACTTGGGGTGGTGACAGTAATGGAGAGTTTAAGTATATCAATATACG
The DNA here is from genome assembly GCF_001456025.1 of Mastigocoleus testarum BC008. Taxonomy (GTDB): domain Bacteria; phylum Cyanobacteriota; class Cyanobacteriia; order Cyanobacteriales; family Nostocaceae; genus Mastigocoleus; species Mastigocoleus testarum. The sequence continues at coordinate 155,224 of NZ_LMTZ01000055.1, forward strand.
TCGCCTATTTAACTTCATTCGGGAATCAATTGACGAAGGAACACAATGGACAGTATTTGAACCCAACACTCCCGAACTTTGGGCAAGAATCCGTCGCAATGTCACAGCTTTTCTGACTACAGTTTGGCAAAGTGGAGCATTATTTGGAGCAACACCAGAACAAGCTTTTTATGTCAAATGTGATGAAGAAAATAATCCACCTAATGTCAGAGAGTTGGGTCAAGTAGTGATTGAAATTGGTATTGCAGTTGTTAAACCTGCTGAATTTGTGATTTTCCGGATTAGTCAATGGAATCAATCTGATAGTTAATAATTAATACCACACTAGCTGATAACTGTTCATTGTTCGCCGATCGCTGATAACTGTATGGCTAACGCCACGCTGAGACCGCGCTGCGCGAACGCTAACACTGATAACTGATAACTGTCAAAGATGCAAACTCTGATTACTCCTGGTGTTTATCGAGAGGATATTTTTCCTCAAGAAAGACCCGAACTGCTAACTGGAATTCCAGTCTTTTTGGGTTTTACAGTGAATCAAACCACTAAAGAGGAGGAACTGGAAAAATTTAAAATTAATCAACCTCAAGAGTTAACCCTATTTACTCAATTTTCCCAGCTATTTGGTTCCTCTAAGGTTGATAGCTATCTGTATAATGCAGTTCTAGGTTTTTTTGAAAATGGTGGGCAAATTTGTTATGTACTCCCTCTTAACCCTAATTTAGGACTTGAGTCAGCCTTAGCTCAGGGATTGGAGGTTATTGAATCTCTAGAAACAATTGACTTAGTCTGTTTCCCTGATTTAATGAGAGGAAAACCAGATTTAGAACAAGTGATTAAAATGCAAAAAGCTATTTTAAATCACTGTCAAAATATGGGCGATCGCTTTGCCATTCTGGATTCTTTAAATGCTTCTACCCTAGAGGAAATACAACAGCAACAGCAACAATTGAACAGTGATTACGGGGCGTTATATTGTCCTTGGATTAAAGTTGTTAATGCAACATTGGTTCAGACTACTTCAGACTTTGGTTATATCCCACCCTGTGGTCATGTTGCTGGATTATATGCTCATCAAGATCGAACTAGCGGTGTTCATCAAGCTCCTGCTAACAAAGTATTAGAAGGAGTGCTAAATATTGGGATGAATATTAGTCAGTCTGAGCAAGCAACTCTCAATCCCAAAAAAAGTAGTTTGCCCTATGTTAACTGCATTCGAGCTTTTCCGGGGCGAGGGATTCGCATTTGGGGAGCATATACCTTAAGTTATCAGCCTAAATTGCGTTATATCACAGTTAAACGCTTAATTATTACTATCGGTCGTTGGGTAGAAAGAAACTTAACTGATGTTTCTTTTGAACCCAATAATATCAAACTTTGGATTCGGATTGAACGGGAAGTCAGTGCTTATTTGCAATCTTTATTTTTTCAAGGTGCACTAAAAGGAAGTACTCCTGAAGAAGCTTTTTATGTCAAATGTGATGATGAAACTAACCCTACATCTGTTCAAGATGAGGGAAAAGTTGTCACAGAAATTGGAGTTGCACCGACGGTTCCGAGTGAGTTTATTGTTGTTCGCCTCATTCATGGAGCAACTGGAGTAACTACAGTTTAATAATTTTTGGCTGAAATATTCGCTTAAACCCAAATAAATTCAATTTAAATAAATTCAATCCAAATAACTAATTAATTGTTCATTAATCAACTTCAAGCAAATCAACTTTAAGGAGAGTTAAAATCATGGCTGTACCCCATAGCCCAGATCCATATTTAGGTTATAATTTTTTCGTCGAATGGGATGGAATTATTTACGCAGGTTTTCAAGAATGTTCCGGCTTAGACACCACCCAAGATGCAAAGGAATATCGAGAAGGAACGGACCCTCCAACAGTTCGTAAAATACCTGGATTAGTGAGCTATTCCAACATATCTTTAAAACGGGGAATTACCAATAATGATGAACTGTGGAGATGGCGGAAAAAAATTATGGATGGAATAGTAGAACGGCGTAATGTTTCTATTGTTTTATTAGATCAACAAGGAAGTGAAAAAATTCGTTGGAACTTAACACATTGTTGGCCTACAACTTGGTCAGCACCAGAGATGAGCGCTATGACAGATGATATTGCCATCGAAAGTCTTGAGTTTGTTCATGAAGGTGTTACCGTCGATAAATGGTCTTAAAATTTAATAGTTGAATATCAAATAATATTGTATAGTATTCTCATTTGGGTAATCAACTAAATTGTTGAATTATAGTTGTTAAATTATAAATAACAATAATCAATTAATCAGTAGTAAATAGCATTTTTTAGTTTGACATTATCTGCTAAATTCTACTTCAATATCTCAAATGAAAATGCTATACATCGTTCGTATTTAGTCTGTTTTAAAGGAGATTAAAAATATGCCGCAAACTGAATTTCCTTTCACGCTACCTCAAGGTTATATTGACCTGGAGGGAAATGTTCATCAGGAAGGGGTTATGCGGTTAGCTACTGCTTATGATGAAATTGCACCTTTACGAGATCCTAGGGTTCAAGCAAATCCGGGTTATTTAGTGATTATTCTGTTATCACGGGTTATTGTTCGGCTAGGGACATTACCACAATTAAATCCAAAGATGATTGAAGGTTTTTTCTCTGCGGATCTTGTTTATTTACAAGATTTATACCAAAGAATTAATCAAAATGCACATACTCGTTTCTCAGTAACTTGTCCCCATTGTCAAGGTGATTTTGAGGTAGAAACATCACCATTGGGGGAGTAGTTTGCTACCCCACAGACCGTTTGTTTGAGGAGGTAGCTTATATTGCTTATTATTTTCATTGGGATGCAGAACAAATTTTGAATTTTCCCCATTGCGATCGCCAACAATGGGTAACAGAAATTGCTCGCATTAACCAGAGACTAAATAATCCAAATTAAAATTAGTTAATTATAAATTTGATTTGTATTTTTAAGGAAAAATGCCTTTACCACTCAATGCATTAATGACCGCAGGAGGTGGACTTTCCGGAGTTCGCTTCGACCCTTTCATGAGTTACAATTTCCTGATTGAAATTGATATGCTCATTACTGGAGGATTTACTCAAGTTCAAGGGTTAGATAGTCAAATTGAATTAGAAGAATATCAAGAAGGTGGAACTTATGGTTATACCCATAAATTTCCCAAAAGAGTTAACTCTTCTAACTTAATTTTAACTAAAGGATTAACAGTTTTTCCCACCCTGTGGAATTGGTATGAAGATGCGATGAAAGGTAAAATCAAGCGAAAAAATGGCACAATTATGTTGCTAGATCATCAGCGTCTTCCAATTATGTGGTGGAATTTTACTAATGCTTTTCCGGTTAAGTGGTCAGGACCTCAATTTGATTCGAGTAGTGATGAAGTCGCAGTCGAAAGTATTGAGTTAGTTCACCAAGGAATTAGCCGACCTCTATTTAGTAAAGTATTGCCATTATACAAACTTCCAGTCGTTAGTAAAGCTGTTGCTCAGGAGGGTGATTCTCTTTTTTAGTCTGTAGAAGAGAGCAAACCTGATTTAATAGGTTAAAAAATCACAAATAATAAATTTTTCCGATATCTTTTGGGTGCAAAACTAAGATGGAGAGAAGTGAAAAAACAATATGGCAAAATGCCATTAATCCACAGTTGAAACAACGCCTGATTCATCCCCTAAGTCAACCAGGGGTAATTAATTTTGATATGGCTACTAAAGTTTTAATGCGATCACAACAGTTTAATAATCGCAATCCTTTATTAAAAAATCCTCGCTGGTCAGTCAAAAAAAAATTACAGACAAACAAAACTCCAATTGTTTATGCTCAACCTTCTCTAAATAATCAAGAAGAAAATAGCTTAGCAATTTCACCAAATACTTCAAGTTCTGCAAATACTTCAGGTCAATCTTCTTCAGGTAAATCTTCATCTTCTGCGATTACAACAGTAAAAGCAGAAAAAATTAATTCAGTCCCTCCCATTAAAAGTTCTATCTCTCAACCCATAATTCAACGAAAAATAGATACTTCTTCCCAATCTAATATAACTTCATTATCTAATACAGAATCTTATGCAGAAGAAAGATATAGTAGTGAATTACCTCTGGTGGAATCAGAATTAAAAAATCCTAAGTCTGTAGTTTCTGAGAGACCTGTAGTTTCTCTACCTTTCAATCAAGATAATCCTTTAAGCCAAGAAAATATTAGTAAGATTAATTCTAATCCAATAGATGAATCACAGACTACAAAATCTTCTGAACTAACTGTAGTCAAACAAGGATTAAAGAATCCTGAATCTATAATTATCGACCCTTCTAATAAAGATAGTATTAATCTTGTAAATGTTAATCATATTGATGATAATCAGAGGAATAAATCACAAACAGCTAAACCTTATAATGAGTTACCTTTGGTAACAGGTGAAATATCAAATTATGAACAGCTACAAAAAAGTATATATAAACCTAGTTTACCAATTATTTATCCTCATAAAATAAATAATATTTCCCTAACTCAAGAAAACAATAGAAATAAACAATTACAATCTAATAATGTTTCATCAAAGAGTCAGCAAAATAATAATATACCTTTAGTTAAGCCACAAAATAACGTCAATATTTACTCTTCATCTTCTCCAAAAGAGTCATTAGTTGTCTTAGAAACACCAAAGCAACAACCCCAACAAAATTTTACTCCTTTGGTATTTCCTCAAACTAATTCTGAGAGAAAATCTGAACCAATCGTTGACCCTAATATTTATCAACAGATTCAACAACATAACAACAATCAAAATAGTCCTAATTCTTCTCAAACCTCTGCAACAATTGTTAATCAATGGTTAGTGAATAATCAATCTTCTCAAAAACCGGAAAACAATCAACCTAAAATTGATATTAATACAATTACTAATCAAGTAGAACGCAAATTAAAACGCAAACTTATGGTGGAAAGTGAACGAAGAGGCTACAAAAAATGGCGTTAGAAAAATTAAGTATTAAAATTGAAACATCTACAGGTTTATATAAAGATGAGGTAAAAGTCTTATTTAATCCCAATCAACTTTCTTATTCTAGAAGTGGGGGAAAACTTAACACACATGGACAGTTAATAGGTAGTGATGACCCTACTACACTAAGTGTTGATTTATTTTTTGATACGACGATTAAAGATACTAACAGAGGATTACAGCCAACTACATTAGAGATGCTTAATCCCTTTGGATATTATACCCCCAAAAATGTTGAAGAATTTACCGCCCCTATTTATAATCTTACTCAAAAAAAGGGAGTATTTGATCCTGCAAGACCTCCTTTATGTCAACTTTATTGGGGAAAACAAGGATGGTTTAGTAAAAAATTAATCTTTCAAGGATTTCTCCAACAAGTTACTAAAACAGTGACTCAATTTCTCGAAGATGGTACACCTGTTAGAGCAACTTTAAGTTGTACTTTTATAGAATGGGAACAACCTGAAACGACAAAAAAAGAAATTAATCCTATTGACGATCCAATTCGAATTGTCAAACAAGGTGAAACCTTGAGCAGTATTGCAGCAGAAGAATATAATGACCCCTCATTATGGCGCATTATTGCAGAAACCAACAACTTAAATAATCCTCGAAAAATAAAAGCGGGTCAATCCTTAACTATTCCCCCTTTAAATTAATCACTATTGAGTAATGACTAAATCCCTGGTTCCAGTTGCAAGGATTATTATTAATGATAATCCTTTACCCATTGATGTAGAGAGTAAAACAGGTTCTATAAGTATAAAAGTCTCAGAAGACTTAGAAGCACCTGCAATGTTTACTCTGGAAATCATTGGTTGGGATTTGATTCAAAGTCAAGCCAACTGGATTGACAATGATAAATACTTTGGATTAGGAAATAAAATTGAAATTAAATTAGGTTATAACAATCAACAAGAATCTTTGATTGTTGGAGAAATTACTGGATTAGAACCAGAATTTACATCAGATGAAGCTATTTTAACAGTAAGAGGTCATAACCATAGTCACCGTCTATTAAGAGGAAATAAAACTCAAACTTTTATTAACATCACAGATAGCCAAATTGCAAAAAAAATTGCTGAGCAACAAAAATTGAAATTCCAAACTGAAGACACGAAAGAAAAGCTTGATCATGTGATCCAGTCGAATCAATCAGATTTAGATTTTTTGCAAAGTCGTGCTGAAAGAATTGGTTATGAAGTTTTTGTTGAAAATGAAACTTTATATTTTAGGTCTATCCAAGAAGATAGCCAAACAATTTTAACTCTAGATCTAAACGAAGATTTAATTCAATTTTCTCCTCGTTTAAGTACTATGGAACAAGTAGGAGAAATTGAAGTCCGTAGTTGGAATCCTTTAGAAAAAAAACTATTAGTTGCAAAAGCCGGAGTCGGAGATGAGAAAACCACCATGGGAGGAAAAACCAGCGGTGCAAAGGCTGTAAAAATTTTTGGCAAAACCAGTTATATTTATCTCAATTCTTCCATTAAAACTGAACAAGAAGCTAAAAAAGTAGCTGAAGCCTTGTTTAATGAAATGACGAGAAGTTACATCACAGGGGAAGGAACTTGTATCGGAAATCCCAAACTAAGAGTTGGTAAGGTAATAGAAGTCACTGGTGTTGGTGAACGCTTTAGTGGTTTCTATTATGTCACGGAAACAACCCATAGCTACTCTGAGTCAGAGGGTTATCAAACAGAATTTTCATTTGAAAGAAATGCTACATGATACCACAATATTTAATAGATAAAAATAATGAAGACGAACGCTACTATGGTGTGACAATTGGAATTGTCACTAACAATAAAGATGAAGATGGATTAGGAAGAATTAAAGTAAAATTTCCTTTATTGTCAGAGACTGATGAAAGCTATTGGGCGAGAGTTTTAAGCCCAATGGCTGGAAAAGAAAGAGGTTTATATTTTTTACCGGAAATTGAAGATGAAGTATTAGTTGCTTTTGAAAATGGGATGATTGATTGTCCTTATATTTTAGGAGGATTATGGAACGGAGTAGATAAACCACCTGAATCTAATAAAGAAGGGGTGAATCGTCGTTTAATCAAATCTCGTAGTGGTCATACCATTGTTTTAGATGATACAAAAGACAAAGAAAAAATTATTATTCAAGATAAGACCCAAAAAAATAAAATTGAAATCGATTCAGTCGGAAATAAATTAACTATCAGTTTCCCAGAAAAAAAAAGCAATGAAATTGTTATTGATTCAGAATCTGGGGAGATTACAGTCATAGGAAAAGATTCCGCTGTTAAGATTGAATGTAAAACAATGGAAATTAACGCAAAAGATGCATTGAAACTAAAATCTAAGAAAGTAACAATTAATGATACATCTTTAGAAATCTCTTAATAATTGCTTTAGATGTTTGAATATTTGATGTTTGAATAATTAAGGTCAAATATAAGAATGGATGATAATTTTTTAGGAGTAGGACTAGCTTTTCCTATTGAGCTTGATGAAAACAATCAACTAAAAATATCTCGTTATGAGATGGCTGTTCAACAGTCGATTTGGACAATTTTAGGAACAGCTAAAGGAGAACGAATTATGCGTCCTGATTTTGGCTGTGGAATTCATGATTTTGTTTTTTCAGCTAATAGTGCGAGTACCGTCGGACAAATCGTCAGTGAAGTCAGACAATCCTTAATCGAATGGGAACCTCGGATTGATATTTTAGATGTTGATGTTACTCCTGATGAAGATGAAGATAGTAAGTTACTAATTATTATTAATTATCGAGTGAGAACGACCAATAATCGCTTTAATTTAGTTTATCCTTTCTATTTGATTTAATAGTTGCCGTTCATCAAATTCCAGAATTTGATTGGTAATGGAAAGCAAGCTGCTAATCGGGAGCATCTCAGTTTTTTGCAAAGGTAGTAAGAATCAGGCAAGATAAGTCATAGATGAGTGTCCAGGGCTGTTTCATTCTTCAAAGAGAAAACCAAAATCAGCAATAAATGCTTATTCTTATGGCTCCGATACTTCGAAAACTATTTTGGTTTGCGATATTTCTCCACTATTTAGGGAAAACAAAGGTCCTTAATTTTTTTCTTTTTAGAATAAAACAGCCCTGGGGGTTAGAAGCGAGTCGACGCAAAACTACCCAAAAACAACACTGGTATTGACATCAAAATCAGTTACACCATTAAGTACGGCTAACGTATCATCCCCAAAAGCAATGGTAGTATTAACACCATCATCGCTCACATCTAGAGTCGACGCACTAATACCCAAACTTGCACTATCCAAAATACTAATAACATCGGTACCAGCTTTAAAATCAAGAACGGTATTTGCAGATTTAGGAATTTCAGCACTCGCAATCCAAAACTGATCTGCACCTTTTCCACCAGAGATGACATTATCACCACCAGACTGAGCAAAGAATAAATCGCTACCTTTACCACCCAAAGCGCGGTCATTTTTACCTAATAAGAAAATATCATCACCTTTACCACCGGACATCTGGTTACCACCCATACTATTGGTAGCATCAAATATGTCACCATCAGCACCACCAAATACTTTATTTTTGCTGCTGACAAAAATCAAATCGTTACCGCTACCGGTATTAACGCGATTCTTGCTTCCACCAGTTAAATCAACTAAATCATTACCAGCACGGGTAAACAGAATATTATTTTCACCTTTGAAGTCTTCCCCAGCGACAAATAGATCATCACCATCAGTACCGGTAATTAATTTTTTGTCTTCTTCAGGTGATACTGGTTTGGGTGACTGAGGATTGCGGGGGTCATAGCTGTTAGGATCGATTTGTAACGGATTATCGAATGCGTTTGCGACTCCCTCCCAAGGAACAAATTTAAAGTTAGTGCTATTGTTTTCTAATTCTTCCTCATCTTGAACAACATTTTGGGGGTCGTTTGCTCCGTCTTGGACTACTAATAAACCATTGGGAAATTCTGGACCTAAAGGTACATTAATAACATCTAAACCATCGGTTTCATTAGCTTGGTCAATATCACCATTATCCCCGATTGCAAAACTACCCAAATATTCGTTATCACCTTCGCGGTTAAATACTGCATAGCTGCTATCACCTTGGGAAGAAGCGATTAAGTAACCGGTACCATCTGCACCATAATATATTGATAAACCTTCCACATCGGGGACTAAGGGAGAAGTACTAGTATCTGTAAATTCAGTTATACCTTTGGGCAGATCGTCAATTAAACCTTGAGCAACTAAATTGTAAGTGGTAGTTGTCCCATGGACGTCATCCCACCAAAAGAATTTTGTCGGATCTGTTTGTGGATCTACTGCTAATGCGTTGAGTGCACGGTTGGTGGTATCGGTAAGTCCAAAATCCCCAGGATTTTCTAATAATTTGGCGGATTCTCCAGCAATGTCTAGTTCATAGATTTCAACACCAAGTTCATCTTCTAAGTTATCTAACTTGGTATCTAGGGACTCATTAAACTCATTAACTGCGGTGTTGACTTCATCACTGACTCCTAAATCAGTTATTAAGGGAGTTGAACCAAAGGGAGGAAGGTTGGAAATAATAAAGTTTTTGGCACCTGCTGCGGCTAAGGTAGTAATATGTGCGGTTAAATCTGCAAGAACTTCGTCGGTTTCTGGAATATTCGCCAAAATTTCTGCTGGAGTACCATTTAGATCTGAGACAATATTATTACTACCAGCAGAGATAAAGAATAGATCGGTTGCAGTTGGTTGATTTTCAGCTAAATAAAAATTAATTTGCTCCCCGACGTTGGGTTCTGGTCCATCATCACCGGAACCTAATTCTGAACCACCAAAAGCATAGTTATTTCCCCCAGCGAGGGAAGGAATGGAAGCAGATAAACCGATTTCTTCTGCAAGTATTTCATTAATTAGGGGTCCGTTGGAAAAGCGTCCGTTAAAGTAAGGTGGAGATGGTGGAGTTGGATTATCTGGAGTGATTTGTTGAGTTGTCAAGAAAATATTACCTACATCTACAGTACTATCACCAAAGGTAATGAAGTCTGTGAATGGAACTTGTTGTAAATCTCCTTTGGATTGAGAACCTGCAACTACGGTAAAATCATTACTGCTTTCCGGTTCTGCTCCAAACTTCAGAATACCCGCACTGTCTTCCATTGCGACGTAGAGAAAACCCAATTCTTTGTCTACAACTAAACCTTCAGCTTGACCATCTTCTGCTGTTCCGTCTTCAGGAATTGGTAATTCTAAAGTGCGGACAACTTTAGCTTCCATTAATGGTTCGTCAGCAGGTCCCAATTTAGAAGTAAGTTCGATTTGAGCAACTTTGTTTCCATCTGCTTGGGTAACAAAGACGTAGGATTTACCGGAAGTGGGACTGGTATAGGTTGCTAAACCGTAAGCTGTTGCTTCACCGTCATCGACACCAAAAATGGAAAATGCTGGATCGTCTAATTCTGGTGTGGGTAATTTATTAAGTTCACCGTTTTCGGAAATAGTGAAAATTGCTAAACTGTCATTTGCTCGGTCGGATGTAATCGCTATATCAATTTTTGGTTCATAACCAGCGATCATTGATGCGAAAGGAAAATTGTAGATAATATCGACGTTGTTAAACCTTGCTTTGTAGGAATCGCTGGGTTGTTCAAGACCAAAGTTACCTGATGGACTTATTTCTCCTGGAATTGTCTGTTGAATTTCCCCTTTCAAATTAAAGGTTGCTAAACCACCATCTTTAAGGGTTCCAATAACAATACTTTCTTCCGGATTATTGGGATTTACCCAAATTGCGGGGTCATCGGAGTCTCCTTTTAAGACACCTTCTGGTGTTTCTTCACTATCAATGGTGTTTGGAGTTTCTACTGTAGGGAGAACTGTAGGGGTGGTGTTTAAATCTAAACCTAGAGCAATAAACTGAGTTTTTTGAGTATCATTAAAGTTATTATCGCTCGCAACAATGAGGGATTGACTACCATCGGGTAAGGTTGGACCTAAAGCTAAACCTTCTAAATTATCCGGAGTAATTCCCAAATCGCTAAAGTCTACCAATAACCGTTTTTCTACTGCTGGATCGATTTCAAAAGATTGATTCTCTGATTCATTAAATAAACTATTTTCACTGCTTACGTCCAATGCTCCTTGGGTTTTTACTTCATAAAGCTTAACTGTGTTACCTTTACCAACGGAAAAAGAGCGTTCTAAAGCCAGAAGAGTACCATTATTATCAAGAGCAAGTAATTCGACCAATCCATTTACTTTAAAACCATCAGGAAGTAGCGGTGCTTCAGCAACTGGATCTAACTCATAAACAAATTCACCTACAGGTTCTTTAGTTTCTGAGTCATATTTAATAATCCTTACCAAAGCTCCCTGTTCTAAATCTGCTCTGGGACCATCCTGGAAAAGTGCATCTTCAACAGCAGTGTACAGAAAACGTTTATCGGGAGAAATCGCTAGACTTTCAAAAGCAGCATTGTTGCGAATTCCACTGCTTTGGTCTGCTGTGGGAAGAAATTTTTCTGGAATTGGTAATTCGCTTAGTTGCTGACCTTGTAACGAAAACTCATTTACAAAAGGATTAATTAGTTGATTCGCATCACCCTCAGAAGAAATAAATAAATTACCATTTTTACTCAAAGCAATTCCTTCTGGATCGAGACTTGCTTCAGGAAAAGGTAACCCATCCTCATCTAAAAGAGTAGTAACACCATCAAAGGTAATATCCCCATCATTTAAAGAACCATCACTTAAATCGATGGATAAATTGTAGAAACGAGCGGGGTTTCTTTGACTGCGATCGTCAGATAATCCGTAGTAAACACCCTTATCAGTATCGTAAGCTAAACCAGAAATTCCACCGAATTCCGTTCCATCAACCTCTAATCCAGTGGGGAAAGTAACCTCTCCGAGGAATTTGACACCCTTAACATTTTTACGATTTTGATTATTAGTTTGCATATCATTACTTTTGCGAACATCAGCATAAACTAGACGATGGTCGGAACTAGGGAAAGGAAAATCTCCAACCAAATCGAATTGGGGGTCATTGCTTTTTGGCCAAAAAACCCCAGAATCGTTAATATTTAAATTATCCGAAGGTAACACATAATCAACTCGCAAGTTACCCGAACCATCATCATTAAAGTCCGCAGTATCAAAAGCTGGATTTCCGGTATGTATAGCGTTGACTCCACCTTGACGCTCTGTTGCTTCTGTTCCACCCTTACTTTTAGGAATAACCGTATTATTAATTAGAGGATTGTCTAATAGCTGTAAAATGGCATTATCTCTACTATCACCGTCATTAGGGTCAGCGTTTTGATCGCCCATAATGACAAATTTTCTGCTAGATTTTAATCCACCATTATTACCATCATCGTCATAAATATAATCACTTTTACCAGGGGTTATATAATCAGACCAAAAACGGATTTCGTCATGATTGCGTTTTCCATTTCTATCTTCTTCACCATCAAATACTGGAGGTGTGGGGTGGGAAGCTAAAACGTGAATAATTTCACCATCAACATTAATGGGGACATCCCAATGACTTTTAGAAGATAAACGCAATACTTCTATTTCTTCAGGTGAATAATATCCATTAAGATTTTCATTGACTTCTGTGTCGGGATTGTCAATACTGGGGTCACTATTCAAAAAGCTATTGGGCATATCTTTCCAAAGAAAATTTTGGAAAGTACGAATTTCATCTGAAACGATGGGATATTTTGATAATAATACCATCCCAAATTGTCCCGGAAAATTCCCAAAACCAAAAGCATCGTTTCCACCACCTACGGTACCATCATTATTTAAATCGAACCCTGTGGGAATTCCCGTATTGGAAGGTGCGAAATAAATATAGGGGTAGTCTACAGGGTCAACACCATTTTGACTAACCTGTAAATAATTCTTTTTAAAGTTCGCTATTGCATCTCCATTTTCGTCATAATCAAATTCATTCAATAACAACACATCGGGACTTGTGCGTTGAATGATCTCTGCAACAGCTTTTGCTTGTTTGTTATCGGGAGTAGATAAGTCGGTAATTAATTCATCTGCACTGTTACGATTCAAAGAAGCATTGAACGTAGCAAAACGCACCTTATCTTGGCTTTGATCAGTAGCCATTGTTAATATTTATCCTCTAAATAGTTATGATTTGTGAGATGAATATTTTTACGCCGAATGGTTCTTAATAAGTTTCGTACTATTAAAGATATTCACTTAAAATCTTTCATTTAGAGGTTAAGGAAAAAATATACTGAGGTTAAAAGTTTTTAAACAAATAATTGTAATGTTTCTTATTGGTGAAGAAAACTTTCTGAAAACTAATATCGTCACACAGAAGTAAAAAATATTATTTGTTGTGTCTTTTTATTTGTAGTTTTGACTGATGATATTACGACTTAAGAATTGTTTGATTTCTTGGACATTAAGTTTACTGATAGTTTGTATTGGTGGTTTTAGTGCTAATGCTTTGGGTGTTAATTTGACAAATGCAGATATTGAGCTAACCCAACAAGCTAAAGATACTTTAATTGGTATTAACAGTGCTGATATAGAATTTGTGCAAGATGTTAATCTTGATCGCTTAAATAAATATAAGTTTATTAGCGATCGCCTTTATCCTTCGCTTACCAAATCTACGATAAAAATATCGCCATCCTTACCAAAACCAAGTGGTAATTACTCTGTAGGAACAACATCTTACCATTTCACAGATACACAGCGAGAAGAAATATATACCGAAGACAGCAACGACAAGCGAGAGTTAATGGTAAGGGTTTGGTATCCGAGCAAAAAAGTCTCAGCAGGAAAGCGCGCTTCTTATGTAAATGAATCTTCCACTGGAGAGAATCCCTTTGGAATAATTGCAACGAATAGTATTATTAATGCTCCCGTAGCTCAAACCGAATCGGGTTATCCAGTATTGCTATTTTCCCATGGTTTCGCCAGTCTACCTGAATTCAATACAATTAATGCCGAAGAATTAGCCAGTCAGGGTTATGTAGTGGTTAGTATGAATCATACCTATGACTCTAGTCTAAGTATTTTCCCTGATGGACGAGTCATAACTACATCTCAATTATTTAATGTAGTCATAGAAAACCAACTTAAAAATTTAGATAATTCCCAAGCATTCATGGGTTCTAAAGCAGAGGAAATGCTCAAGCAAAGCGTTGGAGTCAGAGCAAAAGATGCACAGTTTGTTTTAGATAAATTAGAAGAGATTAATGCTAAAGACTCGAATGGCACTAAGAAAAGCTGGAACCCTTGTGGTTCAAGCGGTTTGTAATTGCTTATTTAATTCATGCCGGGGTTTAGTCATTAAGGGGTAAGCTTTTGGACGGCGTTTGCGGACTCGTGG
>NZ_LMTZ01000056.1 GCF_001456025.1 Mastigocoleus testarum BC008
AGACTGTTTTCTTGCATCTGAATATATTCCTTGGGTCTGATAATGTATTAACCATCACCTTTTTGTATTTATTCAGCAAGCCCTAGTTAGAGTGCAGGTCGCTTGGGCGCACATCGGTGCGCCCCTACGGGTAATAAATGTTATATAAATTATTTTTTGAAAATCCCTAAGATAAGAGCCAGAGGCTCTAGATCCTGGTTCCCAGGGTCACCCTGGGAACTAGAAACGGTAGAGACGTTGCATGCAACGTCTCTACATCATCTACATATAAATCCAAAGGGGAGGAATTTGGGGTATTAACTCGCAAATTCTAAAGCTGCGCGTCGCTGAATCTCTTCACTGGAAAGCTCTTCCACATGAGAACTGATTGACCAATTATGACCGAATGGGTCTACAACCATACCATATCTATCGCCCCAGAAGGCGTTTTCTAAAGCCATTGTTACTTTTGCTCCTGCATTTACAGCTCGCTCAAACCACAGATCTGCGTCATCAATTTGCAAATGAATACCCACAGGAGAAGCATTTAAAGTTTTTGCTGAGAGACGACCGCAATCAGGAAATTCATCATTGAGAAAGATGATTGAGTTACCGATTTGCAACTCTGCGTGCATGATTTTCTGTTTGTCTGGTGTGAGCATGCGATATTTTTCTTCTGCACCAAAAGCTTGTTTGTAGAATTCGATGGCGGATGCTGCATCGTTAACTATAAGATGTGGGGTTATGGTGTTGGACTGTTGTTGTGTCATGATTGTTGAAGAATAAGACAAATTGAATATTGAATATTGAAAAAACGTGAGGGTGAACGCAAATAACCCTCACGCTTTCTTTTTAGTACTAATGCACTAGCATGTCCATACTCAGTTACAAAAATTCATATGTTTGATTTTGTACTCAAAGAAGCTTTCTCAAATATCTGGTAATTCAGCTATATAGAGGTTTTGGGTTGAGTGCAGTGCATGACGCTTTGTAGAGACGTTGCAGAGGCTAACGCCGACGCCGCAGGCTCTGCAACGTCTCTACAGAATGGGAATATAAAAATGTATTTGATTCAAATGGAAGCCGCGATATTTAAGGCGATTGAAGCTTTGCTATGGATTTTATGTTAACGACGCTATCGTCAACCTTAAAATCTCAAACCTACACCACCTTGAACTGAAACAGCAGCACCGCTACTATTGCGATAAGCATCAAAAGCAATAATTGCATTGCCAAAAATCACAGTATTGCTATTGGGTACCATGTAATCAACTCCAGGTTGTACTGCAAAGCTGACTTTATTCCCAACAGGTGAGGGTGTATCACCACCAGCTAAGGCTAATCCTGCTCCCACGTAAGCATCAGTTTGCCAATCTAAAGGAAAATCATAAGAAACTGTTGGGACAATAGCAGTATTTTTACCAATTAAAGCTTGAGCGCGAAAAGAAACTGGCGCTTTTAACAGCTTATAACGACCAGCAATAACTCCCCCAACTTGACCACCATCGGAAAGTCCCACAGTTGGACCAACACCTACATAACTCCCATAAGCAACTTGAGCTTGTGCTGGTTTTCCAAACAATACCCAATTCATCAAAGAGCAGCCTAGTACAGCCGATGCTATATATAAGAGATGTTTCATATCAATACCCCATACACCTGTATAAATTTTACGTTTAAGTCTTGAAATTTGGGGGAATTATAAGTTACAAATTCTTATGTTTGATGAAGTATGGGGAACAGGAAACAAGAAACAGGGAAAATATTTTTGTTTGCTTTCTTATTCACTTTTTATTTTTAACTTTTAACTTTTAACTTTTGACCTGCATTACTGCGATTGATCCAGATACCTCGTACCCCTGCTGATTTAGCTCCCTCATAGTCATGGTTGACATCATCACCAATATGCCATGCAGCTTGGGGAGAACAGTTATGTTTGGATAGAGCGATCGCAAAAATTTCAGGATCGGGTTTTGCAGCACCAACCTGGCTACAAATAGTAACTGAACCAAAAAACTCTCGAAGTTCGAGGGCTTGTAAAACCGAATAAATCCGAGAATCAAAATTAGATAATACCCCCAATTCGATTCCCATACGTCGCCAGTTAATCAAAGCCGGTATCACATCAGGATAAACAAACCAAGCTTCTGCAGTTCCAAAGTGAATGTAAAGCTCGCTAAAAAATTCACCAAAATCAGGAAATTGTTTGATTACTCCTGCTTTTTCAAAAGTTTGAGCAGCAATGTCCTTCCACCATTCAAATTCCAGTTGGGGAATATCTTTTTCATCTGCATCTGGGAATATAGGTGATGTTGCAGCTTTAAAGCTATCAGTAAAAGCTTTGTCTAATACTTGTGAAGAAACTTCCACTTCAAAATCTCGCGCAATTTCGGAGTAAATTTCTCCCACACCACCTTTGACACCAAATAATGTCCCAACTGCGTCTACAAAAATTACTTTCGGTCGTTTCATGCTACGTTCCATATTAATAATCTGCAAATTAAAATAAACCCTAAATCTATCCAGAACCGCAGTTTACCTTTGAGTAAAAATCAAGTTTTTAAATTGGATGTAGTTTAGATAGCTCATAAAAATTACTACAAAGTAACATTTATGTCTGCGTGGTAGATTGCAAATATTCTTATATCCACCATATTGGAACATAAATGCAAGTAATTTTCGCAAAAATCAAAAAATTTTGTTGCATTATCCAGTACAGAAATTTATTACATCACCAGTATTCAGTTTTATTACAACATAATTAAATCTTCAGTTATTGAATCTTCCAAGTTTAATCTTCAAAATTTAACTTTTAAATATTTAACTATCAAAATCTAAATTCTGAATTCTAAATCCTAAAATCTGAATCCTAAAATCTAAACTCTGAATCCTGAATCCTAAAATCTGAATCCTAAAATCTGAATCCCAATATATCGCTTCCAACATCTAGTTCCCAAAATATAAATCTCAGAATTAGAGCGGACTTTGTGTCAAAGCTATATTCAAAATTTTGCTCGTATTAGTGAGGTACATCAATATCCTAAAAACACACAATCATGTATTTTCATGGGGATATATATACTTCACTCTGTTGCAATAACCTACAGGTGGCAATTATAGGACAAATAAATCTCAAACTTAAATAAACTTTGTTTTCATTTGCTAATATTTTTTCTCATTCTATTTAGCCAGCTATTAAAAATGAATTAAACCAAAGACATAAAAGTGTGGTCAGACCAAAAATAAATTACTAGGAACTAAGAATCAATAAGCCAAAAATTGGTTCAATAGTACCGCAATAATCTGACAAAAAATCCAAAATAAATTACTAAAGTAAATTACCAAAGTAGATTAAATCTGAATACAGTATTGATTATTACTGTATATTCCCCAGCACATGGATTTGCAAAAGATGTTTATTACAGAGTGATTCAACCAACAAAATTTTTCATCCGGACAAAAACCAAGAATATCCAGAAGAAAAATATAACGCTACGCGTAAGTAAAATATGTTCTAAACTAATACCAATTCAATAAATCATTGCAACAGATTCTCCGGTAGAGACGTTGCATGCAACGTCTCTACAAAATCTATCTGTCTCATTATTTTTCCAAATTGGTATAAGTTTATGTTGCTATAACTTAAGATTTGAGGCGCAATGTGCTGCGCCCCTGCTGGTGAAATCTTATGGTACTAATCTTTATGGGAATTTATGGAAAGCTCTTCAAACCATGTCTTCTCTTCACCAAGAAATTTTACCTGCTAAATATGTCAACCTTACCAAATGTAATTCTTGATACGAAGTAATTTATGGTTAAAAAAGCTCTACAGGTTCGTAGTTTTTATTATGATTTTTTACAGCAAATCATGTCACCTTAATCCTGGATATTATCGATAATCGGAGCTACTAACCAATTAAAACCGACTTTTAATTGATGCTCTAAGGTCGGTAAGCGATACAAATAAAGTAAGCGTCGAGCAACATATCCTAAAGTTCCTTCAATCTTGATCCCCAAACCACTTAGTGTCGCATTATCTACACCCAAAGACATAAGTTCGCCCAGTTGCGTGTAACGGAAAGGAAGTAAAGGACGATTAGTAAGAGACCCCCAGATGTTCCAAGCAACGAAATCTGATTCCTGAAAAGCGGCTTGAGCTGTTGCTGGTATTTGCTGACCATCAGCATCCAAACAATCTGCAAGATCGCCCAAAGCAAATATTTCTGGATGGTCGTGAACTTGCAAAGTTGGAAGCGTTGTAATTTGACCGCGCTGATTTTTTTTCAAAGGAAGATCTTGAACTATGGGTATAACCTTAGTACCAACAGTCCAAAGTACTAAATCTACAGGAATTGTATCTATCTGACCCTTATATTCCAAAGAAATATTATCTTTAGCGATAGACTCGACTTTAGTTTCTAAATCGATAAATATACCACGGCTATCCAAAGCTTTTTTGGCTGCTTCCCGGTTAAACTCAGTAGAAGTTTGTAAAATTTGGTCGCTCATTTCAACCAACCGAAATCTTCCCCGTTTTCCAAGTCTATCGGCTAATTTACAAGCTAACTCTACACCACTATAACCACCACCAACAATTGCTACTCGAATTTTGTCCGCGTCAGATTCCTCTAATATTCGCAGACGTTCTTCTAAGCGGTAAGTATCAGCGATACTACGGAATGGATAAGCATAGGATGTTGCTCCAGGAACTATATCTAAAGGTGTTTCTCCCCCCAAAGCTAAAACTAGACGGTCGTAAGATATTTCTGGACCGTTTTGTAAATGCACTCGATTTTGCTCCAGATCAATTCCAGATACCTCACTTTGATAAAAGCGTACTCCAGTATTTTGCAACAGTTCTTCAAAGGGAGGAGCAATTTCCCAAGTTTGCAACTCTCCTGTCAGAAGTTCATAAAGAAGTGGTAAAAACAGGAAGCGATCGCTTTTATCCACTAGCACGATTTCTGGCTTTCGTCCATCATCCCAAGTAAATTTACTCAGCCTTAAGGCAGTATAAAGACCACCAAAGCCACCACCGAGGATACAAATTTTAGCAGGTTGTTCGCTCATTAATCTAATTTATTTTTCCCATAGCATTGGTAAGTTACTTTAAGTCTAATGATTTGTGACTATTTTTTGCCATCATCTAGGCTTTAAACCTAGGAAAATGAGTTTGATTTTAAGCGCTCATTTAGTGGTCCAGATTTATTTTCAATATCAGAACACTGTCAAGCAAAGTAACTTATTATACTTTGAGGTCAAATATTTAAATCAATTTTGAAATATAAAACGGGGTTGTCACTCCAACTAAAAATTATATTTTAACTCAGTAGTTCCCTCAATTTATGAACATAAATGTCCTTATAAAGTATGAAAATTTAATTTAATTATAAAAATCGATGTCGTCCTGGGAATAATAAATAGGACTAAAAATGCGTAAAATATTATATGCTTAATCAATCGGGAAATACTGACTTAAAAAGTATCATTAATAGATTCAGATATAGTAAGAATTCGAATATTTCTCAACCTTTAAAAGATAATTGTCGCAAATTCCTGAACCAACTGAATGTTAGCCAGAAAATTGGTTTTGGATATGGTATAGCTATCAGTATAGCCATATGCGGTACCATATCAGGGATTATCGTATCCAATCATTACAAAAGTAAAGCCCGTCAAAAAGAACAGCATGCTCACGAACAAGTAGAAATAGTTCGGAGATTGCAAGCTTCAATTTTGCAGTCACGAACCCATCAACAACAGTTTATTCCATTAGTAAATCAGCCAAAAGACTTAGAAGATGAATATTCCCATTTTCTTGAGCATGCAGCAACAGTGAGAAAAACTTGGTCTGAAATCAAATCTTTTGTCTCTCATACCAATACAAAAGGTGAAGATCATGAAGCGCATACTGATGGAATTCCTAATTTACTCCAAACTTATCGAGGTATTCCAAAAGCTTATTTCCAAGAAATACGTAATATTTTACAAAAGATAGATTCCTCTAATTTAGACTCACCAGAAAAAATTGCAACTGCTCAAAAGTTACTACTGGATTTTACTAACAGTCCTTTAGCACTGAAGTTTGATGGTATCTCAGATGATTTAACCGACTTGGTAAAAATTTCCGACAATCACTATCTTGAAGCAGAGGAGTTTATAAACAATACCGATCAAATTCAGTTTTGGATTGCGTTTATTAGCATTTCTTTATCGACAATATTGGCAATATTGTTTGCATATTACATCAGCATAAGTATTTCTCGACCTCTGAAAGATTTAACTCATATAGCCAAAGAAGTTACACAAAAATCAAATTTTGACTTACAAGCTTCTATAAATACTGCAGACGAAGTGGGTGTTTTAGCAACTTCTTTCAACCAAATGATTTTTAAGGTTAAAGAACTCTTAGCAGAACAAATCAACACCAATCAAAAATTAGAATCCTACAACGATAATTTGGAAGAAAAAGTAGAGAAGCGAACTCAGGAACTAATTGAGAAAAATTTCATTCTGGAAAAAACTCTCAGGGAACTTAAAAAAACTCAAGGTCAATTGATTCAAAATGAGAAAATGTCTAGCTTGGGACAGTTAGTTGCAGGCATTGCCCATGAGATCAATAATCCTGTAAACTTTATCCATGGTAATCTCACATATGCTCACGAATATACTCAAGATCTCCTAAGATTAGTAGAAATTTACCAAGAAGAATATCCTGAGCCTACAACTAAAGTTCAAGAAGAAGTAGATTCAATAGATTTAGATTTTCTCAATGAAGATCTCCCCAAACTTTTAACTTCAATGAAGGTTGGTTCTCTACGTATTCGTGAAATAGTTAAATCCCTACGTAACTTCTCTCGTCTTGACGAATCCGAATATAAGCAAGCAGATATCCATGAAGGTATTGATAATACCTTAATGATTCTTCAAAATCGTTTGAAGGTAAAGCCGGAATCTTCTGGGATTGAGATTATCAAAGAATATGGGAAATTACCTCTAGTTGAATGTTATCCGGGTCAACTCAATCAAGTATTCATGAATTTAATCAGTAATGCAATTGATGCTTTCGATGAATATGAGCACGAGGGTAAGCACGAAAACAGTGCGGGTTTATCAACCAGAGATGTTAAAACTACAAAAAGTCAGATTCGGATCTCTACTCAGACTTTAGACTCTAAATCTGTAACTATTTGCATAGCAGATAATGGACCTGGGATACCAGGAAAAATTATCTCCAGACTATTTGACCCTTTCTTTACGACCAAAGAAGTGGGAAAAGGAACCGGATTAGGATTAGCAATTAGCCATCAAATAATTGTAGAAAAGCATCATGGAAAATTAGAGTGCTTATCTCGACTTGGTGAAGGGACTGATTTTATAATTAAAATCCCAATTACACAAGTCACAACATCATAGAGTCAATAATTTTTTCGGTAGCTTAATTGCAGGGTTTCTACCACTTTGACAATAAATAGGAATCCAGTTCATTTCATTGATTTTGTGGGATCGCGATTATGTTTGATTGTTATGCTTGTATCAAGAAACTTTTAAATTGATTGGTAGTTTATTTATTTGTACATTTTCTTGTTTGTTGTTCCACAGTTTTGTATATTTTTTTTGGAATATCAAATATTGCATTGGTATAAAGTCGCTCAAACTCTCGAACGTAATGAGCAGCAACTTGAGGGCTATCTATCACCAAAACAGTTTCGTCATTTTTATAATTAGCTGCTTCCGACCAATTGTGAGAACCCGTAATTACTAATTTTTTATCTACAATTGCAAACTTATGATGCAGTAAATCACCTTTTGGTAATAGAGGGACTCCGACTGTATTGATCGGGTTCTCCCAGGGATTATTTTCTGGTTCATATTTACATTTTCTTTTAATAGCAATACCCAACATATCTAAG
Source organism: Mastigocoleus testarum BC008 (assembly GCF_001456025.1). GTDB lineage: Bacteria > Cyanobacteriota > Cyanobacteriia > Cyanobacteriales > Nostocaceae > Mastigocoleus > Mastigocoleus testarum. Next base: position 7,893 of record NZ_LMTZ01000056.1, read on the forward strand.
GCTTCGCTGTAGGAACGATAAGCAAAGTCTTTTTCAATTAAAGCTCTAATTTTTACATTATTTTTATTTTGCCATTTCAAAGTATCTGCTAGTTGCTGAGCAGAAAATACAAATAATGCCATATCGATGGATTCTCCAGCAGACTTTAGGCTTGCATCGATTAAACCATTGCTAGTTTCAATCCAATCATTACTACGAGCAATCGGTGAAAATTTAACTGTAATTCTATTATTACCTAAGATAATTTTTTTTGCTTTTCTCAAAGGCTTTTTAATCCCAAATTTACTATCCTTTTTTCCTCCAACTCCATCACCCCACATGAAATTAAATTCTTCTGTAAATAAAGTAGCTAATTTAGGGCTATCTATTTTCAATAAATTATTTATATTACCCAAACTATTAGGATTACTATAGTCACCGTGGATACCACTTAAAGTTAAATTACTAGAGGTTATAATCACAAATCTGTTGTCCACAACTACAAATTTATGATGCATTAAACCACTACCCTTAGAACCATCTTCAGTATCATCAATAATAGGGATTTTGGCATTTTTTAATATCAATAAAGCATCTCTTTGAGCAATTTCATCCTGACTAAGTTTGCCATTATTGTTAATATCTGCAAAATTTTTGAAATCTTGATAGCGTTGGCGCTCTCTTTGTGGTAAAGATGCAATTTCTGTGGATGTAAAACTACTCCAAGGGCGGCTATATTTATTTTCGAGAATAATTCTTACTTTGACACCTACCCTATATCTATCAACTAATGCTTCAGCTACTTTTGGCAAACGTAGCTCCTGAACTGCAACATCTATACTATTTTTTGCCTCGGAAATAACATTTATAATTTGTTTTTCTAAATTATCTCCATATCGGGTTTGCATCCGATATTGTTCTCGATACTCAGAGGCAGTTGAATGGTTAAAGTAAACTTGAACAAATTTATCTTGAGGTAGTTGTTGTTGCAGTTTCTTGGGAGAATGGATTTGTCGACAACCAGCGAGAAGAAAAAACAACAAAAAGATTTGGGAATAATGTTTGTAGTTATAAAACAGATGCACAGTATTCTGCTAAAAATTAGTTAGTAGTGAATTACTCTTATAGTTCCCAATTTAGACATTTACTAAGTACCCACTCACAAATAAACTCAGCTATCTTGATTAAAACTTCAGGCTAATACCCTGATGGGTTATCAAAATATAAACTTTCTAGCTAAATTGAAAAAATATTTCTCATACTAAGAGAAACGTCCTCTTACCCACTAATAATCGTGAACTATAAAAAAATTCTCAGAATTTGCTCGATTAACTATGTAAGCTGAGAATAGAGACAGCCTGTTGCCAGCATATGTTTTCACTCATATTTTTATGCAAGTTTATTTAGACTACAGCGCCACCACCCCTACCCGTCGGGAAGCTATAACCACGATGCAAGCAGTAATGACCAATCAATGGGGAAACCCATCCAGCTTGCATGAGTGGGGACAACGTGCAGCAACAGTGGTAGAGCAAGCAAGGATGCAGGTTGCTGCTTTAATTAATGCGCCCGCTGAATCAATGATTTTTACCAGTGGAGGTACCGAAGCTGATAATCTCGCGATTATGGGCGTTGCTCGTTGGTATACCGAACCCCAACATATAATCATTTCCAGTGTGGAGCATTCTGCGGTTTCTGAACCAGTAAGATTACTTGAAAAATGGGGTTGGGAAGTAACGCGTTTGGCGGTCGATGCTAAAGGTAGAGTTAATCCCCTTGATTTGAAAGCAGCTTTGCAGGATAACACTGTTCTGATTTCGGTCATCTACGGACAAAGTGAAGTTGGAACAGTACAACCAATTGAAGAATTAGGTAAGATTGCTCGCAGTGCAAATATTTTATTTCATACTGATGCCGTACAAGCTGCAGGACGTTTACCAATCGACGTCCAAAAAACATCAGTGGATTTATTGAGCATTTCCAGTCATAAAATTTATGGACCGCAGGGAGCAGGTGCATTATATGTGCGTCCGGGGGTAGAGTTGATTCCCTTGGTCTTAGGGGGCGGTCAAGAAGCGCGTTTGCGTTCCGGAACCCAAGCAACTCCTATCATTGCTGGATTTGGAACTGCTGCGGAATTAGCAGCCCAAGAATTATCCCTCGAAACGCCAAGGCTAATTGAGTTGAGAAATAGGTTGTTCGCTCAGTTGGCTGATATTCCTGGGTTAATACCTACCGGCGATTTAATTCAACGCTTACCCCATCACGTGAGCTTTTGTTTGGAGCAAACTGATGGAGGAAGAATTAGTGGAAAAACTCTGGTTAGACAAATGAATTTAGCTGGAATTGGTATTAGCGCTGGTGCTGCTTGTAGTAGTGGTAAGCTCAACCCGAGTTCTATTTTGTTAGCAATGGGTTTTGACGAACAAGTAGCACTAGGTGCTATTCGCATGACATTGGGACGTTACACTACCGAAGCCGATATAGATTGGGTTGCGATGGTATTTCAGCAAGTTTTAGAACGACTGCAACCAGAATTATCCTTGGCGAAGAGTATAAATTAGGGGAATTATTGATTAATAAATCTAAGTCTAAGATCGCAATCGCGTGTTTTACCAATAACACGCGATTTTCTTTTGTGGTGTGAATAAAAAATAGTAAATCACGGCTAATGTGAATTAAATTAAGCCTTGTGATATCAAGGGTTTCAAGAACTGGCTTAAATCAAGTTTGTGATTATTATCACGAATTTACGTTATTTCAGCTTCTAATTCACACAAAGCGTAAATCATCATTTTGCTGAAAACTGAAGAAGAAAAAAAGTAGGAGATAGGAATAAATATTAGATTTACTTTGCTGAATTATGAAAAGTTTCAAATTATTTTTGGGAGAATGTACTCGTACAAACTCCTATTTTTTATCCCAACTACGCACAATTTTATGAACCCGAGCCAAATACCACATATAATCATCAATTCGGTAGGAGTCTACAGCCTTAGTTATATAAGATTGAGCCTCTTCAGTGCGATCGCTTGCTTCAAAATATAATCCTACGTAAAGGTGACTATAAAATTTGGAACGCTTATCGAAAGGATTTCCTATTTTTAATACATCTTCTGTGGAGCAGTTCCCTCCATACAGTTCGTAAACTTTACGCATTACTAAACGGGGATCGTTTTTTACAGAAAGTAAAGATTTACGCGCTTCATCTGACCCTTGAAGACGAGCTACGCAAAGATAACGCCAAACAGTTTCTTCTACATCTTGGGAATTAACAGTTAAGTCTATCTCAAACTGAGAAGCACCTTCGGCGAATCTATTAGCATAGTAATAGGATAGTCCTCGCTGCCATAAATAGGGAGTTATACTTGGTTTTAATTTTTCTGCAGCGTCAAAGTCAGCAATAGATTCGTTGACTTGAGCCAGTTTAAATTTGACCATTCCCCTTTGTACGTAAGCTCCAGGGTTGTCGGGGTGAGTTGAAACCAGTTCATTGTAGCGTTCTAATTCCTTATGGAGTGAATTATTGAGTGAGTTATTTAAATTCATCTGAAAAAGTTGTTCCTACAGAAGTATTTAGAAGTATTTATAAATATTAAATGCTTATTTTGTTGTAACTCACCCTACTTGAGAATTGATTTTTTAAAGACTGAATATCCTGCTAATCTACTTTTAGACAGTGGGTAAATAGAGTGGGTAAATAAAAATCTATGACGGAACGCCAAATTATATCCACTGGAACAACCTGGGAACCAATTGTCGGATATTCCCGTGCTGTTCGGGTTGGTAATATTATCCATGTTTCGGGGACAACAGCTACAGATAATGATGGAAATATTGTTGGTGTGGGTGACTCATATCTCCAAACAATACAGATTATTCGCAATATTGAGTCAGCATTAAAAAGATTGGATAGTTCTTTAGCAGATGTTGTCCGCACTCGGATTTATGTCGTTAATATTGACGATTGGGAGCAAGTCGGTCGCGCACATGGAGAGTTTTTTCGAGATATCAGACCTGCTTGCAGTATGGTTGAAGTTAGTCGGTTGATTTTACCGGAATTTTTGGTGGAAATTGAAGGGGAAGCGATAGTTGGTTCGCAACGGATGGGTTAACAGGTGGGGTGATGATGGGAAAAACGCGTGTCTATCTATACTTTTTTATTTCTTAAATAATACCAATTCGATAAATCATTGCAACAGGTTCTCCAAATTGGTGTAAGTAAAAAAATAATCACTTTTTGCAATAGTCAGAATGAATCAGGAATCTGTATTGAATCTCGGAGTAAGTAAACCTGTTAGACGTTACGACTTTGACTCACTCAAAGTAATGGGAACGTTTGCAGTGTTTATTTTCCACTGTCTGCGATTTTTCGATCTTGGAGCTTGGCACGTTAAAAATAATGAGCTTAATGCGATCGCAAGCATTTCTGCCATAATTTTACTGCAATGGATAATGCCTTTGTTTTTTGTCTTGTCTGGAGCTAGCATCTATTTTGCACTCAGATTTCGTACCCCAAGACAATTCGTCCAAGAACGCTGTATGCGTTTGCTGATTCCTCTAGTCTTCGGGATTTTCATCCTATCTCCACCACAAGTATACCTAGAACGTTTAACTAATCCCCGTCATGGGGTTGCATCATGGGATGGAGGATTACAATTTTCTGGTTCATTTTGGGACTTCATACCCTACTACTTTCAAGGATTTTATCTATTCGGGGGAAATTTTGCTTGGATGGGAATGCATCTGTGGTATTTGTTAGTGTTATTTCTATTTTCGCTCTTATTTTTACCTCTATTTATATATTTCAAACAAGGTAAAGGAGAAAAACTAATTGGAACGGTGGTAAAAATCCTGGAAAAACCAATGGTGATTTTTCTACTCGGGTTACCGATCGCATTATTAGAAACTACCCTTAACCCAACAACGTTAGGATTCCGGACAGCTGGAGGTTGGAATCTTTTTAGCTATGTGGTGTTTTTGCTGGGGGGTTATTTTATTGTTACGGAGCAGCGAATTGAGCAAGCAGTAGATCAAAATTTTATACCAGCATTGGTGTTCGCGGTATTCACTACTCTATTACTATTGCAACCAGATCTAAATCAACTCATGAGGGACAAAAATTATGGTTCGTGGGGTTACACCTTGATGATAACTTTAAGATCCTTCAATTCCTGGTTTTGGATCGTAGCATTTTTGGGTATGGGTAGGAAATTTCTCAGCTTTAGCTCTCCAACATTACGGTATCTAAGTGAAGCATCCTTGCCATTTTATATGTTACATCAAACCATAATTGTATTGATTGGGTTTATTATTGCAACCTGGGAAATAGGAATTTTCGCGAAATTTATTGTTCTTAGTTCATTTACTTTGACTGCGATCGCTTTCCTTTATGAATTACTTATTAGAAGGATTGGTTTACTGCGATTTTTCTTTGGTTTGAAGCCGACATGAGCAATACAAAAAATAAATAATTCCTTCTTGGAAATAGCATATTCCACCATGCTTGTATGATGTTCCTATGTCGAGATGAGGAGCAACAATGAGCACCTACAGCATTGAATTACAAGATGAAACTTTGCAGGTAAATTTTGGCGAAGCAGCGCAAAACGACGACATTGTCAAGGATGCAGCTAAAATACTAGAGAAAATGACCTCGCTCGGCGAAATGACCGGAGGACAATTACTCAAAATCAACGGTCCTATTTCTATTCCTGTTGCGTTTGTTTTAGCTCACAAAGTTAGCCATATTTATGGTGCAGTTGCAGTGTTCGATCCTAAGATTGGTAAATTTGTGACTTGCATCACTCACAATCCAGCATATAAGCTGGGAGACTTAATTGATTGATTTTGACTTGATTTGGGGGTGCAAATTGAGAGAAACATAAACTTTGAAACTTAATTATGAGTACTTATCATATTGATGTAGAAGGGGATATTCTCAAAGTAAAATTTGGTGCTATCAAAGCTAATGGGGATCGGATAGTCAAAGATGCAGCAAAACGTTTAGATGAATTGCTTGGATTTGGAGCAATACCTGGGGGTAAACTTTTAAAAATCGATGGTCCTGCATCTTTACCAGTATGTTATTTAATAGCACATAAGTTATCTCATTTATACGGTGCGATCGCAATCTTCGATCCAAAAATTGGTAGAAAAGGATATAAAACCTATATCATCGCCATTACTCACACTCCAGCTTATGAAATTGGCGAATTAATTGAAACGGAAGAACCACAACAAGATAAACAAGGACCAAAAGTAGTTATTTGTGGTCCCCCACAATCAGGAAAATCATGTCTGCGGGAAGGTTTAAAACAAGTAATTAGCAGTATTAAAGATGCGCCATATCCCTATGTGATAACTGCTTGTCCTGATGGTGAAGGTTCTTGGTTTTCGGAAGTAGCACAACGGGATCCAGGATTAGCACGAAGTTTGAAGGACGCTTATAAATCTAAGTTTACTGTGGAATTTGCTCAGAAAGCTGCAAGTTGGGTGCACAGTGCAAATGCACCTTTAAATATTATTGATGTGGGTGGGAAAATTACTGAGGAAAATCAGTTAATTATGCGTGAGGCGACACATGCAGTTATTTTGACAGGAGAAAGAGATAAAATACCTGATTGGAAGAGGTTTTGCGAAGATTTAGGTTTGGGAATAGTTGCGGTTATCCACAGTGATTTACATGCTACAGAAGATAATATTATTACTAAATCGCCGATTTTAATTGGTAGCGTTCACCGTTTGGAAAGAGGTGAGGATGTCTCGAGACGGGAGATGGTGAAAGCTTTAGCTGAGTTGTTAGTGGGAATGACTCGTTAAAATCAGATTTGATGATATCAGAATAGTAAGATAATGACTTATGAATAGTAATTCAGAGCAAAGTAATTCAAATAAAACTAATCAAAATAAAATTAATACTGGAATTGCATGGTGTTTAGCTTGGGGTGAAGGAAGAGAAGCTAAGCATGATTTAAAAGTCTTGAAAGAAATGCAAAAAGCATTGATGAGTGAAGGAGAAATTCCAGAGGAAGTATCTGATATTGTAACTGCAGTTAAGGGATTAGAACAATTAGAAGATATAGAAAATTTCCCAAAAAATTTGGATGAGTTAAATAAGTTGATAGAAAATCATCCTTTACTTTGGGAATCAAAAATTGGTTTGGTTTATGGGGGTGTAACCAAAGTTAAACAATATGTTTTTGAAGCACCAAAATTACCAGATATTCGTGGTGCTTCGGCGTTATTAGATAGAATTAATTTGGTTGATTTACCAGCTTTTTTTGGTGTTACTCCAAAATATGACCCTAAATTAAATACTCCTAAGTATAGTGCTCAATGTAATGTGGTCAGAAACTGGTTAAATGAGAACTTTCCCAAACAATCGGATGATGAATCGAAGTTCTCAGAGGTTTTAATTCCCGAACTGATTATCTATTCTACAGGTGGAAATATATTAGCTTTTTGTCCAGCTGCTTTTGTTGACGATTTAGCTAATGCAATTGAAAAACGTTATACTTATGAAACCTTAACAGCTAACTCTTGTGCGGTTGGGGATTGTTTTAAGTTACTTGATGTGACTTTTGGATTATTACGAGATAATATTACAGATACATTTTGGTTAGATAAGTATCGTAAAGAATACAAACATCCGATAGTAGAAGCTTGTTTTGGAAAAATTGAGAATGATTCAAATCATGATTCAAATATATTAGATAAAAAAGTTGTAGAAAATTTCCAAAACCGTAAAAGTTTTAATGAACTAACAACCAAATTAGCTGCTAAATTTAATCAACGTCGTAGTGGAAATGATACTGATAACCGTCCCACTCGTCGTTATCCACCAATGTTTGAGACTCATCCTTATCTGAGACGAGATGGAGTGGAAAAGCGTAGTGCGATCGCTCAAGTAGATCTAATTACCGGAAAACCTTATTTGTCTGAACCTGCGATTAGAAAGAGATGTATTGGCGATCGCGCCAAAAAAGAAACACAAGGTACACCCCAATGGTATAAAGAACTGAAACTAGATTGGGAACCAGGAATCATTGAGAATTGGACGAACAAATTTGAAATATTTCTGCAAGAAAATCCAGAACAATATAAAAAGTACTGTAAGGATTGCGATCTTGAGAAAGTAGAAACACCCCCATCTTTAACCCACATAGGTAAAGTCAGTAATGGATTTGTTGCTTACATTTACGCTGATGGTAATAATATGGGAGGTTATATCCAAAAAATCCGCACTCCTCAGCAATATCAAAATTTCAGCGAGGATGTTGATAACGCTACAAAATATTCTGTATATCAAGCATTAGCAGATAAGCTTCATCCTAGAAAATTACAAGGAATTGATGAATCAACATCAAGATTAAAAAACAATAGAGATTTAATCCATCCCTTTGAAATAGTTACCATCGGTGGGGATGACATTATCATTATCGTTCCTGCAGATAAAGCTTTAGAAATCGCCCAAATGATTGGGGAACAGTTTGAAAAAATTCTTTTGAAAGAAGTTGCGATCGCAAATGTAGAAATTAAAGATGAGTATCGAGTTGAATCAACAAATAAGCCTGCTGAATTAAATAAAATTCATCGTTATTCTTGGGAAACTGCTCCAGCTTCACAATGTAAGTTAAGTATGTCGAGTGGTGTCTTGATTACTTCTTACAATACACCTGTATATTATGCAGAAAAATTAACTACACAATTACTGAAATCAGCGAAAAAAAGAGCGAAAAGACTGAAAAAAACAGAATTTGGTTACTGCGGAGGAACCGTTGACTTTTTGGTCTTAAAAGCAGTCACAATGATTTCTTCTGATATAGAAGAGTTTCGTAAAAAAGCATTAGTTAAAGAACGCGGTGCAAAACTAAAGTTATATGCTGCACCTTATACTTTACACGAATTGGAGGGATTAATTAAATCAGTCCAAGCTTTGAAAAAAGCAGAATTTCCTAAATCACAAATCTACCAAATTCGTAGTTTTCTGGAAAGAGGTAAACAAACAGCTATTTTAAATTACCGTTATTTCCGAGCCAGATTAAAACTAGAAAACTCAAAATTACTAAAACAAGATTTTGAAGACCCTTGGTGTTCAGCAAAAACAAATGGAGGTAACTTAGCACCTTGGATGTTTGAACCAGAAGAGAAAATCTATGAAACTATTTGGCGCGAACTTGTAGATATCTATGAATTTATTAGCAAAGATGATGATTCTGAAATAAATGATGAAACAAGTAATGGAATAAATAAGCAAAATATTATTACTACTAAAACTAATTGATGATATATCTACAACAATTATCTAATTCAATAAAAACTTATACGATCGCAGCGATAATTGATACTGCTTTATGTATCGGTGCTGGAGGTTCTTCTGGTTCCCTAGCAGATAAAGCAATTGTTCGTAACTCCGAAGGTAATTTACTAATTCCTGCTTCTCAAGTAAAAGGTCGTCTCCGTCATGAATGTGAAAAAATTGCTCGAGGTTTGGGATGGAGTATTTCTGAATCTCCCAATCCAGAAAAAATGGTGATTTTCCGAAATAACAACGCACCTGATGGGTTTCGACGTCCAGAATATAAAGTACCTGGATACGAAGAAACATATCACTGTTTAATTAGCCAGATTTTTGGGGATCCAGTTTTACCTTCACGAGTTATATTCGACGATTTAATTTGCACTGAAGATCCAGAAAACTTACCTGAAGTCTTGCGTCCTGGTGTGACTATCAACCGTCGTCGGAAAACAGCAGAAGAGAAAAAACTTTATTTTTTAGAAACTTCTCCCGCAAATGCAAAGCTTGAATTTACAGGTGAGATTCATATTCAACCAAGCTTGACACCACAAAGAACCGATTACGCAGAAGCATTAATTTGGTCTGGTTTGCGACATATTAATGCATTGGGGGGAAGTAAATCTGCTGGTTTGGGATGGTTAACTTGGGAATTACCCGACGAAATAGATATAGATGAAGCAGTTTGGGAATTCTTAGGAAGAGGAGAGATAAAGTGAAACGGATCGAACTCGAAATTAAAGCTTTATCACCCCTTGCTGTTGGAAGACAAAAACCTGGTGGTTCAGTTAGTGAAGTTGATGATTATATTTCAGGTACGGTGATTCGTGGTGGAATTGCTGCTCAAATTTTGCAAGAATCCGGTCATCGTTCTGTTGACCTAACGGAAAATGGTGGTGATTTTCAAGCTTTGTTTCTTGGTGATGAAGCAGCAATATTTCAAAATGCTTATCCATCAATCAAAACTAAAGGTAAAGTTGTCCCTAAAGGTGGAATAGAAGAAACTAAAGTTTTACCTCTAACCGCACTCAGTTCTAAAACAAAACCAGGTTTTAAAAATTCTAAATCTTCAAACAACGGAGTTTTTGACAGTCTCATAGACCGTTTTTGCTCCGAACACTATGGTTATGTATATGAACCCAGCTGTCCCATCGATGGGGGAAGAGTTGAACCATACAGTGGTTTCTACGCGAGACATCGACAAACATATTACAGTTTATCTGTTAATAAACGTCTCTTAACGCGAGTCGGGATTAATAGAAAACGTGCTACATCTGAAGAAGATATTCTTTACAGCATTGAAGTTCTCAATGAATCAGAGTCTACAGGGAATAATCCTAAACCTGTAATTTACAAATCAGCAATTATAGTTGTAGATGATTTAGCAGATTCTCTTTGGGAATTTATTCATAGTCGTCGGTATCGCTTTCGTTTGGGTGGGTCGATTTCACGGGGACTAGGTAAAGTTGAAATTAGTGCTCAAAAACCAGTCGAATTCAAACCTAACGTCCAAAATAAAATAGAGGAATTTACTAAGCAGTTACAAGAACGCTGGAAAACATGGAGTATTTTTGGTAATCCCATTCAAGAATTACCAAATAATGGCACTTACTACTTTACTTTAGACCTACAATCAGACGCAATATTAACCGAAAACTGGCGCAGTACTACTGTCATTTCTGCTTATATGCTTCAGCAATTCACGGGTGTTGAAGAAGATATAGCAACCGCCAGGTTAGCTAGGACGCTAAAGTCAAGACATGCTCCATGGCTTCTCGCAGTGTTCCAAAATTCTCGAGTTGT
>NZ_LMTZ01000057.1 GCF_001456025.1 Mastigocoleus testarum BC008
CTTGCATCTGAATATATTCCTTGGGTCTGATAATGTATTAACCATCACCTTTTTGTATTTATTCAGCAAGCCCTAGTTAGAGTGCAGGTCGCTTGGGCGCACATCGGTGCGCCCCTACGGGTAATAAATGTTATATAAATTATTTTTTGAAAATCCCTAAGATAAGAGCCAGAGGCTCTAGATCCTGGTTCCCAGGGTCACCCTGGGAACTAGAAACGGTAGAGACGTTGCATGCAACGTCTCTACATCATCTACATATAAATCCAAAGGGGAGGAATTTGGGGTATTAACTCGCAAATTCTAAAGCTGCGCGTCGCTGAATCTCTTCACTGGAAAGCTCTTCCACATGAGAACTGATTGACCAATTATGACCGAATGGGTCTACAACCATACCATATCTATCGCCCCAGAAGGCGTTTTCTAAAGCCATTGTTACTTTTGCTCCTGCATTTACAGCTCGCTCAAACCACAGATCTGCGTCATCAATTTGCAAATGAATACCCACAGGAGAAGCATTTAAAGTTTTTGCTGAGAGACGACCGCAATCAGGAAATTCATCATTGAGAAAGATGATTGAGTTACCGATTTGCAACTCTGCGTGCATGATTTTCTGTTTGTCTGGTGTGAGCATGCGATATTTTTCTTCTGCACCAAAAGCTTGTTTGTAGAATTCGATGGCGGATGCTGCATCGTTAACTATAAGATGTGGGGTTATGGTGTTGGACTGTTGTTGTGTCATGATTGTTGAAGAATAAGACAAATTGAATATTGAATATTGAAAAAACGTGAGGGTGAACGCAAATAACCCTCACGCTTTCTTTTTAGTACTAATGCACTAGCATGTCCATACTCAGTTACAAAAATTCATATGTTTGATTTTGTACTCAAAGAAGCTTTCTCAAATATCTGGTAATTCAGCTATATAGAGGTTTTGGGTTGAGTGCAGTGCATGACGCTTTGTAGAGACGTTGCAGAGGCTAACGCCGACGCCGCAGGCTCTGCAACGTCTCTACAGAATGGGAATATAAAAATGTATTTGATTCAAATGGAAGCCGCGATATTTAAGGCGATTGAAGCTTTGCTATGGATTTTATGTTAACGACGCTATCGTCAACCTTAAAATCTCAAACCTACACCACCTTGAACTGAAACAGCAGCACCGCTACTATTGCGATAAGCATCAAAAGCAATAATTGCATTGCCAAAAATCACAGTATTGCTATTGGGTACCATGTAATCAACTCCAGGTTGTACTGCAAAGCTGACTTTATTCCCAACAGGTGAGGGTGTATCACCACCAGCTAAGGCTAATCCTGCTCCCACGTAAGCATCAGTTTGCCAATCTAAAGGAAAATCATAAGAAACTGTTGGGACAATAGCAGTATTTTTACCAATTAAAGCTTGAGCGCGAAAAGAAACTGGCGCTTTTAACAGCTTATAACGACCAGCAATAACTCCCCCAACTTGACCACCATCGGAAAGTCCCACAGTTGGACCAACACCTACATAACTCCCATAAGCAACTTGAGCTTGTGCTGGTTTTCCAAACAATACCCAATTCATCAAAGAGCAGCCTAGTACAGCCGATGCTATATATAAGAGATGTTTCATATCAATACCCCATACACCTGTATAAATTTTACGTTTAAGTCTTGAAATTTGGGGGAATTATAAGTTACAAATTCTTATGTTTGATGAAGTATGGGGAACAGGAAACAAGAAACAGGGAAAATATTTTTGTTTGCTTTCTTATTCACTTTTTATTTTTAACTTTTAACTTTTAACTTTTGACCTGCATTACTGCGATTGATCCAGATACCTCGTACCCCTGCTGATTTAGCTCCCTCATAGTCATGGTTGACATCATCACCAATATGCCATGCAGCTTGGGGAGAACAGTTATGTTTGGATAGAGCGATCGCAAAAATTTCAGGATCGGGTTTTGCAGCACCAACCTGGCTACAAATAGTAACTGAACCAAAAAACTCTCGAAGTTCGAGGGCTTGTAAAACCGAATAAATCCGAGAATCAAAATTAGATAATACCCCCAATTCGATTCCCATACGTCGCCAGTTAATCAAAGCCGGTATCACATCAGGATAAACAAACCAAGCTTCTGCAGTTCCAAAGTGAATGTAAAGCTCGCTAAAAAATTCACCAAAATCAGGAAATTGTTTGATTACTCCTGCTTTTTCAAAAGTTTGAGCAGCAATGTCCTTCCACCATTCAAATTCCAGTTGGGGAATATCTTTTTCATCTGCATCTGGGAATATAGGTGATGTTGCAGCTTTAAAGCTATCAGTAAAAGCTTTGTCTAATACTTGTGAAGAAACTTCCACTTCAAAATCTCGCGCAATTTCGGAGTAAATTTCTCCCACACCACCTTTGACACCAAATAATGTCCCAACTGCGTCTACAAAAATTACTTTCGGTCGTTTCATGCTACGTTCCATATTAATAATCTGCAAATTAAAATAAACCCTAAATCTATCCAGAACCGCAGTTTACCTTTGAGTAAAAATCAAGTTTTTAAATTGGATGTAGTTTAGATAGCTCATAAAAATTACTACAAAGTAACATTTATGTCTGCGTGGTAGATTGCAAATATTCTTATATCCACCATATTGGAACATAAATGCAAGTAATTTTCGCAAAAATCAAAAAATTTTGTTGCATTATCCAGTACAGAAATTTATTACATCACCAGTATTCAGTTTTATTACAACATAATTAAATCTTCAGTTATTGAATCTTCCAAGTTTAATCTTCAAAATTTAACTTTTAAATATTTAACTATCAAAATCTAAATTCTGAATTCTAAATCCTAAAATCTGAATCCTAAAATCTAAACTCTGAATCCTGAATCCTAAAATCTGAATCCTAAAATCTGAATCCCAATATATCGCTTCCAACATCTAGTTCCCAAAATATAAATCTCAGAATTAGAGCGGACTTTGTGTCAAAGCTATATTCAAAATTTTGCTCGTATTAGTGAGGTACATCAATATCCTAAAAACACACAATCATGTATTTTCATGGGGATATATATACTTCACTCTGTTGCAATAACCTACAGGTGGCAATTATAGGACAAATAAATCTCAAACTTAAATAAACTTTGTTTTCATTTGCTAATATTTTTTCTCATTCTATTTAGCCAGCTATTAAAAATGAATTAAACCAAAGACATAAAAGTGTGGTCAGACCAAAAATAAATTACTAGGAACTAAGAATCAATAAGCCAAAAATTGGTTCAATAGTACCGCAATAATCTGACAAAAAATCCAAAATAAATTACTAAAGTAAATTACCAAAGTAGATTAAATCTGAATACAGTATTGATTATTACTGTATATTCCCCAGCACATGGATTTGCAAAAGATGTTTATTACAGAGTGATTCAACCAACAAAATTTTTCATCCGGACAAAAACCAAGAATATCCAGAAGAAAAATATAACGCTACGCGTAAGTAAAATATGTTCTAAACTAATACCAATTCAATAAATCATTGCAACAGATTCTCCGGTAGAGACGTTGCATGCAACGTCTCTACAAAATCTATCTGTNGTTTATGTTGCTATAACTTAAGATTTGAGGCGCAATGTGCTGCGCCCCTGCTGGTGAAATCTTATGGTACTAATCTTTATGGGAATTTATGGAAAGCTCTTCAAACCATGTCTTCTCTTCACCAAGAAATTTTACCTGCTAAATATGTCAACCTTACCAAATGTAATTCTTGATACGAAGTAATTTATGGTTAAAAAAGCTCTACAGGTTCGTAGTTTTTATTATGATTTTTTACAGCAAATCATGTCACCTTAATCCTGGATATTATCGATAATCGGAGCTACTAACCAATTAAAACCGACTTTTAATTGATGCTCTAAGGTCGGTAAGCGATACAAATAAAGTAAGCGTCGAGCAACATATCCTAAAGTTCCTTCAATCTTGATCCCCAAACCACTTAGTGTCGCATTATCTACACCCAAAGACATAAGTTCGCCCAGTTGCGTGTAACGGAAAGGAAGTAAAGGACGATTAGTAAGAGACCCCCAGATGTTCCAAGCAACGAAATCTGATTCCTGAAAAGCGGCTTGAGCTGTTGCTGGTATTTGCTGACCATCAGCATCCAAACAATCTGCAAGATCGCCCAAAGCAAATATTTCTGGATGGTCGTGAACTTGCAAAGTTGGAAGCGTTGTAATTTGACCGCGCTGATTTTTTTTCAAAGGAAGATCTTGAACTATGGGTATAACCTTAGTACCAACAGTCCAAAGTACTAAATCTACAGGAATTGTATCTATCTGACCCTTATATTCCAAAGAAATATTATCTTTAGCGATAGACTCGACTTTAGTTTCTAAATCGATAAATATACCACGGCTATCCAAAGCTTTTTTGGCTGCTTCCCGGTTAAACTCAGTAGAAGTTTGTAAAATTTGGTCGCTCATTTCAACCAACCGAAATCTTCCCCGTTTTCCAAGTCTATCGGCTAATTTACAAGCTAACTCTACACCACTATAACCACCACCAACAATTGCTACTCGAATTTTGTCCGCGTCAGATTCCTCTAATATTCGCAGACGTTCTTCTAAGCGGTAAGTATCAGCGATACTACGGAATGGATAAGCATAGGATGTTGCTCCAGGAACTATATCTAAAGGTGTTTCTCCCCCCAAAGCTAAAACTAGACGGTCGTAAGATATTTCTGGACCGTTTTGTAAATGCACTCGATTTTGCTCCAGATCAATTCCAGATACCTCACTTTGATAAAAGCGTACTCCAGTATTTTGCAACAGTTCTTCAAAGGGAGGAGCAATTTCCCAAGTTTGCAACTCTCCTGTCAGAAGTTCATAAAGAAGTGGTAAAAACAGGAAGCGATCGCTTTTATCCACTAGCACGATTTCTGGCTTTCGTCCATCATCCCAAGTAAATTTACTCAGCCTTAAGGCAGTATAAAGACCACCAAAGCCACCACCGAGGATACAAATTTTAGCAGGTTGTTCGCTCATTAATCTAATTTATTTTTCCCATAGCATTGGTAAGTTACTTTAAGTCTAATGATTTGTGACTATTTTTTGCCATCATCTAGGCTTTAAACCTAGGAAAATGAGTTTGATTTTAAGCGCTCATTTAGTGGTCCAGATTTATTTTCAATATCAGAACACTGTCAAGCAAAGTAACTTATTATACTTTGAGGTCAAATATTTAAATCAATTTTGAAATATAAAACGGGGTTGTCACTCCAACTAAAAATTATATTTTAACTCAGTAGTTCCCTCAATTTATGAACATAAATGTCCTTATAAAGTATGAAAATTTAATTTAATTATAAAAATCGATGTCGTCCTGGGAATAATAAATAGGACTAAAAATGCGTAAAATATTATATGCTTAATCAATCGGGAAATACTGACTTAAAAAGTATCATTAATAGATTCAGATATAGTAAGAATTCGAATATTTCTCAACCTTTAAAAGATAATTGTCGCAAATTCCTGAACCAACTGAATGTTAGCCAGAAAATTGGTTTTGGATATGGTATAGCTATCAGTATAGCCATATGCGGTACCATATCAGGGATTATCGTATCCAATCATTACAAAAGTAAAGCCCGTCAAAAAGAACAGCATGCTCACGAACAAGTAGAAATAGTTCGGAGATTGCAAGCTTCAATTTTGCAGTCACGAACCCATCAACAACAGTTTATTCCATTAGTAAATCAGCCAAAAGACTTAGAAGATGAATATTCCCATTTTCTTGAGCATGCAGCAACAGTGAGAAAAACTTGGTCTGAAATCAAATCTTTTGTCTCTCATACCAATACAAAAGGTGAAGATCATGAAGCGCATACTGATGGAATTCCTAATTTACTCCAAACTTATCGAGGTATTCCAAAAGCTTATTTCCAAGAAATACGTAATATTTTACAAAAGATAGATTCCTCTAATTTAGACTCACCAGAAAAAATTGCAACTGCTCAAAAGTTACTACTGGATTTTACTAACAGTCCTTTAGCACTGAAGTTTGATGGTATCTCAGATGATTTAACCGACTTGGTAAAAATTTCCGACAATCACTATCTTGAAGCAGAGGAGTTTATAAACAATACCGATCAAATTCAGTTTTGGATTGCGTTTATTAGCATTTCTTTATCGACAATATTGGCAATATTGTTTGCATATTACATCAGCATAAGTATTTCTCGACCTCTGAAAGATTTAACTCATATAGCCAAAGAAGTTACACAAAAATCAAATTTTGACTTACAAGCTTCTATAAATACTGCAGACGAAGTGGGTGTTTTAGCAACTTCTTTCAACCAAATGATTTTTAAGGTTAAAGAACTCTTAGCAGAACAAATCAACACCAATCAAAAATTAGAATCCTACAACGATAATTTGGAAGAAAAAGTAGAGAAGCGAACTCAGGAACTAATTGAGAAAAATTTCATTCTGGAAAAAACTCTCAGGGAACTTAAAAAAACTCAAGGTCAATTGATTCAAAATGAGAAAATGTCTAGCTTGGGACAGTTAGTTGCAGGCATTGCCCATGAGATCAATAATCCTGTAAACTTTATCCATGGTAATCTCACATATGCTCACGAATATACTCAAGATCTCCTAAGATTAGTAGAAATTTACCAAGAAGAATATCCTGAGCCTACAACTAAAGTTCAAGAAGAAGTAGATTCAATAGATTTAGATTTTCTCAATGAAGATCTCCCCAAACTTTTAACTTCAATGAAGGTTGGTTCTCTACGTATTCGTGAAATAGTTAAATCCCTACGTAACTTCTCTCGTCTTGACGAATCCGAATATAAGCAAGCAGATATCCATGAAGGTATTGATAATACCTTAATGATTCTTCAAAATCGTTTGAAGGTAAAGCCGGAATCTTCTGGGATTGAGATTATCAAAGAATATGGGAAATTACCTCTAGTTGAATGTTATCCGGGTCAACTCAATCAAGTATTCATGAATTTAATCAGTAATGCAATTGATGCTTTCGATGAATATGAGCACGAGGGTAAGCACGAAAACAGTGCGGGTTTATCAACCAGAGATGTTAAAACTACAAAAAGTCAGATTCGGATCTCTACTCAGACTTTAGACTCTAAATCTGTAACTATTTGCATAGCAGATAATGGACCTGGGATACCAGGAAAAATTATCTCCAGACTATTTGACCCTTTCTTTACGACCAAAGAAGTGGGAAAAGGAACCGGATTAGGATTAGCAATTAGCCATCAAATAATTGTAGAAAAGCATCATGGAAAATTAGAGTGCTTATCTCGACTTGGTGAAGGGACTGATTTTATAATTAAAATCCCAATTACACAAGTCACAACATCATAGAGTCAATAATTTTTTCGGTAGCTTAATTGCAGGGTTTCTACCACTTTGACAATAAATAGGAATCCAGTTCATTTCATTGATTTTGTGGGATCGCGATTATGTTTGATTGTTATGCTTGTATCAAGAAACTTTTAAATTGATTGGTAGTTTATTTATTTGTACATTTTCTTGTTTGTTGTTCCACAGTTTTGTATATTTTTTTTGGAATATCAAATATTGCATTGGTATAAAGTCGCTCAAACTCTCGAACGTAATGAGCAGCAACTTGAGGGCTATCTATCACCAAAACAGTTTCGTCATTTTTATAATTAGCTGCTTCCGACCAATTGTGAGAACCCGTAATTACTAATTTTTTATCTACAATTGCAAACTTATGATGCAGTAAATCACCTTTTGGTAATAGAGGGACTCCGACTGTATTGATCGGGTTCTCCCAGGGATTATTTTCTGGTTCATATTTACATTTTCTTTTAATAGCAATACCCAACATATCTAAGGCTTCGCTGTAGGAACGATAAGCAAAGTCTTTTTCAATTAAAGCTCTAATTTTTACATTATTTTTATTTTGCCATTTCAAAGTATCTGCTAGTTGCTGAGCAGAAAATACAAATAATGCCATATCGATGGATTCTCCAGCAGACTTTAGGCTTGCATCGATTAAACCATTGCTAGTTTCAATCCAATCATTACTACGAGCAATCGGTGAAAATTTAACTGTAATTCTATTATTACCTAAGATAATTTTTTTTGCTTTTCTCAAAGGCTTTTTAATCCCAAATTTACTATCCTTTTTTCCTCCAACTCCATCACCCCACATGAAATTAAATTCTTCTGTAAATAAAGTAGCTAATTTAGGGCTATCTATTTTCAATAAATTATTTATATTACCCAAACTATTAGGATTACTATAGTCACCGTGGATACCACTTAAAGTTAAATTACTAGAGGTTATAATCACAAATCTGTTGTCCACAACTACAAATTTATGATGCATTAAACCACTACCCTTAGAACCATCTTCAGTATCATCAATAATAGGGATTTTGGCATTTTTTAATATCAATAAAGCATCTCTTTGAGCAATTTCATCCTGACTAAGTTTGCCATTATTGTTAATATCTGCAAAATTTTTGAAATCTTGATAGCGTTGGCGCTCTCTTTGTGGTAAAGATGCAATTTCTGTGGATGTAAAACTACTCCAAGGGCGGCTATATTTATTTTCGAGAATAATTCTTACTTTGACACCTACCCTATATCTATCAACTAATGCTTCAGCTACTTTTGGCAAACGTAGCTCCTGAACTGCAACATCTATACTATTTTTTGCCTCGGAAATAACATTTATAATTTGTTTTTCTAAATTATCTCCATATCGGGTTTGCATCCGATATTGTTCTCGATACTCAGAGGCAGTTGAATGGTTAAAGTAAACTTGAACAAATTTATCTTGAGGTAGTTGTTGTTGCAGTTTCTTGGGAGAATGGATTTGTCGACAACCAGCGAGAAGAAAAAACAACAAAAAGATTTGGGAATAATGTTTGTAGTTATAAAACAGATGCACAGTATTCTGCTAAAAATTAGTTAGTAGTGAATTACTCTTATAGTTCCCAATTTAGACATTTACTAAGTACCCACTCACAAATAAACTCAGCTATCTTGATTAAAACTTCAGGCTAATACCCTGATGGGTTATCAAAATATAAACTTTCTAGCTAAATTGAAAAAATATTTCTCATACTAAGAGAAACGTCCTCTTACCCACTAATAATCGTGAACTATAAAAAAATTCTCAGAATTTGCTCGATTAACTATGTAAGCTGAGAATAGAGACAGCCTGTTGCCAGCATATGTTTTCACTCATATTTTTATGCAAGTTTATTTAGACTACAGCGCCACCACCCCTACCCGTCGGGAAGCTATAACCACGATGCAAGCAGTAATGACCAATCAATGGGGAAACCCATCCAGCTTGCATGAGTGGGGACAACGTGCAGCAACAGTGGTAGAGCAAGCAAGGATGCAGGTTGCTGCTTTAATTAATGCGCCCGCTGAATCAATGATTTTTACCAGTGGAGGTACCGAAGCTGATAATCTCGCGATTATGGGCGTTGCTCGTTGGTATACCGAACCCCAACATATAATCATTTCCAGTGTGGAGCATTCTGCGGTTTCTGAACCAGTAAGATTACTTGAAAAATGGGGTTGGGAAGTAACGCGTTTGGCGGTCGATGCTAAAGGTAGAGTTAATCCCCTTGATTTGAAAGCAGCTTTGCAGGATAACACTGTTCTGATTTCGGTCATCTACGGACAAAGTGAAGTTGGAACAGTACAACCAATTGAAGAATTAGGTAAGATTGCTCGCAGTGCAAATATTTTATTTCATACTGATGCCGTACAAGCTGCAGGACGTTTACCAATCGACGTCCAAAAAACATCAGTGGATTTATTGAGCATTTCCAGTCATAAAATTTATGGACCGCAGGGAGCAGGTGCATTATATGTGCGTCCGGGGGTAGAGTTGATTCCCTTGGTCTTAGGGGGCGGTCAAGAAGCGCGTTTGCGTTCCGGAACCCAAGCAACTCCTATCATTGCTGGATTTGGAACTGCTGCGGAATTAGCAGCCCAAGAATTATCCCTCGAAACGCCAAGGCTAATTGAGTTGAGAAATAGGTTGTTCGCTCAGTTGGCTGATATTCCTGGGTTAATACCTACCGGCGATTTAATTCAACGCTTACCCCATCACGTGAGCTTTTGTTTGGAGCAAACTGATGGAGGAAGAATTAGTGGAAAAACTCTGGTTAGACAAATGAATTTAGCTGGAATTGGTATTAGCGCTGGTGCTGCTTGTAGTAGTGGTAAGCTCAACCCGAGTTCTATTTTGTTAGCAATGGGTTTTGACGAACAAGTAGCACTAGGTGCTATTCGCATGACATTGGGACGTTACACTACCGAAGCCGATATAGATTGGGTTGCGATGGTATTTCAGCAAGTTTTAGAACGACTGCAACCAGAATTATCCTTGGCGAAGAGTATAAATTAGGGGAATTATTGATTAATAAATCTAAGTCTAAGATCGCAATCGCGTGTTTTACCAATAACACGCGATTTTCTTTTGTGGTGTGAATAAAAAATAGTAAATCACGGCTAATGTGAATTAAATTAAGCCTTGTGATATCAAGGGTTTCAAGAACTGGCTTAAATCAAGTTTGTGATTATTATCACGAATTTACGTTATTTCAGCTTCTAATTCACACAAAGCGTAAATCATCATTTTGCTGAAAACTGAAGAAGAAAAAAAGTAGGAGATAGGAATAAATATTAGATTTACTTTGCTGAATTATGAAAAGTTTCAAATTATTTTTGGGAGAATGTACTCGTACAAACTCCTATTTTTTATCCCAACTACGCACAATTTTATGAACCCGAGCCAAATACCACATATAATCATCAATTCGGTAGGAGTCTACAGCCTTAGTTATATAAGATTGAGCCTCTTCAGTGCGATCGCTTGCTTCAAAATATAATCCTACGTAAAGGTGACTATAAAATTTGGAACGCTTATCGAAAGGATTTCCTATTTTTAATACATCTTCTGTGGAGCAGTTCCCTCCATACAGTTCGTAAACTTTACGCATTACTAAACGGGGATCGTTTTTTACAGAAAGTAAAGATTTACGCGCTTCATCTGACCCTTGAAGACGAGCTACGCAAAGATAACGCCAAACAGTTTCTTCTACATCTTGGGAATTAACAGTTAAGTCTATCTCAAACTGAGAAGCACCTTCGGCGAATCTATTAGCATAGTAATAGGATAGTCCTCGCTGCCATAAATAGGGAGTTATACTTGGTTTTAATTTTTCTGCAGCGTCAAAGTCAGCAATAGATTCGTTGACTTGAGCCAGTTTAAATTTGACCATTCCCCTTTGTACGTAAGCTCCAGGGTTGTCGGGGTGAGTTGAAACCAGTTCATTGTAGCGTTCTAATTCCTTATGGAGTGAATTATTGAGTGAGTTATTTAAATTCATCTGAAAAAGTTGTTCCTACAGAAGTATTTAGAAGTATTTATAAATATTAAATGCTTATTTTGTTGTAACTCACCCTACTTGAGAATTGATTTTTTAAAGACTGAATATCCTGCTAATCTACTTTTAGACAGTGGGTAAATAGAGTGGGTAAATAAAAATCTATGACGGAACGCCAAATTATATCCACTGGAACAACCTGGGAACCAATTGTCGGATATTCCCGTGCTGTTCGGGTTGGTAATATTATCCATGTTTCGGGGACAACAGCTACAGATAATGATGGAAATATTGTTGGTGTGGGTGACTCATATCTCCAAACAATACAGATTATTCGCAATATTGAGTCAGCATTAAAAAGATTGGATAGTTCTTTAGCAGATGTTGTCCGCACTCGGATTTATGTCGTTAATATTGACGATTGGGAGCAAGTCGGTCGCGCACATGGAGAGTTTTTTCGAGATATCAGACCTGCTTGCAGTATGGTTGAAGTTAGTCGGTTGATTTTACCGGAATTTTTGGTGGAAATTGAAGGGGAAGCGATAGTTGGTTCGCAACGGATGGGTTAACAGGTGGGGTGATGATGGGAAAAACGCGTGTCTATCTATACTTTTTTATTTCTTAAATAATACCAATTCGATAAATCATTGCAACAGGTTCTCCAAATTGGTGTAAGTAAAAAAATAATCACTTTTTGCAATAGTCAGAATGAATCAGGAATCTGTATTGAATCTCGGAGTAAGTAAACCTGTTAGACGTTACGACTTTGACTCACTCAAAGTAATGGGAACGTTTGCAGTGTTTATTTTCCACTGTCTGCGATTTTTCGATCTTGGAGCTTGGCACGTTAAAAATAATGAGCTTAATGCGATCGCAAGCATTTCTGCCATAATTTTACTGCAATGGATAATGCCTTTGTTTTTTGTCTTGTCTGGAGCTAGCATCTATTTTGCACTCAGATTTCGTACCCCAAGACAATTCGTCCAAGAACGCTGTATGCGTTTGCTGATTCCTCTAGTCTTCGGGATTTTCATCCTATCTCCACCACAAGTATACCTAGAACGTTTAACTAATCCCCGTCATGGGGTTGCATCATGGGATGGAGGATTACAATTTTCTGGTTCATTTTGGGACTTCATACCCTACTACTTTCAAGGATTTTATCTATTCGGGGGAAATTTTGCTTGGATGGGAATGCATCTGTGGTATTTGTTAGTGTTATTTCTATTTTCGCTCTTATTTTTACCTCTATTTATATATTTCAAACAAGGTAAAGGAGAAAAACTAATTGGAACGGTGGTAAAAATCCTGGAAAAACCAATGGTGATTTTTCTACTCGGGTTACCGATCGCATTATTAGAAACTACCCTTAACCCAACAACGTTAGGATTCCGGACAGCTGGAGGTTGGAATCTTTTTAGCTATGTGGTGTTTTTGCTGGGGGGTTATTTTATTGTTACGGAGCAGCGAATTGAGCAAGCAGTAGATCAAAATTTTATACCAGCATTGGTGTTCGCGGTATTCACTACTCTATTACTATTGCAACCAGATCTAAATCAACTCATGAGGGACAAAAATTATGGTTCGTGGGGTTACACCTTGATGATAACTTTAAGATCCTTCAATTCCTGGTTTTGGATCGTAGCATTTTTGGGTATGGGTAGGAAATTTCTCAGCTTTAGCTCTCCAACATTACGGTATCTAAGTGAAGCATCCTTGCCATTTTATATGTTACATCAAACCATAATTGTATTGATTGGGTTTATTATTGCAACCTGGGAAATAGGAATTTTCGCGAAATTTATTGTTCTTAGTTCATTTACTTTGACTGCGATCGCTTTCCTTTATGAATTACTTATTAGAAGGATTGGTTTACTGCGATTTTTCTTTGGTTTGAAGCCGACATGAGCAATACAAAAAATAAATAATTCCTTCTTGGAAATAGCATATTCCACCATGCTTGTATGATGTTCCTATGTCGAGATGAGGAGCAACAATGAGCACCTACAGCATTGAATTACAAGATGAAACTTTGCAGGTAAATTTTGGCGAAGCAGCGCAAAACGACGACATTGTCAAGGATGCAGCTAAAATACTAGAGAAAATGACCTCGCTCGGCGAAATGACCGGAGGACAATTACTCAAAATCAACGGTCCTATTTCTATTCCTGTTGCGTTTGTTTTAGCTCACAAAGTTAGCCATATTTATGGTGCAGTTGCAGTGTTCGATCCTAAGATTGGTAAATTTGTGACTTGCATCACTCACAATCCAGCATATAAGCTGGGAGACTTAATTGATTGATTTTGACTTGATTTGGGGGTGCAAATTGAGAGAAACATAAACTTTGAAACTTAATTATGAGTACTTATCATATTGATGTAGAAGGGGATATTCTCAAAGTAAAATTTGGTGCTATCAAAGCTAATGGGGATCGGATAGTCAAAGATGCAGCAAAACGTTTAGATGAATTGCTTGGATTTGGAGCAATACCTGGGGGTAAACTTTTAAAAATCGATGGTCCTGCATCTTTACCAGTATGTTATTTAATAGCACATAAGTTATCTCATTTATACGGTGCGATCGCAATCTTCGATCCAAAAATTGGTAGAAAAGGATATAAAACCTATATCATCGCCATTACTCACACTCCAGCTTATGAAATTGGCGAATTAATTGAAACGGAAGAACCACAACAAGATAAACAAGGACCAAAAGTAGTTATTTGTGGTCCCCCACAATCAGGAAAATCATGTCTGCGGGAAGGTTTAAAACAAGTAATTAGCAGTATTAAAGATGCGCCATATCCCTATGTGATAACTGCTTGTCCTGATGGTGAAGGTTCTTGGTTTTCGGAAGTAGCACAACGGGATCCAGGATTAGCACGAAGTTTGAAGGACGCTTATAAATCTAAGTTTACTGTGGAATTTGCTCAGAAAGCTGCAAGTTGGGTGCACAGTGCAAATGCACCTTTAAATATTATTGATGTGGGTGGGAAAATTACTGAGGAAAATCAGTTAATTATGCGTGAGGCGACACATGCAGTTATTTTGACAGGAGAAAGAGATAAAATACCTGATTGGAAGAGGTTTTGCGAAGATTTAGGTTTGGGAATAGTTGCGGTTATCCACAGTGATTTACATGCTACAGAAGATAATATTATTACTAAATCGCCGATTTTAATTGGTAGCGTTCACCGTTTGGAAAGAGGTGAGGATGTCTCGAGACGGGAGATGGTGAAAGCTTTAGCTGAGTTGTTAGTGGGAATGACTCGTTAAAATCAGATTTGATGATATCAGAATAGTAAGATAATGACTTATGAATAGTAATTCAGAGCAAAGTAATTCAAATAAAACTAATCAAAATAAAATTAATACTGGAATTGCATGGTGTTTAGCTTGGGGTGAAGGAAGAGAAGCTAAGCATGATTTAAAAGTCTTGAAAGAAATGCAAAAAGCATTGATGAGTGAAGGAGAAATTCCAGAGGAAGTATCTGATATTGTAACTGCAGTTAAGGGATTAGAACAATTAGAAGATATAGAAAATTTCCCAAAAAATTTGGATGAGTTAAATAAGTTGATAGAAAATCATCCTTTACTTTGGGAATCAAAAATTGGTTTGGTTTATGGGGGTGTAACCAAAGTTAAACAATATGTTTTTGAAGCACCAAAATTACCAGATATTCGTGGTGCTTCGGCGTTATTAGATAGAATTAATTTGGTTGATTTACCAGCTTTTTTTGGTGTTACTCCAAAATATGACCCTAAATTAAATACTCCTAAGTATAGTGCTCAATGTAATGTGGTCAGAAACTGGTTAAATGAGAACTTTCCCAAACAATCGGATGATGAATCGAAGTTCTCAGAGGTTTTAATTCCCGAACTGATTATCTATTCTACAGGTGGAAATATATTAGCTTTTTGTCCAGCTGCTTTTGTTGACGATTTAGCTAATGCAATTGAAAAACGTTATACTTATGAAACCTTAACAGCTAACTCTTGTGCGGTTGGGGATTGTTTTAAGTTACTTGATGTGACTTTTGGATTATTACGAGATAATATTACAGATACATTTTGGTTAGATAAGTATCGTAAAGAATACAAACATCCGATAGTAGAAGCTTGTTTTGGAAAAATTGAGAATGATTCAAATCATGATTCAAATATATTAGATAAAAAAGTTGTAGAAAATTTCCAAAACCGTAAAAGTTTTAATGAACTAACAACCAAATTAGCTGCTAAATTTAATCAACGTCGTAGTGGAAATGATACTGATAACCGTCCCACTCGTCGTTATCCACCAATGTTTGAGACTCATCCTTATCTGAGACGAGATGGAGTGGAAAAGCGTAGTGCGATCGCTCAAGTAGATCTAATTACCGGAAAACCTTATTTGTCTGAACCTGCGATTAGAAAGAGATGTATTGGCGATCGCGCCAAAAAAGAAACACAAGGTACACCCCAATGGTATAAAGAACTGAAACTAGATTGGGAACCAGGAATCATTGAGAATTGGACGAACAAATTTGAAATATTTCTGCAAGAAAATCCAGAACAATATAAAAAGTACTGTAAGGATTGCGATCTTGAGAAAGTAGAAACACCCCCATCTTTAACCCACATAGGTAAAGTCAGTAATGGATTTGTTGCTTACATTTACGCTGATGGTAATAATATGGGAGGTTATATCCAAAAAATCCGCACTCCTCAGCAATATCAAAATTTCAGCGAGGATGTTGATAACGCTACAAAATATTCTGTATATCAAGCATTAGCAGATAAGCTTCATCCTAGAAAATTACAAGGAATTGATGAATCAACATCAAGATTAAAAAACAATAGAGATTTAATCCATCCCTTTGAAATAGTTACCATCGGTGGGGATGACATTATCATTATCGTTCCTGCAGATAAAGCTTTAGAAATCGCCCAAATGATTGGGGAACAGTTTGAAAAAATTCTTTTGAAAGAAGTTGCGATCGCAAATGTAGAAATTAAAGATGAGTATCGAGTTGAATCAACAAATAAGCCTGCTGAATTAAATAAAATTCATCGTTATTCTTGGGAAACTGCTCCAGCTTCACAATGTAAGTTAAGTATGTCGAGTGGTGTCTTGATTACTTCTTACAATACACCTGTATATTATGCAGAAAAATTAACTACACAATTACTGAAATCAGCGAAAAAAAGAGCGAAAAGACTGAAAAAAACAGAATTTGGTTACTGCGGAGGAACCGTTGACTTTTTGGTCTTAAAAGCAGTCACAATGATTTCTTCTGATATAGAAGAGTTTCGTAAAAAAGCATTAGTTAAAGAACGCGGTGCAAAACTAAAGTTATATGCTGCACCTTATACTTTACACGAATTGGAGGGATTAATTAAATCAGTCCAAGCTTTGAAAAAAGCAGAATTTCCTAAATCACAAATCTACCAAATTCGTAGTTTTCTGGAAAGAGGTAAACAAACAGCTATTTTAAATTACCGTTATTTCCGAGCCAGATTAAAACTAGAAAACTCAAAATTACTAAAACAAGATTTTGAAGACCCTTGGTGTTCAGCAAAAACAAATGGAGGTAACTTAGCACCTTGGATGTTTGAACCAGAAGAGAAAATCTATGAAACTATTTGGCGCGAACTTGTAGATATCTATGAATTTATTAGCAAAGATGATGATTCTGAAATAAATGATGAAACAAGTAATGGAATAAATAAGCAAAATATTATTACTACTAAAACTAATTGATGATATATCTACAACAATTATCTAATTCAATAAAAACTTATACGATCGCAGCGATAATTGATACTGCTTTATGTATCGGTGCTGGAGGTTCTTCTGGTTCCCTAGCAGATAAAGCAATTGTTCGTAACTCCGAAGGTAATTTACTAATTCCTGCTTCTCAAGTAAAAGGTCGTCTCCGTCATGAATGTGAAAAAATTGCTCGAGGTTTGGGATGGAGTATTTCTGAATCTCCCAATCCAGAAAAAATGGTGATTTTCCGAAATAACAACGCACCTGATGGGTTTCGACGTCCAGAATATAAAGTACCTGGATACGAAGAAACATATCACTGTTTAATTAGCCAGATTTTTGGGGATCCAGTTTTACCTTCACGAGTTATATTCGACGATTTAATTTGCACTGAAGATCCAGAAAACTTACCTGAAGTCTTGCGTCCTGGTGTGACTATCAACCGTCGTCGGAAAACAGCAGAAGAGAAAAAACTTTATTTTTTAGAAACTTCTCCCGCAAATGCAAAGCTTGAATTTACAGGTGAGATTCATATTCAACCAAGCTTGACACCACAAAGAACCGATTACGCAGAAGCATTAATTTGGTCTGGTTTGCGACATATTAATGCATTGGGGGGAAGTAAATCTGCTGGTTTGGGATGGTTAACTTGGGAATTACCCGACGAAATAGATATAGATGAAGCAGTTTGGGAATTCTTAGGAAGAGGAGAGATAAAGTGAAACGGATCGAACTCGAAATTAAAGCTTTATCACCCCTTGCTGTTGGAAGACAAAAACCTGGTGGTTCAGTTAGTGAAGTTGATGATTATATTTCAGGTACGGTGATTCGTGGTGGAATTGCTGCTCAAATTTTGCAAGAATCCGGTCATCGTTCTGTTGACCTAACGGAAAATGGTGGTGATTTTCAAGCTTTGTTTCTTGGTGATGAAGCAGCAATATTTCAAAATGCTTATCCATCAATCAAAACTAAAGGTAAAGTTGTCCCTAAAGGTGGAATAGAAGAAACTAAAGTTTTACCTCTAACCGCACTCAGTTCTAAAACAAAACCAGGTTTTAAAAATTCTAAATCTTCAAACAACGGAGTTTTTGACAGTCTCATAGACCGTTTTTGCTCCGAACACTATGGTTATGTATATGAACCCAGCTGTCCCATCGATGGGGGAAGAGTTGAACCATACAGTGGTTTCTACGCGAGACATCGACAAACATATTACAGTTTATCTGTTAATAAACGTCTCTTAACGCGAGTCGGGATTAATAGAAAACGTGCTACATCTGAAGAAGATATTCTTTACAGCATTGAAGTTCTCAATGAATCAGAGTCTACAGGGAATAATCCTAAACCTGTAATTTACAAATCAGCAATTATAGTTGTAGATGATTTAGCAGATTCTCTTTGGGAATTTATTCATAGTCGTCGGTATCGCTTTCGTTTGGGTGGGTCGATTTCACGGGGACTAGGTAAAGTTGAAATTAGTGCTCAAAAACCAGTCGAATTCAAACCTAACGTCCAAAATAAAATAGAGGAATTTACTAAGCAGTTACAAGAACGCTGGAAAACATGGAGTATTTTTGGTAATCCCATTCAAGAATTACCAAATAATGGCACTTACTACTTTACTTTAGACCTACAATCAGACGCAATATTAACCGAAAACTGGCGCAGTACTACTGTCATTTCTGCTTATATGCTTCAGCAATTCACGGGTGTTGAAGAAGATATAGCAACCGCCAGGTTAGCTAGGACGCTAAAGTCAAGACATGCTCCATGGCTTCTCGCAGTGTTCCAAAAT
>NZ_LMTZ01000058.1 GCF_001456025.1 Mastigocoleus testarum BC008
TTTCTTGCATCTGAATATATTCCTTGGGTCTGATAATGTATTAACCATCACCTTTTTGTATTTATTCAGCAAGCCCTAATTAAAAGGCGTATTAAATTGTTGTTGGAATTGAATTTGTTGGAATTGAATTTGTTGGAATTGAATTTGTTGGAATTGACTTTGTTGGAATTGAATTTGTTGAAATTGAATTTGTTGAAATTAAAATTCTTGGGAATCAAATAGGGAACAGTCAACAAAAAAATGCCCTAATCCAAAAATATTGAACTGTATTACCTAGTATTGAATCTTTGCCGCATGAATGCGTCCATTTGATTCAATCCGTTGTTGAATTATTTTTTCGTAGACTGCTTCATATCCATTTACCATTTGGGTAACGGTGAATTTATTTTCTACATATTCTCGACAAACTTGACGATTGAGTTGCAACACTTTGGGTATTGCTTCCACCATTTCATCAATGTTTTCACAAACAAA
Organism: Mastigocoleus testarum BC008; assembly: GCF_001456025.1. Classification (GTDB taxonomy): domain Bacteria; phylum Cyanobacteriota; class Cyanobacteriia; order Cyanobacteriales; family Nostocaceae; genus Mastigocoleus; species Mastigocoleus testarum. The sequence continues at coordinate 475 of NZ_LMTZ01000058.1, forward strand.
ACCTGTAACACCATCATTAATGACTTCCGGTACAGAGCCCAAATTCATTGCAATCACTGGCGTACCAGTTGCCATAGATTCAATCATTACTAGTCCAAAAGGCTCTCTCCAAGTTATAGGGAAAAGTGTCGCTGCTGCTTTCCCCATAAGTTCCACTTTCTGTGGGTGGGAAACTTCACCTAAATACTGAATTTGCTCTCCATCAATATGAGGAGCGATTTCCGCAGCAAAAAATTCAGTATCTACTTCATCTATCTTGCCAGCCATTTTTAGCGTCCAGCCGGATTTTTTCGCGATCGCAATGGCGTTTTGTGGTCCTTTTTCTGGTGACAAACGTCCCAAAAATGCTAAATAAGGAGGTTCTTCAGCCCTTTCAAAGAAAGAATAGTTTTCTGTAAGAATACCGTTGTAAACAGTACTAACGTAATTAAGGTCTACCTTTCGTTGTGCATCGCTAATACTGACGTAGGGTTGGTTTTGATGATAACTAAAAGCTTTAGAAGTATCAGGTGTAAAGCTTCCGTGTAAAGTATGGATGGTTGGAGTTGACACCAAACTTGCCATCGGCAACGCCATAACCCCTATATGAGAATGAATTACGTCGAATTCTGCAAATCTTTGGTAAACCTGGCTTAGTTCCAGCATTTCGTAAAGGTCGTAATCACTGACATCTGGGTCTAAGCGCAATGCTCGGGGATAAACCGCCTCTAATGTCGCTAAAGTTTCAGAATCACCAGAAGCAAACAAAGTTACTTCATGACCTCGACGTACTAATTCGTCAGTTAAACGACTGACAACAAGTTCAATTCCTCCATAGTTTAAAGGTGGAACTTTTTCCCTCAAAGGGGCTACCTGAGCAATTTTCATCTGTTTGTTTTGGTACAGCAGCTTAATGTTCTTGAGTTTGATGTTCTTGAGTTGAACTTTTTGAAACTAGACTTTTTGAAACTAGACTTTTTGAAATTAGACTTTTTGAAATTAGGCTTTTTGAAATTAGGACTTAGACCATAAAACAGGATAAGTATTTATACTCTCCTGATTACATAAAATTAAATTAACCTAATTGGCGTCTAGTCGTCTAGTTTTGCTTTATTTTCTCTTGAGAGACTATAAGCCCCAAATCACTTTTATTTTTTTCTGATCGTCTATTTCAGAATATTTATTGCAAAAAATAAATTTTTCATGAAATAACTACATAGTCAGGTTATATGTCTTGACAAATAACTTACATCTACCTTCGGAAGCATAAAATAATGCCCCAAAGTGAGATTCTATGTATCTTGCACTACATATTTTTTGTCAATATTATCTTTAGGAAGAGAACTGATGCAGATTTCTCATTTCTGAGACAATACTCATTGAGGACAAAAGATTCAGCAGAAACTAATGTTGAATAAATCGTTAAATTCGACCGTTCTACTTTATTTTTTTCTAAACATCTTGTCTGAGTAAAATTAAATCTTTGCTACGCAGTAATTGCGGAATTGCTGTTCGTCACTTGTAGCGGGGCAAAATAATAATCTTAAATATGATGTTAGAAAATACGACTCTAAACTCACTTCTGATTTGAGCTTCAAGGTACACCTATTTTTCGCTCTTCAAAAAAAGTAAAGTATATTACCAAAAACTGTGAGGGATTTGATAACAGATTTGTACAAATTTAAACTCGCGTACAATACTAAAATAAATAAATATGACAGGTTATTAAATGGTTAGGCAATGAGTTGGTAATTTAGTTTTAACAGGAAAATTAAACCTTAAAAAAATTAGTATTCGCTGATCTCATTGGGGGTTATATCTTTTCGCTCAAAACCAAACAAAATATATCTAAACCCAATCTTTACTCTATTTCTCCATAAGGGCGCACCAAAAGAAAATATTTAAGGATATTGGTCTCAAAGTTCTGTAAAAACTAGCTTTTAAGCTCTAGGACGAGTCTGATGTTACGTAAATATGTATTAACTATTTTATTCATACTTACACTACTGTTAGCAATCTTTAACAGTCAAACTTTTGAGCCAACATCAGAATTAGCATACAGCGATCATCCTCTTACAATTTGGTGGAATCAAGGTTACTTTGCTACAGAAGATAAATCAATAAAAAAAATAGTTGCAGATTGGTCTGAAAAAAGTCATATTCCCGTAAAGCTGGAAATAATTAGTGAAAATGATATTCACAAATTAGCTTTTACAGCCATTGAGGCTGGAAATCCTCCTGACATTCTTTTTTCTATGAGAACTGACTTTGAACTCACTCAAAGTTGGGCATGGGAAGGAAAATTGGCAGATGTTTCCGATGTCGTGGAACCACTTCAGGATATTTATGATCCTGTTGCTCTGAGATCTGCATATGTTTACAACCAAAAAAGTAAAAAATTTTCTTATTATGCGGTGCCGTTTAAGCAAAGCTCTGTTCATCTCCACTACTGGCGCAGTTTATTAAATGAGGCGGGTTTTAAGAGTTTGGATATTCCCCATGAGTGGGATGCTTTTTGGGATTTTTGGAAACAAGTACAGAAAAAGTTAGAAGCAAATGGAAAACAAGTCTATGCTTTGGCTTTACCAATGGGGACAGAAGCTACTAGTGATACTTTTTATGGATTTGAACAATTTCTGGAAGCTTACAACGTCAAAATACTAAATGAAAAAGGGCAACTGCAATTGGATGTTCCAGAGGTACGCCAAGGATTAATAAAGGTTCTGGAATGGGTAACAAACTTCTATAAAGATGGATATGTACCTCCTAAAAGCGTAAACTGGAGACCTTCTGATAACAATATCGAATTCCTCAATCAAAATGCAGTTGTGGTTGAAAATACCACCATGTCAATTCCTGCTTCCCAGAAGACAGACAAAGAGATTTACTTCCAACAGATGGGGACAATTGAGTTTCCCAAAAAACCAGACGGGCAAAAAATGAAATCTTTGGTTGCATTTAAACAGTTGGTACTTTTTGCTGAATCCAAACACGAAAAAGCAGCTAAGGATTTTTTATCGTATTTCATCCAACCAGAAATCCTAAAAACATATTTTAATAATGCTGCTGGGCGTTGGTATCCTGTGATGCCAATACTTTGGCAAGATCCTTTCTGGAGCAATTCTGCAGATCCCCATGTTTTTGTCGCAGCAAAGCAGTTAAAAGAAAATTTTACCCGTCCCTTAAACAAAGTTTCTAATCCTGCGTACTCTGAAGTTCACAGGAAAAATATTTGGGGTCAAACCATGAAGCGGATAGTTATTGATGGTCTTTCACCTGAAGCTGCAGCAGATGAAGCAATTGAGAAAATCAAGGATATATTTTTTTGGTGGCAAAATATTAATTAATAGTGGTTGTAATTAGTTCAAGAAGAGTAGAGCATGAAATTTTGGAAACAAAGCTTGCTAATTCAACTTGTTAGTTCTTTTTTAATTTTGTCCTTGATTGTGCTTTCACTTGTGGGATATCTTGCCTTTGAGCGAGCTAAACAATCTCTGACAAAATCTGTCTTTGAGCGATTAGAGATTGCAGTTTCTCTTAAAGATGATGGACTGCAACATTGGCTTCTCCATCAAAAAGATGATGTTTTATCCCTTGCCCAGCTTCCAGAAGTTAAAACCCAAGCTAGAATAATTTTGAGTCCTAGCAGCACCAAACTTAAGTACCAAGAAGCACAAGCTAGCCTCCAAGCATCTTTAAAATCCTTTAAACAATATCAGTCAGGATTACAGGATATTTTCATTCTGGCCGAAGGTGGAAGAACTCTTGTTTCCACTAACCCCAAAGAAATTAATAAATATCAACCTCTGGTTCAATTCAGCGAAGTAAGCCCAGAATCTACAGATAATATTAAATTCAATTTTTATCTCTCTGTTTTCCAGGAAAAACCTTTAATTACCTTACAAACAGCAATATTAGACTCTTCTGGTGAAAGATTGGGAATACTTGCTGCCCATTTAAACTTGGATCGTGTTGATCGAATCATCAGAGAGCGTTCTGGCTTAGGAAAAAGTGGAGAAACTTACCTTGCAGCCAATTTAAGTCGTAATCCATCGGGTCAAATTGGTTTTATTTCAGCAGAAAAGTTTGGTTCGGAGGAATTTCCTGATGGAATTTATAGCCAAGGAATTGCTAATGCTTTAAATGGTCGCAACGGTCGAGGGCTTTATAAGAATTACAAAGGTATACCATCGATAGGAGTATATCACTGGTTAGGCGATCGCGATGTAGCATTACTGGGGGAAATTAGCCAAAAAGAAGCTTTTGCTCCAGCAAGACAACTCGCTCAATCGATTTGGCTAAACGGCATGATTCTATCTGGAATGCTAATGCTAGGAATATTTCTGTTGGCTCGCCAAATTACCCAACCTATTACGGCAATTACCCATACTGCACGTCTGGTAAGTGCAGAAATCCAGAAGCGTAATTATAAGTCTTTACCCACTACCCCGATTCAGACTCAAAATGAAATTGGGGTGCTTGCCCGCGCTTTAAACCAAATGACAAGGGAATTAGAGCTATCCCACCAACGCTTAGAAATATCATTTGCCAATCTAGAAACTAAAAATACTGAGTTACAAAACCTAGATCGCTTAAAAGATGAATTTCTTGCCAATACTTCCCACGAATTGCGAACTCCCCTCAATGGGATTATTGGAATTGCCGAAACTTTAATTGATGGGGCTACTGGTTTACTAGCTGAGCAAACTCGGTTCAATTTAGGATTAATTGTTGCTAGCGGTCGGCGTTTAAGCAACCTGGTGAATGACATCTTGGATTTTTCTAAGATCAAGCACAAAGATATTGAACTAAAGCTTAAACCAATAGGAATGCGAGAAATAGCTGAAATAGTTATTACTCACACCAGACCTCTTATTGGTTCGAAGTCTTTGCGGTTGATTAATAATATTTCTCCTGATTTACCACCAGCAAATGCTGACGAAAATCGCTTGCAACAAATTCTATATAATTTAGTTGGTAATGCAATTAAATTTACTGAAAGTGGCACTGTAGAAATTACAGCAGAATTATTAGATAACTATCTGGCTATTTCAGTTAAGGATACAGGTATTGGCATTCCAGAAGATAAATTAGAACGAATATTTGAATCTTTTGAACAGGTTTCAGGTTCTACCAACCGGGTTTATGGTGGTACGGGTTTGGGTTTAGCAGTCACCAAGAAATTAGTAGAATTACACCAGGGAGAAATCACCGTCCAGTCGAAATTTGGTTCGGGCTCGCAGTTTATATTTACCTTACCAATTTCACCGCATCCAAGGTATGAGGCTGCTAAACAATCGATTGAATTATCGATTAATTCCCAAATAAGCCATAACTTATGGGAAGAAAGCTCTGTGGTACCCAAGGGGGAGAATAGGGAAGAATTTTCTATTGAAAAACTAGGGGATGACCCCTCTCAAACTACTCGATCGCAACCATGGCACATTTTGATTGTGGATGATGAGTTAATAAATCGCCAGGTATTAGTAAATTATTTATCATTGCACAATTATAAGATTACCCAAGTTTCATCTGGTTTAGAAGCCATAGCTGTTCTGGAAAAAAATCCCAAGCCCGACCTAATTTTGCTGGATGTAATGATGCCGAGAATGACCGGCTATGAAGTTACGCGAAAAATTCGCTCTTCTTGGCAACTCAACGAACTGCCCATTGTGTTATTAACTGCCAAAAATCGCATTTCAGATTTAGTTACTGGATTGGAAATAGGAGCCAACGATTATCTCAACAAACCAATCGCTAAAGAAGTATTGCTAGCTCGCATTAGAACTCATCTTAACCTTCAGCAAGAAATCACCGAACGCGAACGCGCGCAATTAGAGTTACGTGAAACTGAAAGGAGAATTGCCCAATTCCTGGAAGCTGTCCCAGTAGGTATATTTGTTGTTGATACCAATTTTCAGCCCTATTACGCCAATCAAATGGCACAACAAATACTTGGTAAAGGGATTACAAGGACTAATAATCCTGAGGAATTAATTGATATTTATCAGGCATACAAAGCAGGTACAGAAGAATTGTACCCCAGTTCTCAAACTCCCTTAATGCGGGCGTTACAAGGAGAACATGTAACCATTGACGATATGGAAATTCGCTCCCACGGCAAGATTATTCCTTTAGAAGTTTCAGCTACGCCAGTTTTCGACGAACATGGTGATATTGTTTATGCTATCTGTGCCTTTAAAGATATTACAGAGCGCAAACAAGCAGAATCTGAGCGAATTCAGTTTACTCGCCAATTAGCACGCAAAAATCTTGATTTACAACAAGCAAAAGAAGCTTTAGCCGAGTCAAACCGCACCTTAGAACAAAAAGTTTCCCAACGTACCCGCGAACTATCACAAACTTTACAAATTCTTAAAGCCACCCAAGCAGAACTAATTTTTGAAAACCAATTACTTAGAAGCGTCGAACAAACTGCAAATTTTGACTATCAAGTGGGAGGAAGTTTACCTATGGATGCTCCTACCTATGTAGTGCGATCGGCAGACCGTCATCTATATAAGGCATTAAAGCGTGGTGATTTTTGTTATGTTCTCAATTCCCGACAAATGGGTAAGTCCAGCCTGATGGTACAAATGATGAATCACCTGCAACATGAAGGGTTTAGTTGTGGGGCAATTGACCTAACCCGAATCGGTAGTGAGAATGTGACACCCGAACAATGGTACAAGGGCTTTACGGTAGAGCTATGGCGAAGTTTTGGTTTGCTGAGACAGGTTAATCTCAAAACTTGGTGGAATGAGCGAAAAGATATTTCTCCAATTCAACGATTGAGTCAATTTATCGAAGAAGTTTTACTTGTTGAAATTGCTAAACATGATGATATATCGCCCAAAAAACTGGTTATTTTTGTCGATGAGATTGATAGTATTTTGGGTTTAAAATTCCCAGTCAATGACTTTTTTGCTTTAATTCGTTCCTGTTACAATCAACGTAGTATTAATTCCGAATATCAACGTTTAACCTTTGCTCTTTTTGGAGTTGCTACTCCGTCAGATTTAGTGACACATACCCAGACAACTCCATTTAATATCGGTAGGGCGATTCAGCTTGAAGGCTTTAAAGAACACGAAGCTCAGCCTTTACTTCGAGGATTAAGTGAGAAAGTGAATAATCCTCAAACAGTACTTAAAGAAGTATTAGCATGGACGAGCGGTCAACCTTTTCTGACTCAAAAACTCTGTCAAATTATCTGTAGCAATTCATTTTCTTCTATTGATAGTAAAACAGAAGCAGAATGGATTAGGAATTTAGTACAAAAAAAGATAATAGATAATTGGGAATCACAAGACGAACCAGAGCATTTAAGAACTATAAGAGATCGCCTTTTTCAAAGTAAACAATCAACTCAGCTAATAGAACTGTATCGACAAATTTGGCATCAGGGAGAAATTATAGCAATTGATAGCCCAGAAGAAAGAGAATTACTGTTGTCAGGTCTAATCGTCAAAAAACAAGGTGTTTTGAAAGTTCACAATCGTATTTACAAATCAATTTTTGTTTAATTGTAGAGAGTTTGCTGAAATTCTTTTAGGTAAAGCTTGACAGATATTACCAATTACCGATTACCTATTATCTGTTATCAATAACAACTCAAAATGAAAATAGCTACTTGGAACGTCAACTCAATTCGTACTCGTTTAGAACATGTTGTGGATTGGTTGAATCAAAATTCTGTTGATGTTCTCTGTTTGCAGGAAACCAAGGTTGTAGATGCTGATTTTCCTGTTAAACCCTTTGAAGATACTGGGTACAACTTATACAAGTATGGTCAGAAGTCATATAATGGGGTCGCATTAATTAGCCGCAAGCCTTTAGATAATGTTTCTACTGGCTTTCAAGGAATTTTGCCTGATATAGAAACAAATTGGGATGACCAAAAAAGGGTAATTACAGGCATATTAGAAGGAGTTAGGATTGTAAACCTCTACGTACCCAATGGTTCAGCTATCGGTAGTGAAAAATATGAATATAAATTAAAATGGCTAAAAATATTACAGACATATTTAAGTATAGTATTGGAAAAATCCCCAGACATTTGTATGTGTGGCGATTTTAATATTGCTTTAGAAGATAGGGATATCCACGAAAATTCCCGAAATAAGAATCATATAATGGCATCTGACGCCGAGCGCCAAGCTTTACGAGATATTTTAGATTTGGGTTTTGCAGATGCTTTTCGTAAGTTCACAACAGAAGGAGAAAATTATAGTTGGTGGGATTATCGCGCAGCTTCATTTCCTCGTAATAAAGGTTGGCGAATCGATCATCACTATCTGACACCGGAACTTTACCAAAAAGCGAAAAGTTGCACTATAGACGTTGCTCCGAGAAAATTAACTAAACCTAGCGACCATACTCCTGTGATTGTTGAATTTTGATTTTTTGGGTAATTGGTAATGGGTAATTGGTAATTGGTAATGGGTAATTGGTAATGGGTAATTGGTAATTGGTAATTGGTAATGGGTAATGGGTAATAATTAATGACTTACTAGTCTTAAGTCACCAATCCCTAATCCCTAGTCGCCAATCCCCATATGGCTAACGCCACGCTATGCTAACACCGTAAGGTGCGGGCTCACCCTAGTCGCCAATCCCCAATTCGCTACAAATAATACATTTTAGTTTAGGGTATTCACTATACTAAAACCAAAATCTATTAGTGCTGTCTTCCCTACTAATATGAAATATCCTTTAGCAGCTAATGCAACCCAAGCACGCCAAACAAAACAAAAATTTGCCAAACCAGAGGAACAACTATCCTATGAATTAGGAAAAGCAGTGCAAGAATTACCAGCGCTTTACACTAGAATCCTTGCAGGTACAATTAGTGTTGTTGTTTGTGGTGCGATCGCTTGGGCACATTTTTCTAAAATTGATGAAGTAGCAACCGCTCCTGGAGAAATAATTGCTGCAACCCAGGTACGACCAGTGACCTCTATTGGTGAAGGAAGTATCCTGGATGTCAAAGTTAGAGAAGGAGATGAAGTCGAAAAAAACCAAGCTTTAATTGAACGCGATCCAGAAATAAAACAAACAGACGTTGCTCGTTTGGTGAGAAATGCAGCTTTAATCAGGCAAGATTTACAGCGTTTAAATGCAGAACGTTGGGGGAAAAACACCACCCAAAACCCATTACAAAATGAGTTATTGACTTCTCGTTTACAGGACTATATATCACGTCAAGCTAGTGCTGAAGCTGAAGCAAATCGTCAAATTGCAGTTATTAAACAAGCCAAAGCTCGCCTCAGTCGTCTGCGTGAAAATCTTAATAATGCCAAAATTATTTTAAATAACGCTAAATCTAATTTAGCCAATTCCGAAAAAATTCGGGAAAAAGTCGAAAACTCGCAAACTTTAGCTCAAAAACGAGAAAAAAGTCTCCGCGTTCTAGCCGAACCCGGTGCTGTTCCCCGACTGGATTATTTGGAAGCTCAGGAAAGACTCAATCGCGCTAATACAGAAGTTACCAAAGCTAATGACCAGATAGTTAACGCTAAGAACAGAATTACACAAGCAGAAGATAAAGCTAAGTCTTTAGAAAAAGATATTGCTGCTCAAACTCAAGAAATTCGACAAGCCGAACAAGCATATGAAGTAGCTCGCAATCGAGCAAAAGGTTTAATTTCCCAACGTCAAAGCGAAATATTAACGGAAATCAACAAGCGTAAGGAAGAACTTGCAAATATAACTGGTCAATTAGAACTTGCAAAAAAGCGCCAAAACTCTGAAACTATTACAGCACCAGTTTCTGGAACTGTTTACAACATCAAAGCAACCAAAGGACCGGTACAATCAGGGGAAGAGTTGCTGTCAATTCTACCAGAAGGTGAAGAATTGATGTTGCAGGTAAAAGTTCGTAACCGAGATATTGGCTTTATCCGTCAAGGAATGAAAGCGAAAGTAAAAATGGCTACTTTCCCCTTCCAAGAATTTGGAACTGTTAATGGTGAAGTAGTAGAGATTAGTCCCAACGCCACGGTTGATGAAGAATTAGGGTTAGTTTTTCCTACCAGAATTAAATTAAGTAAACATGCAATGATGGTCAAGGATCAAGAGGTTATGTTTACCCCTGGGATGGTCGCAACAGGTGAAATTGTCACTCGTAAAAAATCAATTTTGACTTTTATTGTTGAACCTGTAACTCGTCGATTTAGTGAAGCGTTTTCTGTTAGGTAGTGGTGAGGTGATTAGGTATTAGAAATAGTACTGCGTCGCTGTACGTAGCGCAGCCAGATGGAACAGCTTAACATGGGGCGCGAACTAAGGCGTTACATTCGCAAGCGTTCATTTATGCGTTCAAATGCGCTGCACGTACATCGCAGTATATAGGGATTGGGTGATTCGAAGTGCAAATATAATTGAACAAGTATTTTTACAGTTAACAAACAACACGGTTAGTGGATTTTTGTTAACTTATTTTTGGATTAATTATTCTTATAATTCAGAGCCGCTATCAGTATACTTTAAAAACTCTTAATAAATAAGCATTTAAGATTGGTTCTACTGATTGTCAAATAGTGAAATTATATTACTCCCTCAAATAAAAATACAGAAAATTAACAAATAGTAAATACTTAAAACATTATTGTATTTATTTAAACATCACGCCATATGTGATTTTGATAATTTATACACCTATTATTGAAGAATGGGGAAAAATAAATTAGAACAAAAGTATTATTAATCACTATTAATCGGGCTAAGAAGAAAAATTATCAATAATAGTAAAAACTAATATGTATTTTTTTTGATAGCCATTACTGAGAATAGGTTTTAGGTTATATTCTAATTTGAAGAAGATTTTTAAAAGGTTTTGAAAGATATCATTTTACAGTTATGACTTTGTTCAGATTTAATGCAGAGCAAGGCTTAATGTAAGTATTGGTCTGCTTTTCTGTGCTCATCATGATAGTAAAATATACTTTTAAAACTTCCTTTGATAATGTAAAAATCATCGATCTTTTATGAGAATATAATAATTGCAATATCAGAAATTAAAAATAATTGATATATATTAATCTCAAAAATTTTTACAGCAACGCCACAAAATGTCAAAGAAGAATTTTTCAAAAAATTATAAAACTGCAAAAGATATAGATTTGAAAATTTCTATCCAAAAAAATATAAACAAGAATGGAAGCCAATAGACCATTATTGATAATGCTCAAAAATATGTATTTCCCCAAGCTTTAGTATTGATTTTAAAACTATAATTTTTCTCATGAATTCTAAATTAATTGGTGAGACTAAAACGCAAAAAAAGGCTGAGCAGGCTGTAGCAAGACAGCAGAAACTATTAGAAAATTGGACTGAAATTACTCCAAGCGAGCGTCAAGACATTTTAGGAACTTATATGCAAAATCAGATTGCGAAAGCTATAGGTATCAGCCCATCTGAAATAGATATGCAACAGTCTACCAAGCATTTAGGGATTGATTCTCTGATTGCTGTAAAACTGAGAAATCAGTTGAGAAATGATTGGTCAGTGGAGTTAGCTGCGGTGAAATTCCTGGAAGACTTTAGCCTTTTCGATCTAGCAGTTCTGTTGGAAGAACTGATACAAAATGCTGAATCGAATGGTTATATTCCAGGTTTAGAACTCGAAGCAAAAACCAAGGAAAAAGATTTGCAACAAGTAACAGAAATAAGTGACGGTGATTGGTTAGAAGGGGAAATATGAATAATTTAGTTGATTTTCTGAAAGACCTTTCACAACAGAATGTGGAATTGTGGGTCGAGGGTGATAAGCTGCGTTATCGTGCTCCCAAAGAAGCGTTAACTCCCACACTGTTAAATCAAATTAAGCAGCATAAAACAGAAATTACTGATTTACTGCGTGAGGATATTTATAGTTCTAAGTCTTATCCTCTTAGTTATGGTCAACAAGGTCTATGGTTTTTATATAAACTTGCACCTCATAGCGCTGCTTACAATATTGCTTTTACAACTCGCATCTGTTCCCACTTAAATATTTCGGCTTTACAACGGGCTTTACAGATATTGATTGCTCGTCATTCCACACTACGTACTAGATTTGGTCAAGGGGATAGAGAACCTTTTCAAGAGGTTGATGAATTCCAGGAAATCTGCATCGAAACAATTGATGCTTCAAATTGGGATGAAGATAAATTGACTAAGGAAGCGATCGCAGCATATAAGCGTCCTTTCGATCTGGAACGAAGTGTAATACGGGTAAATCTGTTTACTCGCTCTCCACAAGAGTATGTTTTATTATTGACAATACATCACATTGCAGTAGATGGTTTCTCGTTTGGGATTATTCTAGATGAGTTACGTTTGCTCTATGAGGCGGAAAATACGGGTAAAAAGGTATCTTTAGCACCTATTAAATATTCCTACAAGGACTTTGTGCAATGGCAGGATAAAATGCTCAAAAGTCCTGTTGCTAAAGAACTATGGGGATATTGGCAGAAACAGTTTGCGGGAGAACTACCGGTACTAAATATGCCTACGGATTACCCCCGTTCGCCAGTCCAGAACGATCGAGGAGCTTGTTACGAGTTTGAATTAACTAAAGAGTTAGCTGAGAGTCTTAGGAATGTTGGGAAAGCCCAAGGAGTAACCTTTTACATGACTTTGCTCGCAGCTTTTCAAGTACTGCTTCATCGCTACACGGGTCAGGAAGATATCGTTGTTGGTTCTCCGACGGAGGGAAGAAGTAAAGCTGAGTTTTCAAATACTGTGGGCTTTTTTGTGAATATGCTTGCTATGCGAGTAAATTTTGCACAGAATCCTACCTTCAATCTGGTTCTGTCTCAAGTACGTAAAACGGTATTAGCAGCACTTACCCATCAAGATTATCCTTCTCCTTTATTAATTGAGCGCTTACAATTGAATCGCGATAATCCCAGTCTTCTGGGACTTTTCCGTGCTTCGTTTAATATGTTGCAATTCCAGGAAATGGCTCCGGAATATGAGTTATCTATGTCTACTAAGACAAAAACCAGAGAAGATTGGGGAGGTTTGACCTTAGAACCTTTTGTCATACCGCAGCAGGAAGGACAAAACGATTTAGTTTTAGATATTGTCGAGACGAGAGAATCTCTAGTTGGTGTATTCAGGTACAGAACGGACTTGTTTGATGAGACAACGATCGCTCGGATGGCGGATAATTTCCACACTTTGCTTGAAGGAATTATCATCAATCCAGAGCAGGATATTGCTTCATTACCTTTGCTAAGTGAATTCGAACGATATTATTCGCTTGGGGAATGGAATAATAATCTAGTAAATTATCCTTGCGATCGGTGCATTCATGAATTGTTTGCAGATCGGGTAAAGGAAAAACCAAATGCGATCGCATTATCGTTTAAAGACCAACAACTGACTTATCAAGAGTTAAACTTCCGAGCAAATAAACTTGCACGCTATTTGCAAAGGTTGGGTGTAAGACCAGAGGTACGAGTGGGAATTTGTGTCGAGCGTTCCCTAGAAATGGTTGTGGGATTACTGGGAATTCTCAAAGCTGGTGGAGCTTATGTGGCTTTAGATTCTGCTTATCCCCAAGAGCGCTTGAATTTCATGGTCAGTGATTCCCAAATATCGGTACTGTTGACTCAAGAAAAACTTGTAGAAAGTTTGACAGATCCAGATTCATCTACGGGTTGTTTAGAAGTAGTTGATTCACAAGCAGTTGATTTACAAGTAGTTTGTTTGGATAAAGACTGGGAAGTCATTAGTCAAGAAAGTGAAACAAATTTAATTAATAGTGCAACATCGGAAAACTTAGCCTATGTGGTATACACATCAGGTTCTACAGGTACATCTAAAGGAATTGCGATCGCACACCGCAGTCTAATTAATGCATATTGGGCTTGGAAAGATTCATATCAGCTTGATTCTCTTACTAGTCATCTGCAAATGGCTAGTTTCTCTTTTGATGTATTTTCTGGGGATCTAATTCGCGCTCTTTGTTCTGGGGGTAAGTTGGTTTTATGTCCCCGTGAATGGCTTTTGGAAGCCCAAAAGCTTTATAACTTGATGTGCAAAGAGAAGATTGATAGTGCAGAGTTTGTCCCAGTTGTTCTGCGGAACTTGGTGCAATATCTGGACAAAACTAAGCAAAACCTTCACTTTATGCGTTTGTTGGTGGTAGGTTCAGATAGTTTATACGTCAAAGAATATCAAGAATTTCAACATTTTTGCAGTTCTAATACTCGCTTGATTAATTCCTATGGGGTAAGTGAAGCGACCATCGATAGCACATATTTTGGGTGTAAAATTCTTGAGAATAAAACTCTTGAGAATAAAGCTCTTGAAAGTAAAAATTCTGAAAATATAGATATTAATTTGTCTGTTGATAAGTTAGTTCCTATTGGACGTCCGTTTAATAATACACAAATTTATATATTAGATAGTTATCTCCAACCAGTTCCTATTGGGGTTCCGGGAGAACTGCACATTGGTGGTCTTGGTTTGGCTCGGGGTTATATCAATCGTCCCGAAATGAACGAACAGAAATTCATCTCTAATCCTTTTGTAAACAATAAGGAAATAACAGAAGAAGTAAAAAAAGAACTACAAGCACAACGCCTTTATAAAACTGGAGATTTAGCTCGATATTTACCTAATGGGAACATTGAATTTCTGGGTAGAATTGATAATCAAGTAAAACTTCGTGGTTTCCGCATCGAGTTGGGAGAAATTGAAGCGGTTCTTAGTACCCATCCTGAAATACAAGAAGTAGTGGTAACTGTTCGAACAGAACAAGTAGATAACAAATATTTGGTTGCATATATTGTTCCTCACCAAGAATCTTTGAGTACTAAGAAAGTCCGTAATTTCCTCAGGCAGAAGTTACCTGACTATATGGTTCCATCTGCTTTCGTAATTTTGCAGGCTTTACCTTTAACTCCCAATGGTAAGATTGATCGTCGCGCCTTACCCGCACCAGACGTAGAGAAAAATCGACAAGTAGAATTTGTTGCACCCCGCACCTCTACAGAAGAAGCGATCGCTAATATTTTTGCTTCGGTACTGAAACTCAAACGAGTAGGAATTCACGATAACTTTTTTGAGTTGGGAGGACATTCACTTCTTGCAACTCAAGTAGTTTCTAGGTTACAGCAAACCTTTAACATTGAGTTTCCCTTGCGTTCTTTGTTGGAATTTCCCACAGTAGCTGAACTTAACCAGAATCTCTCAAAATATCGCCAAGCTGAATCTCAGTCTGAAGCGTTAGTTCCTTTACCCACAGTTGTTCCTGTCCCTGAAGAACGTTATCAACCTTTTCCCCTGACCGATATTCAACAAGCTTACTGGTTAGGTCGAAATGAAGCTTTTGAACTTGGTAATATCGCTGCTCACGGTTACATAGAACTAGACATTAAACATTTAAATCTACAAAGATTAAACCTGGCATGGCAAAAATTAATTGATCGCCATGATATGCTCAGGGCTGTAATTTTACCAGATGGTCAGCAGCAAGTTCAGGAAGTTGTTCCCCCCTATGAGATTGAACTTTTAGATTTGTGCGGACAAGCACCTGAAATAGTTAACGCCGAACTAGAATCCATTCGCGATCGCATGTCCCATGAGGTGTTAAGAGCCGATCGCTTCCCTTTATTTGAAATTCGAGCGACTCGTTTAGATGAGGTGCGTACTAGACTCCATCTCAGCTTCGATGCGTTAATTGCTGATGCTTGGAGTGTATTTGTGCTGGGACGAGAGTGGACTAAACTTTATGAGAATCCCGAGTTTGTATTACCCCCGCTAGAACTTTCATTTCGGGATTATGTTCTGACGGAGTTAACTTTATCAGAT
Organism: Mastigocoleus testarum BC008; assembly: GCF_001456025.1. GTDB lineage: Bacteria > Cyanobacteriota > Cyanobacteriia > Cyanobacteriales > Nostocaceae > Mastigocoleus > Mastigocoleus testarum. The sequence goes on from NZ_LMTZ01000058.1 coordinate 16,261, forward strand.
ACACCACAATATCGACGTTCTCGGGAGTATTGGTTTAACCGCTTAGACACTTTACCTCCCGGAGGAGAATTACCCTTAGCAAAGAACCCAAGTTCCATAACAAAGCCTGAATTTAAACGTCGCAGCGCCCAACTATCACCAACCCAATGGCAAAAATTAAAAGATCGGGGAAATCAGTTTAATCTGACTGCTAGCGGAGTTTTGTTGAATGCTTTTGCTCAAATCCTTGGTCGCTGGAGTAAAAGTCAGAAATTTACCATTAATCTGACTTTGTTTAATCGTTTGTCGGTGCATCCCCAAGTTAACGATATAGTTGGAGATTTCACTTCTTTAACGCTTTTGGAAGTAGATAATTCAGTTCCGAATACATTTGTCCAGAGCGCTCAACAATTACAGCAGCAACTATGGCAAGATTTAGATCGTGGATCTATCAGTGCGGTCAAGGTTCAACGAGAATTAAATCGTCGGCGAGAAAGCTATCAAGTTATACCGATAGTTTTTACTAGCACCTTGGGTTTAGAATCCCTTGGTGAAGGGATATCGATGTTTGAGGGTTTGGGAGAAGAGGTTTACAGTATTACTCAAACCCCCCAAGTTTGGCTAGATAATCAAGTCAGAGAGAAAGATGGGGGGCTAATATTTAACTGGGATGGAGTGGAAGAACTCTTCCCTGAAGGTCTTTTGGATGATATGTTTGGGGCTTACTGCAATTTACTTGAGCGTTTAGCAAATTCCGAGTCTGCTTGGGTAGAAGCACAACAAGAATTATTACCTCCAACTCAGCAATCTCAACAATATGAGGTTAATAATACTAAGGCTCCAATTTGTCAGAAGACTTTGCATGGTTTGTTTACTGATCGCGTAAAAACACAACCCCAATCTTTAGCAGTAATTTCCAATGAAAGGAATTTTACATATGAGGAGCTATACCAAAAAGCATCATTATTAGCAGTTGAGTTAAAAGAGTTGGGAGCAATTCCTAACACTTTAGTCGCTGTGGTGATGGAAAAAGGTTGGGAGCAAGTTGTAGCGGTTCTAGGAATTTTAATGTCTGGAGCGGCGTATTTACCGATAGGTCCGGCTTTACCTAAAGAGCGAAAGTTGTATTTACTCGAACAAGGACAAGTTAAGTTAGTTGTCACCCAATCCGATTTAGAAAAGAATTTTTCTTTACCTTCAGGGTTACAAAGTATATGTATTAACAATAAATCTAATGTAGAGAGGTTGCATGCAACCTCTCTACATAATGGTACGAATTTTTTATGCGATCGCACATTCCTACAAGATGATGAAAATATCGAAAATCTAGCCTACGTAATTTATACCTCGGGTTCTACGGGATTACCTAAAGGAGTTGCGATCAACCATCGGGGTGCGGTGAATACAATTGTTGATATTAACCAACGCTTTGAGGTTGGAAATAGCGATCGCATTTTAGCTTTATCAGCTTTAAATTTTGATTTATCAGTCTACGATATCTTCGGTATTCTTGCTGCTGGGGGAAGTATAGTTATTCCACCCCAAGAAGCAATTAAAGACCCTGCTTGCTGGTATGAGCTAATTGTTAAACACGGGGTGACAATCTGGAATACAGTTCCAGTTCTAATGCAAATGTTAACGGAATATTTATCTGCACAGCCAAATACCACAGTGCGATCGTTACGTTTAGCTTTTTTGAGTGGAGATTGGTTGCCCTTAAGTTTACCAGAACAAATTCAAAGTTATTGCTCAAATATCAATGTAATACAGCAGATTGCAGGTAAATGAGGTACACTAGCTCTGGTGCGTCAACGAGTAAAATGAAAGCTTACTCCATAGACTTACGAGAAAAAATAGTACAAGCTTATGAGCAAGGTGATACCTCTGTTAGGAAAGTGGCTTCCAGGTTCGGTGTAGCCAAAAGTTTTGTACAAAAACTGCTCTTGATGAAGAAGAATGAAGGTCACGTAAAACCCAAACCACAAGGTGGGTTAATGAAGGGTGAGTTAGATGGATGTGAAGTTCAAATAGCTGCAATGGTTGAAAAATACCCAGATGCAACCTTACTGGAATATTGTGAATATTGGGGAATGAATTATAACCATTGGGT
>NZ_LMTZ01000059.1 GCF_001456025.1 Mastigocoleus testarum BC008
AAACAGCGTGGAAGCATTGTTACATATTTTGTTGTTGTTGTTTACACTAACTTTTATTACAAATAACTTAGAGGGATACGGGAGAAGACATAAGCAGGAATATATACAATTTCTCCATATTGCCTTAGGCTCCCTTAGAGAACTCGATACACAATTAATCATTGCTAAGGAAGTCGATTTAATCAAAAAAGACCTTTTCACTCCTATCATGGATGAAGTTGAAGAAATGCAAAGTATTTTAGTTGCTACCTTAAATAAAGTCAAAAATAAAGATAAATAAGGATAAATAAGCAAAAATCTACGATTTTCACTTCTTACTTCTTTCTTCCTCCTCCTTCTGCCTTCTGCCCTCTGCCTTCTGCCTTAAAACGCGTTTCTACTGGGATCACCAAAAGTTGCCAAGACTCCGAAGAGCGAGTTAATCGACACTTAAATTCAATTATTTATACTTTTAATTTTTTCTTAAACTTACGCTACAAATTACTTGATTTAAATCTTACAATCCCACCAATATCAAGCTTTACAGCTAAAATGCCAAATTCAAGCGTTTTCTAGATTAAAAGCTTTTTGTAGGCGACTATAAGTCAATTATTATTTTTATCTCTCTATTACTCATTTTTGGGCTTTTTNCACAAAAACATACGCGTAAAAGTATAAATACTATACGCTTATGAGAATGACCACGAAATGTTTCATTCCCTATTTTTTACTCTCATCTTTTTTACCTGAAACAGTTCTTTTTCTCCAGGCACTCAATATCATACCACGAACTCTTCACTCACTTAACCTTAAGTTCTGTTAACAGATTCTCTAACCAAAAACTCTCAATCCCTTATCAGGTAAACCTTACGAGCTCTAACTACCACTTAAAATTACATGTAACTCTCTATTTTACTTTACTTCTTAAAACTATATATGCAATAACTTTTCTTTACTAATATCGTTAACTTATATTGATTTTTCGCCTCTTTACACCATACAAGCAAATTAAATTATACCCTTAAACCCTTGTCAAACATACATTACAGCGCTTCATTCTTTTGTGAAGAAAGATGCGAGCAAAGGATAGCCACGTGAATTAATTCTTATTTTATGCTTCTCTTTTTCTGTTTGGATTTTAATATGCTCATTTAATGCTGCTTTAAGTAGCCCTTGATATTGTTCATGACTAATTCCTAAAAGTTGTTTTGTCCTTTGAGGATATTTTTGAATATAATTGAACACAATCGACATTTTTGATCAAAATGGTAGAGTACTAATTTTTCTTTCTACCATTTTTTTATACTTGTCTTAATATTTTGGACGGGTCTATTGGATTATTTATTAATAGATATGAGTTTGGAATCTTAATTTAAGTCAATACCAACACCTTTGCAACACCTCCCACAAATGGCTATGGTAATAATATCAATCAACAAATGAAGTATTGAAAAATTACGATGTGGTCTTATCAACTCCTACTTTAGAAACAGGAGTATCAATTGACATCAAACATTTCGATGCAATGTTCGGAATATTTTCAGGTGTATCGACCGCCGACAGTGTAAGACAATTTTTATCTCGTTATCGTGAGCCAGTACCAAGATACATTTAGGTAAAAGCAACAGGAATTGGTTTTGTAGGTAACAAGTCTAGCAATTACAAAGGATTAATTGTAAGCAGTAAACAGCTAGATAAATCAAACAGAAATAAACTAATTGATGCTGTATTGGAAGAAACAGTAAATGGATCTTATTTAATCCATATTCCCTAGTATTTAGATACAAACTCCTTCTATCACTCTTACAGGAGCGCTAGATGGTACAATTTGATTTAATAAAAAACCGGCAGCTTCGAAAAGTTGACAATACCTAGATTCACTACGTTCTTGACCACCAGAGTCTATAGATATCATTAATGCTAAATCCAAGAATTTATTGAAACAAGGTTCATTGCCTGGAGATATGACTGCTTGTATTACTAATAATTTACCTTTCTCTGCCATAGCATGACGAACATTTTTAAGAATCTTAATACAATGGTCATCATCGAAATTGTGAAGGATCTGCGACAAGATATAAGCATCACCGCCAGAAGGAATAGATACATAAAAGTCTCCACTAACTATTTCACAACGTTTAGCAACTCCCTCTTCATGTAGTAAACGAGAAGCTTCTGCAGTTACATGTGGTAAGTCGTAAAGCACACCGGAAATTTGTGGGTATGATGTTAAAATAGATGCAATGAGTGCACCATGACCACCACCCACGTCTACGACTTTTTCCACACAAGAGAAATCATAAGAATCAAGAATAACAGGAATAATTGTATTCCTGGTCAAACTAGTCATAGCATTATTGAAGAGATCTGCAGATTTGGAATTTTTTGTAAAGTATTCATAGGCATTCTCAACTTGGTACAAACGATGAAAGAGTGACTGATTGGTTTTGATCGCATGAAGAATTTCTCCCCAAGAACGCCAACTCCATTCATCACCTTCTATCCTTGAAAAGGCGCGTAAAGAATTGGGAATATCACTTCGAAGATATTCTGCGATCGGAGTTAGTGCAAATTTATACTCTTCAATCTCAATAAATACATCAATACTGGCAAGAGCACGGAGCAACCGATATAGTTTAGGTGAATAAGTGCCAGTTGCTTGTGCAATTTCATCAATATGCTTTGCACCATCTTTGAGTAAATCAGCAATTCCCAAAGATGAAGCTACATAAATGCTCTGAGAAACCCATTTACCAGCAATCATCTGAATTAAAGCTTCTGGTGGTGACATTTCAGAAGTTTGAAATAACTTTGATGTCACGACTTCCTCTATATTCATTATTATCACCTATTTAAATGAGAGTTAATTCTAATCTTAGTAATTGAACTCGTTCAGTTTCTTTTTCATTTAGACTTAGTTTTTCTTGAGGGTTAGGTTAAGCCTTTTAAGCATCCTATCTAAAGTTGAGGAATCAATTAACACTCCGGTTTGTCGTTCTAATAATAATACAAAGTTTATCCAAGGTTGCATCATTATTAATTAGATACGATTGAAGATAAAATATTTAATTGTTCCTGATTCAACTTTTTTGAAGTTTTTTGTTTACGTATCTTGGGAGGAATATTTCCAGTTTCTCGATATGGTTGCAGTAATTTCTCAAAAAAAATTAAGGCTATTCGAAATCGTTTTGCTAATTGATATTGAGGCTGTTTATCTTGAATATTTTTTTATATGGAGTGCTTATTCTTGAATACAATTGAGTAAATGTTTCATTTTGCTAGACTATTAAAGTTTTGTCGTACTTTTTTCGAACACCAAGTTAAAATTTCGGACATGTCTAATGTAATATATATGAAGCATGTGTAACTAGTTCGTTCATAAAAGGAAAAAGAGTTTCTTTAGATTTAGCAAATGTATCGTAAAAATCTTGTTGATTTTTCGTAGCAGTAATCTGTTCAAAAATTTTTAAGCTATTAATCAAGGCTTTATGTGTCTGTGCGACATAGGGGTTGTCAGCTTGAATTCTCCAATATACTTCGGGATTATTGCTCACAATGCGTGCAAGCAGTGAGATCAGGGTTTTGTGCGGTGGTGTCAAGATAGGAAACACCTTATTTATGTCGTAACCTAACTCGGTTAGACAGATACCAAACGATATAATGACTGCGTGGGTCATAGCTTGAGTGATGGCGGTATTTTTATCATGTTCACTCGCAGTCATCGAGGTTACATTACCTCCCCACTTTTCCATAAGGTTGGTAAAAACGTCTGCAAGAGGACCAGGTGACAGCTGTATGGCAGCAATATTTTGATCTTGAAATTCAAGATCAGGAGCAAACATTGGATTTATACTAAGGAACTCCAGGTCTCCCATAACATTTGTTAATTTATCTGCTATGCCTGTTTTAACTGACATAATATCCACTATGAGCGCACCAGAAGACATTATTGGAATAAAGTGCTCTAAAGCTCTAAATGCAACAGTTTCAGGAAGGCAGATAAGTAGGCAATTAATCTGGCGAGCAACTGCTAGTATGTTTTCGTCAGGTTGACTAAGATCACAACAAAAATATCGATTGCATTTGACCAGTTCGTCCGGTTGCGATGCTAAGTCTACACCAAAAACAATAATTTTTTCTTTGGATAGTAGATTGGAAAATAGTTTACCAAATCCGCCGTTTAAACCAAGAATCAAAACTTTTTCAATTTTCACAATTGATACGCTTATTTGTTTTTGAAAACTTACTTTTTGGACGCTTTACTACTAAAAGTAGCCATTTCAATATATCTATTTTTGAGTTGGATGTGACTCTTTTAGATATACAAATTATTATATCTTGTCATAAAGCCTAAAAATTATATAGAGTAAAAAATACAGTCTTTGAACATTCTAAAAAGATATGAGTGACGATGAAGTTTTACAGCAATTAGTAAATGGAGTTGAAGGTGAGGTTGAGCAAGTTTTAGGTAATAGAACCTATGACAGAAGTAAGTACTATGATGTAGTAAGTAAATGAGGTGCAAAGCCTATCATCCTTTCTCGTAAAGGCACTGTAAGTTAGCGGCATGGAAACTGTAAATCAACCCCACATTCACTCCTATGAAAATCTGCAAGACATGGATAAAATGGGATGGAAAAAATGCAAACAAGAAAGTGATTATCACCGTCGCTCATTATTTGAGATCAGCATGCTTCGTATGAAAATCATTTTCGGTGGTTCTTTGAGACGACGCAACTTTGATGTCTAAGCTATTGAAAATTTATACAGTGCGCTGCTCTTAACTCCATAGCTCAAAATGGTAAACTTGGTAGTTATAAAAGCGACATCTAAGTTTTTCAAATTGAGAGAGGAAATTTAATTTCCACTCATTTATGTAACAAGACCTAGTAACAGTGTAAATCATTTTTTGCTTAGATATAGTTATAAATCGAAAAATTTATTCAAAATGGTGACAATAATAAATTGAGCTAAACGCTTAGCTAACCTGAACTCGGGATAAGCAGATTGAGGTAAGATCCAATCCAGAGCTAATTTACATGTCTGTGTCTCCATGCTTGCGGGGTAATTCCATGATATTGACGAAACTGTCGTATAAAGTGGCTCACATAAAGATAACCTAGTCCTTCAGCTATTTGATATACTGGTCGATTGGTTATAAACAACAAGTGGCGTGCTTCTGCCATCCGACGCTCGATAATCCAACTGAACACAGCCTTCCCTGTATTAAGACGTACAAGTTCAGTAAGATAACCAGGAGAGAGATTAACTTCCTTAGCCACGTCCAATAACCCCACATGGTTAGAATAGTTTGCTTCTATAAATTGGAAAACTTTTTTTAATAACTGTTTTGATTGAAATGAAATCTTTTTTAATCGAGAATCTGAAATTCTGAGTGCATCAATAAGCAATAGTGAAAGGAGAGCGTCTACTGATCTTTCAAATCCTTGACGTTTAGAACATAACTCGTCTTTTAACTCGTGTAATCGTATAATTAATCGGGAAGATTTTTTTGGTACAACATGTATATGCAATATATAATTAGACTTTGGTTGTAAAAATGAAAGTAATAGCAAATCTTCATCAATACTATTTAGATTCAGGGGATCAGCTTCAAAAACAACAATCCAACTTTTCGTATTTTCTAAACCATCCATCCTGTAAATTTCTCCTGGTGGAATAAGAAAAAGATCACCTTGTTTAACATAAATTTTACGATGACCGAAAAATTGCCATCCTTTTCCATCTTCAATAAAAAGTAATTTGAAGCCACACAACTGTAAATAATCGTTTAAAGATTTTTGCGAACATACAAATTTAGATATCTCTATATAAGGTTTTCCAGTACAAAAAAGAGACAAAGCCAGTATTTTCGGGCTTGGAATACCAATGTGAGACATATAGATTCACGCCTAATGTGAATTAAATTAATACGAATTTCCTAACATCTGGCTACAGATAATACTTCACCGAAGTCAGAAATGTGAAGTCAGAACAGACCGCGCTTTCAAGGAGCAGAAGCTTTACCTCTTCCTAAAGTGAGAGGATTCAACAACGTTGAAATATATTTAACCTGAGTTCGGTTTAAGCAGATTGCGGTAAAAGCCAGTCAAGGTGAAGGTTTGGCTTTTTGGATTGATGACAATAAGCAATCAGTCCGCAAAGAACATTTACGCAAAAATTTGTAGGGCTTCAATGTCTTGAATGCTCAATTTGAGAGATATTCTTAAGTTGGTCGTTAATAGTCTCGATAATTGAGCGTTTACGTGATAAAAGTTTGTCATGAAGACGCATCAGTTTATTTTTCATATTACGACGAGGTTTTTGCCACTGCACTTCAAAAGCTTTACAAAAATCGTCTACATGGCAGAATAAAGCATCTAAACTAAACATAGGGCAGGTTGCTGATTTGATATTATTTTCAGCTTACTATCTGTCCCTTTTCTTATCCCGAACTCAGGTTATTTACTTCTTTCGGCTATAAGCCGGAGGCTTTAAACTGATTCCGGTCTGTTTATTCCGCAATTCAGAATTCAGAATTCTGACTTCTGATTTCAGCCCGAAGGGCGTGGTAAAGAATCAAATCAAAATCATATCCTAAGATGAATCCCTTTGGTGAAGTAAATTTAGCTTTAGCACGATATCCAATTAGCGCTAAACTTTGGTATATAGTTAATGACCAACCTACCTCCTTTCAGACTTTTCGTGAATATAGTGAGCGTTTTGACATTGAAGAAGAATTTTTGGATGAAAAATCAAATGGCTTTCAACTCGAAAAGTCCTTAATTCTGTTACAACTTTATTTTTGACTGTTCAAGGACAAGAAGTTGTTAAACATGGTAAACGACGTTTAGTTGACTGTCACACTTTTAGAAGAAAAAGTTATTTACGTCTAGGTTGAGAATGGGTGAAGGATATTTTATATCACGGGTGGAGATTATTTTCCACCATAAATCTTTGTGGAGATGCTGATCCACAACCAGCTATCGCCTCTCAAAAACAAGGCAAAAAATTCCTTGAACGTGAGTTTAGGATTATGACTTCTTCTTACACATCGTAGTTCTGTCAGTCAACCAGGTAAATGAGCTCAATTCATCCCTATATTATGCAACGCCATTTTTTCTAAAAGTTCCTGCTGCTGTGCTTTTAAGTCAGCTAACTCTTTATCTGATTGCTTTATGTGGTGTCCCAATTTCTCCAGCAGTTTTTTGACACTAGCTGGAGTATTTTCCCAATCCGTGCTGGGAATTTCAATTCCGTAGATGAGGCATTTTTTACCCATGTATCTTAATTTCCATCTATGGTGTATTTATTAGAATCTCCGAAAATTAGTACAGCATTTCTATAACTAGCTTTTAAACCGTCAAGGCAGTGATTGTAGACAAGCTAACTCATACTATAAAATCAGGGTTTCATATACTTACTATCAATAACAATGTAAAAAATATAGTTGTTTAGACTTATTTTCTCCTGATGGTTTCAGACATATTTATTATGGTAATATTAACGTAACCATTCGGAATTTTATTAATCCAGAAACTGTTAATATTACTTTTGAATATTTTTTACAATTTAATTTAAATCGTTCTTGTATAACTCTAAAAATCTTAAGTGAACGAATTCGATGCTCAATATATACCTATTTTGATGAAAATTGCTGATTCAATTCTTTTTACTCAATTGTTAATTCTTTAATTTTTTATTTTTTGGTTTCTTAATAGGAGCAGTAATTAAATGTTCTCCTAAATGCAAGTGAGTATATTACTCATTTACATTAATGTCATAAATTTTCTATTGTATTCTTTTAATACGAACAATTACTATTTTGGAGATATCTAATAATTTTAATTTAAAGCGAGAATGACATTTATAATATTATAAAAAGTCACAAACCCAGTTATAGTAAAACTTTTAAACATTGCCATTTATTTTTGTTTATGGAAAGTAACAGAAGAGGAGTAACTTTCATTTTCTTACTCCTTCTGTTTATCCTAATTCAAATTAGGTATGATACTATACTCAGATTAAAATCTTTATGATAATTTTAGTTACCAATTAGTAACTGTATAATTAATCTTAAGGTTTGCCGCTTCTAGTGATTTAGTACGTGCATTCTTGTCTCCCATAAGGCTATCGATATGAATAAAGGTTATATCTGTAATCCCAATAAATCCAAAAATAGTTCGTAAATAGGGTTCTTGAAAGTCGTAAGCTGCCATTGGACTTCCAGAATGGTATGTGTCACCACGAGATGTTATGATTAGCATCTTCTTATTCTCAAGCAAGCCTTTATAACCTTCAGGAACTACAGCAAATGTACGATTAACTCGTACAATCAAATCAATGTAAGCCTTAAATATAGCAGGAACGTTAAAATTAAACATAGGGATAGCAAAAACGTAGCGATTTGCAGCAATGAATTCATCAACAAATATATCAGAAATCTTAATAGCCTCAACCAGTTCAGGAGAACGTTCTTCGGGTGCAACAAACATTGCCTTAAAAAGTTTTTCGTTCATATAAGGCAGTACTTCATGACCTATATCCCGATAAATTACAGTATCTTCGGGATGTCCATCTTTCCAAAAATTAATGAACTTATTGGAAAAAGTACGAGAATAAGAATTCTCTCTCCTAGGACTAGAATCAATATGTAAGATATGAGCCATTAATTTTCCAAATTAAGCATTTTGTATGATAGTCAGTTTTACAGAAAGTTTATCCCAGTACAAGTTATTCAATATCCTAGTATAAAAACTAATATAATGAGTTAGCTTTTAACTTGCACATTTTCAAACTCTTACACAGCAAAGATTTCAAGAAAAGCCAAGAATGTGCTAGTTTTAGTTGAGTGGCTTGTTTTCCTGACCAACAAAGGAGGGCAAGAGAACTTTTTCTTCCAAAGCCCCTTGACATCTTGCTCTTTTGCTTAACGGAACTTAGACAAAAAACAAGCAGGAAAAAGCCTCAAAGCCAGTCATGACAAGGGATTAACTTCAAAGCCCTAAAAATCGTTTAAACATATATCAAGAAAACAACTAATTCGACGTAAAACTATTGATTTGTAAAGCTTTGAGGCTGTTTTTTGAGCAAAAAAATATCTTAAGTCCCGTTAAGTTCTCACCAATATTGTCAAATAGGCTTTTGAGTCTCAGTATATTTTCAAAATTCAAATCGGAGTCCTATACCTTAGCTCAATACCTAGTAAAAAAATATTTCTCTTAAATCATGAATCAACTTGATAACTGTAGACAAAGAATTAATATTTTGGATATTCAAATCATTGAAATTTTAGGTGCTCGTTTCAAAGTTTGTAGACGTATCGCACACTTTAAGAAAGAACAAGGAATTCCAATGATGCAACCAGGACGGGTAGAAGAAGTGAAGCAACGCTGTATGGAACTAGGCCTTCAGTACGGACTGCAAAAGGAGTTTGTTGCTGAGCTTTATAGTCTGATTATTAAGGAAAGTTGTCGTATCGAAGATGAGATTATTGAAAAGAGCTAAATTTGAGGCTATTAACTTGAACTGCGGAGCATCATCACACAGTAGAGTTTTTATTACGGGAATATTTGATTGCTGATGATAAAAAGCAATTGCTGCTGATTCATATATGCGGGAACGATGTTGAGAACCTAGTTTACTCAAATACTTATCAACTAAAGTATTAAACTCAGTTTCTGTAAAAGTTCTTTGCTGAGGTAGTAATTTGAGTTGATTAATCCACTTAGCTGGTAAATTAAAAGGTATCCGCTCAATAAATCGGGGTAAGGAGTCGCGCAAAAATAACTTACCTGATAAATTGACAAGGTGAGGTGAGTGTGCGGTCAGTAATATGTCATCAACTGATAATCTCAAAACCAAGTTTAAATCCCTAGCTCCTCATTTAAATGAGAGGTTAACTAGACTATGGGCAGTAACAGAAGCAGTTACCCTAGGAAGAGGCGGCATAACGCAAGTATCATTGGCAACAGGTTTATCACCAAAAACAATAAGAGTGGGAATCAAAGAACTGAATACTGAGTCAGAAAATTTACTTCCTCATGTTCGGTTTCAAAAAAGAATTCGAGCTATTGGTGGAGGAAGAAAACCTTTACAAGATAAGGATCCAACTTTAATTCGGGATCTGGAAGGATTGATAGAACCAATAACTCGTGGAGATCCAGAATCATCTTTGTGCTGGACATGTAAAAATACAAATAAATTAGCCCAACAGTTAAGAGAAAAAGGTCATTCTATCAGTGCTAGAACAGTCTGACTTTTCACGGGATGTGGAAAAGATAAGCTGGTTCGCGACTCATCGACGCGAACCAATCTCAGGCTTTTGGCAGATTTGACGTTAAAGTCATTTAAGAATGTGATATTTTTGGGTTTGGATGAAAATTTTAGAGAAAAATCCCTATAGTTCCTGTAATTTCGGAGATAAACGTCTAACAAAGCGTGCAGAATCAATTGCAGAGCATTTATTTGTAAAATATGGTCAGCCTTTATCCAAGATTTTTAACAGTGCCAGTGATCTAAAACGCAGTTACGAATTTTTCTCTAATCAAGACAGTGACATTTGATAAGTTGACTCAACCTTATTTTAAACAGACAGCACAAGAAATTTCAGGCATACTCATTGTTCTAGCGGTAGGGGATACAAGCTTTCTTGATTACAAAAAAATATTGAAAAAGCGAGAGGATTACGGTCCAACTGGCAATGGTGGGAATGGTTTAATTTTACACAGTTGTTTAGCTTTAGACCCAGACTTTGGTCAGCCGTTAGGGCTATTGTGGGAGAAACTGTGGCATCGAGAACACAAGCATAAAGCACCGGCTGATGAAGAACCAGAACAGAAAAAACAGCGGTTAAAACAAAAGCGTAAAGCCCAAAGAGAAAAAGCATTTGAAGAAAAAGAATCTTACCAATGGGTTGAAGCGTTTGAAAAAATTTCTAAACTGTTTAACAGCTTAGAAGCCCCAGTGTCAAGGATGCACAAAGAGGGCTATTCATGTTTTTGACAGAGAAGGTGATATTGCGGAAGTCTTTGCAAGCATAAGTGACAATAAAAATACAGGTGTAGTGGTTAGAGCCGCTCATAACCGCTGTTTATCAGGAGAAAATTCTCACTTATGGGAATACGTAATATCTCAAAAAGTACAGTGTATAAAAGAGGTAGAACTGCCACAGACCAAAAAACGTAAGGCGAGAACTGCAACTTTAGAAATTAGATTTTGTCCAGTATCAATCAAACCTCCATCCAGATTCAAAAATGGAGGTAATTTCGACATTTACGCAGTTTACGCAAGAGAAATTAATGTACCACATGATTGTGAGCCTGTAGAGTGGATGCTACTGACTACAGAGTCAGTTAAAACACAACAAGACGCTGAAACTATTCTCCGTTGGTATACCTATCGCTGGCGAGTTGAAGAGTATCACAAGATTCTCAAATCAGGATGTAAAGCAGAAAGTTACCGTTTTAGTGGTGAGAGTATGTCAGCGATGCTAGGTTTTCTAACAGTAATTGCTGCTCAACTATTACGGATGACTTATTTACACCGTACTTCTCCTCAAAATTCAGCAACAGAAGTGTTAACAAAAACACAAATGGATGTGCTGATAGCTAGTAGCCCACCCAAACTTAAAAAGGAGATGGAATTTACCATTGATTGGGCAATACGGGCAATTGCAAGGTTGGGTGGATACTTAGAACATAGAAAAAACAGTGCAATCGGGATACAAGTCTTGTGGCGGGGCTGGCTGGAGTTAGAAACCTTATGCCAAGGTTGGGTACTCCGTAGTAAATTACACTATTAAATCATGCATTAATTTCAACAGTCCTTTACTTATTTTAGAATACTTGTAGGATATAATGGTTCGCGAGTTCCAATTGCGAATCATGTTATTCATTATTTTATGGCAAGTAAGCTTAAACATAAAGCACAGAAGCGTCAAGAGGATTTACATCAACGTATAGATTCGATTGCATCTGTTAAAAAACGCCTCGAACAAGAAAGACAAGATATATTTGACTCCGGCTGTGTTGCTCCGCCCGGATGTTGGATTGCTCGTTATCTTGCTAAAGGAAGAAAGGGTCACTACTCGTACTATAAATTACAGGCTACTGAAACGATGTTTACAACAAAGACTGATGGTAAGCTTTCTAAGTACAAGCACTCAGGAAAATTGGTAGCAAACTTTACTTAGAAGCCTTAGAGCAAATAAATCGTCGGGCTAAAATTGAAGCTTTAGATCGCTCGCTCGAAACAATTAAGCAGGGATTAAAAGATTTACTCGAAGAAACTTCCAAATATAAGAAGTAACTTGGTTCGCGATCCTAAATCGCGAACCAATCTAGCTTTTTCACATCCCGTGAAAAGTCAGTGCTGCTTATGTGCTTATTCTCTTGCACTTTTTCCACAAAAATAGCCTGAGAAGCTTACAAGATAAGAGTTTGAAAGTTATTCAGCAGACCGTATATTACTCGACCCAATAGAAAAATGTTAAATTCCGGAGAAATTTTGCTCCGGAATTATTTAGTATTATTTGCTACTTTTGACTACCAATTTGTTTTTAGTAATATAAACCCTAATGTTACTCCAAAAAGTTCTTTATAGGAGTATTTCTACCGTTACGACCAACAGCAGAAATTTCCAATAGGGAATCCGTAGCTTTTCCAGTGCCATCGTCATCAACAAATGTCTCGTCTCCTGGATGTCCATTCGGAACAAAAAGCTGTGGGTGATCGAAAGGTGCTTTCTCAAAACGAACTCGCTCATCATTTAGACCCTTCATGAATGCTACCAACGCTTCTTTTTCCTCTTCAGTCAGATCAAGTGGTGGGAGAACTCCAGGAAAATCCCCACCCCGATTATAAAAATCAACTACTTCGCGTAATGTTAACAGCCCACCATTGTGCATATAAGGAGCAGTTAACTCTATATTACGAATTCCAGGTGTTTTAAAAGCTCCATCTGAATTTACTACTTCGTTAGAATCGGGCGTAAAATTTGGTTCTTCACCAAATATCTCCTTGAATTTTCCCTGTTGTGCTAATAACCCTTCTGAAAAGGAATTGCCAAATGGGTCTTCTCCACCTATTCCAAGATCTTCTAAATTAGGTCTAGTGCCGAGCCTGAATAGACCATTGTCTTCAACGGGATTACCAGGTATTGGTGCGCGTACAAGTCTTCCTCGCTTTTGTACACTTTCAACCGAAGCATTTGTAAATTCTGCTCCATCGTGGCACAGAATACACAATCCTTTGTTCATAAAAATATCTAAACCTTGCTTCTGTTGAACTGTCAGAGCATTAGCATTCCCTTCTCTAAATCTATCATATGGAGTATCATCAGAAACTAGTGTAGCTTCATACATTTGTACCGCTAATCCGAAAAATAGTGGGAAATTATACTCCATTAGCGTGTATTCTTTAGTTGTCATATTGCGGTCTGGCATGTTGGTGACTGTTCGGCTACCATCATCTGCAACCTGAATCACGTACTTTTTGGAATCCCACCACTCATTATTGAAAGCACTTTCGATCATCTGCTGATAACTTTTTATTGTGAGTCCTGGTTTATTTCCCCTACTGTAATCGCCTAGGACGCTATCTTCAGGATCTACAATCTGCCTTCCAAGTGGCCTTAAAGGCATTACTTTTTTAGCAAGTTTTCTTGGAAGTTTTCTACCTTTGGAAGCACTATAGTTTCTCTTAATATTACTATCGCCTAGTCCAAACTTATCACCGATTTCCTGGAATGTGCGGCCATCAGCGGACTGTTCTAGGGCACTCAGTGGTGGTCCTACTGCTTGTGAAGCCAAACTTGAATTATTAAGTCTAACTTTAGTTATTTCTAATTCTTTTTTGTCGTTTACTTTGTAGGTACTGGCATTAGGATCTCTTAGCCCAAACTCATTTACACCATTAAAGATATCCTGAGCCCTTCCATCCCATAAATTGCGAAAGTTAAATACTGCATTAATTACGCTTGGTGAGTGACGAGCTTCTACACGACGTACATTCGTGTTTCCAACTCTGAACCCATCTTCGTCGGGTTTGAAATTAACTTTGTCCTCTGCTCTACCAGGAACAACGTCTACAAACTCAGAATTGAAAACTCCTTGAGAAGAAACGACGTCGTTAGTGTCAGCTAAAACTGTTGAATTTTTATCATCTGGATCCTGTAGTTTGTGAAATGGGAAATCCTCTGGTTTTAATTGATAGTTGATTCCACCTCGACTAACGACTGTATCTGGATTTGGACTTCGATCCTGATTCACAATTAACAACCCGGGGCTGAGCTGATTCTTAGATCTATTATCTGCGCCCGCGTGAAAGTGACAACTGGCACATGCACTTATACCGTCGCTACCAACTTGCATGTCCCAGAATAAAGCCTTTCCTAGCTCGATTGCGGCTACCTTATCCTTTACAAATTCTCCAAGATTATCAGGTTCTGGAACCTGTACTGTTTTAAGAGAAGGTGGTGGTTCCGGTGCATTCAACTGTGCTGAAACAGTATTTCCAGCTAGAATTATAGCTATAACTAATATGGTAATTGTTGTGCCTTTTTTTATCGTGCTTGATAGGCTGAAAATTAACTGTGCAAAATTTAATAGCTTTGATCTTAGTTGGGCAAAAATTTGAATACTAAGATTATGAAATATTACTCGAACCTGATTGGCTCTCTTTAAAATATCTGACTTAATCAAATTACTAAGATTACCATTCCAACCATCGTTCATTTTCATTTCTTTTCTAAAGTTTGAATTTAGTGTCTATTTCTATACTCAAAATACAGCCGAT
Organism: Mastigocoleus testarum BC008; assembly: GCF_001456025.1. GTDB lineage: Bacteria > Cyanobacteriota > Cyanobacteriia > Cyanobacteriales > Nostocaceae > Mastigocoleus > Mastigocoleus testarum. The sequence continues at coordinate 14,775 of NZ_LMTZ01000059.1, forward strand.
TTAATTTAAGTAATACCAGAATGTCCAAATTGTACTTCACCCATTTGTCACAGCGAAGGAAGAGGGAAGAAGGAAGAAGGAAGAAGGTTTTATGTTGCCGAAGTTGCTTGTACTCCTCCCTTAGCGTAGCGTGACGTTAGTCATAACCTTCTCCGTCCTCGAAGGACGGGGCTTGTATCCTTTCGGGGTCGCAAGGAAGGAAGAAGGAAAACGCGCTTCTTGACATCTTCCCTCTTCCGTCTTCCTTCTTCCTTCCGACGTTAGCGCAGCGTTACGTTGGTAAAAGTCGGGTCAAAAATGATCATATTCATAACGGCAAGCAAAGATTTAGATACCACTATTGTGATCGGTAAGCGCAGCTTTAGCTGTGATCGACAATTTATTAAAAATCCACAGAAAAAAGTGAGTGACCCAAAAACACAAGAATTAATTGACAAGTTATTGTTAGAACGAATCTCCCTGGCTGGTATTACTCATATAACAAAGGTTTCCGAGCGGTGTCTGCAAACTTATATCAATGAAAATATATGCTTCAGTTCCACGAAAAGTGCAAGTAAAACCAAAAAAAAGGTCGCTTAACCATCTAATGTGATGAGTTATGGTCATTTGTGAATAATAAAAATGGATCTGCCTTACTCTAGACTCTTGTACTCGCGAAATAGTTGGTGTTTCTGTTGGCGCATATGATGAATCATAAGTACGTAAGTTATAGTAATTCTTGCCTCCCATATATCGTCAGTGTGCGGTTGCGTATACTAACTTTTGGAACGCTTATGGAGCAGTTATACCAAGCAAACGATATAGAGCAATAGGTAAAGAAACTAGTAAAACCAGCTACATTGAGAGATTCAACAATGACCTTAAGACAACGAGTATCTAGAACTGGTACAAAAAACTTTGTCCTTTTCCAAATCCATAGAAAATCATATTGGTGTTATTTCGTATTTTGTGCACTACTATAATTCATCATTACTTGTTTACCACTACCCAACACCCTTGCTGATCAATGTCCCATTGAAGTTGGCTGGTATTCTCCCTAAATAATCTATCCCTTGAGTACAGTTGCTTGTAACATTGCATAGAGAATTCTAGTTTAACAGCTATGATTTAAATTGAAAAGCTTCTGAAGTTTTTCAACAGTTTCTAGCTCTTGAGTTGGTGTATAAGCAATTAATTGGAGATAGGGTAAATCACAGATCTGAAAAGCTATGGATTCTAAAACCAACCTACCAACAATCGGGTGATTAAGTTCCTGACGGCATTCGCTGCTACCTATAACATTATGGCAAGACCACCATTGCTGGAATTCTGGACTAGCTCTTTGTAAAGCCTCAGTAAGTTTTGTACTCTCAGATTCCTCTTCAATAAAATAATAATACGTAGATCTATATTGTGCCAGTAAGCATTGAGCAAAATCCTCCCAGTCTACAAAAAGTTGACGCATCGCAATATCAGTAAATGCTAACCAGATTAAATTACGATTTTTCAAAGACATTCGCTCAAAATTACCAAAAAGCGCACAAGCTGACCGATTCCAAGCTAAAATATCCCATTTTTGATTTGTAATATAGGCAGGATTTATCCCTAGTGCGTTAAGAATATATTGCATCGCTGGAGTTATTACTGATACGGGAGGGGGAGAAGAATTAAGAGGTAGATGTTGCTTTGTTAATCGAGATAGATGTTTTTTTTCATGAACATTAAGCTGAAGAGCTGAAGCAATCTTATCTAACGTTTTCGCAGATACTTTGATCTCACGACCCTGTTCAAGCCAGGTATACCAAGTTACACCGATTTCTGCAAGTTCAGCAACTTCTTCACGTCTTAATCCAGAGGTACGACGACGAAATCCATTTGGTAGATTAACCTGATTGGGTTTTAGTCTGGCGCGGCGTGTTCGCAAAAAATGAGCTAGTTCTTTCCGGCGCTTTTCTTCATTCATTTATATTTATCTCCATCTTTTTAAAATGAGAAAGAGCAAAACTTAGGGAAGGCCAAAAAATAAATTATCCCACTGTTGTTGTAGGTGAAGTAGTAATTCTTTAAATACTTTTTCGAATAAAATAGCTAGAAATGTTAAAAATCTTTTAGAAAAAGCTTTTTGAGTTACTTTAGTTGCTTCTACCCATAAAAACCCTTTTTTGCACAAAAGATGAGTTAATTACTGGATACCCGTAACATTGCGCCATAAAAGAGTCAGCACTGCCATAAGCATTAAAGGTAAATTGAGGATACGATTTCTCATTCCCAACCATCGATACAGGGCTTGTTGATTAAAAATTGCTGGACTTAGTAGCGCTTGTAGATGAGATACCATCGCTTCACTTTAACTCTTTCAAGAAACACGAGCTGAAAACCTTATAAATTCGAGCTTTTGGATTTAGAGTGTTTTTCCCATTCATTAGGGGTAGTGCACCGCCCGTGGGACACTTCTAAAAAACTGAAATATTTCTTTATATTCATAAGGAATGCAACTGCTTTTCTCAGACGCTTCTGTCGCTCTGGGGAAATAAATACATGGCACTTATTCTGAACCCCATGTATAACAATAGTTTTGGCGTTAGCGCTGAGATGAATGTCATTTAGGCTTCATTATTGCAAAATACTTGCAACACAAAGGTTGTAGATTATCGTCCGCCAAAAGTGATAAAAAAGGGTTAACCAGTGGATGATCTTTCTTCTTGCCATGGTCTCGGTTGTTTTTTGCTACTCATTGCTTGAGAATAAGTCAGACATCAAGCTTAAATATATCATTTATCAGACTTTTAGCTATTTTTTGTTTTTTTGTAAATTATCCCTCTTTTGTTACTATGGGGAGAGTATAATCATTAAAGAAATCTGAAACAGTGAGTGGTTCTCATGGTTACGCCATGGAGAAGACCGAAGCATACAGCCTACATTCCGCACTTCACCTTGTAGTATAAATTTAGGTATAATAAATCGCGGAAAAAATCATTACAAGTGTGGCAACCAGGTAAAAAATATAGTCAATATTATAAAAATACTAATAAATTGAAGTTCATAAGGCATTGACAATAAATTCAGGGAGAAATGAGAAAATAAGTCTGAATTAAACAAAAATGTCAAAAATATGAATTGCCAAAAAGAAGAATTTTCGAGTAAAAATCTAGATCATTTAGGAATAATAGCAGGAATAATAGTGCGGGTCGTTGGAGATACCAAGAAATAAATTTCTGAAGTTCTCCTCACCAAAAGAAAATTTTGGTCAATAG
>NZ_LMTZ01000060.1 GCF_001456025.1 Mastigocoleus testarum BC008
TAAGACCTTGCCATTGGAATTGTCCAGACTAATCACTTCTCGATCTATCTTACCTTACGTCCTAACTAAGCTGGCGATTGCTATACGAGATCTATTAACTTAGACGAACAAGGTGTTTAATCTGTGACAACTTCTTATTAAAAAACTGATTTATTACAAAACTGGAAACAAACAAATCAATCAAGAGGTTATTAAGTGTAAAAGAGAATACAATTGGTCGGAAACTAATGGTGGTAATAAGAAGAATTATTAAATCAGCAATAAAATAATAATTGATCCTGCGTTACGATACATTTACAAAGGCGATCACATAATCAGAGCTTACGCTTATCGCAAAACAAAAAAGAATTTCTGGTATCTAACACCTATTTTCCTCCCTTAGAAAGACCCATATCTATCTAGGAGCATTATGGACGAGACAACCATATTTTTTGCTAAACTCGCATCCGCATATTTTATTGTCACCGGAGTGGGTTTCCTGCTTTCAACTGACTTTTACGAGAAGATGGTAAATACAAATGCAAGTGTACATCCTGTAAGCCTTAATCTTTCCGGTGCAGTGCATTTTCTGGTTGGTATGTCTGTCCTGCTACAACATTTTCGCTGGGGAAATCTTTTAGAAGTAATTATTACACTCATCGGTTTTGCAGCAACCTTGAAAGGTGTGGGTTTAATTGTCGTACCTGAATTAACGCTCAAATCCCCGAAAACAGGTAGAACAGCCCTCAGATTATCCGGCGTCGGATTTCTCACAATCGGTACCTATTTGGGATACATGGGCTATTTGAGGTAACAATAAAATAATGGTCATCTTCAGGCGTATAACTGCATCGTAAAATGCCTACTGGCTAAGAATAAACTACAATATAATAGTTACGTCTCCCTTGCGAGCAATCTTTTTAACCCATAATTCTTTTAATCCCTAATACTTATGAAATTCCCACCCTGGTAACCTCATAAAAAATTATCGCCCCAGCGATTTACATTACAAACCCTACAGTTTTGTTCTTGTAGAAAAACCCTATATAAGGCTTCTACATGGATTCCCCCACCAACAGCCATCGCTGTTTTGAATGCAAGCGTTGGTAAATGTTGAAGATGGGAGAATAAATAATGTCACTTCATGGAAAAAATAAAACTGTAAGTAATGTATTTTTATTAACTATTATCTTCCTCCTCATTGAATTATTAGACGAGATGATTGATGGGGTCCGTGGTGCTGCTTGGCCGTTAATTCGCAACGATTTGCAGCTTGACTATATCCAAGTAGGGATGTTGCTGACAATACCCAATATTGTAAGTAGTATCATAGAACCTTTAGCGGGAATCTGGGGAGATATCGGTCAGCGAAGAAAATTAATTTTGGGTGGAGGTGTTGCTTTTGCAACTGCTTTATTGTTAATTTCCCTCAGCCACAATTTTCCATTATTATTAGTAGGCTTTATCCTGTTTTATCCGGCTTCTGGTTGCTTTGTCAGTCTTTCCCAAGCCACACTCATGGATATTGAACCGACAAACCACGAGCAAAATATGGCACGTTGGGAATTCGCCGGTTCTGTGGGAAATGTAATTGGGCCTTTGATTTTAGCAGTTGCTGTTGCATTAAATCAAAGTTGGCGGAGTGCATTTTTTCTTTTGGCGGTACTCACAGTATGTTTGCTGGGAATCGTGTGGAAGCATCGAAGAGCGTTCGCAACGATATCTGCACATAGCGATCAAGCAACACAGGATTTGAGAAAGGGGGTAATTAACGCCTTTAACGCCTTAAAAAAACCTAAAGTGGTGCTCTGGTTAATTTTATTACAATTTTCGGATTTAATGCTGGATATTCTAGGTGGCTTTTTGGCATTGTATTTTGTTGATTCTGTGGGTGCAAACAATACCCAAGCTAGTTTTGCCGTTGCTGTATGGTTGGGTTTTGGTTTACTGGGGGATTTTTTGCTCATTCCCTTATTAGAAAGAATACGGGGACTTTCTTACTTACGATTAAGTGCTGCGATCGTTTTGTGTCTTTATCCAGCTTTTTTGCTCATACCAAACATCAACGTCAAATTATTAATTCTTGGTTTGCTGGGTTTATTTAACGCTGGTTGGTACTCAATTCTCCAAGGGCAATTGTATAAAGTGATGCCTGGACAGAGTGGTACAGTCATGACATTGAATAACTTATTTGGTTTAGTAGGTGGTTTAATCCCTCTTGGACTGGGTTTGGTTGCTCAACACTATGGATTACAAAATACCATGTGGCTGTTATTTGTAGCACCTGTCACTTTATTAATAGGAGTAAGAGTATCTAAGAATCTTCCATAAACTTGAGATATTTAGATACATTTGCCTTGGTATAACAGCCACTCCTTCATAACTGCAGTAACTAGTCGTAAGTCGTCTTCATCAATGATATATGGGGGCATAGTGTACAGCCACTTGCCATAGGGACGAAGCCATACTCCCCGATCGCGACCAAACTCCCTGAATCCCATGAGGTTCGACGGAGATTCAAACTCTAGGACTCCTATGGCTCCAAGTACTCGTGCATCACAAAGCGATGGTCCATCCAATCCATGGAATTCTTCTATAAGCACTTTCTCAATAGCTTTGATTTTACTGAGATAGTTTTCAGTTTCAATGAGACTGATACTTGCTAACGCGACAGCACAGGCGACTGCATTTCCCATAAAAGTAGGACCATGCATGAAGGCAAGTTCCGGATCGTCACCGAGAAAGGACTCGTAGACTTGGCTTGTAGCGATAGTTGCCGATAGTCCGAAATATCCCCCAGTGAGCGCTTTACTCAAAACCATGATATCTGGGGTGACATTGGCAAGATCTGCTGCAAATAAGGCTCCTGTCCGCCCAAAACCTGTTGCTACCTCATCAAATATAAGTAGCACTTTGTGCTCATCACAAAGCCTTCGGGCGCAAAATAAATACTCGGGGGGATAGAAGCGAAAACCACCAGCTCCTTGAAATATCGGTTCGAGAATTACAGCGGCAATCTGACTGTTATTCGCTCTCAAAAGCTCCTCAAGTTGACCAAGTGATGCTTGGGATTCGTCAGACTCTATATTAGGTCCACCCGGTGCATCAACGAAATACTGAGGGAGTATCGCCCCTTTAAACAATCGGTGCATTCCCTCATCATCGTCACTCACTGACATAGCCCCTGTCGTATCGCCATGATAGCCCCGACGGAGCGCCACAAAACGGCTCTTCTGGGGAAAACCTTGATTGCGCCAGAACTGAATTGCCATCTTGAGCGCAATCTCTACCCCCACTGAGCCACTATCACCAAAGAAAACATGGTTGAGCCCAAATGGGGTAATTCTGACTAAGGTTTCGGCTAACTTAATAGCTGCATCGTTAACCAGACCCCCAAGCATAACATGAGCGAATTTTGCCAGTTGCTCCTGAACCGCCTTATTGAGGACAGGGTGATTGTAGCCATGAATAACACACCACCACGAAGAGATACCGTCAATGAGCGCCGTACCATCATCAAAATAGAGTTTGACCCCTTCTGCTCTAACTACTCTATATGGGGGTACTACAGTTTTCATTTGTGCGTACGGAAGCCAGAGCGAATCAAATTGTTTCGTCATCGGGGTTCATGTCAATTTATTGACGTAGGTAAATATTATAGTTCAGGACCCAATCTTCAGAAACGGTAAAACTAAAATCAATTATAGCTGCGCTACTTTGCGGTTAAGCCTTACGTATTGCTGCGCTAACGTCGTCAGACGCGTGCATTCGTCTTTAGACGCGTCCAAACCGGTACATTTACGCTAGCCGCTAACGCCAATCCCTAATCCCCGATCGCCCTTAAAATAACATTATTCGTAATTCGGGAAATATTATTATCATAATTATTATGAGATAAACTTCCACAAAAAGAAATTGAACCAACTGAAAATACTGCTCCCCCATTGGGAGTTTCATAATAAATTATGTCAGCCCGAATCAAGTCAGAATCTGGTTCTCCCCCACAATTAGAAACGTGGGTGAGTTGCTCCTCATGAACCAGGATAAAATTATCATTATGGTTTTCAGAACTTGCTAAAACAAACACATTTCGGGGAGTACCCAAAGCATAATCGACTCGGTCGAGTTCATAACCTGCAGCACCGCAGCCAATTAGACCAAAATCCCCCAAAATATCCTCATCAACATCCGCAAATATCCACGCAACCTTTTCATTCTTAGAATTGCGGTGACGACGGTAATATGTCCCTTCCATAAAACCTTGAGCCGAAAATCCAACTCCTACCAGTTCCTGGGGTGGACGACCATTACGTCTCCATAAACCACCATAGGTCCCATCAAAACTATGATAATATTCCCCAGGTTCTGCAGCCCAAGCCCGAATACCTCCTTCTGCGCGTCTCACTTCATATACACCATCCAATTCTTGGTGCTTTGCAATTCGCCAATAAAAGCCATTTCCACCCAAATACATTAAATTACCGCCATTTTCGCTGTAATCTTTCAGAGCATCAAGACTTTGTTTTGTATGATATTCCGGGTGTGTTGTGGTCAGCACAACCTTGTAAGATTCAATTAAGCTAAAACCCTGTTCGTGTAAATCTTCATCTGTAATCACATCAAAATTATGCCCCATCGCCTCTAACCAAGCAAACAAATGGGTATCTGCAGGGAAATGACGTAAACCTGAACCTGGGAATTCTGGAATCGAGATAAAACCCGATCGCATATTCATCATTGGTCGCGATCGCGATGCATAACAAATACCGCTCCCGTCAGAGTGAAAATTGTAAGTGGAAAGTCCGTATTCTGGATGCTCATCTGGCGTCCATGGACGTGCATTCCATACATTCGCACGTTCTCGATAAACCTCATTGGTATTACCGCGAGCATGATTTCCATAAAGAATATAAGTAAATGTAGGAATTAAAACGCAGATATCAGATTGAGGTTGACCCGGTTTTGGTCGCACAAAAAAAGGAATCATTTCTTCTACATCGCCACACTTGAGACGAGCAGCATATACCCCACTGTGCATATCTTCAGGAACGGTAAAACTAAAATCAGTCTCCCAGCCGCAATCATAGATATCATCATCGTGGAAATGAATTGCTCCATATTCTTCTGGTGCATGTCTCCAACACATTTCCTCACCAGACCAATTAGAACCCGTTACTCCCCTGGTAGGTAAATTAATTAGCTCCCCATCAAGTTTGTTTGGTCCCAAGTCGATAATTTGAGTACCTGTAATATTTTGGGAAAAGTCCCATACTGCAATAATTGCTTTGGGATTGCTTCCTATCGTCGCAATCACGTTAATTAGGTTATCCGTAGGTGAGTTCTGTATCTTTAAGATAGTTTCTCGGTCAAAAGCTCCATTCAACACTATAGGGCGCTCGATTTTACCATTAAAATGCTTAGCAACCGGAACTCCATCCATTGCAGCAATTAATAAATCGATACCAGTATTCAACTCCGGGATAAATTTAACTTGAATTGATTTACTAGCCCCACTGTCCTGCAGATAATTAGATTTTAGGGGTAATTGCCCTACAGATAGAATTTTACCCTCAGATTTGAAATCACAACTAAATGTCATCCATACTCGATACCAATTGCGGACCCATAATTTTTGACCAGTAGAAACTTGAATTTCATTTCCTTTCCCGTCCCCAATTTGACCAGCCAAACAGCCATCAGCATCAATAATTAAGGCGAACCCAGCTTTTATATAGCGATCGTATTTACATATGATTCCTTGTTCTCCCTTGTTTGGTGTGGTTGGGTATATCGTTGCAATGACAGTAAAACTAGAAGCGCCACTGAAAACATCTCGATGCTTTACACGAGCGTAAGAACCAAGATAAACCGGTTGAAATCGCGATGGATAAGAACCAGTAAAACTTGCAGGTAATTCCTCTTCGCGAATACCAACTCCATCCGGGTTAGGGTCTCCAGAAATCACGCGTACAAGCTTTGCATCATAAGGTAGATGCTGATTACTGCTGACCTTAAATTCAATCTTCATCCTGGGAGCAACAGACAAGCGATCGCTATAACCGATTAGAGGAATCATGGTATTGCGGGGTTCAGATAAGCATTTGCATGTAGGTATGTTTTACTTTACCGAATATAAATTAATGTCTCAAATTCATTATTTATCTTGCATCAAAAAACCAATCAAAAAGACTTGAACACTTGAGAATTTATATACTTAAACATTTAAGTGCTTTGTATTAAAAATAAAAGTATACAAATAATTAATATATTAATATTTTATAAGTTAATAATTCATGTACATTTGATTAGTGTACTAAGCTATATGACTGTCAACATCTAGATGTTTGAATATGGATAAATAATTTTTGTATAACACTACATAATCATCCGGGTGTATCCATCCCGCAGGGCAGGAATACCTTGGAACGCGAGCGGCAAAGCCAAACGCAAAACAGGGAGCAGTTCAAATAATTGATGTGTAATAGTTTTTTAAGAAATTGGTATTAAATTCGTCTAGCGACTTATCTGCGTGGTATTCCATAATTTCACAGTTTTGTCACCACTAGCAGTTGCAAGGAACTTGCCATTAGGGCTGAAACTAACGGCACTAACCCAGTCTGTATGTTTGAGATTTTTGATTTCTTTTCCTGTGGTAACATCCCACAGTTTCACCATATTGTCACTACTTGCAGAAGCAACCAGCTTTCCATCAGGGCTGAAGCTGATGCTATTAACCGAAGATTTATGCCCATTGAAAGTTTTAATTTCTTTGCCTGAAGTAAAATCCCATAATTTTACCGTGTTGTCACCACCTCCACTTGCAAGGAGCTTACCAAACCCTTGGGGGGTCGCAATGCTAACAGGACTGAAGGTAACAACACTAACCCAGCTTGTATGCCCATTGAGGGTTCTGATTTCTTTACCTGTAGTAACGTCCCACAGTTTTACTGTCTTGTCACCACCCGCAGTTGCAAGAAGTTTACTGTCAGGGCTGAAGCTGATGCCATTAAATGAATATTTACCCCCATGGAAGGTTTTTATTTCTTTACCTGTGGTAACATTCCACAGTTTCACAGTCTTGTCAGCACCCGCAGAAGCAAGGAGCTTTCCGTCAGGGCTGAAGCTGATATCTAAAACCCAGTTTGTATGACCACCGAGTGTTCTGATTTCTTTACCTGTGGTAACATCCCACAGCTTCACCATTTTGTCGCGACCTGTAGAAACAAGAAGCTTACCGTCAGGGCTAAAGCTGATGCTATCAACCCAGCCTGTATGACCACTAAGCGTTCTAATTTCTTTGCCTGTAGTAACATCCCACAGTTTCACCGTCTTGTCACCACCCGCAGTTGCAAGAAGTTTACTGTCAGGGCTGAAGCTGACGTCACGAACCCATTTTGTATGCCCTTCCAAGATTTTAGCTGCTTTATTATTTTGAGTTGAGTTTGATAATGCTAGTTCTATAATTATGTGGTTATTCCTATCTCGCAAGGATTTACCTTGCACTTTTACAATATTTTTTATACTTGATTGCCAAGAATTAGATCCATCTAAATTCAAAAAACCACCAGAACTTGGGTTGAGTGAATTAATTTGACTGATTTTAGGATAATTCCAGCCTATGCCGAGTAATTCAGTATTTTTAATCGCCGCACCGTTGCTGATCGCAAAAATAGCAGCCACAACTGCCGTTGTAATTGAGTGCATAACTATAAAGTAATGATTGAAGCTACATCTTGAAGGATTTTATGCACTATAGACTACAGATGATATGTGGATTATTCCAGATCTTAAATTGCTCCTGTTAGAACAACCCAATGCATATTATTAAAATAATAGAGGTAATAATATTTACTGTCATCACCTTTAGATCTTTAATTATAGATTTAGTGTTTCCGTACTAAATTAAAATCACTGTAGTACTGATGATATCCGAAGCTTCAACTACGTTATCAATCAGTGCTTTGAGCGCGTTGTGCAATATAGTAGCAATAGAACATCCGTAATATGAGGTGGAAAAACACTTCGATGTGCCGATGGCTTGCTTATTTGGGTAACCCGATTTATCTCGAAGAGTTAATTTACAAGCCGAAACATTCCCTGATAGACCAAAGCCTAGCCGCCCGTACCTCTGAGACTACTACTAATGGCGATGGATTTGGGGTGGGATGGTATGGTAACCGAGTTACTCCAGGAGTTTATCGAAATATTCAACCTGCTTGGAATGATAACAACTTAAAGGACTTAGCCGCACAGATCGCATCCCCGTTGTTTCTCGCCCACGTGAGAGCTGCAACCTCGACGGCAGTCCAGCAAACGAACTGTCATCCCTTCCGATATGATAAATGGCTATTTGTTCACAATGGTGTAATTGATAATTTCAAACATATTAAGCGAGACCTTGCTCTTGCGATCGCTCCCGATCTCTATCCGTTCATTGAGGGAAGCACAGACTCCGAAATCATGTTCTATCTTGCATTGACCTTTGGACTTGCCGACGATCCGGTAAATGCCCTTGAGATGATGGTTGGATTCATTGAACAGGTTAGCCAAGATAATGGGGGAACTACATCTATCCAGATGACGCTTGGTATCAGTGAGGGTAAACGCCTAATCGCTGTTCGCTATTCAACCATAGGGCAATCACGCACACTCTACTGTAGTAAAAACTGGCGCGCCTGTCAGGAATTGAATCCAGAATGCGATATTTTTTCTGAAAATGCTCGCCTAGTTGTCTCCGAACCATTAACAGACTTGACAGACGATTGGGAGGAGGTGCCAGAATCAACCGCGATTATTATCCAGTCAGACCATACAGTAACGCAATCTTTTCAGCCGCGAAGTTTTCAATAGCATCAGTTTAATTGCTCTGGTGAGTGCGGCGCATCTACAGCGTTGGGCTACTTCCTTACAAATTTTTAATTCTATAACTAGTCTCAATTCTACGGTGTTGACGATAACATTGATGGATATGATTTAAACTAGTCCGGATTTTATAAGTGATAAGCATAAAATAATACTGCAGACGGATTTCATGTTACTTATCTAATTAATAATTTAGATTTTTAGTCTTGATGATTTTGCCCCCTAGCTACCCAATTTTGGTGGAGGAGGAAACTCATAAAGTTTCCCATAATTGGGAGATTTAGGGGGCTATGGTCTCACTATGTGAAAAACCGAAGTATTTGAAAAATAGTTTTACACCATTGCACTATTTGAAGTTTGGTCTGTAGTTGCAATCAACACATCATTTAGTTCAACATTACTTAAAGCCAAATCCATATTATCGGAATTACTTCCATTGAACCCAAGCTTAATTGATTCTCCCGCTGCAATTACTCCATCCCAGTCAACATTAGTAATTTCATACCGATTTCCTTCGTGACTTGTAATTTTACCACCCCAGATACTGTTCACTTCAAAAGGAGCATCAAATTCTAATTTCCAACCATTTATAGCCGTATCGCCTGTATTGGTAATTTCGATATTACCTGTAAAACCAGCATTCCATTCGTTTCCTACAGAAAAATCGACATCACCAATCACTGGATCGGTTCCACCACCCGTTGGGTCAGTTGGATTACCGTTACCACCATCGGGATTACCATCAGTTAGCTGAGCACTGTATTCTTTAAAGATAAGTTCAGATGGTTTGCCCAAAATAGGATAATCTAAATCAGTTGGGTCATTATTTTGCGATTCTGTAGCATACCAGTTCCAAAATTGTGCACCCTTGAACCAATCTACATTTCCTGCTTCTGGAACATCTCCACCAAATACTTTGAAGACAGCTTCATAAAGTCTCGATTGCTCTTCAAAATCAATTTTGCCACCGCCTTGAAATTCATAAGGTTTGGCTGCAGTACCATCAAGACTACGATAACCTATCTCAGTAAAAGCAATAGGCTTACCATAATCTGTCGAAACTTGTTCTAACCAATCAACAATTGACTGACCATTAGTCAACTGTTTTATATCTTCTATTTCAGGTGTAGATGTCCAAGTTTGAACAAGTTCGTCAACACTAGCATCCTTGTTTGCTGTCAGAGGAAAATAAGCATCTACACCAACAAAGTCAAGACCTTCTGCAAAGGAAATATTCTCAATATTATCCCAGTTAGCTGCGTAGGTTAATTTACCATCATAAACCTGTCTTACTTCCTTAATAATATCTAGCCAAGCATCCTTATCAGCTTCGCCTGTAAGTTTAACAAGTTCAGTCCCAATTACTAAGGCTTTAGCATCATGTTTCTGGGCTAATTTTGCATAGTCCAGGATTAAGTCTTTATAGTTATCGAAAAAAGCTTTGCGATCTGTTGGGTCAAGAGAACCTCTCCATTGACCATTACTGAGATCGACATGGGGTTTTAATAAAACCGAAAGACCCTGATTTTTGGCATCTACAATTGCCTTTTCAACGTTTTCTAGAGATTCAGTGCTTTGCTTGGAAACAATCTTACTACTTTCGGTGGTATCAAGAAAAGAAGTTGCCACAATTGTTGCTGAATCTGCACCAGTTGCTTTGAGTTGCTTTAAAGCTTTAGTCGATTCAGGAGAAGCGAATTTTCCATTCCACCATGATGGATAGTTAAAACCTGCAAATTCCCACATAATTCTATACCTATCAATTCTACTTGTGTCTATTTTTGCTAGCTATTAAGCCTAATTCAGTCAGATGTACTAAAAAAGTTTTCTCTTAAATTGCTACATATTAAGTTGTCACTAATATTCAAATAAAAAATACTAGAAATATGACCAACTAAATGATTTTAAAGAGAAAAAGTGACAAAATGGTGACTTCTCAGCGATGTGAAACATTTAGACTGGTAGTATATTTGTACTAAATCTCAATTATTTATGGTAATTTATTTGAAGAATTACCGTGAATAATGAGCATTTCTATACTATTGGCTTATACAATTCCGCTACTAGCAGCAGTTTGATCTACAGTTCCGATCGGTACATCGTTGAGTTCTACATTGTTCAAAGTAAGTTGCATGTTGTCGGAATTAGTGCCATTGAAACCAAGCTCTATTGATGCTCCCGGTGCAATAAATCCATCCCACTCAGCACTCTCAATAGTATATTGGTTTCCTTCATGACTTAAGATTTTACCACCCCAGATATTATTAACTTCAAAAGGAGCAGTAAATTCCAACTTCCAGCCGTTTATAGCTTTACCACCGGTATTGGTAATTCCCACATTTCCTGTAAAGCCAGTATTCCATTCACTTCTAACAGAAAAATCAACATCACCAATGATTGGATCAGGATCGGTCCCAGCACCGGGGTTACCACTACCATCAGGATTTCCGTCACCACCGGGGATAGTATTTTAGTATTAATAATTAATTATTCACAGTAATTTATTTGAAAAATTACCGTGAATAATAAGATTTCCTATATTATTGGTCTACACAATTCCGCTACTAGCAGCAGTTTGATCTACAGTTCCGATCGGTACATCGTTGAGTTCTACATTGTTCAAAGCAAGTTGCATATTATCGGAATTACTGCCATTGAAACCAAGCTCTATTGATGCTCCAGGTGCAATAAATCCATCCCACTCAGCACTCTCGATAGTATATTGGTTTCCTTCATGACTTAAGATATTACCACCCCAGATATCATTAACTTCAAAAGGAGCAGTAAATTCTAACTTCCAGCCATTTATAGCTTGATCGCCAGTATTGGTAATTTCCACATTTCCTGTAAAGCCAGTATTCCATTCGCTTCTAACAGAAAAATCAACATCACCAATGATTGGATCGGGATCTGTTCCACCACCGGGGTTACCGCCACCATCAGGATTACCGCCACCATCAGGATTACCACCACCATCGGGATTTCCACTACCGGAGTTACCATTTCCATCCAGGTTAATACCAGGAATTTCAGTTAGTGCTTTACCACCAAATTCCTGTGTCATCCGTGCAAGAGCACCAGTAAAACCAGCATTATAATCTAAGGCTACTTCATTAGCGATATAGTCACCACGGTTATCCTCATAAGCAAAATCATCTGCTTGTTTGGGACCACCAACTAGCGCACCGTAGAGAGTGTATTTGTTGGGATTGGGGTCATTTAAATTTGTAGTTCCAGATGATCCTCGGTGGTGAGGATTCTGGGGAGAGTTTTCACCAAAACCTACTACATAACTGGAATTTCTGGGATTATCTCCCAACATGTAATTAATCTGACTTTCTGCAAAATCTGTATACTTTCCACCTTTATCGTTTACAGTGTCACCATAAATACCTGCGAGAAAGGATACATTTGCTGCATGACGCAAAGAACCCCATTGGGTTGACCATGCCAACCCACCATCGGTTTTAGGAATACCACCACTAGGATTTGCCCAAGTATCTAACCAACTTTCTGTAGCCTGTACGTATTCTCTCTTACCAGTCTCTTGAGCCAGAATAACAGCAGTTCCAGGAGTTTTATTATCCCAGTCATGGGAACCACCAGGACCATTATAATAACTCTCTGCCTTATCTAAATACTTAGTATCTTGACCGCCTGCAGCTTTAACTGCTTTATGTAACCAAGCTGCACCCCAAGCAAGTTCATCTTTATAACCACTGAAGGATTTATAAAACTTACCAGCATCTGTAATGGAATCAGAATAAGCACCTTTATATGTTTCTGCAAAATCATAAAGCTGCTTTGCTTTGTCTAAGAGTTTATCAGCATAAGCATTATCAGTACCCCGAAAAGCAATAGATGCAGAAGCTAGTGCTGCAGCACTTTCTCCTGTTAAATCTGAACCGGGATTAGCAGCGTCAACCTTAAAAGCAGGACGAGCCATTGTCATATCTTCGGGTGCACCCCAAAAATTATGATCGGCTTGACCATCACCTACCTGACCCCAGAATTCATCATCCTGTATAGTTTTAGTTCCTTTATCATCGTAGGCTTTGAGAATATAGTCAGTTCCCCATTTGATATTTGCCAGAGTTTCGTCAAGTTGACCGACTTTCTCATAACCTTTACGATATTGCTCTACACCCCAGCCCAACATAGTCATTGAGGATGCCATGGGGAATCCAAATTTTACGTGGTCTCCTGCATCAAAGTAGCCACCTGTTAGATCGCGACCGACATCAGCACCATCATTGAGTGCAGAATCACCACGCCAAGAGATAGGATTATCTTCAGGTAATTTACCGGATCTTTGAGCCATATAGAAGAGGTTGGACTTCTGTAAAGCTTCACCGTAATTAAACTTTGGTTGGGTTTTAAGATTATCCATAATTTTTAGTTTCCTGAGTTTAAATCTTGATATTAGTTTGCAGAAAAATTATCTGGAAATTAGCCTTCAGATCTGCTGACAATTTCTAATAAGCAATATTTCATACAAAGTGTTCTGCAGACTATTTCCTGGTATTTTTTTGAAAAGCCAGAAAATAATTACCCTTGAGTTCCTGATTTCCCCTATTCATTATCAAATACTCAAATATATTGATAATAAGAATAGGAAAAACCAGGGAAAAGGTTTATTTAGAAGAATTGAAGAATTAGCGTGAAGAAATATGGAGTTCTAAAGAGAGATTACACCATATACACCATAGCAGCACCGCTTGCGTTAGTTGGGTTTTCGGTCCCGAGCAGCACATCATTTAGCTCTACATTATTTAACACCAGGTTCATGTTATCGGAATTACTGCCATTGAAGCCGAACTGAATTGATTCTCCTGCTCCAATATTTGCATCCCAATCAACATTCTCAATTACATATGCGTTTCCTTCATGGCTTGTAATCTCACCACCCCAGATGTCATTCACCTCAAAAGGAGCATTGAATTCCAGCTTCCAACCATTGATATCTTGACTACCATTGTTTGTAATTTCCACATTACCTGTAAAGCCAGTATCCCATTCGCTTCTGATGGAAAAATCAACATCGCCGGTAATTGGATCGGGGTCAGTTCCACCACCACCGGGGTTACCACCACCACCGGGGTTACCATCGCCACCACCGGGGTTACCATCGCCACCACCGGGGTTACCATCGCCACCACCGGGGTTACCATCGCCACCACCGGGGTTACCGCCACCACCGGAGCTTCCGGTTCCATCTAGGTCAAGACCAGGAATTTCGGTTAGTGCTTCCCCACCAAATACCTGTGTCATCCGTGCAACAGCACCTTGGAAGCCTGCATTGTAATCTAACGCTACTTCATTTGCAATAAAATCACCACGATCATCTTTGTAAGAAAAATCATTAGCTTCTTTAGGACCACCAACCAATGCTCCGTAGAGAACATGTTTTGTAGGTTCTACATCTTGATTATGAGCGTCAGATGCCCCAGATGCTGCCCGATGGTGAGGATTCTGAGGAGAGTTTTCACCAAAGCCCACTACATAACTAGAATTTCTGGGGTTATCTCCCAAGATATAATTTATCTGGTCTTCTGCAAAGCCTGTATATTTTCCTCCCTTATCATTGACGGTATCACCGTATATACCTGCCAGCAAAGCTGTACTTGACGAATAACGCAAAGAGCCCCACGGAGCTATATATGGTAAACCACCCTCAGTTTTCTCAATACCACCATTAGGATCTGCCCAATTATCTAACCAAGCTTCAACATCACCTTGATATTTTTCTTTACCTGTTTCTTGGGCTAATAAAACACCAGTTCCATAGGATTTATCATCCCAGTTTTGGGTCCAACCAGTACCTATACCGTTATAGTAACTCTCTGCTTTATCTAAATACTTGGTATCTTTACCACCTGCGGCTTCAACAGCTTTATGCAACCAAGCTGCACCCCAAGCTAGTTCATCTTGGTAGCCACTCCAAGAATTATAGAAGGTGCTAGCATTTGTAATGGCATCAGAATATTTGCCTTTATATGTATCTGCAAAATCATATAACTGTTTGGCTTTATCTAAGAGTTTGTCAGCATAAGCATCATTAGTTCCACGGAAGATAATGGAAGCAGAAGCTAGTGCAGCCGCACTTTCTCCAGTTAAATCAGAACCAGGATTAGCAGCATCCACCTTGAAAGATGGACGATCCATTGTCATTTTCTCTGGTGCTCCCCAGTAAGCATGATCGACAAAACCATCACCTACCTGACCCCAAAAAACATCATCTTTGGTTGTTGCAGTTCCTTTATCGTCATAGGCTTTGAGAATAAAGTCGGTTCCCCATTTAATATTATCGAGAGCTTCGTCCAATTGACCGACTTTCTCATAACCTTTACGATATTGCTCTACACCCCAAGCCAGTGTAGTCATTGAGTATGCCATAGGAAACCCAAACTTTACATGGTCTCCGGCATCATAATAACCACCTGTCAGGTCGCGACCGACATCGGCTCCGTCATTAAGTGCAGAATCACCACGCCAAGGAATCGGATTATCTTCAGGTAGCTTACCCGAGCGTTGGGCCATGTAGAAAATATTAGACTTCTGTAGAACTTCACCGTAGTTGTATTTTGGTTGAGTTTGAAGTTTATCCATACTTAAAATCCTTGCATTCCTATTTCAGATAAAGTTTATAAAACAGTGGCCTGAAAGTTACATTTCAGACTTACTGATAGTCTTTACAGTCAATATTCGAGTTCGAATCAAAAATTCTTTGT
Source organism: Mastigocoleus testarum BC008 (assembly GCF_001456025.1). Lineage (GTDB taxonomy): Bacteria > Cyanobacteriota > Cyanobacteriia > Cyanobacteriales > Nostocaceae > Mastigocoleus > Mastigocoleus testarum. The sequence goes on from NZ_LMTZ01000060.1 coordinate 15,573, forward strand.
AGGTTGTTTCCTGTAATCTTCTTGAAGAGACAGAAAATAAGCAATCAATGGTTTAGTCTCAGAAGTAATTTAGGCCAACTGGGAACAAAGTAAGTATTTACTTTATTTGGGTACAGTATATCGAGATAGTGCATAAAAATCATCTATATTTTGGCAACCTGGACATATGTTACTACTCAAATTCAGATCACTATATGAATTATCAAATAATGATTTAGGGTCTTTAAAAACCATTAAGGTCTGAGTTCTCATCACATTTAGGGAAGCTGATAAATAAGTACTCCTCAACGACTGATTTTTACTTGTCTATTCTCAATTATTTACAAATACTGATAATACTACAGGAAAAAAGAGAAAAAAGTACGATTTTGAATAATGAGCGTGAAAAATAATAATACCTGTAACATAGTTAACGCAATCTTTTCGTTGTTCAGAGTAGCCTATCTTACTGTCCTAAGCATGACATCATGCTCTTGCTTTACTAGTTGGCTTGTAGGGATAATCTTCATTTTGGTTACCCTACTGTGTTCGAGCGACTTAATTAGGATGTATCATGTTGCAAGTAGTTACCTATCTAAATATAGAAAATGTTATTTGCCTCCAATTACCCAGCAAATTGTCGGTATTTCTTTCTATATTCCTGTTGAGACAAAGGTTTAAAGCTTCATAGATAGTCAATATCTCGCTCTGAGCACTGACAACAATTGATACATTTATCCAATTATATTTTCCTTATTGTCAGCCCATTCACCTCCTTGCTAGATTTGTCTGAATAAATTCTTTTAGCCAGTATTTACGCACGGATAAAGCAATTACAATCATTGCGACTTAAGGTTAGCAAAGTGTTTCCGGCTCCGAAATAGCGTTCTCAAACTATTAGAAATTTGTAATCAGTGGGTAAGTCCTATTAGTAATACTTTATCGCTAGAATTTTTATCATCTATTTGTATTGCAAGTAACTTAAAGGATTATTTGCTATAGTCACCTTAAAAGTACTCAAAGTATGAATTTTCTCGCCGTTTACCCTGCGAAAAAACCGTATCTAAAAAAATTATTTTTCTACAAAAATATGTAAGTTTAAAGCCTAATTATTAGTTTATTATCATTCATGAAATGTCGCTTTCTAGCGCAAACCTTATTTAGTGGGATAAATTGAAGGAAATTTAAAATGGACTCAACTAGCTATCAGATTCCCGATGCTTCGCGTTTGAACCCCAATGTAGCACCATCGGACAATTTCGATCTTCTTGATTGGAAACTAACTCTTCCTGTTGATAATAACAAGGATGGTAAAGCCGATGAGATTAAGGAATTACAACTATCTGACGGTTTTGAAAATAGCTCCTATTTCTACACTGGCGAAGACGGGGGGATGGTCTTTAAAGCACCGGTTCGTGGTTCTAGAACATCTACAAACACAAAATACACACGAACCGAATTACGTGAGATGTTGCGCAGAGGTGACACTAGCGATTCAACGACCGGTGTTGNCAAATGATGATGAGCCTTTGCGTATTTACTACCGAAAATTACCTGGCAATTCAAAAGGTTCCATTTACATTGCCCACGAGCCGCGAACCGGTTCAGAACAGTGGTATGAAATGATTGGGAGTCGCTCTAACAATGCATCAAATCCCTCAGATGGTATTTCCCTTGATGAGAAGTTTAGCTACAAAGTTAAGACACAAGGAAATACACTGACAGTCAGCATTATGCGTCCTGGAAAACCGGATGTTGTTCAGGAAGTGGATATGACCGATAGCGGTTTTGATAGCAAAAATCAGTACATGTACTTTAAAGCAGGCGTGTACAACCAAAATAATACGGGCGATTCAAAGGACTATGCTCAAGCTACCTTTTACGCACTCGATAACAACCATACTGGATACTCACAACCAAATTCAACACCAACACCCGATTCATCAGGGGGTAGCAGTGGCGGCGATAATGGTGGCGGTAATGGTAGCGACCCAGTTATTGATGAAGTCAACAATCAGGCTCCCAATAGTTCAGGTTTGAACCCTAATGTAGCACCATCGGACAATTTCGATCTTCTTGATTGGAAACTAACTCTTCCTGTTGATAATAACAAGGATGGTAAAGCCGATGAGATTAAG
>NZ_LMTZ01000061.1 GCF_001456025.1 Mastigocoleus testarum BC008
AATCGATGGTAAGAGCCGTCGTCGCGGTTACCGTAAGCCCGTTCGCAAATACCGTGGTCGTCGCGCGAAGCAAGAGCAAGATAACGTTCAAGGAAACGTTCAAAGTGGTGCGGCTGATTTTGAATCAGAAAACAGACAAGATGCTAGCAACCGCAACAACCAAAGACAAAGAAATCGTCGCTAATTACTACTAATTAGATTGACTTGAACGTCGTATTAACCGGCGTTGCACTCAACGATACAAGCAACGCCCAATAAATAACCAACAAACAAAAAGTTCGATATCACATAACACACAAAGGTCTACAAAAATGAAAAGAGTAATTGCTTTCGGTCTTTTAGCTGCTAGTTTAATTGTTGCTCCTAGTGCAGCATTTGCAGACAGACAAAGTCAAACCAACGATCAGTTTAACGAGCAGAACGGTGCTGCAACTGATGGTAGCTTCAACCAGCAAAACGCTGAGAACGTTAGCAACCAAAGACAAGTAATCGATGGTAAGAGCCGTCGTCGCGGTTACCGTAAGCCCGCTCGCAAATACCGTGGTCGTCGCGCGAAGCAAGAGCAAGATAACGTTCAAGGAAACGTTCAAAGTGGTGCGGCTGATTTTGAATCAGAAAACAGACAAGATGCTAGCAACCGCAACAACCAAAGACAAAGAAATCGTCGCTAATTCTGACTTAGACTAGCTGAAACGTCATATTAACTGGCGTTGCAATCAACGATACAAGCAACGCCCAATAAATAACCAACAAACAAAAAGTTCGATATCACACAACACACAAAGGTCTACAAAAATGAAAAGAGTAATTGCTTTCGGTCTTTTAGCTGCTAGTTTAATTGTTGCTCCTAGTGCAGCATTTGCAGACAGACAAAGTCAAACTAACGATCAGTTTAACGAGCAAAACGGTGCTGCAACTGATGGTAGCTTCAACGAGCAAAACGCTGAGAACGTTAACAACCAAAGACAAGTAATCGATGGTAAGAGCCGTCGTCGCGGTTACCGTAAGCCCGCTCGCAAATACCGTGGTCGTCGCGCGAAGCAAGAGCAAGATAACGTTCAAGGAAACGTTCAAAGTGGTGCGGCTGATTTTGAATCAGAAAACAGACAAGATGCTAGCAACCGCAACAACCAAAGACAAAGAAATCGTCGCTAATTACTACTAATTAGATTGACTTGAACGTCGTATTAACCGGCGTTGCACTCAACGATACAAGCAACGCCCAACAAATAAAAACTGTTCGATATCACACAACACATAAAGGTCTACAAAAATGAAAAGAGTAATTGCTTTCGGTCTTTTAGCTGCTAGTTTAATTGTTGCTCCTACCGCAGCATTTGCAGATACTCAAAGTCAAACCAGCGATCAGTTTAACGAGCAAAACGGTGCTGCAACTGACGGTAGCTTCAACGAGCAAAACGCTGAAAACGTTAGCAACCAAAGACAAGCAATCGATGGAAAGAATCGCCGTCGCGGTTACCGTAAGCCCGCTCGCAAATACCGTGGTCGTCGCGCGAAGCAAGAGCAAGATAACGTTCAAGGAAACGTTCAAAGTGGTGCGGCTGATTATGAATCAGAAAACAGACAAGATGCTAGCAACCGCAACAACCAAAGACAAAGAAATCGTCGTTAATTACTACTAACTTATCGGCTTTACTTGCACATTACTAGGCGTTGCGATCTATCAATTGTATAAGCAACGCCATAGTGCTTAAAAATAACGGATAAATCAAGATACCCTAAATTATGCTGAAAAAACCATTTGCTTTGGGTCTAATAGCAGTTGGTTTGATAATTGCTCCCAGTACAGCATTGGCTGATATGGTAATACAAACAAGTCAGCAAAGTAGTGTACGCCGAGATGGCGCTGCTGTTAGTGAAAGTGTCAATAGACAAAGGTCTAAAAGTACTAGTGTCCGAGGTGGATATCGAAGTAACCGTAGAATTGGTACTTCACTTCCTAGATTCTGTTTACCTTACAGAACCAAACAAAACAGAACTAAACAACTAAATCCTAACGCGGTAAAAACGCAAAGTGGCGTTTATCTGAGTAACTTACCAAGCAAGCAAAAAACCAGCATGACCCAGCGACAAGTACGAAAAACTCACGCTGCTTTGTGCCGTAAGTTACCTCAATAAATGGAAAATTAACAAACCTGAAAGTTGAAGAACCTAAAAACTAAATAATCTCAAAACTAAATAATTTGGTTCACCTAGGTCATAAAATCAAAATTTTTTATTTTTACACCTAGGGAGTACCAAAGGGGAATGCTAAAGTTTCCAATCCCCAATTCACCCTACAACAATTATCAGGTCTATAAAAATGTTAAAGAAAGCTTACATATTCAGCTTGTTAGCAGCTAGTTTGATTTTAATGCCAACTGTTGCTTTTGCAGAACAAGAAGTCATACAAGAAATCAATCAAAGCGGTACTGCAAGCGATAACAGCAGAGTTAGATTGAGAGGATATCAAAGAAGCACTCAACGTCAATCAAGGAAAGGTCGTAGATGTGCTTCTGATAGGCAAGACCAATTCTCTAGACAACGCATTAACCAACGTGGTGTTGCAGAAGATGATAGCACTGTAGAGCAAAATGCACGTCAAATCAGCGATCAACGCCAAAAAATCAGAAGAGGTCGATTTGACAGGTGCGATTAACCGGTAATTGAGTACAAACACTTATATAACCTAGGATTTTATATCTTCGGCTAACCCCCAAAATGCACCCAAACTCCAGCAACTAACTGTATTCATAAAGTCGAATATTGCAGTTAATGATTTCTTTAAGCAAAAACTGACAAAATAAGTTAAATAGCTCCTATTACTTTAATTTCATAGCTTAGAGACAATCAGTTGATGGAAGTTTTGCCGGTTTTCTTCACTTGCGAAGCACACAATTTAAGCGACAAGTTGTAACGTATAAATTGTAAAGTACAAAATCGGTTTTTTGAAAAAGAGAGGGACCAAGCCATGCCAGTTAAAAATATAGTCTCAATCATCGCACTCTCTGCAGTTATGTTATTACCTGCCGGAATTGCCACAGCAGGTAGCGTCAGAATCAATAGCAGTAGTGGTAGTCGGGTCAGAGTTTATCGAAATGGCGGCGTTAAGATCAAAAGTGGTAGTGGAAGAGTCGTCAGAGTTCGCCCAAGAACTTATAGACAAAGGCGCTTACTAAGAAATCGAGCTTACAGACGAAGCTTAGGAAGAAGGTATAGCCCTTACTCTCGTACTTATCGCAAGTATCCTGTCAATCGTAAAACTTGGAATTCTAGATGTACTGGTAAAACCTATCAACGTACTGTCAGGAGTAGATCTGGCTCTAACAGCTCTTATAGCTATTCACGTACAACATCTTGTCAATAGTTAAAAAGGATACAATCATGAACCTCAAATTACTTTCTTTAGGTTTGTTTTCAGCTTCTGCAATTTCTCCTTTCTTTATTCCTGCTTTCACACCTTCAGCAATGGCTTGTACCACCGTCGATATCGGTGTTCAGGTTGCAAGGGAACGCAAGCGCGGAGTACAGGAAAATAACGTAAGTCAAGACATCGATCGCGATTGTGATGGCGGTACTGTTGTCAACCGATCTGTACAAAAGTGTAGATCTGAAAGATGCATTCAACGCCGAAATAGCGAACAAAGAATTGAAGCGGGCGATCGCGGTCGTCGTTCTAAGATCAAAAGACCACGCGTCCGAGTAAAAGTACCCGTTCAAGTGCGCATACAAGAACCCAAAAGACCCTTTGAAGATTAAGTACGAGTAAAACTACTTTCCTCATTGGTTGCATGTTAGAGATTCCAACTCTCCGAGGTTCCCATCAGGGGGAACTTCGGCTTAGTTAGTGTCAGAGGTGATATCTACCTTTACTTTTGTGCCCAAACCTCAGCTTAATTTCAGCTTATGAATGATTTGCAAAATTAAAGGTAGAAATTTGTCTAAAATCAATTTAATCCAAACTGTTCCAGCATATTCGGGCACTTGAATATTAGAAAGTAACTTCAATTAAGCAATTTGGTTTAGAAGTTAGACGATAAAATATTATTGTTCAAGCTTAGTTAATATTGCTACGGCCAATAAAACTTAATTAATGTTCACCAATATATCTAAAACACTTAGCTACTATATTTCTTATAAGGTGAATTGATATTTTATAGAATTGAGATTTTATAGAATTAAGATTTTATAATTGTAAGTAAGAACACTATTATTCTATTAGTCCCATCTGATTTCGGTCGTATCTAAGCTCTTTATTGGGCCCATATTAATTCAGGCTTAAGTCCTGATATATGACGACGGAAAAGTAATATATCGAACATGTCGTCACTTGCCTACTGTCATGAAAAAAATACTATTTTTAACATCTTTTATCGTATTAATGGCTACTCTTACTCAAGGTTGTGCCCAAAGTAATGCTCGTTCAAACCAACCAGCAGTAGGTGAAGAACCTGTAGTTCAATCCCAAAGTAGTAGTAATAAACAAGAGTCAGTCACATCACAAAATAATAATAGTCAAGAAGCTGTAGGTATTTCTCAAAGCAGTAACAACAAACAAGAATCAGTAACCTCGCAAAATAATAATAATCAAGAAACTTCAGATAGTTCCCAAATTAGTACTAATAAACAAGAGTCAGTAAGTCAATCAAAAAATAATAACAATAATCAAACACTTGTCGCTCAATCTCCAAGTAATCGCAATATGAATATTTCTAGAAGTTCGAGCAAAAGCATACAAAGTTCAAGTAGCTCTTCTGGATACACTAGCCAAAGTTCGAGTAGTTATTCTAGTTCTTCTGGGTATCAAAGTAGTAGTCTTACCCTAAGTAAAGCGAATTTAAGTGAGCCACATATCTTGAGTGTCACAACTTCAGGTAAAAGACTAACTGGCAAAGTTGTTGTTAACGGTAAATTTGTCAAAAAACTTTATGGGAATAAGGTTGAGTTCGACCTATCACCACATCTATCTGTTGGTAAAAATACAGTAGAAATTGATGCGCGTTACGCACCTACATCATCAACTGTAGATGTAGAAGTAAATGGTCCAGAAACCAGTGTTAGTCAACAAAATAGTGGTAATGGAGTTGTGAATTCTAACATCGATATTATGGTTCGATAGGTTCGCAATCAAAGCAAATCGCAAGTAAATATGTACGTATATATATTTATTTGTAAACAATTCATTCAATACTGTACCAGTTAATTCGCACCAGTTAATCTGTCGGTTAACTGGTTTATACTTAGAAATTATTTGACGAGTCTGGAAGTTGAAATAAATCAGGCTATTTGAAGGTGTGTGAGACTCGAAGGTACTGGAAGAAAGAATATTACTGACATTTTTTCAGACAAACATTAATCATATAGACCTATTAAAGGCTTATTAAAGTACCATGTTGTTTTCAAACAATAAATAAAAAAATATACTCCTAAAGGTATGATTTTGGGAATATATTTTAAGAATATATGTTTGATGTTTTTGAAGTCTTTATTTGAAACCTTTGTATTATCAGAATTTTAATTTTATCAAGATTTTAGTTTGCTGATTTAGAACTAGCATTTTTTATTGTTGGTGATTTGAATTTTTATTCAGTTTTAGATTGGATGGATGTGTGTCGATCGCCTGGTATTTCCAGAAGAGAAAGAAAATTGATTTTCTAAATGAGCACGTACTCTGAATTCAGCCACAGACCATATCCATAACTGATTGGGAGTTTGAGCAAAATCATCATAGTTATGGGTAACAATTGCATCTAATTGTTGAGAACTGACACAGGTTAACTCCACAGCAGATTCAAAATCTTTTAAAGGAGATGTCCGTGCTTCTCGTAGTATGGCTCTATCGACATTACATACTTGAACTTTGTCTTTTAACCAAGCAGCTACAACATCTGTAATATTTTTATTTTGTAAGCACCTGACATAGGTAGATATTTTTTGCCAACCAATATCTGTGATATACATTTGAATCAATGGATTTACCCTGTCTAATAAATCGCTGATATCTTCGATGAATCCCTCACGATTCATCAACATTTCTAATACTAAGTCAGCATCTACTAGAATTTTAATCATTTTTCAACCCTTTCGATTGATCGATTAACAAAGCCTATGGAAGTTGTAAAATAAAGAGCTTTTCTAAAGATAAAGCAGTAAATATAGTCAATTAAAAGACACATTTTGCTTCTATCCATTGACGTTAAACTAACTCTTGCACTCCTCCTCAAAGCTTCATTTATAGCCAACTGTACTTTTCACCTATGAAGAACACATTTATATACAATACAAATTCAGGATATTTCTGAATTATGCTTCAGAGTTGAGTGATGAATCTATTTAGTCAAATTAGCAGTTTAGTTTATTAATTAGCAAGCTTCATGTTTTATGACGAACTATATACTTTGTAGTTCCTTTGTTGTAGGGATTAAAGCTAACAAGACATGAGTCTATTTAGAGCTATACATTATCACTTAAATTGATTTTTTTTTATAAAAAAATCAAAACTAATCTTGTCTTTTAGTTTTAATTTAAATATATATTCTCACTTCATGGATTCTATCATTGAAGGGGAAAATATAAACTTAATATTTACTAAATATTAGTTATCTTTAAAGCGATTTACGTCGGCATTTTAGCAAAACAAAATACCTTTTAATGTAATTTATTTAAAATTTGTTATTTACTGGTATATTTAGCAACAGCCATTCCTAAATCTGTTTAAAAACTTTCCAGTTACAAGTGCTGATAATAATTAGCAATTATCAATTTCTTAATTATTCTTAATAATCTTTGAGTAGTAAATAATATAGTTGACCATTGCTAACAGTAACACCGGCGCGATCACCTGCAATTTTACCCATACCTAAAAAATAATCGACTCTACCTGCACCTTTAATTGCACCACCTGCATCTTGATCGAGAACATAACGACTAACAACACGAGATTCCAGATCGCCGCTACTGTTGATAAAGGGAAAATTAGAACGAATTATTGCCAAAGCTCCAGGAGGCATGAGAGACTTATCAGTAGCAATCGAACGTTCTGCGGTTAAAGGAACTTGAATTGAACCTTGAGCAGGAGCACCAAAATTTTCTTGGAAAAAGACAAAGCTGGGATCCCGTGGAATATATACATCTAATTTTTCTGGGTTTTTTTGAAAGTAATCCAAAATAACTGGCATGGTTATACTTTCCACAGGAAATATACCATCGTTAGCTAACTCCCGTCCAATACTTTTGTAATTATGGGCTACATTACCTGCGTAACCCACAGTAGTTTGACTTCCATCTAGAAACTGAAGACGTCCCGAACCTTGAATTTGGATCATATATGGTTCGAGGCGATCGCGAAACCAAAATAATTCTAGACCCCGTAATTTTCCCTTTGTACCTTGTAAACCATCAATTCCTTCCAATTCTCGGCGTTGAGGATGGGGTCTTGGCCATCGATTCAAATCTGGTGGTAACCTATAAATTGGGTAGCGGTATTCTGCTGTGGGAACCCTACTAGCAGCATATAGAGGTTCGTAGTAAGCTGTAAACAATACAGAACCTTTACCATCTTTCCCCAGTGACTGATAAAAATTAAACTCCCGAGCAACAGTTCTATTTAATTCATATACAGAATTGGAAGCAAGTAATATTTGTCGAAATCTTTGTAAGCTTTTGATCACACGAGCCCGCGTAATTGTACTATTTTCATATCTGCGATAAGCAATTTGAGCACTTCTTGTTTGCAAGTACCCCAAACTTTGTGCGATGGAATTTAAAAGTGCTTCTTTATCAGAATTTTGACCCCATATCTGCTTATCCACACAAGATAGGTCGCCCTTACAACAGGGAAACAAAGGTTTTTCTTTCAACACTAATGCTGAAGATTTGGGCTTCTGGTTTAGCTTTTGGGTAGATTTTTTCGCAGTTATATCCTGTTTTTCAACTTGAGATGATGGAGGTATTTGCCATCTTTGCAACCTACATTGTAAAGCAGCAAGTTTTGGCTTTGCCAAGGGTTGCATTTGTACCAACAAAAACAATACTGATATAGAAACAACTATCGGTATGACTGTTTTGAAGTTTCTCCCGATCCAAACCACAAAAATAATTCCCAAAAGTTACATAACTTTTATAGAGATTAGCTTGCAATTTTATACATGTATTTAACTTTCTGTTAGTTTTTACTTTTCTTAACAATTTATTTGTCAAGGTGCTAATCTAGCTTTACCAGAACGATGTTTTTCATACCATTGTGCGATCGCAGGAGCCCATTCTTCAAAGTGAATCCACATTAATTCACAAAGTTTTTGAATTTCTAATTGAGCATCCTTCTTATTTCTTAAATCTAGAAAATGTAATAAAGATCTTAAATTAAAACTAACCACAAAATGCTGGCGGTAATCAAAAGGCATTTTACCTCGTGCATGTTCCTCAGACATTCCCCCTTCAAAATCAGCTTGATAGCGCTTGACTGCTTCCATACACCATTTTAGGTCAGCTTCCCTAGCTTCAGGAGAATAATAATATTTTTTACCTTGACGATTAGTGTAATGATCTACAGGACGCAGGTAGAAAACATCTTCAATATCTTTTTTACCTTCTATAACTTCAATAAACTGGTTACCCGTGTAGCGGAAAGAGTTATGCACAACTAGACCATTTGCAACGAAATTATGCCATTCCCCTTCTACTTCAAGATCATAGGTCATTTGCTCCCCTAAATATTCCACTTTTAAGACTTTTACAGGATGAGCTTTAAGTTTTTTACCAATTGGTTTGGGTTTTGTTTGCCAATCTTTAACTTCTAGAGTAGGTTCATAAGCTTGAGCAAATTCAATTTCCTTATGATTTTTATGGATATATTCATGACACTTTTTGCATAAAGTTACTAGATTGTCAAATGAATAAGCGTAGGATTCATCAGCAAAAACTGGAATTAAATGATGAGCATGGAGAATACCACCGCGATTCTGACATTTTTGACAAATGTAATTAAACTTTTTATGGACCTGTGGCGCAATTTCTCTTGTCCAAGCTCCTATCATCTCTCGTTCTGTTGATGTACCTCCTCTCCAGAAATTAGATTCTTCTCCTCTTTTTGTATATTTTTTAGAATTTTCTATTCTTCTCTTACGGCTTTCTTTTGATAAATTTAACTTGTAACCACTTTTACCTTTATTCCAAGGAGTTTTTGTGCCAGGTAGCCTTCTGTTTAGGAATAATCCGTAAGCATAAACCCATTTTTTAATTGCTTCTATTGAACAGTCAGCTAAATCAGCGATTTCATCTACGTGGAGTCCTTTGTTTAGTTGTTTTTCTAACCAAGCCTTATTATGGTAAGGTGCATTAGGGTTATAATTCCAAGGCTTTTGTCCTTTTGTAAATTTAGAATCTTGTTTGTTTAAAGATAGTCCATAGCGATCAGCCCATCTTTTAACAGTATTGATAGAACATTCAGATAACTGTGCAATTTCTATTGTAGAAAGTCCTTTGATAACTTGAGATTGAAGCCATTCTTTATTTCTGTAGAGTTTTTCTTCGACAACAGGCTGACCATTACACATTAAAGATATTGGCTTAGTAGTTTTGATGACACGACCACTAGAATCAGTTACTAAACCTACGGCATCTCCCATAGTTTGCCAACCTTTAGTAGTTAACAAGCGATGATTAACCGTACATTCTAATGTTTTGCCATTTTCTAAAGTTAAACGATAAGTGGGCTGAATTCCACTACACATTACATCTTTAATTGAACCCGTCGTAAATAATCCCGTCTCTTCGTTTAAAACTCTCAATCGCATTTTGCTAATTCTGTTTTTGCAGTCACGGCGATATTCACCTCTTGGTTCCCCATTTCTACCTCGAATTGACCTTTGACGAATTGCTTTTTCTCCATTTGTCCAAAGATCGTATAACTCACCAATTGTTTTTTTAAGCTTTTGGTTTGTTTCCCCTTGAATATTAACGAAGGTAATTTTTGTATCTGCAGCTAAACACTGCACATCAAAAGAAACACCGACCCGATGAGTCCGAGCCTGTTGCATGACGCTGTGGGGGAAATAACCACAATTAAATACAATTTGAGGATGTTCTAAAGGTCCATAATGACCGCGTTCCCCTGCTAAAAGTCTTTTAACGATTAATTCGCCACATTTTGATTCCGAGGGAAATCTATCTAACTCATCGAACACAAAATTGTCAGTATAGTCTTGATGCATGGCGGCGTAAACCACCTGTTGCGGGTTGGGTGTTTTGGTGATAACCTCTACTCGGAATCGATGCATTATTTGTGTAAGCTACGCGTAGGTATTGTGATTTAACCCCTGATTATATATATCCTTGAGAATCAACAAACTAAAGTATCTTATTTGGTTACAAAAAATTTAATATTTGTCACAAAATGTGCAAGAATTCTTAATAAACATTTTTTGTATCATCATAAATCTATTTAAAAGCAAGCAGGAAAAAATTATCACCGGGGTCCAGATACTACTATGTGGGGTTTCCAATTTTCCACTCGATAATTTAAGATCCAACACAGAGTAATTTCATAATTCACTCGGTCGCTCAAATTTTTGGGGATCGCTAAACTAATTATTCAGCTACATCTTCCCGTTAACAGCAAACCCATGGCTTTGACAGCTTCAACAATGCTACCCCTCGGCACTACAGCACCAGATTTTAATTTGGTGGAGGTGGAATCTGAAAAGCAAATTTCACTGGCAAATTTCTCTGGCAAAAAAGCATTATTAGTAATGTTTATTTGTTGTCACTGCCCATTCGTCAAACACGTACAAACTGAATTGGCAAAAATCGGCAAAGATTATTCTCAAACTGATTTGGGAATCATTGCAATTAGTTCTAATGATGTAAAAAATTATCCCGATGATGCACCTGATAAGTTGAAGCAAATGGTAACAGAGTTGGGATTTAATTTTCCTCTGTGTTATGACGAAACCCAGGAAGTAGCAAAAGCTTATACTGCAGCCTGCACGCCAGATTTCTTTCTCTTTGATGCAGATCTTAAGTTAGCTTATCGCGGACAACTAGACGATAGCCGTCCTAGTAATGATAAACCCGTAACAGGCGAAGACTTACGTGCTGCTATTGATACAGTACTCTCAGGTAAACCCGTTACAGGAGACCAAAAACCGAGTATTGGTTGCAACATTAAATGGAAACAGGGAAATGAACCAAGTTATTTTGGTTAAAAACAGGGAGCAGGGAACAGAGAACAGGGAACAGTAAGAAAGAATTAGTTTCTTTAGTACTTCACCTGTGCGATTTTCTGCTTCTGTGGAATACTTGATAACTGTTAACTGTCAACTGGGTCAATGTTGGATTTCTAACCTGAGAATATAGGATCCTAATTGGATTTTGCCCGTCCATAATTCATACTCTACCCGCAATCGCTCTGGTAGGGGATGCCCGCTCAAAGTTAAGCTTTTGGTGAAATTGCGCAAACGAATAGGTTGTTGGGGCTGTAATGACTCCGTTGGTAACCAATAGCGACTGATACCATAAATTCCTTTTTCCCAAAAATGGCGATAACTCAACTGACTGTTACCTTGCATCGTCGCAATTACCCGATATGGGGAAATTTCCAACCATAGTAGTCTCGGAGTACTAGGGATCGCAGGCTTGTTTTCATCTGATTGGGTATTTTTGCCTTTTTCTCGCCTACTTTGCTGCTTTTTTTCCAGGTTTTGTAGGGAAGGTGCCGTTAATAATAAGTGAAATCGCTCGCGATCTTTTTGGTACAATGTTCCAGCAGTTTCAACTACTGACGACACTGGGAGGTCGGTTGAAATCAACGATAAGCAGACTGGTTTGCGTTGGTGGGTCAGCATGGGAGCGAAATAATAATTAAGAGCGATAGACAGTAATTAAAGAATGATGTCGGTATTTTTTGCAAGTCAGGTAAAGCGTTAGGATACTAGCGAGGAAGGTGTAAAGGACAGATACTTTCTGACGAGCACTTCCTTATGTACTCACACGCCAGTTTATCCTAATGTCGGCTTCAGTTATAATTGTAGATACTCAACAGAAATTCCGTCACAAGTTAATTATTCAAAGACCATCTTCTGGATTATCTTTACAAGGACGTATTCGAGTTCCAGGAGATAAATCTATTTCCCATCGCGCTTTAATGTTAGGGGCGATCGCTCAGGGTGAAACCCAAATCCAAGGTTTACTCCTAGGAGAAGATCCCCGTAGCACAGCTAGCTGTTTCCAAGCAATGGGGGCAGAAATTTCCGAATTAAATGCGGACTTAGTAAAAGTTAAAGGTATTGGTTTGGGAAATTTACAAGAACCTCCTGATGTCTTAAATGCTGGTAATTCCGGTACGACTTTACGGCTGATGTTGGGACTACTTGCATCTCATCAAGGACGTTTTTTTACCGTCACCGGCGATAGTTCTTTGCGATCGCGTCCCATGTCTCGTGTTGTTAAGCCTTTGCAACAAATGGGGGCACAAATTTGGGGTAGAAAAAATGCTTCCATCGCACCACTGGCTATCCAAGGACAATCTCTCAAAGCAACTCACTATCATTCACCCATTGCTTCCGCCCAAGTAAAATCCTGTGTTTTGCTTGCTGGTTTAATGACAGAGGGAAAAACTACGGTTACGGAACCAGCACTTTCGCGAGACCATAGCGAGCGGATGCTTAAGGCTTTTGGTGCCAAACTAGATACTGATTCGGATACCAATAGTGTCACAATTACAGGTGGAATTCAACTGTACGGACAAAATGTGATTGTACCGGGAGATATAAGTTCGGCGGCATTTTGGTTAGTAGCTGCAGCAATTGTACCAGATTCCGAGTTGACCATCGAAAATGTTGGTGTAAATCCTACTCGTACTGGTATTTTAGAAGCCTTAGAAATGATGGGGGCAGATATCGTTAGGGAAAACCAACGGGAGGTTGCAGGGGAACCGGTTGCTGATTTGCGGGTACGTTCTAGCAAGTTAAAAAGTTGTACCATCGCTGGCGATATTATACCAAGAATGATTGATGAAATTCCCATTTTGGCTGTTGCTGCTGCATTTGCCGAAGGTACAACTGTAATTAAAGATGCTGCCGAGCTTAGAGTCAAAGAAAGCGATCGCATTGCTGTTATGACTCAGCAATTAAACAAAATGGGGGCTAAAGTTACAGAATTACCTGATGGGATGGAGATTACAGGTGGTACACCCCTAACTGGTGTAGATTTGGACAGTTTTACGGATCATCGAATTGCCATGAGTTTGGCGATCGCAGCTCTGAATGCTTCTGGTACTACTAATATAGATCGGGCCGAAGCTGCAAGTATTTCCTATCCAGATTTCTTTGATACCCTTAAGGGAATTATTTGTTCGTAGTATAAAATTTCATATTGATTGCGTGGCTGAGTGTATTTTTGGATCTAGAGTTCATTGCATCATCACTATCTGCGGATACATGAGGCATTTATAAAGAATATTTTAAGAAATATAGAACGGAGAACAAGATTCTTCGTTTTTTTGTATAGCTCATACAAATTGAAATCTAAACTCTACGAGTTGATAGCTGGCTATTATTATGTTTTCTGCTAATTTTTAAGTGAGAGGTGAGTACTATGAATCCATCCCTGACCTTATTAAATTTATTTGCAGGCTAATTCTTGTTAATCAACTGAATCGCTGGAAATTTCAAAATTTCATAAATTTCAATGAGCGACCAGTATTAATGAATAGCAATCAATCAAAGATTGAATTTTTCACAATAATTCAAGTGAGGAGTCAATATCATGAATCCATTCTTAGTCAAAGATATTATTCCAGGAAGCCAATCTTCCAACCCAACTTTATTGGGTGCGGTCGATGATAAATTACTTTTTGCAACTCCTTCAAAACTATGGAGAACTGACGGTACACAAGCAGGTACAGTTTTAATAGGCGATGATTTGGGTCCTCTACCCGAATTTCCATTTTTTCTTAGGGGTCCTGCAACCAGTTCTGGTGGTAATCTCTTTTTTCTTGCGCAAGCACCAGAATCTAGCGCTGCTGTTTTAATAAAAAGTGACGGTACAGCAGAAGGTACCTCTGATATTTTTAGTTTTGATCAGATAACGGGAGCAAGCTTCGGTGAACTGACCGATGTCAATGGAACCTTATTTGCTGCATCGTTTGAAGGCGATTTTGGTCCCGAAGGAAGATTGGTTAAATTTGATGACAGCACTTTTGAGCTAATTGTAGTCAAAGGTGATTTTGGCAGATCTGGTTTTCTCGGAAATTTCACTAGCGTCAACGATAGGCTTTATTTCAGCGCTAATGACAGTTCAACTGGAGAGCAGCAAACTGGTAGGGAATTATGGAAGAGCGACGGTACCAATGCCGGTACAGTAGAAGTTAAAGATATTAATCCCGGTAATAATGGTTCCAACCCAGAAAATCTCACTGATGTCAACGGTACCCTGTATTTCACTGCTGATGACGGTAGCAACGGTAGAGAATTATGGAAGAGTGATGGTACTCAAGACGGTACTGTTTTAGTCAAAGATATTTTCTCTGGTAGTGGAAGTTCTAACGCCAATAACTTGACACAAGTTAATGGTCAATTATTTTTTACTGCTGACAATGGCAATGATGGTACTGAATTATGGAAGAGTGATGGAACCGAAGACGGTACGGTCCTAGTTAAAGATATTATTGCTGGAAATGGCTCTTCTAATCCAGATAAACTTACTAACGTTAACGGTACTCTGTTTTTTGCTGCAAACAACGGTAGTGATGGAATAGAACTTTGGAAAAGTGACGGTACAGAGTCAGGTACGGTTTTAGTTAAAGATATTCGTTCTGGTGGTGAAGGTTCTTCTCTAAATAATTTTACTAACGTTGATGGTACCCTTTATTTCACAGCCAACGATGGTATCAATGGTACTGAATTATGGAAGAGTGACGGTACAGCCGAAGGTACGGTTCTAGTAGAAGATATTCGCCCTGGTAGTGAAGGTTCTAATCCAACCCAACTGACCAAGGTTGATGATAAGCTCTACTTTAGTGCCGATGATGGTGTTAGTGGTAGAGAAGTATGGGCTGTTGATACCAAAGATAAAGATCCAAACGACGTTACCTTCAGCGTTTCCGATAACAAACCCAGTGACTTCAATAATGTTCCCGGACTACCAAAACAAGTAACCATAATTCCCGGTGAAACAGGTGACATTGAACTACCCACAGACTTCGATTCTCAAAAGTTTGAATCAATAGTTGCTATTGATGGTGCAAATGGTACCGGTGGTTCTGCTACTGGTGGTCCCGACTTTCCTGCTGGTAGCGCAGTATTGCGCGATGCTAACAAGGGTCGCGATAATAATTGGGATTTYTCYRARATCGAWCTCAAAAATATTGCATACATYAAYGGTCGYGGTGGAAACGATAGAATCATYGGCTCTGAAGGTGGAGACAATATTTTTGGTGGTGCTGATGGAGACAACCTACGAGGTAATAAAGGAGACGATACCATCGAAGGTGGTACCGGTGATGATGTAATTAGGGGTCAAGCTGGTAATGACTTACTTTTAGGAGAAACTAGCGCTAATCCCACCGAAAACGATGACGATATTCTCATTGGTGGTGCTGGTAATGATATTCTCGACGGTCAAAATGGTGACGATGTCTTAATTGGTGGTGCTGGTCAAGATAAATTTGTGCTTTCTGGCGACTTCGATCGCGATACTATTGTTGACTTTGTATTAGATCAGGATGAAATTATCAACACTAGCGATCGCAGCGTGAAAGATGTGGTCTTGGGAAGTGATAGCGATAGTTTCAATGTGAGTTTCAACGGTTCTATTGATATTGTGACCGTTAACGTCAACGGTAATAACCAAGGAGAATTGCAAAACTATTTGCTTAGTCTTGGTAGTAATGAAGCTTTACCTTATTAAGCTCATTTGCAAGCTAATCCTAGTTAACCATTCTGATTGCTGGAAATTTCATAAATTTTAAGCAGCAAACAGTATTAATGAATAGCAATCAATCAAACATTGTATTTTTCACAATACTTCAAGTGAGGAGTGAATATTATGAGTGCATTCTTAGTCAAAGATATTATTCCTGGGAATAACATTAGGAACCCAGTATTACTAGGTAACATGGATGGTGAACTACTTTTTGCTACAGCAGAGGATAGCGGACAAGCGACTCCAAAACTATGGAGAACTGATGGGACAGAAGCAGGTACAGTTTTAGTAAAGGATGATCTTGGCATTTCTTTCCCAACTTCTCCTAGAGGTCCCGTAATAAGTTCTGGTAGTAACTTTTTCTTTTTCCTGCGACCAGAGGTTGGAACTACCTTTTTATATAAAACTGACGGTACAGCAGAAGGAAGTTTCAGTATTTTTGGTTTCGATGGGAGGAGTGCACAAAGCTTTGGTGAAGTAACCGATGTCAATGGTACCGTGTTTGCTGCATTTGGTAATGTTGCTGAGCCTAGATCTTTTCTTCAAGGAAATTTACTTAAATTTGATCGCACTACTTTCGAGCCGATTACAGTCAAGGATAATTTTGCGAATGGTTCCCCTGCAAATTTAACCAATGTGGATGGTACCCTGTACTTCAGTGCTGCAGAAAATAATAGTGAAGGAGAGATCCAAGATAAGGAATTGTGGAAGAGCGATGGTACCAATGCAGGTACGGTAGAAGTTAAGGATATTAACCCTGGTGACGATTCTTCTAACCCCGAAAATCTTACCGATGTCAACGGTACGCTCTACTTTACAGCCGATGATGGTAGCAACGGTAGAGAATTATGGAAGAGTGATGGTACTCAAGACGGTACTGTTTTAGTCAAAGATATTTTCTCTGGTAGTGGAAGTTCTAACGCCAATAACTTGACACAAGTTAATGGTCAATTATTTTTTACTGCTGACAATGGCAATGATGGTACTGAATTATGGAAGAGTGAYGGWACCGAAGACGGTACGRTCCTAGTTAAAGATATTATTGCTGGAAATGGCTCTTCYAATCCRGATAAACTKACTAACGTTAAYGGTACTCTGTTTTTTGCTGCAAACAACGGTAGTGATGGAATAGAACTTTGGAAAAGTGACGGTACAGAGTCAGGTAC
>NZ_LMTZ01000062.1 GCF_001456025.1 Mastigocoleus testarum BC008
TCTCTTCTTTGACAAGCTATGATTTTATCCTTGAAGCTCTATTTTATGAAGCATTATTATATGCATCTTCATAGAGAATTGGTATTACCAATTACCAATTACCAATCACCAATTACCAATTACCCATTACCCATTACCCATTACCAATTACCCATTACCAATTACCCATTACCCATTACCCATTACCCATTACCCATTACCCATTACCCATTACCCATTACCCATTACTAAAAAACCTAATAGGTAGATTCCCATAGATTTTGATAATTTTGATTGCTATACCTTGAAAAGTATGTTACAAATATAACCTTACAACTTCAGATTTTGCTTAATTTTGACGACATCAAGGGCGAACGACTAATAAAAACTATGGCTTTTAACATTGGGGTGCTGAATCTACCTATTCTCAGACTGGGTTCTGAGGGTGCTTATGTCAGTGCTTGGCAAAGTTTTCTTAAGAATGAGGGATATCCAATTGAAGTTGTTGATGGTGATTTTGGTCAACTTACCGATAAAGCAACTCGAATTTATCAACAAAAAAATAATTTAGATGTTGATGGTGTAGTTGGTAATGGTAGCTATACCCAAGCAGCTAAACAAGGTTTTATTGAAAAAGGTTTTATTCAACAAGTACCGAACATTCAAGGTAATCAACTATTGAATTATCTTGGTTTCGGAGAAACAGAAGTTAAAAACTTACAAGCAAGCTTAAATCAAGTTGCACGCCTAACCCCAGCTTTAGTTGTTGATGGTGACTTTGGTCCCAGAAGTAGTAAGGGGCTAGCAGAAGCATATTTAAAAAGAGATATACGCCTCAAAGGTGAATTAGAAGCTGTTATTAATGATGTAACAAAGCAAAGCTTGCGAGAATATTTTGCCCGATCAATGCAAATATTCGACAAATACGCCAGAGTTCTTCGTCTCCGTTTGAGCGGACCTCACTGGATTAAATCTTTTCCTACGAGTAGAGCGATCGCAGATTTAAAATCACCCTTTCGTCAAAGAGTTCAAAGATTTGAAAAAGCATTAATTGATGCAGGTTGTCAGGTAATTGTAACCGCAACCCATCGTCCGAGAGAAAGAGCCCACCTCATGCATTACGCATCGAGAATTGCTCGTAGAAATATTTACCCAAGATATGTACCCGGACTCAAAGGAGTAAACATTGATTGGGAACATTATACTAGAGCCGGTTCTATCCGAGGTGCTCAAGACATGGTGGATGCTTACGGTATTGGTAATAATCCCGTATCGCTACGTTCTAGACATATACAAAGATTAGCTCTTGATTGGATTATTACTTGGGAGGGAAGAATTAAGATTAAGGATGCTCGTGGAAGAATAATAACTGTTGGTGCGCCGACAGATGCTTCTGCAAATCAAACCATGTGGAGAATAGGTGCTTCCTATGGCGTCTATAAGTTGGCTGGTGATCCACCTCATTGGTCTATAGATGGAGCTTAGTATTTGATTTGCGAACATATGAATCATGTAGAGATGCGATACGGTTACCCTACGATGCTATGTGCAGTGCAAGATGCGCTTATCGCGCCAATAAGACTGCATCTCTACAATACTGATTCTCACGAATAATTTAGGATTGTTATAACTAGTAAATTAAACCTTGAAATCTCTTATCTCGACGTATTATCTCAAAATCAGGATCGTTTTGCGCTAACTTTTTATATCTATCGGGAGCCTTATCAATAACTTTTTTGAGATTCTTTAAGGCTAAGCTAACATTGTTCTGAAGAGCATGAATACAAGCCTTATTGTAATATGCTTCAGTAGTATCGGGCGCAATTGTAATCGCTTCATTGTAAGAATCTATTGCTTCTTGATAGCGCTGTAATTTAGATAGAGCAACACCTCGATTGATCCAAGCCTCATACTTATTAGGTTTAATTCTAAGAGCTTGTTCGTAGGAATAAATTGCCTCAGGATAACGTTCTATTTGTGCTAAGACATTACCTCGGTTATACCACGCATGATGTTGGTTAAACTGAAGACTAATAGCTTTATTATAAGATGTTATTGACTGTTCATAAAGTTTGAGTGCAGCTAGAGCATTACCTCGATTATTCCAAGCTTCAATATTATCTTTTTCAATGACAAGTAGTTGATTATATAGATTTACAGCTTCATCATAATAATGATTGTCTAGCAAACTATTAGCTTGTTGCAATAATATTTGAGCATCCTGAGAATGATGTGCTTGTATCAAAAACTGGGAAATATTATTTTCCAGAACTATGGGCTGCACCAATTCTCTCGAACGTTCTCCCTTTTGAACACAGCCAAAAGAGAATAAAGCTATTAGGCTTGAGACAACTATGCAGCGGCAGTTGACCATGCTTTTCCTACAGAACTCATGTTTTTATAGTAAATCTTTAAGTGCTCTAATAAAATAAAAAATAAATATTAAATTATTTTGATATAATTTTAATGCACTTACACAAATAGACTAAATCGCACCAAAGATGGTCGCAATTTGCTTTATATCCAAAATTGAAAGAATTAGATTGATTACATTTCTATTTGTTTATATTGTCAATATTGCTAAATTACACTCAGTTTATATAATATCTGACAGGTAGTTTTGTCAATATTTACGATGATATTTAGATAAAAAATTATTTTGATTATAGTTAGATATTTCTCTTGATTTTGTCAATACAAATGATATTTGTTTATTTATAAATTTATTGTAAAAGTATCAGAAAATTATATGTTTTAGAACTTACTTCAACTAGATGACATTATCAATTTTAAAAAAATTATATCTTTTAAAACTTATATTTATACCGTAAATTTAGATTATGGCAAGAGTTCAAATGGATCTCTTTTTAGGCGACAGCCAAGTAAAAAATCCGATTGATTCAGCTCAAAGCTGAAAGTAGCATTTTCACTACAGAATTATTATACTGATAAATACTCGGTATTCAAGAATACTTATTTTTGGGTTATTTTGAAATTATAGAGGATAAGATTAAGAGTCAGAATAAAAGTAGTGATTTATAAACAGTAAGTATAAAATTTACGTGCTAATCATTTTCAGTGGGAGCGAGGGGAAAAGTATGGAACCTCAGGTTTCTCGATCGCTGCACAAACAAATAACATAATATTAAGTAAAGTTAATTAAAAATATTAAACTAAACAGTTGAATTTGAGAAATAACTACAAAGGCAAAACACCATACCTAGTATTTGTTGATTTTTTCTGCATGACATTGCATTTTTATTATTTAAACAGCAAAAAGCAGGCAGATAAGAGTAATAGATTAGGGTATGCTACAAGCGCATAGAAAAAATGAGTATTGAATCCAACTCTCACACCAATGAGTCCCTTAACCGAGATTCTATTCTCGAAAATCAATTATCACCAGAAGATGGCGATCGCAACGACAAGAACTTTTTGTCTGTAACTGGTAATAAAGAACAAGAGATAAATGACGTATTAGCTGTATTACAATCCGAACAAAACAGGATAAAGCTAAGTAAAGCTTCTCAATATAAAGCCAACGATAAATCTAAGAATGACGGGGCTAATAGTGATAAGGGTAATTATGTTTACAGAAATGGTACCAGCTTAAATATACTTCAGCCAAAAGCAACGGTAATTGCC
This sequence comes from Mastigocoleus testarum BC008, assembly GCF_001456025.1. GTDB lineage: Bacteria > Cyanobacteriota > Cyanobacteriia > Cyanobacteriales > Nostocaceae > Mastigocoleus > Mastigocoleus testarum. The sequence continues at coordinate 3,625 of NZ_LMTZ01000062.1, forward strand.
CTACTAGCGATCGCTCTTACCATCATTGGTATTTCTCTGGATAACTTATTTATAGGTGCATTAGGTATATTAGTCAGCTTGTTCTTATCGGGGACTATTTTAATACCTTGGTTTAAAGTTGTACTTAGTGAGTGGTTGACACCCCAGCAGCGCTCTTTAACAATTGCCCTGATTGGTTTAACAATTGCAGTTATTGCCATAGTTAGATTTTCTGACGTTCCAATTAACTGGGATGCCTCTGGTACCTTAGCTGAGTGGTTTGGAGCATTAGGACAAATTTTAATTGCAATTATTGCAGTCTATGTAGCTTGGCGACAGTATGTTATTTCCAAAAACTTAACAATTCAACAAAATTTACTGACAGTTCAGCAGAATAATCTTACAATCCAACAGAATAGCATTACTCAACAGCAAACAATCGATTCTTATTTTCAAGGAATATCCGATCTAGTATTGGATGATGAAGGATTGTTGGAGGATTGGCCTCAAGAACGTTTATTAGCGGAAGGAAGAACTGCCGCAATTCTTGGTAGTGTCGATGCTCAAGGTAAAGCTAAGATTATTCGTTTTCTTTCCCAGTCTAAATTGCTTACTCCCCTCAAGCGTGATAGTCATTTAGGTAGAGCAATTTTTGATGGCAAGGGCGGTTATGCTGAAGATAGATATTACGGAGTAAGAGTGATCGATTTGGGTGTGATGCTCGCAGGAGCAGACCTTTCCCGCAACGATCTACGTTGGACAGATTTAAGCGATGCTAATTTGGTCAGAGCCAATCTCAGTGATTGCGACTTAGTAAAAGCCAATCTGGCTCGCTGCATCCTTTACGAAGCAAATTTAAGCGATAGTGACCTCAACAGCACTCGTTTCTTTTACGGTACAGCAGAAAATGCATCACCACGCAGTCGTGACTGTCCGCCAAACTATAAGACTGGCGAATATACTGGCGCAGTAGTGCAAAATGTTGACTTCAGTAATGTTAAACGAATGCCGGAACGTGTGAAACATTATTGTTGTACTTGGTGCGGAGAAAAAAGTAGGGCTACTATCCCTGGTGGTTGCGAAGGTATTCCTAATAAGTTAGAGGAGGGGACTGGGGATTAGCGACTGGGGATTTGGGGAAAATGTGGGAAGTGTGGGAAGTGTGGGAAGTGTGGGAGGATGGGGAGTGTGGGAAGTGTGGGAAGTGTGGGAAGTGTAGGAAGTGTGGGAGGATGGGGAAGACTAAATTACTTGTTACTGTGCGCTGTCGCGCCCCGCTTACGCTAACATTACTTGTTACTCATTACTTGTTACTTATTACTCCTTACTTATTACTCCTTACTTATTACTCCTTACTTATTACTCACTTAACAACCACAGTTAAGCCTTTCTCAGCAGAGTTCCTAGCCGCTTCTGCTACCCTCAGGGCATACAAGCTTTGTTCGGGAGAAATGTACAAGGGTGCACCCTCAAACAAATGCTCTAAAACCATATTTGTATCTTTATAAAATAAACCTTTACGACTTGGCAAATCTATTGAAACAGTCTCTTTTTTCTGCATTAAAACGCCTTTAGCACCTTCAAAAATTAGTGCGCCATTTTCACCGTGAACTTCAAATTTCCGTTCCCGTTGCCACAGACTTTTACCCTTACCATATAAGATTTCTGCCAAAACCCCATTCTCAAAACGGAGTTGAGCCGTACAGATACAACCTTGGTAATATTGAGCGTCTTCATTTAAAAATCGATTATGGCAATTGACAGTTTTTACATCGCCAAATAGATCTATCAGACGATAAATTCGTGAAAGTGCACCCATCAAAGGAAAACCGAATAGATCGTGATTGTAACTCCACCTCAAACTTATGGGATTTTGTGGCTTGATGGTGCGATAGGAAGTGTAGAATACCTTTCCTAATTGAGGTACTCTTTCTTTGAGTGAAGAATGCAAACCACCTAAAACCTCAATATGCCCCACGTGTAAAAGTTTATTCTGAGCCTTGGCAAGAGCAATAATTTCTAAACCTTGAGTCACATCTAAACTCAAGGGATACTCCACAACAATATGCTTACCTGCAGATAATGCAGCCAATGCAATTTCCCCATGATGTTGATTAACTGTACTTGCAACAATTAGATCTACATCTTGACGCTCTATTAACTCCTCCCACCCTTTAACTACTTCACAGTTATATTGTTGAGCGAATGCTGCTGTTTTATGGGGTGTATTGCCAGCTACTGCGACTAAATCTGAACGTGTATCTCGTAAAAATGCTTCTGCCCTTAATTTTGCTGCATAACCAGTCCCAATGATACCTACTTTTATCGGTCCTGCCCCTGGAGCACGAGAAAGATTATACATGCTAGTCTTTCGCTGCTTTTTTGATGTTCGGTATTGATTTTGCCTGCGTGCAAAAAAATATTTTTTTTACTGCCTGCAATAAAATCTTACTTAATGAATATACCTTTATTTGGAGATTTATGCATCAAGATATCAATGACCTCTGACTTTTGCAATTAGAACTTATCCGCAGCAGGTTATTTTAGCCTATATGTAATAATTATGACTCAATAATCTCAGTTTTGATTGGCAAAATAAGCATTTTAGAGTTTTTGTATAAAATTAACTTATATTTAAGTTGAAAACAGTCTAAATAGATAAGTAAAACTTATTAGTATTGGATAACTAAATTTCATTACTAATCGGGTTGAAAATTCAGTTACACGATCAAATTTTTCTCGTAGTATCAGAATTGAAGCAAAATTAATTTTGATAACTCACTTAATAAAAATATAAGTGAAGTTGGACTAATTGCTTTAAATAACTTATACTGCCGAACTCAAGAGAGAGGATTAACAAAATGGCATCTTACAAAGTTACACTTATCAGCGAAGCCGAAGGCATCAATCAAGTCATCGAATGTGAAGACGATACCTATATTCTTGATGCTGCAGAAGAAGCAGGTCTAGATTTACCTTATTCTTGTCGTGCTGGTGCTTGTTCCACATGTGCTGGAAAAATCACAGCAGGTTCTGTAGATCAGTCTGACCAATCATTCTTAGATGATGACCAGATGGAAGGTGGATACGTACTTACTTGCGTTGCTTACCCAACTTCTGATTGCACCATCGAAACTCATCAAGAAGAAGCTCTCTACTAGGGTTGAGACAAAAAAAAGCAGCACACAGAGAGACAAAGTATTACTCTGCTGTGTCTGCGAAGTTAACTTAGTTGAACAAACATCTAGTCTTATCATAAGCAGGAAAGCCAGTTAGTGTGTTTTCCTGCTTAATATTTAGAAATGTTTGCCACCCATCATTTATTGTGATAGAGATGTGGGTGAAGACCTTATGGTGCTACCCGCAAGTTAACAGTTAAAAGTTAAAAGTCAAAAGATATTCTACGGACACTCTAGGGAGCAGGGAACAGGTAACAGGGAACAGGGAAATGAAGAGTGAGAGAAGAGTTATTATAGGACCTGAATTCTACTTTTGTGCAATTTGGTTAAGAGTTTGAATTTGAGTGCCGGGATAGTAAAATTTCAAAATCCGGTCATTAGACCAACCTAATTCAGCTAATTTTTGTGCGCCAGTTTGACTCAAACCTACACCGTGTCCCAAACCACCTCCTACGAAAGCATAACCCCAAATTCCAGGTTTTCCTTTATTTAAAGGTTGTAAGTAAAATAATGTGCTAACGGGAGCAGCAAAGGCGCTACGAACTTCGTCTTTATGCAAATGAAAAGTACCGATATCAGTGTTAATGGCTAACTGAAGAATACGTCCACCTTTACTTCGCTTCTCAACAACTATGTTGTTAATTTGTTTGAATTTAGCAAAGGGACTGTTTTTGACTTTCAAGAACTTCTGTAAGCCTTTGGTGATATCTTCCATACTTGTTTCCCGACGCCAACGAAACCAGCGTTGTTCGCTTTCATTAAAGCCTTCTTCCAAACTGATAAATTTCCGGAAGTTTTCTTCATCGGCTAAGCTTTTTTGAGATAAACTCCAAATATTAAGGTGAGAATCGATGATTGGACGCAAATAAGGACGTTGAGTACCGTTCCAAACATCATCGAAAAAAGCTGTTACGCCACCAGTTGTGGAAGAATACAGAGCATCAACTAATTTATTGTCGTAGGTAAGTACCATTCCTCTTGTGGAAGCGATCGCTCGATCTGTGCTCGAACTTGCACCAGTGATCCCAAAGTAAACTTGACAGTGTGTATCCGCACACAACTCATAGTTATCAACAGCAAATCTACGCACATTTCTCAGAGCATAGGTGCGAGCAATAACAGCTTGTGCTTCTAAGGAAGCCTTGGGAGCATTCCGACCAATTTCATAGGGTACAACTCCCCGCAAATATTTTTCGAGGGGTACTTGATTTACTAATGTGTAGGTACCATAAGCATTTGGTTGTACGCGCAATCTTCCGGGGTAAAGCTTAGCTCTTTGAGAATTTTTATTCGATCTAACTCTAATTAAATTTTTGTTACTACTAATTTCTAAGTGTTCGCGGTTATAACGGTTATTCCCAATTACCCAGCTAATTTTTGGTTCTTGCTTGAAAATATTTGTTTTGATATAAGCTAATTTTTTACCTACTTTTTGTACGTTCTGTAGTAGTAAGCGTCGTAATAGTGGCGTGTTATAAACTTCTCGTTTCGCCCAAACTTCCCAGCGTTCGGGTTGGGCTATTTCCACTTCTATCCCTTTTTCCCGCCACTTTTTAGCACCATCTTCTGCTGCTTCAAAAGTACGAAATGTTCCTAAAACTACTCTTTCATCAATTTTGGTATCTGACAACTTTGCCATGTTAATTTCTAAGTTCACCGGATTAGCTGTGACCAAAGTCTGGTCTTTACCCTGTTTTTTGAACTTAAGTTTCAGGAGATCGCCATTTGTTGGTTCGAGTTTGAGCTGTCGCTGAGGATCTTCACCAAATCGCTGTACTATTCCCACACTCAATTCTACATCTCCAGTAGTTTTCGCGTAAGTATAAGTGCTGGTGATTAATGGTAAAAAAAGTGCTGTTAAAATTCCAGATGAAAAACGCCAAATCCAAATATTAATTGAAACCAAGATGTTCTGCCTCTGCCGCCTACTAGTTATTTTTTTTACGAGTACAATTTCATTTTTGTGGTGCGATTAGGCACTTAATAATATTATGACTACTTTTTCCCAATCTGAATGGTTGCTAAACAAAGTCATAACGAGTATGATTAATTTAAGAATAAAAAATATGATTACTAAAAAAGGTTAAGGTTAATGAGAGTAGAGGAAATTCCATTAGATCGAATCAAAAGACCATTACCGAGACAGAACGACCCGGAAAAGGTCAAGTTTTTGATGGAGTCGATCGCGCAGATAGGTCAGCAAGAACCAATCGATGTTTTAGAAGTAGAGGGACAGTACTACGGTTTTTCTGGTTGTCATCGCTATGAAGCCTGTCAACGTTTGGGTAAGAAGACAATTTTAGCAAGAATTCGCAAAGCTCCGAAAAGTGTTTTAAAAATGCATATGGCGTGAAATATGGCGCTATACACAAGTCATATCATGTCCGGTAAAACACTTGTAATAAGGTTAGTAGTAGCGCTTTAGCGCGATAGATAAACATTGGCGCTAAAGCGCTACTACAAACATATTTTTTCATAAGTAATTAAGCGGACATCATATCATTGGCGGATCCGTAAGTAGCGCAGCTAGAGCTTTTATGGCGTCGGCGTTAGCCTAAGCGCGTGTCTGCAGGAGATAATAGACGAGAATAGGACATTAATGCAGTGGTGTGCAAGCATAGCAAAAGTCAAAAAATCAACAAAATAGCTTTGCTAACAAAACAGACCCTGTAAGAAGGTGTTAGCACTAAGTGCTAATGCATGAAAGATATCTAAGTTAGAGCCTTATACTCGACCTTACAGGCTCTAGGATAACGCAGGTATCGTGAACCACAAATACAGCAAAAGAAAAAAGTTTCCTATTCATAGTTTTCAATATTCATTAATGTCCTAACATAATTATGTAGTGCGATAAATTCAAGTCTTAATTTTTAGGAGGCTCGAAAAAATAACTTCCCAATAATTTTTCTTGCTCTGCGTTATTACTTAGCCTTCGCCATTCAAAATTTAGGAAATTATTTATGCGAGTGTCCTTAGCTCTACCAATAAAGTCATAAAGTCATACTTGTGCTAACAGGAATTCTTTGTGCAACCGATTTATTCGAAAATTGATGTTGCATAATTGTTTGGATGAATTGGCGCTTGAAGCAATTGAACATTAGTTCTAAATTCGGCAAAATCATCCCATAATTCAGCAACACCCAAAAATTAAATATTGATGAAGTACTAACCAAAAGCTAATAGAGAAACAACGGAAACGAATCCATTAGGAGAGAGACAATGCAAACTCAAGGTGCAAATATCAACGCGATCCCCGTCAATATTGGTATTGATGAAGATAGCAGAGCAAAAATAGCTGAAGGACTATCTCGTTTGTTAGCAGATACTTACACTTTGTATCTTAAAACCCACAACTTTCATTGGAATGTTACGGGTCCAATGTTTCAGACTTTGCATTTGATGTTTGAAACTCAGTATACAGAGTTATCTGCAGCAGTAGATTTGATTGCTGAAAGGATTCGTGCACTTGGTTATCCAGCACCGGGAACTTACAGCGAGTATGTGAGATTGAGTTCGATTTCCGAAACTTCAGGGGTTCCAAAAGCTAACGAAATGATTCGCTTGTTAGTCGAAGGACAGGAAGCTGTGATTAGGACTGCGCGTTCTATTTTTCCAGTAGTTGAAGAAGTAAATGACGAACCGACTGCTGATTTATTAACTCAGCGGATGCAAGTCCACGAGAAAACTGCTTGGATGTTGCGTAGTTTGTTAGAAAACTAATTGTTAGAAGATTAATTGTCGGAAGATTAATACTTTTTTGCGATCGTAATTATTGAGGTTCTGCTCTGTATCATATTACTTGAGGCAGAGCCTCAATATTTTACTCAGATAGATAGCTTGGTGAGTCTTCTCTACAAAAATTTTGGTTTTTTAATCTATATATTTTTAGCTTTTCGTTCTAGTTTAGCTATATCTTGTTCCCAAGATTCTAAAGCACGATCGCGCTTCCTCATATTGTCATATGAAGGTTGAGGTAACCCCGTTAGAGGATTATATGTATAATACCGATTAGATAATCCTTGAAAACGTTCCGTTTCTTCATTCGGTAAAATATTCTTTTGTCTGAGCCATTGTTCGCAAAAATATTGCCAACAATTTTAATTTACGTCTAATATGAAGTGAATTCAAGCTTGTAATATCAAGGTTTTCAATATCTGTTATAGATCAAATTTGTAGTTGTTGCCACGAAATTAGGTTATTTAAGCTTCTAAGTCATGTAAGGCGTAATTTCGTTGTTGTCAGAGCTTTAATCGGAGAAATAACAATGAAAATAGTATTAGTTGTTCTTGGTGGTCCAGGTCATATTTTTCCTATGCTATCCTTAGCAAATCAACTAAAAATGAGCGAACATGAGATCGTAATTTGCTCTCACCTAGATGGGAAAGAAAAAATTGAAGCGGCTGGGTTTAACTTTTATCCTTTAGCAGAAATACTAGCTCCTAAAGGGTATTTTAATTCAATGATGATGAATAATAATACTGGCATTAAAGCTATGTTCAACGGTTTAAATACTATGGATAAGCTGAGAGGAAGTGAAATAGAAGATTTGACAGAATTTATTTCCAAAGGGAAACCTGATATCTTAATAATTGACTTTTTACAAACGTCAGGTATTGCAGTTGCGGAAAAGTATGAGATACCTTACTTTATCATTTCATTAAGTTTACCTGAAGGTTTTGATGCTAATATACCGCCAATTGCGACATCTTGGCAATACGAACAAACTAATTTTAGTAAAGTCAAAAATAGAATTGCTAATTATATCTTTAATAAAATTTTTGAACTTGCTTCCACTACAATTAACGAATACACCAAAAAAAATAAACTTTCTAAGTTTAAAGGTATTACTCCAGGAGTCAGAAATTCCTTAGCTTACATAACCCAAGTACCAAGTCAATTTGATTTAACACAAAAATTACCCGAAAATGTTTATTATACTGGGCCTTTTGTTAATAGTTTAGTCAGAAAAAATATATTTGAATTCCCTTGGGAAAAGCTCAATGGTAAACCGATTGTTTACGCTTCTTTAGGAACGATAGCTAATAATAAACCTAAGATATTTAAAACGATCGCTTCTGCTTTTGAAGGAATAGAAGCTCAACTTATTATGTCAGTTGGCGATCTTATAAGTCAACAGGAAATTGATGCAATACCAGGAAAACCACTAATAGTTAGGTTTGCTCCACAGCTAGAGATTTTAGACAAGGCGAAATTATTTATTACCCATGTAGGAATGAATAGCACCTTAGAATCTTTAAGGGCTGGTGTTCCCATTCTCGCGTTACCCCAAACATCTGACCAGCCAGGAATTGCAGCTAGAGTTAAACATATTGGAGTAGGAGAATTTATCCTCTCAAAAGATATAACTGTTGAGTCTATTCGCAGCACGGCAAAAACCATTTTAAGTAATCCAGAATACAAGCAAAAAGCAGTCGAGTTTTCTCAATTAACTAGTATGCAAAATGGCTGTCAATTAGCTGCTGATATTATTGAGTCTAAAATATTGCTAGAGACGTAGCATGCTACGTCTCTGAGGGTTTAGGTTAACGGTCTACGTCAATTAACTTCTGCGTCAATTGGCTATGACACTTACCATTTCCATTATGTTCGTGCTTACGAGGACAACCTTGTAAATCTTGGCTCATCAGTTTTTCGGTAGTATCTTTCAAAGAATCATTTGCAGGTTTTAAACCAATCCAAGCATCGATACGTTCAACATCAAAGCCGACCTCTCGACGTTCTCCCACTTGAAATTGGTATCGCTAATTGCAAACTATAAAGAGGTTCATCGTAATCTGAATTTGAATTAGTATCTACCCTTAGATAAACTCGACTTGGATAGCTACGCAAAAGCCTCACCTGCAAACGTGCTTTCAAATCTCGTAGAGAATTAGCTAAAGGAGTTGAAGAGGGATCAAATAAATCCTTTGCTTCTTTCCAAGCATTATTAACAGCTATGATTTCTCTTACTAGCTGCTCGATGGATGGATTTAAAAATTCCACGATATAAACTTTCTGTTAATGGTTATTTATATAGTTCCCATTTAGTAAAGAATTTTTAAAACTTATTATCTTCTAAGTTGAGGGTAGATACTGAAAGAGACAACCCACCGGGTCGTCTCTACAAAGATTTTGGTTTTTGATTCGTGGTTCAAATAAATGAAAACTGCTGTAAAAAATTATTCACGCAAGAATCACTTGTAAATCTAAAATAAAATCAGGAAGAATATCTTCAGCAGATAGACTTGCAGGAGATTGTAATATTTCTACTTTCTGACCGACACGATAAATTTCTACTTGCTTATCTTGAGGATTTATTAACCAGCCCAACTTTAAACCGTTTGCTAAATATTCACGCATTTTAGCTTGAGTATCTTCCACATCATCGCTGTCAGAAACTAATTCCACTGCAAAGTCGGGACATAAAGGTAAAAATTTCTTCCTTTGTTGTGGTGTCAGAGCATCCCATTTTTCCATTCTTATCCAAGCTGCATCAGGAGAACGAGTTGCACCATTGGGGAGTTTAAAACCAGTGGAAGAATCAAAAGCTTTACCTAAGCCATATTTACGATTCCAAAACCATAGTTGACCCAGTAAATCAAAATTACGATTACCCGTTTCTCCCCCGGTGGGTGACATGATAATTAATTCTCCCTCAGAATTCAATTCCAAGCGCAATTCTTTGTTAACAGCGACAATTTGCTCAAATTCTTCATCAGTAAATTTGAGGTTGGGGGGTAACTGTAAAGTTAAAGCACTCATAATGAATTCTGCTCCACTCAAATTCTAGTAGCATCAAATTTATGTGCTGCTAAAAAAGAATATCTCATCTCTATATTAAAAATAAAAACGAGCGCGGAGGGATTCGAACCCCCGACCTACAGAACCGGAATCTGACGCTCTAATCCACTGAGCTACGCGCCCTCGTTATTACAAACGAAATTATTTGTTTGCATACCCGAATAGTATACCTTGGATCTTCTTGACTGGCTATAGGTAGTTGGTGATTTATTTTCGTGTAGGAAGGTTACATTTTCTACTGTTCTCCCTTCCCCGTACCCTGTTCCTTGCTCAAAGATAATTCGCCGGATTCACGGGTGTACCATTTTTCCTTACTTCAAAATGCAGGTGAGGACCAGTCGATAAACCTGTAGAACCAATAGCAGCGATCACTTGTCCCCGTTTAACAGATTCACCTTCGGAAACATAAAGTTTGCTGCTATGACCATAAAGGGTGGTAATTCCTTTTCCGTGGTTGATAATTACAGCATAACCGTAACCACCGTACCACCCGGCAAAAATCACAGTTCCCGAGTCAGCAGCACGAATCGGACTTCCATGACTCGCTGCAAAATCCATACCTGTATGCATACGTCGATAACCAAGCTTGGGATGAATCCGAAAACCAAAAGGACTGCTGATCCGACCATCGCTAGGAAACGCCATAATACCACTACCGCGAATCCAGTTTCTTTTACTATTGGCTTTTGCAAGTTCTGCGGCTCTGATTTTTTGTTGAATTAAATTTCCTATAGCTTGTGAGTCTTTCTGGAGTTGAGCTTGAGCAGCTTCCAACGCGAGGCGATCGCTATTCAAACGCCCGACCAATTCTGATTGTAATTGTGCTTGGGTTTGGTAATCTACTTTTTGAACGAGCAATTGTTGACGGATTAAAGCTATTTCATTTTTTTTGGTTTCAACTTCGGTTCTTTGTTGTTTGATTTGATTTGCTTGTTGAGTAAGTTTGACTAAAATTTTCTGGTCAGCTTGATATAACAACTTTAAGTTGCGACGACGACTAAAAAAATCGTTCAAGTTTTCGCTCTGCAATAAAATAGCCCATCCTTGAGTTAATTGCGATCGCTGCAAAAATCGCAATCTTGCAACTACTGCTGTTTGCTGCTCTTGATAGGAGCTTTGTGCTGCTATTAGTTCTGCTTCTAATTCTTGTAGACGTTTACTTGCTTGTTGTAATCGTTGTTCGCTATCTTGAATATTTTTATCGGTTGTTTTGAGGTTTTTTTCTAGACCAGTTAAATGCTTTTTTGCTTTTGTTTCTAAATTAGTCAGGCGTTGTTTTTCTTTGGTTACTCCCTGATGCTGCTGCTTGATTTGTTGTTGTTGCGATCGCAGTTGTTTAATGGTTTGTCCTGAAGCTTGCTGACCTACAGTAAAAAATACTGGATGAGAAAATACTAAGAATAATATTAATGATAAACAAAACAAACCGTATAAAAACGGATTCAAATGTTTGGGAAGATTGATTTTTGGTGAAGATAATAATTTCATCTGGTTAGATTTACTCAAGCAAGCTCAAGAAGCATCATCAGTATGATTCCCAAAATTCACTGAATTTACACAGTTTTTATATTTAGAAATTACGCAACTGGCATATTTGCAAGGGTAGAGTGTGCGACCAGATTATAAATTAAGTACGGTAAATTAGGGTTTACAGTGTCGCGCACCAATGAGAGAGACAACAGCATAAGTTCTGATCTTGAACTTTAAAGTCTAAAGTCCAAATAACATAGAAAGTAATGTTCTTAATTCATAATTATCTGAAAGTCAAGATTTAATTTACTGATTAATAATATCTAAAAATATTTGCGTCAATATTTAAGTTTACAAAGGTATTAATAGAAAAACATACTTATTCTTTTTATAAACATATAAAGTTTACTTGAATTAAAAATTACATCATACGTAATTTTCAATACGACATTATTTACTTAAAACAAATATTATAAGATTTGTTATAACACTTGCTGCATCTACCGTAGTAAGTAATAGATTTCAACAAATGAATATTAAAAAAACTCTTTCGCTAAAACAGCCGGAAGTAGGTAATTTTATTCGTGAATTACGTATATTCTTTGGGCTCACTCAAGAAGAGTTTGCTTCACATTTGGGGGTAACATTTCCCACTGTTAACCGCTGGGAAAATGGTCGAAATCAGCCTTCCAAAATGGCTATGCGGCAACTCGAGAAGATGCTTATAGATATGGGTAATTCGGGGCAAGAGCTACTTAAAAAATATACTACTAATTAGTTCCTTGTTTAATTTTATAATCGGTTAATAGTTCCTTATTTAGCTAATATCTGCAATAAAGTTTCTTGTTAATGCAGATACTCACTCTTAGTCTTTGCAAGTGCAAATAATTCAATATTTGCAGCAGACTTGTGCTGTTTATTTATTTGTAATCTATTAAATTAATTCTACTTAAAATTAATACAAATAGGACTTGGTAATTATGACCTTCGCCAAGAAAAATTCGTGTACCTTTATGATTGGGACTGAAGAAAATCGGGTTACAGCATTAAAAGAATTACTAGGGTATCCATTAGTTAAACGCGATCCAGAAGGTTCTGCATTTTGGTACTTGCATCCCGGCGAAGATGAAGAGGAAGCTTTAGAAACCTGCCCAATTGCTGTTGGTTTTTATGACGAGTTAAATACAGCTACAGACCAAGAGATTAAAAGATTTTTAACATCCAAAGAAAAAAAGCAAGAAATATACGGTCATTATTCTAATAGACATTTTGAACAGCAGCCTGTAATGTATTTGCTGCTACCTACTGATAGCTTGCGTGGCGAGGTAGGAACCATAGAAAATATTGGAAGAGTATCTTTTGTATTACCGATAGATGGGGTATCTCAACGCCAACGTCAAGTTCAAACTTTCAGATGGGATTCAGACGAATTAAGTACTAGATTAGCCAGACTCAAGTTGGAATCTTTATTGCGAACAAAGCGAAAGTATATCAAAGAGGATGCTTTTTGTAAGATTCCTTTAGTTGAATGGGTATTTTACCCAGCTGCTAAAACATCTAGAGAACTAGCACAACAACTCGCTGATTTTTCTTTGCGAATGGAACAAGCTATCAGTGAAATGAAAAAGAATGATGAAGGGTATCTACAGGATTTATATGACAGTTTTAAGCGACAATTGATACCAGAATTAAAGTGGGCTTCAAATGATGCAAAAAAATATAGCTTTGCGGATATTTTTGCTCAGACAATTATAGCAACCGCCAGGTTAGCTAGGACGCTAAAGTCAAGACATGCTCCATGGCTTCTCGCAGTGTTCCAAAATTCTCGAGTTGTT
>NZ_LMTZ01000063.1 GCF_001456025.1 Mastigocoleus testarum BC008
TCTTTTTATTTTCAATACCTTAAAAAGCTGTGGTACTTATTCTGCATAGCTTACAGCTTTTCTTAGTGCCATTCGATACAGAAAGGATATTGTAGGAAACCAAGCTAATCGATGCTCCCCTGCACACTATACAGGAGAGCATCGATTTATGATTTTCCTCAGATGAGTACTATCTCAATAGCAGAAACCCTAAGCTACCTTTTCAGTTGAGGAGATATTAAAAGAGCGACGCCCTTCACTACGACGAATATCTCGCCAAATTTGAGTCGCCGCAACTGCTCCATCGGCAGCTGCAACGATTACTTGATTCATGCCTAATTTCAAATCTCCAACTGCAAAGATGCGAGGATGAGATGTGCGATTCATTTTGTCGGTAATTAGATTACCACCTTGATAGTCTAACTCAATCTCCTTCAGATAGTCGGCATGATACTTCGATCCCATAGATACTAAACCTGCATCAAGTTCTACAACTGTACCGTCTTTTAGTTCAACTCCTGTCATTTGATGCTCATGCTTTATACCAAGGAATTGTTTAATCGGTTTTTCTACGAGTTTGTAACCTTCAGCATCGAGGCGATAGCGTAATTCTGTTCCAACTTCAAATCCTCCATTGGTAAATACTGTAATGTTAGGTGTAAACCAACCCAGTGGGAATGCTACTTCTAAGCTACCTTCACTCCTACCAAAAACACCCACGCGTTGACCTCGAATTTCGTAGGCATCACAAATCAGACATACATGTAAGTTATGTCCTGCATAGTCGAAAACATTTTGCATATCATCGAGGACGGGCAAATTATCAATAATACCACTGGCTGCAATCAAATAGCGAGTGCGAAAAGTTGTGTAGGTGGGATTATTCCGTCCAATTCGGACTTTCACCACAAAAATATCTCCTTCTTCTACAACACTCTCTACATAAGCGTTGAGATGATCGCCATCCACAGAAAGATAATGATCTTTCCCATGTTTCAACAAATGTCTACCAGAGGTGTCCGGAGGTAAGCCTAGATAGTTATGTAATTCCTGCATCCAGAAGGATCGAGCTTTACCTTTGTCGATGATGAGGGTGGAGAGTAAATAGCGTTGTAGATAAATACCTGCGGAAAGTCCAGCTGGACCACCCCCAACAATTAGAACATCGTAAATATGGTCTGCGCGTTGAGAAAGATTGTGTGTTGAAAGTTTCATAGATTTCTCCAGTGGTGTATTAAATATTAGATATTTTTTATTTGAGTAGTACTATCTATTGTGTGGATATATTATGTATTTTTTGTGTTTTTGAAATTATTAACAGGCAAACTGAATCGATTTACCATTGACTGAAATCAAGCGATCGAGCCTAATTTCGTTGCCATCTTTCAATTTTAGAAATTCCTCTTGATTGGCAGCATATACATCTACAATTTGGCTGTCTACTTCTAAGATAGTATCATCCTCTGTTTGATAAATAATTTTACACAGTTGCCTGAGTATTGCTAAAGCTTCCAGTTCATCGTGAAAATTACAGTCAACTAACTTATATTTATTCATCTTTCCTACCTACCATCTTTTAATTAATCTGATTATTAATCTCAAAATATCCGCTTTGACCTAAACTAGTCGTATTAATTGCGACCTGCCATTATACCACCATCAACATCCCAAACTGCACCCGTTACCCAAGAGGCTTTATCGGTTAGCAATGCTTTTGCCAATACCACTCGTACCACCAACTACAATTAACTTTTGGTCTCCAAATTATTGAAACATAACTCACCTACTTTTAATTTGAATAGACTTATGGATATTTATTGATAATCAATTGAAAATTAACCAATTGTTTGGATTAAATATATTTTTCTAGATTCCTGTCATTGGAATATAATTGGGTAACTTTTTAATACGCTCAATCCAATTCAGTAGGTTTGGATAGGGTTTAAGGTCGATTTTGCCATCGTTAGCCAGAGCAACATAGGGAAAAACAGCAATATCAGCAATCGTGGGACGCTCAAATTCTAGCCATTTACGCATACTTAAATGCTTTTCCAATTGGCTCAAAATATATTTGGCTTTTTGATGCGCGCGATCGATATTGATATTGGTCACCCTAAACAAATGGTAAAGTCTCGCATTCTCAGGACCTTGACGAACTTCTCCCGCTGCAATCGATAACCAACGAGATACCTGTGCTAGAGGTGATGCATCTGAGGGAAGCCATTTATCTCCACCATATTGTCGTCCTAAGTAAACCAAAATTGCCTGAGCATCTGCAAGTTGGATATCCCCATCAATTAGTAAAGGAACTTGTCCAAAAGGATTGAGTGTCAAGTATTCGGTAGACTTATGTTCGCCTTTCATCAGATCGACCTTAACCCACTCGTATTCGATATTTAAAAGCTCCAGTAACAGACGCACTTTATAACTATTACCAGACATTTCGTGACCATAGAGCTTAATCATTGTGCTTGTCCCAATACAGTTTCTCTAGATATAAAGATGAAATACAAATGTGAAACATAAATATGGGTGTCTTGAAAACTAAAAGTTAAATATTAACCTTATTGCATTATCAATCCACCCTTTACAGCAATAGATATTTTAAATATTATTGCTGAGTCAAATCATTACGACATTTGTACCGGATCTTGGTTCAACAA
Source organism: Mastigocoleus testarum BC008 (assembly GCF_001456025.1). Taxonomy (GTDB): domain Bacteria; phylum Cyanobacteriota; class Cyanobacteriia; order Cyanobacteriales; family Nostocaceae; genus Mastigocoleus; species Mastigocoleus testarum. Next base: position 2,643 of record NZ_LMTZ01000063.1, read on the forward strand.
CGCATCTAACTCTCCTTGTCTTTCCAAGCCATAGAGGTCATTGCTACCACCGATATGCTTGTTATTAATAAAAATCTGCGGTACAGAACGCTTACCATCCGTACCCCTCACCACCATCCGATCTCTGGCTGTTTCGTCACCATCAATAACATATTCGGTGTATTCAACACCTTTTCGATTGAGGAGTTGTTTTGCACGAATACAAAATGGACAAGTACTCCAGGTGTAGATTTCTACATTCGCCATAACCAATACCTCTGCTATTTACTAAGTCAATGTTTACTAGATGAGAAATTCGAATTACACTAGTCAAAATCAAACTAATTGCAAAGAAACCTATCACTCGTTAATATAACGATTGACCTACTTCCTACTAGTTGGATGGTAACACGTTAAAAAAAATCAAAGATTAGTTTTTCCTGAGAAATTAGACTTTGATAAACTGCATTAATTGTTCTATTACCTGGTGGAACTGGTCAGAACCTCCTCGAACCCGAGCAACTAACATACCCCCTTCCAGCAATCCAAAAATCAAACTAGCTGTGGTCTGTACATCTTCATCAATGCGAAAACTACCATCAGCACGACCATCATTCAGTAGAGTTACTAGCCGTTCCTCGTTAGCTTCATAGAAACAGCGAACCCGCTCTACTAATGGATGATTTAAGGTTTTTAGTTCAGCCCCTAGCATCGCACACAGGCAAACTTTATCCCGATCGCCACTACTAAGGGTAGTTTCAAACAGTCCGCAATAACGCCTTAATTTAACTTCGGGTGTATCGCTAGAAGCAAGAATACCATCCACCATCCGTAGAAAGCGATCGCTATAACGATCTAGCAGAGCAGCCAACAAATCATCCTTTCGAGGAAAATGTGTGTGGATACTTGCCTTACGAATCCCTACGCTGTTACTAATATCTTGATAGCTCATGCAATTTACGCCAAGACGTTGAATTAACTCTTGAGCTACATCCAGAATTAGGGTTTTGGTATCTGTCTGTTTCATGAATTTATTTTTCTAACATTACTATCCTACTAGTAGGTAGGAAGATTTGTCAAATATTACAATCTAACTGCAGTTCATGATGATTTTATTCCGGTGAAGTTTCCGTATCAGTCCAAAAAATAGCAGAAGCATCACGATTCTCAGTGTAGATTTTCTGAACTATAGGACCAAAATAACCACTTTGAATCAAAGTATTTAAGCACCATAAAACTAAAGGTACACTCACAATAATCGTTGCAAACATCAAAAACCTAGATTTACTTTTCTTCATGTAGATAACTGATAGTAGCAAACCAAGCCACACAGCCCACCAATCTTCAGACTTATAAAGAGGTGACCATTTTGTTCTATTCATCACCTGAAACGCTTAAGACCCTAATAATTTAATGTTTATTCCAGGATACTACCAGAAATTAGCGAGAAGTTGAGAGCCCCTGAGTTTTAACCAGGGGATGTACGCTAAAGCGCACCACTTCAGTGGGGAAAACTGAACGGTAGGATTCATCCTGCCGTCTTTCTTATCCATTGTTCTATCATTTCGCTCACACTTACACCTTGTTCTTTAGCTTTAACTTGTAACAATTCCCAGGCTGTAGGGGTAAATGCAAGCGTGTGCTTCTTCTTCACTTCGTCATAAATATAGGGAGTATTTTTTAAACCCTTCTGACCTTTTCTTATTGACATTTTTAGCTATGCCGTATAACCTAGGTATAGATTAGCAAAGGCAAGGAGGTGAGTCAACTTTGTACAAAACAATTCCGGTTAACGGTAATTTTAATGACTGGGAGAATGATTACTGGGCTGACCAGTGTCGCAACGCTAACAGTTTAATTAATTGTGCAATCTACTATGTCAAGCAAAAACATTACGCTGCTCTGGCTGAGATGGATAATTCACGATCCTTGTATTGGCGAGGTGACGAGTTGCGTAATGGGTGGAAAACCTATCAATGCAAAGACATAAGTTACGCGAAGCTTTGTGCTGACCTAAAGGAAAATCCACACTATAAAGCACTAGCAGCACAAGCAGCACAACAAACATTAAAGTCTGTTGGTGAGTCTATAACCTCTTATAACGGGTTGGTAAGGGCTTATTACAAGGGAGAAGTTAATAGACCTAGGTTGCTTAGATACCGTAAGGCTGGAGGATTGGCGGCTGTAACATTTCCCGCACAAGCACTGGCTTACAAAGATGGACGAGTTTACCCATCTGTGAGTAAAGAAACCAAGCCACATTTAATCGACCAGATATCCTTTTGCTTACCAGAGTTCATTGATTTTGACTGGGTAAAGGAAGTAACAATACGCCCTAACCTGGGTGAATTCTGGATCGATTGGGTTATTGATGACGGCAAGCAGCCCATAACTCATAACCCTAACCTTGATTATTCCCAAGCCTGGAGTTATGACCACGGTGGGTCTAATTGGTTAACAGGTATCTCAACTCAAGGGAAAAGCTTAATTGTCAATGGTCGTAAGCTTAGATCGATGAACCAGGGCTACTGCCGTTTAATTGCCAAGTACAAGCAAGGTAAGTCAGATTTTTACTGGGATGCCAACCTTGACAGAGTGCAACGCAAACGTAACAACCAAATGAGAGATGCCATCAACAAAGCTGCTAGATTTATTGTTAGCCGCTGTTTGGATGATGGTATTGGCAATTTGATTATTGGCTGGAACGACGGACAGAAGCAGCGTTCTAAGATGAGTAAGCGCAGTAATCAAAATTTTGTTCTAATCCCAACAGGGAGATTGATTGAGCGCTTAAAACAATTTTGCCCAGAGTATGGAATAGTTTTAACAATCACTGAAGAGTCTTACACATCCAAGGCATCATTTTTAGATAATGACTCCTTACCGAGATATGGTGAAAAACCCAAGAACTGGAAGCCCTCGGGAACAAGAGTTAAGCGCGGATTGTATAAAACTGGCTCATGTTTTTTGATTAATGCTGATTGCAATGGTGCTGCGAATATTGCAAGAAAAGTAGCCGCACAGTTAGATCTAGATCTAACCAAGGTGGTTAGGGGAGCTTTGACACTCCCACAACGTTATGACTTATTTAATGATTTAACTAAATCGTATCGTAAGCGTTGTCTAAGCCGGACGCTATCCGAGAAACTCACAATTGTTGAAGACGTCTCGCACTCACAACAGTTGCGTAGTCCGGATTCCATCCGACGTAGCAACATCAGCTTAGAATCCCCCGTGTTTTAACCGGGGGAGATGTCAATTACTGAACATCCACAAAGATTAATTGTTATGAACTGGTTTTCCTATTAATAAAATTATCAATAAAATTCTTAAGCTCTTTTACTGAAGATATATGATACACCGACTTGTATTCAGACATTCCTGCAAGTTTTTTGCTAAATTCAGGTGTCCATAGTTTGGGAGAATTTCGCAGATTTACCCAACTTGTAATGGTACTTTGTATCATTGGACTTTTATCAGGCCAACCTTCAGGTTTGAAAAGAGGACTTTTAAATAATCTTTTTGTTACCCACCAATAATGAACTCTTAGGGGAAGATCGATATAAATTAAGGTATCAGCTTCAGATAACCGTTCTCTAAATGTTGCGATCGTACCTAAGCCATCTATTATCCAAGCTTCAGATTTTAAGATTTCATTATGCTTTTGTAAGTAAATATTTTCGGCAACTTTTTCGCCTCCAGTAAGATACTCAATTTTATCTAGCTGGTACAAAGGAATACCGGTAGCTACAGATAAGTTTTTACTAAATGTTGATTTTCCACCACCTGGCTTACCAAATACTGCGACTTTTTTCATTTGTGGTAGTTTGATGGGTTACACATACTTACTACTTCTCCATCAGGCAATAATCACTAATAATCATTGATAACCATTAAATCTTATATTCTGCATTTTAAAGTGTCACATTAGGAACCTTAAATTTTTAAGATAGCTTGATTAAACCTGTAGTCATAACTTGTCAACATAGATTGGATATATTAGTCAACACAAAGAAAAAATCAAAACGATTCCACTCAATTTAAAACTTGCTATTTCAAACATTTCACCAAAATTCATAATCGGAACTGACAAAACTTTCGGCTAAAGCTCATAAGCATGCAACGCAGGGGTAATACAATACCACATATTGATGATATTTCGATGATTTAAAGTATTATTAGATATAAAAAAACTCATAATTTCATAGATAGAAAAAAAATTAAAGTTTTCAACAATATTTTAATTATGATTTGACGATCAATGTATACAGCAAATAAGCTATAGTAAATATACGTGTTATTTTAATTCAATAAATACTTGGAATATTTTGGAAAAGGGGAAAAGGGGGCAAAAACTGATGTGTCACTTTATTTTTGGCTAGAAAATAACTTTCGACTCGACCCTTGGAGTACTGACTATCAACCTCCCATTGAAATACAGGAACTCTCTTCATCTGAGAGTGAGGTCGACCATAGTGTAGAGGAAACAAACTGGAGTGATTTCAGTAAGAAAAGGGTTCCACCCGAATTACCAAAAAAAACTAGTTTTTATTGATGGTCGTCGCCGTATGGATGCAGCCTTATACTAAATCTGGGTTAATTACCTCTTTTCAGAATGAGAGAGGGAAGTGTGGCTCTCAAGGGTAGGTTTTTTGGTATTGCAGAAATAGTTGAGAAAATTATCAACTGCTTAACGTGGTTTGGTCGTTTCAGGATTTAAACATCGCCTAAAACGTCCAAAAAATGACCAAATACGAAATACCTACCCTTGAGAGGGGAAGTGTGGGAGGAAATCCCAAAAAATATAAAGGGGTTTTAAGAATCGAATTTGGTATTAGTCGGTGGTAGTGGAAACACTGTAAATTATGTGTCTTTGGTACTATTGCTGTTGGTGCAGTAGTTGTAGATAGAAATAGACATACAGCTAAATGCGATCGCATTTTAGTCCATCGCATTTTAGGATTTGGAGGTAACCAAAAAGCACCAAAAGAAACATTTATTCCCTGTCCATGGGGAAATAAAGCAGAATTGGTTTACCTACCAGTGAAACCGCATTTGGATAATAAACCAGAAATCCGCAGAAAGCTGGTACAAACGGAAATGCTAAATTGGTTAGGGAGAAATGCACCTTCAACCGCAGAAGCTTTAATGCGTCGTTTGTGGAGTATTTGCGAGGAAATCGGTCACTTAAAAGCAGAAGAAGAAAAAGGATTTAATTTAGTTGAAGCAGAACCTGGACGTCCGGCTAAAGTTGAATTTATATCTATTCCTTGTTAGAAACCTTTAAAAGTCATTGAACGTAATGAAGATAATTTAGAAGAAACTTTAGAAGCTCAAGGGGAACATCCAGGATTTTTAAAAGTGGTTGTAAAACTAAATATTTCCAAAATGGGTTTAGCAGAAATGGTACGTAAGCTTTGTCCCCAAGCTTTGATTGTTGAACCTAGCTACCCAAAAGTTGAACCAAAAAAACGAGTTGAATTGCAAGAAGACTATAAATTCGATGCTGTCAAAGAATTCCAGAATTATTATTCCTATACCAAAGGGATAGAAGAAGTACCAACAGCAGTTTTAGAAGCATTTAAACAATTACATCAGGAGATGAACAATGCGATCACTTGAATTAGAATTAGAAAATTTCACCAGTTTTCGTTCTCGTCAAACTTTAGATTTTTCCAAACTGGACTTATTCGCAATTACAGGACCGACGGGTGCGGGTAAAACTTCCCTACTAGATGCTATTACATTTGCACTTTACGGTAATGTGCCGCGTTTCGGTAAGAATGCAAAAGCTAGTCAAATAGTGAGTCAATGTAGGGATAATCTTAAAGTTAGTTTTCGATTTGAGGTGCCAGAGGTAGAATATAGAGTCACTCGAACTTGGTATAACTGCGGTAAAACCGCAAAAAATGATGTTGTGTTGGAGAAACTAAATCATGATAAGTGGGAAAAGTTAGAGATTAAAGAAAAAGCTGTCACCAAGCGGGTAGAAGAAATCTTGGGAATGGACTTTAAAAAGTTCACACGGATCATTTTATTACCCCAAGGTAAGCTTGATAGGTTTATCAAAGGAAGAAAAGATAAGCGTCGTGCAATATTACGAAAATTAGCTGGTTTTGAAGTTTTTGAAAGGACGCGAAAGCAAGCTAGCGAAAAAGCAAAAATATTTAGAGGTAAATATAAAATCCTAGAAAATCAGCAAAATGATTTAGAAATACCTAGCGATTCTGAAATTACAGAGAAAAAGCAGAACTTAATAGCAATTGAAAAGGAAACACCTCTGTTAACAGAAAAAGTATTAAAAGCACAACAGGAATTAGATCGAGCAGAGAAATTATTTGAAAATATTAAACGTCTGTCTCAATTACAAAATGATTTAAGTAAACTGTGTGTTAAAGATAGAGAAATTGAGAATTTGATATTGCAATTACAACAAGTGCAAGCAGCTGACCAAATTAAGGATAATTATGCTTTGCTAAAAGCAGCAAGAGATGAGGATAAAAAAGCTCAAGCTGCTGTTATTTCAGTAGAAAAATACTTAAACCAAGCTCAACAGGAATTAGAAAAACACAAGCAAAAACTCGAACAAATAAAAGTCCATCAGCAAAAAATAGCACCTCAAATAAAAATACGAGAAGAAGCTCTCAAATCTGCCGAAAATTACGAACAACAAAGACAACAATATCAGGGAAAACTAGAAAGGAATAAGAAAAATCAGTCAACGAGACAAGAAAATTTATTCAAACTAGAGAAATCATTAGAACAGACTGAAATTAAATTGCAAGATACTCAAAAACAAGCCGAAAAAGCTGAATTAGCAAAGAAAAAAGACCTAGCTGCAATATTTATCCAAGCCGAACAAATTTTAGAAGCTGACAGAAATGCTCATAAAACAGCATTATTGGAATATTACGACGTAAACCAAGAAGTAGAACGTCGGGAAAAACAATTACAGGAAGTTGAAATCAAACTTCACGAGCTTACCGGTGGTAAAACTTGTGCGGACTTAAAAGCTGAATTAGAAAAAGATAAACAAAAGCTTGAAAAACAACTCCAAAAAGCTAACGAATCTTATCAAGTTGCTGATAAAACAGTAATTCAGTACGAAACAAAGGATAAAGAAGCGAGTAAATCCGCAGAAGAAACAGCCATCAGAAAGTCAGAATTAGAACAAAATTGGCAAGCTGCACTTGTCAGTTCTGAATTTACTGAAGAAAGTTTTAAGCATGCCCTGGATAATTCCAAGCATCAAAAAACCTGGCAAAAACAAATCGCAGACTACAACAATCAAAAAGTTAAACTAGAAGTAGCTTACTTTTGGATGAGGGATTTGGTACTTTGGATGGAGAAACATTAGAAACTGTTCACCAAATTCTAGAATCTTTACGACAACAAGATAAATTAATTGGGATCATCACCCATGTTAAATAACTAGGAGAGCGATTGCCTCAAGTGAAGGTCGTAAATTCCAGAAGGTTCAAAATTAGAAGTAGTACTCCACCACATAAGTTCTGAGGGTNGTAAAGTCTTGATATTAAAGCGCTAAAGCGCTACTACGAACCTTAATTTACCTATCAAAATTAATGTGGTGTAGTAGTAGAAGCATTTTAATCATTAGGGCGCACGTTGGTGCGCCCCTACAAGTAAAGAATTATTTTTTCAATTGTTGTTTGAATATTCCCATGAATCTCAATCTTAAAATAAGGGAGTTGTCTTGCTGTTACGATTTAATTGATGAACGCAAAACTTAAACCTGACTGGGCTGGTGAAGACTTGCTATCGCGCTGCGTCAACTTAATGATCCAGACCAAACCAATCTATGCCCTGATGAAACATCAAGCAAGGCAAGTAATAATAAAAACTGCCGAGAAGAAGGGTGTTCCCTGGCGGGAAAACTACGAAAAATTCCAAGCATCGGGAATCAAAGAAAAGTTAGGGGAAGTTATAAACCCAGATGTAGTTTACCCAGATTACTATCAAGTACCTTTCCACGCTTACCCTGAAGGTAACCTGTGCTGGAAAGCTGCTTTTGAAGCTCCCAGCGCTACCTATTCAATGGGATTGAGAGTTTGGCCAAAAGAAAAAGATTTGACTTGGGAAGTTGCTCAAGAGCGATTGAGATCGAGTTTCCATCAGGTTCTAGCAAATTCAAAATATCATCCCCCGCAAGTTAAAGATATTTTAGATATTGGTTGTTCGGTGGGTATTTCGACTTTGACCTTACATCGCTACTATCAAGATAAGCAAACCGATGCCGTTCGTACAGTTGGCTTAGATCTATCCCCTTATATGCTAGCCGTTGCCAAAGAAATAGATGTTAAAGGTGAAATATCTCAATGGTTGCACGCCCGAGCAGAAAACACAGGACTTCCAGATGATTCCTTTGACTTAGTAACTCTACAATTTGTCACCCACGAACTCCCTGGAACTGCTAGCAAGCAAATTTTTCAAGAAGTTTTACGTTTGTTGCGTCCGGGTGGTTGTATTGCTTTGGTAGATAATAACCCCAAGTCTCCCGTAATTCAAAACCTCCCACCGGTACTGTTTACATTAATGAAAAGTACAGAACCTTGGAGCGATGATTATTACACCTTTGATATTGAGGAAACATTACACTCGGTTGGTTTTAAAGAGCCAGTAACAGTTGCAAGCGATCCCCGACATCGAACAATTATCGCCAAAAAACCCAACTGATAACGCTACGCGGAAGTAAGGAGTAAGAAGTAATGTTAGCGCCTAGCGTAAGCGTACCGGTTTGGACGCGTCTAAAGACGAATGCACGCGTCTGACGACGTTAGCGCAGCAAGAGGCTTTGTCGTCGCCGAATCCGTAAGGTGACGTAGTCATAGGCTCTGCCGTAAGGCTTAACCGCAAGGTAGCAGTTCCGTAGGTAGCGCAGCTATAGCTAGAGACTCTGCCGTCGCCATAAAAGCTCTAGGTATTGCGCATAGTAATGAGTTTCTATCCCCAATCCCCAGTCGCTATATGCCGCAAGGTGGCACGCAGTGCTATCCCCAATCCCCAGTTATTGGTTACCTGTTTGCTGTTTCCTTATATCCAAGGTTTTGGCTGTGCAACAGCAAATCCTTGGATATAATCAACACCAATATTTTGTAGCATATGAATAGTTTGTATATTCTCAATATTTTCCGCAATGGTTTCTAAACCCATCACATGTCCAACATGGTTAATAGATTCCACAATTGCATAGGTTGTGGGATCTTGGGAAATATCTCTAATGAATTTTCCATCAATTTTCAGGAAATCAACAGGTAAGTATCCAAACAGCGTTTTAAGTCATCTGGATGAACACCCTCTGTCCAGCCATCACCCATTTCTTGTTCTAAAGTGCGTCCAGTAAAATCCAGCCATCCCTTGCTCAAATAGTCACAAAATTTATCTGCTCTCGAACTCCAAATCAAAACAGGTGCAGCGTCAGCCATTCGCCGAAAACGTTGCTCGCTTTCCTGAAGAGCTTTTTCTGCAATATTACGTTCTGTAACATCAGTCATAACAGCTAATGAACGGACAATTTGACCAGTTTCATCCTTTTGGGCGATTGCACTAAGTAAAATATCAATGACCTTACCATTTTTACAAACCATTTGATAAGGAATATCTATACAAATACCATTTTGTAAATATTCTGGAAATTTTTGTTGTGCGTATTGTTGTGATTTCTGAGTTAGGAATTCAAGATATTTACGTCCTATAACTTCGTGATGTTCATAGCCAAGATTGTGCAACCACATATTACTAACACTGACCAGTTCCCCTTTAATATTTATTGAATGCAGCATTACTGGGGTATTCTCATATAGGTGCTGATAGCATGCGGCACTTCTTCTCCACAATTTTGTTCTCAAGTCAACTAAGCTTTCCAAATGATGTTGATATTGCCGTAATTCTTCATCAGTTTGTTTGCGTACCAGAAAATTAGTAAAGATTTCACGAACTAACTTCAAATCTCGTTCGGTAATAATCCCAGCCGAGTATATATTTATCCCTTGATTTTCAATGATTACTACACAACTCACCTGATTTTTTAACATTAAACTAACTGCGGTGATGATAGTTGCGTTAGAAGAAACAGTAACCACTTCTCCAGTCATTGATTCTTCTACCGTTCTTAGCCGTAATAAATCAGTTGACTGCATCGTTGCGCGAATACTTTCTGGTGTGACGGTTCCCATCAAATTCCCTTGTTTGTCAAGTATGGGAAGGTGACGTATGCGATGGATACGGAAGAAATTTATTACCGCAAGGGAAGAATCTATATGATGAAACAGGAGAGTCTTAACGGGGGAACTCATAACCCGATTAACTGGAGTACCCTCGAAATCAAGATTTTGGACTGCAAGACGAACAATGTCACGTTCGGTAAGAATACCTCGAAGTTCGCCATCACCCATAACCAGCGCATAACTATAACGTTTTTGAGTCGATTTTTCTTCCAGTATCGAAGATTTTCGTAACCTGGGTAGGGAACCTTGATTCATTCTCAAAACGACTTCAGCTACAGTCGTTTCCAATGATATGCAAGGCGGATTAACATCAATAGCAACTCTCAAGCTATCAGATTGACTCATGATTTACTCATGAAACTTACACATGAATATACATCACGTTCTCAAATTTATATATTAATGTGAATTATATTAGGTAATTTGATTGATGTTTAATACTGAGTTTACTTTTTAGTTTAGTTGGAAAATAACATTTATATTGGCAGATGTTGCAGTTAGAAGATTCAGTTAGCGTAGGATAAAAATAAGTAAACTTACTTAACAAAAACTAATATGACTTTAACAGAAGAAGTTCTCAAGACATTACCAGGCGATATTTTAGGAAAGTTACGCCAAGGCGATCGCGTATTAAAATCCATCAGGGAAGGTAGCGCACCCGTGCCAATGGTAGTGAAGGAAAATCCACATCCCTTAGAACAAGTAAGCTGGGATGTTGTGATTTCTGGTGGCACATTAGGCATTTTAATCGGTTGTGCTTTAGTTATGCAAGGTTGGCGAGTAGCGATAATTGAACGCGGTACTTTACAAGGTAGAGAGCAGGAGTGGAATATATCTCGCCAGGAATTAGAAGTATTTTTACAATTAAATTTACTCACTAAGGAAGAATTGGAAACAGCTATCGTTACCGAATACAATCCAGCAAGGGTTGGCTTTCAAGGTAGTCCAGATATTTGGGTTAAAGGGGTTCTTAATATTGGGGTGTACCCGGTGTACTTACTAGAAACCTTAAAACAAAAGTTTTTAAAGGCTGGAGGAAAATTGTTTGAAAGTACATCTTTTGTCGATGCTGTAGTTCATCCCAATGGCGTCAATGTTAACAATCAATTTAAAACCAGGCTATTGATAGATGCGATGGGACATTTTTCACCTATTGCACAGCAAGCTCGGAAGGGAAAGAAACCGGATGCAATTTGTTTAGTAGTGGGAAGTTGTGCTGAAGGTTTTCCGGAAAACAAGACCGGCGACTTGTTTGTATCTTTTACCCCCGTGCAAAAACAGTGTCAGTACTTTTGGGAGGCTTTTCCAGCCAAGGATGGTAGAACGACCTACATGTTTACCTATATGGATACAAATCCCCAACGTCAGAGTTTAGAGACGCTATATGAGGATTATCTACGCCTGATGCCAGAATATCAGAGTGTAAAATTGTCGCAATTGAAATTTAAGCGGGCGCTATTTGGCTTTTTCCCTTCCTATCGTCAAAGTCCCCTCAGAACACCTTGGGATCGAATTTTACCGATAGGGGATAGTAGTGGAAGTCAATCTCCCCTAAGCTTTGGGGGTTTTGGGGCTATGGTGCGTCATCTACCGCGTTTGGCTTCAGGAATTGAAGAAGCATTGCAAACAGAACAACTATCAGCCAAAGGCTTAAAACTATTACAACCTTATCAGCCAAGCTTAACAGTAACTTGGTTATTTCAAAAAGCAATGAGTGTGGGTGCAAATCAAAAAATTAACCCCGAACAAATCAACCAATTACTATCAGTTGTTTTTCAAAGGATGGAAAAACTAGGTGAATCTGTACTCAAACCTTTTTTGCAAGATATAGTCCAGTTTAGTGCCCTTACAAAAAGTTTACTTACTATCGGAATATTTCATCCCAAATTGGTATTGCAAATTTTTCCTCAAGTGGGTTTGGGAGCTTTATTACATTGGATAATACATTATATCAACTTAGGGGTTTATTCGGTTTTATTTAAACTAAGTTTGATGTTAAAACCCTTATTGAACAGTTTACCGGGAGTCCCCAAATATTACTTGGGTCGTTGGTTTGATGCTTGGAAATATGGCTCGGGAAGTGATTATCATTTGGATAGTAAATGATTCACAATTAGGTTAACTATCTTTGCAAATATATATAGTTAATAAAGATGTAAAACTTTATCAAAAAAATACTGCAAAATTCTCATTGTTAGCCTATAAATATAAGAAACAATAAAATCAAATGGCAGATAAAGAATCTCAAGGAATAAAATATTTTGCAGTATTAACTGGTTTATTGCGGGAACGTCAGGGTTTCTTAGAGGAAATCCGTCAGGGACACAGATTAATGATTAAGATAACTTCTTTATTAGTCTGTAGTTCCTTGTTTTTAGCTATATATGGTGGAATTATTGGAGCTTATCATAGCTGGATGCAAGCCTTAGCATCAGCAGTAAAATTACCCGCATTGTATTTAATTACTTTAATAATTTGTTTGCCTACTTTGTTTTTTGCCAATATTATTTTTGGCTCTAAACGAAGCTTTGGTCAATACTTTGCTTTGGTCATGACTGCGATCGCAATCACTAGCGTCTTGCTATTTAGTTTTGCACCAATAACGCTATTTTTTATGATTAGCACCAGCAATTACCAATTCCTAATCTTATTAAATGTAATTCTGTTTGCAATTACTGGGTTAATAGGTATATTGTTTTTGTACAAATCAGCAAAAATAGTTATAGAACAGGAAGGGGAAGGAAGTAATACCCGCAGTAAAATCATTCAATACTGGTTATTTCTTTATGCATTTGTTGGGAGTCAATTAGGTTGGACATTGAGACCATTTTTTGGTACTCCAGGTTCTCCATTTCAATTATTCCGTGAAAAGGAAGGAAATTTTTATCTAAGTATTATCCAAGCTATGGCATATCTCTTTGGAATACATAATTTATAATTCGTAGTTCGTAGTGACACGCATCCTGACGGACGAACGTAATGTGTCCTATTGTACGCGACGGAGCCGTTTGTTGACGCAGCTACGCTGAACACCGTCAGGTGCGGGCTAACGGACACGCAATACCTATAGCTGCGCTACCCACGGGTCCGGTACGCTGTCGCTAGGCGCTAACGTAATTTGTACGCGCTGCACAAACTTAATTTATTTCCTTTTCTATTAATTATTACCTATTACCCATTACCTATTACCCATTACCTATTACCTATTTACCGTATCCGCTCAGTAAGTCGGGGTAAGAAGAAAAAAGAAGAAGGAACAAAAGTAGAGCATGTGTCGTAGAATATG
>NZ_LMTZ01000064.1 GCF_001456025.1 Mastigocoleus testarum BC008
AACTTTGTGTTTGACGGTTCTGTCAGTGGATCACCAGCACCGACAACCGCCTTTATATTGGCTGGTTCGGCGTATTGATGATTCCTACATTATTGGCAGCAACCACCTGCTTCATCATCGCATTTGTAGCAGCTCCCCCCGTAGACATCGACGGTATCCGCGAGCCAGTCGCAGGTTCCTTGATCTACGGAAACAACATCATCTCTGGTGCTGTTGTACCTTCTTCTAACGCTATCGGTTTGCACTTCTACCCCATCTGGGAAGCAGCTTCCTTAGATGAGTGGTTGTACAACGGTGGTCCTTACCAGTTGGTAATCTTCCACTTCTTGATCGGAGTATTCTCTTACTTAGGTCGTCAGTGGGAACTTTCTTACCGCTTAGGTATGCGTCCTTGGATCTGTGTTGCATACTCTGCACCAGTATCTGCAGCAACCGCAGTATTCTTGATCTACCCCTTAGGACAAGGTTCCTTCTCTGATGGTATGCCTTTGGGTATCAGCGGTACCTTCAACTTCATGTTGGTATTCCAAGCTGAGCACAACATCCTAATGCATCCTTTCCATCAGTTGGGTGTAGCAGCAGTATTCGGTGGTTCCTTGTTCAGTGCAATGCACGGTTCTTTGGTAACAAGCTCCTTGGTTCGTGAAACAACCGAAACCGAATCTCAAAACTACGGTTACAAGTTCGGTCAAGAAGAAGAAACCTACAACATCGTAGCTGCACACGGTTACTTTGGTCGTTTAATCTTCCAATATGCGTCCTTCAACAACAGCCGTTCTTTACACTTCTTCTTAGCAGCATGGCCTGTAGTAGGAATCTGGTTTACCGCTTTAGGTATCAGCACCATGGCGTTTAACCTCAATGGTTTCAACTTCAACCAGTCTGTAATCGACTCTAGCGGTCGTGTAATCAACACCTGGGCAGACATCATCAACCGTGCCAACTTGGGTATGGAAGTAATGCACGAGCGCAACGCTCACAACTTCCCCTTAGACTTGGCTGCAGGTGAGGTAGCTCCTGTAGCAGTAAGCGCTCCCGCAATCAACGGTTAATAAATTGAATAGTCAGTTAAGTAGATAATTACAGCATAATTAATTACTTAATGTAGAAAATCACTCTCCAGGAATGGGGGGTGATTTTTTGCTCTGATTCTGGCTTACCTGCAGTAGGAAACATGGAATTTGACTCTGCAGATTTAGAGCAGCTAGAACAAAGCGGACAACTTGTAGATGTAATCGTACATGAAATGGGTCATGTATTAGGTATTGGTACTCTGTGGAGACAAAAAAATTTGGTAACTGGTTCTGGTACTAACGATCCGCGATTTACTGGTCCTCGTGCTACTGCTGAATATAATCGTATTTTTGGGCTAAATGAGTCCTCTGTCCCTGTTGCTGATACGGGAGAAGAAGGAACTCGCGAAGGACACTGGCGCGAATCGGTATTGACTAATGAGTTGATGACAGGATTTATTAATTCTGGTGTTAATAATCCTCTCAGTAGCCTCACCGTAGCTTCTCTAGGAGACCTTAGTTATGAAGTTAACTTAGCCGCAGCAGATCCTTTTTTCACCTAGTCCTGTTTATTTACGGCTCCTCAAATGTTTTAGTTGAACTTTTGATCTAATTCTTTGCGCGATTCCGGGGAGGTCCTGCAGTTACAATAGTTACTTTATCTGGATGAAGTAATTCTTTTGCAACTTGATTGACCTGTGTTAAAGTCACAGCTTCAATTTTTTCGGAGTACTCTTCTAATTCTGCTGGAGATAACCCCAGAACTTCGTTAGATAGGATTTGATTTGAAAGAAAATCTGGATTTGCTAAATTGATAGTGTAGCGACTGGTTAGAAATTGCTTAGCTGTTTGAACTTCATTCTCGGTTACACCTCGATCACGAACTTGTTGAAGTATTTTTAAGGTGGAGTCAATAGCTTTTCGAACATTTTCGGGATTAGTTTGCATTGCGATCATGAATGGTTTTGCATATTTTCCACCCTCTAGTGAACTGCGAATACCATAAGTTAATCCTTGACGATTGCGAATTTCTGAACCTAGACGACTGGTTATAGTGTTACCACCCAGAATATTGTTCAATACTTGGGCTGCATAAAAACGAGGATCTTTGCGATCAATGCCAATATAACCCATGTAAGTAATTGACTGAGTTATTCCCAGCATATCTAAATTTTTGCGAGTAATTTTCTGTGCTAAGGGAACCTCGGGTACAGTTAATTTAGGCGATTTACCAGTAACATTCCAGTTTCCAAGCTTTTCTTGGAGTAGACGCTCGATCTGCTGCAGTTCAAAATCGCCTACAAAGGTTAATACGGTTGCATCTGGACGATAATGAGTTTGATGAAAATTGAGCAAATCTTGGCGTTGAATACCACTTATACTTTCTGGTGTTGCTAAATTAGAGAATGGATGATTTGGTGGGTAAATAGTCTGCTGGAATACTCGTTCTCCCAAACCTATTGGATCGTTCATTACAGCTTTTAGCCGATCCAACTGTCTTTGACGACTAGTTTCCAATTGCTTTTTTGGAAAGGTGGGATTTTTTATTATATCTGCGAGGATTTCTACCATCGTGGGTAACTCTTCCGCCAAACCGATACCCCGTATTCTCACTCCTTCTAAATTCGAAGCAAAACTTAAACCAATTGAACCTTCTTGTAATATTTTATCAATGTTCAAGGTATTTTTTGTCTTGGTACCACTTATCATATTAACTGTAGTCAATTCCGCAAGACCTGCTTTTTCTCTAGTATCAAACTTATCACCAGCATTTATGTGACCACTTAGTGACACCGTTGGGGTACTGGAGTCAGGTAAAAGCAAAACTTGCAAGCCGTTGGATAAAACTATTTTCTCCGGTGAGTTTTGTTTCGCTTGTTTAGTTGGTTTTGGTATTGGAGGTAAATACTTCGCAACTAAATCTGGATCCACTGGAGTGTTAAGATTCAGCTGCTGGTTTGTAGAACTGGTTTGAGTTGTATCTATCGGTTGATTGTTGGTAATTGCTTTTGGATCTAACTGTGTGGGTTCGAAAAAACCCAATGTCATTTTGTTTGGGTCGAGGTAGATCTTAGCAACCCTTTGAATGTCAGAAGCAGTAACATTCTCAATATCCCTTAGCAAACTTTCAGTAAACTTATAATTTCCTGTTGTGATGGTGTCATAACCTAGCTGCTGTGCTTGGTTAGAAATATTACGTTTGCCTAAAAATACATTAGCACGAACTAGTTTCTTCGCCCTTTTTAGCTCTTCTTGGGTCACTCCCTTGGTAATTAATTTAGCTATTGTTTGCTGAATAGTTTCGTTTATTTTTGTCAGTTCTTGTCCTCGTATAGCTGTAGCTCTTAAAGTGTACCAACTTTGAAATTTCATATTTGCTGGTATTCCACTAATTCCACTCACCATACCGGATTTAACCAATGGTTTATAGAGTCTTGCGGTACGCCCAAAAGCTAAGATAATATCCAGTAATCGCAACGCAGGTACATCTGGATGTTTAGCGTTAGGTAAAGGGTAGACTGCTTGTAGAATTGGTAAACTTCCTGGTTCTTTGAGAATTATGGGGGATTTAACATTACTTGTAGTTATAGGACGCGATCCTGAATTTTGGGTTATTGCTACTGAACTATTTCCCTTAGGAATTTTCCCAAATATTTTTTTAATGTCTTGGAGGGTCGATTCTGTCTCGAAATCACCAACAATGATTAGGGTCGCGTTATCAGGTTTATAATATTTGTGATAAAATCTTTCCACCTGCTCGACAGTAAAATTTTCAATATCATTTTCAGTACCAACAACGGTCAAACCATAGGGAGAGTTAGGAAAAGCCGCTTGCATCACTGCCCGATTTAGTCTATATTCTGGGCTGTTCTCATTACCTTGAATCTCAGAAACTACTACCTGTTTTTCAACTTCCAGTTTTTCTGGGGAAATTAAAGCATTCTGCATCCGATCAGCTTCTAAGGTTAGCAGGGCTTGCAATTTATTTCGTTCAACGGTGTTATAGTAGGCAGTTGTGTTATAGGTTGTAAAAGCATTAATATCACTACCTAAGGCATTAAATAAATGTCCAAACTGAATTGGACGTTCCTTAGTACCTCCAAACAGCATATGTTCTAGTAGGTGAGCAATTCCGTTTTCCCCTTCAGCTTCATCATAGGAACCTACACCATACCAGATCTGTACTGTAACTACAGGTGCAGTTTTGACTTCTTTGGTTAGTACCGTGAGACCATTTTTTAAAATTGTTTTACGTACTTTTGGGGCATTGGTCTTAATTCCTCTTGCAATTACAGACTCGTTTACATCTGTTGAAACGGATTCAGTTTTTTCTCCAAGAAGTTTGATTTTTCTTTCCATATCTCCTCGAGTAACATCCCGAGCATAACTGTTTTGGGCAAAACCAATCAAAGAGATAGAGATAAGAAAAAATAATATTCCAGCAAAAGTACTTGAAGTTCGAGCAATAATAGTAGAGAAAAATGATAATCTTGCAGGCGTTATTCTAATTTTAAGGGAATTTTTATTTTTCATTTTAATAACATCAATTAACTCAGAATCTTGACGCAAAGCCACAATATTTAATTTTACTTTGCTGCGCTTGCTCATCTTTATACCCTTGAAATTAGATACATTTCAGTACTTATTGATTTTTATTATTCCAACGAGGTAACAAGAAAAACGTGCTTTTGGGTATATTGACAAAACTTCTTTCATTATAAATAACGGCTAATGTAAATTAAATTCAGCCTTGTAATATCAAGAGTTCCAAGAACTGCCTTAAATCATGTTTGTGATTATTCTCACAGATTTAGTTATTTCAGCTTCTAATTCACATAAGGTGTAAATAAGAAGTGTTATATACAATTAATGGTTGTGTAATGGCTAACTTTATTGGGTACAGTAACTTTTTGACCCTTAAAGTCTCTACCGAAATAACCATCGTCAAAACCACGACCAAATTCACCTCCAGCAGTACGAGGTTTGTAATCTTTCCCTCCACGAAAACTTCTTTTCCCTTGACGATACCCATCAACATAAGCGTTTGGGTGATACGCAGGATCTTCATTAACAATCTCGTGAGTAACAGGATGACAGTATTTAATTTTGTATTCTTGTTGTTTATCTTCTTCGTTTTCAAACAAAATAATTTCCGCTTGAGCTAATTGGTTATTTGTAAGGGTCACAATGGAAACTAGACTTAATAATAAGCTACTTACAAAAATATTTTTCATCATTTTAAACTTATGAATATACAATTAATTTTTGACATCGCCTGAGGAAAGCAATTTTTATTAATAGTATTTAGCTAATTACTATTAATATGCTTGGTTTGCTTTGATATCTGTATAATACAAACAAATAAGTTGACTGTCCCAGATAATATTTTCCGGATAATTGAAAAATAACGGAAAAATTTTTCCGGACACAAAAAATAGCGGAAAAGTTTTTTATATTAGTGATACTTGCTGTTCAAATAAGAAAATAAATGCTAGTTTTTTTAAATAGTTTGGTAACTTTGGCGCAAGCATGAAAAATTGGCAACTATTTTTAATTTCGGAGGTGTTTCGTGAATATGATTTAAGTAAAAAGGAGCAGGCGATTATGCTTGCAAAATTTCCTGACGAAGAAACTGTCAAAGTCAACAGACAAGTTGCAGACCGAGCATTTGAAGACGATCGCCTACCAGCAGATCCAGAAACTATCAGAAGACAACTCTGGACAATATATAACGAACGTTTTTCTCCTAAAGAGAACCGAGAACACTTTCCAGATTACGATCGCAAAGGTAGTAGTGCTAAAGATAAACTCTTTCAAGCTTGGTTAAAAGAAAAGTATTTGAAATGGAAGAGCCTTACTATTGATTCTAGATCGACAAATCCGGCAGCCAAAAATCAAGGGTTTATTAGTCCAGACATTATCCATCAAAAAGTTACTGAGAAAGAAACTAATAAAAAAGTAGCGCTCGAGCAGAAAAGCCCTAATGTTCTCGCTAATCCTTTTATTCCTTTGGTTGGTAGAGTAGATGACCCACAACTATTTTTCGGACGTGATCGAGAAATTAAGCAAATATTTGAAATTCTCAATAGCGGTAGTAGTGTCACATTGATTGGTGAAGAGGGTATCGGTAAGTCATCTATCCTATGGAGTATTTGTCAACAAGCCGGTAACTTTCTTCATTCATCCCGCGAGTCAGTTTTTTTAGATTTAAATTGGATTCATGATGAAAATGAATTTTATACAGCTTTATGTGAAGAGATTGGAATTCCCAGCGCCAAAGGCTATACATTAACTCGCAATCTCCGCGATCGCAGAATACTCCTAGCTATAGATAACGTCGGGAAAATGACCTGGGAAGGTTTTACCCGTCAAGTCCGCGATCAACTACGTGGTTTAGCTGAGGGAAGTATTGCACCTCTGCGTTTAATTTTAGCTGCGAGTGAATCTTTAAACGATTTATTTAACGATAGTCAGGATGAAGGTAAGACATCACCTTTAGCTGGTGTTTGTCAGGAAGAAATAATTGCACCTTGGAACGAAAATACTGTACGTCAATTTATTGCAACGCGTCTCGCAATAACGAAAATTAAGTTCACAGAGACAGAAATTCAACAAATATTACAAGAAAGTAGCGGTCATCCTCGGGAATTAATGAGGTTGTGTTATCAAACTTATTCTCGTTATGTTGATGGGATTAGGGATTAGGGGGAGCCCGCACCTTACGGTGTTAGCGTAGCGTGGCGTTAGCCATATGGCGATTAGTTACTGGAATTGATGATAGCAATTAGATTCTGATTTTTACTCATTACTTATTACTCATTACTCATTACTCATTACTCATTACTCATTACTTAATTCTACCAATGAAGCAACAAAATACTGTTCCACGTTTAGATTTGGCTCCAAAACTTAAACGTCCTTTATCTTTATGGAAGCCAGTAGATTATTTACGTATTTTATATTGGGTATTATTCTTCCCTCGGGCTTTGCAGTGGTATGTAGATACTTTTGCAAGTAGATCTGTTTCTGAACAGGAACAAAATAGAAAAAGTGTGTTGAATTTCATATCAGACAATCCAACTGAACGACAGTTATTAATCCAAAGTATTTTATTGGTACTTGCAATCAATTTGCTTGTAGATACAGTTACTGGAAAAGCACTTTTTGCTATAACTGTATATCCAGGAATAGCTCTACAGTATATCAACTCCAAGAAATTTGCTAAAGCTGCATCATTACTCATAGCAGTTAGTGTAGCAGAAGCTTTAGTATTGTTATTACTCAATCCCACTACCGTTTACCTCAGTCTTATAGATCTTTCCAAACTTAACTTTTCTCCTTCTCAGATATCTGGAATATTTGTGGTTCCGTCCATCGTATTGTTTTTCTTAGTAGCGCTTGAATTAATATCTTATAAATCACCTAAAGTCAGAAAATGGCTTATAAGGGAAGATTGGCAAGAATATGATATTACAACAGTTGTAATTCTAGGCTTGGGAACAGGGGTCGCACTTGGAGTAACGTTCGATAAAATTCTCTCAGCAGATTTACCTGTCGGTATAGGGTTACTCCTAGTATGTGGCATGATATTGGTGCTATGGTTAGCTTCTAGTTTGTTTTTATTTATACCTCGCCCAGATAATTGGTTGATTGGCTTTATTTTTAACCGAAGCTTGTTTGAAAGTCGGAATGGTTTTATTCCCTGTGTAACTCCCCTACCTTTACCTGGTCTTAATTTGCAGTTGCAAAAATGGTTAAGAGAAGATTGGGAAACAGGTTTGCATAATCTCAACGAAATACTTGCATATACAATGCAATTTTATCCTATTGCGCGAGCAGTCAATCAGGTGCTGAAGAATACTCCATCAGAACAAATTATCTGGCGTGTTTCTCGTCTATCTGAAATTATTAATCATCGCAATATAATAAATTTCGCTTCTATTTCTTTTATTAAATTAATTAGGTCTGCTTTGACCAAACGTTTCTGGTTATTTTCTCTTGAGTATTATGAAAAATCTTTTCCCCCTCCAGTTTCAGATATTCGTTTAGATACTCCTGCTAGTAGAGTAACTGCTGGTTTCTGGTATTTACACGTACAAAAACCCCAACTTGCTCAAGAAGCTTTTGCACATACCCGTTCTCTTCTCTACGGTGAAGAAATGTTTACTCTTGCTCAAATTTTAGAGGTTTTTCAGTCTGCAAAAGAAGTCGATAAAATTAACCAAATAGAATTACTTCCTCTTCCATCCCAACCTCTATTACGTTCCGATTCGTGGGAAACTATTGCAAGTTTGTATCGTGTGGTTGAAGATATCCAATTAGTACAACGTAGTGTATCTCGTGCAACCCGTGCTTTTGCACTCAATCGTGCATTGGGAGAACTAAAAAATATACTGGACCATCCTAACTCTTTACCTAGGACAGAAAAAGCCTTAATTCTTAGTATTGCTCAAACTTGGCAAGAATCACTCCTCAATCTCACCGGTGATATTGGTAAAGTTAATATTACTAAACCTGTAAGTAATCCTTACATTGTGGGCGATCCGGTAGTAGGCGATCGCTTCATGGGAAGAGAGGATATTATCCGACAACTAGAAGAACTGTGGGTGATGGGTCAACAACTGCAGTCCGTAGTCATTTACGGTCACAGACGCATGGGGAAAACCTCAATCTTGCGTAATGCAACTAATTGTCTTGGTTCTGGAGTTAAAGTTGCTTATGTCAATATGTTAGAGGTGGGAAATGCTCCCCAGGGTATTGTAGAAGTGTTAATGGCGATTTGTGATGGAATTTCTCAAGTTGTGCAAATACCCCCTCCAGGAAATGATGATTTATTCAATTTTCCTTTACCTACCTTTAGAAGATATTTGCAGCAGGTTGTAGAGAAATTAAATGTAGAGACTTACGACGGTTCTAATAGTACATCTATGGGAGGTAAAAAAGGTTTAATTATCGCCCTAGATGAATTTGAAAAAATTGAAGAACTAATTGATGCGGGTAAAATTCCAGCAGATTTTATGGGATTTCTCAGGGGTTTGGTACAGATGAATTCTCAAATTGCGTTTGCATTCGCTGGTTTACATACCTTGGAAGAAATGACTGCAGATTATTTCCAACCTTTCTTTGCGAGCGTAATTCCAATTCGGGTAGGTTTTATGAGTCGTGCTGCAACTCGTCAAATTCTCGCTAACCCAGACCCAGATTTTCCCCTGGACTATACTCCACAAGCCTTAGATAAGATTTATCATCTCACATCCGGACAACCATATTTAGTACAGTTAATCGGATTTCAGTTAGTCCGTCGTTATAATAACTATGTTTTTGAACAAGGACGCTCTCGCAATCCTAACTTTACCCCAGAAGATGTAGAAACAGTCATCAATGATTCTAATTTCTTTCGCCAAGGACGTTATTATTTTGACGGTGTTTGGGGTCAAGCAGCACGAGGTGTCTCCCAGCAACAAAAAATACTCAAAGCCCTTGCTTTCCAACCACAAGGATTAAGTATTGAGAATTTAGTTACAGCTACAGATATAATTGAATCAGATTTACAGAAAGCACTTAAAACCCTCAAACGCCATGATGTAGTTGCACAAAAAGATGATAGCTGGCAAATTATTGTGGAACTCTTTCGTCTGTGGCTTTTGAAATCTGCTTAAAATTATTTACTTGAGGTCTTTCGTTGAAACAATGTATATTCCATTTTTCTACCCGTAATTAATGAACTGTGTCTTGTAAAATTTTAAGATTTTAATTGAGTATGAAGAATAACTCATCGCAAGATTCATCAGTAAATTTTATTACAGATAAAGAAAATATCTACAAACGTGTTTTTAAGCGATCGCCTCTTATCTCTAGTATGTCTGTGGGCTGGGATAATTTGGATATAGTTTACGATGTAGATCCTCCTGGGGAAATATCCAAGATATCCTTCCAACAACACTGCATAGGAATTTTTACTGAAGCGTTCTCATCCACTGAAATAGAAAGAAAAATGGATGGACGTTTAGTACAAGAGGAGGATGTCCGAGGGAATTTTGTCATTGTTCCAGCAAATATGAGTCATCAAGTGGTGTGGGATAAGCCAATTAGTGCGGTTAAGATTGCGATCGAGCCTAGGGTTTTTGCTCAGACTATCTACGAAGTTGTAGATCCAGACCGGATTGAACTTTTACCGCAGTTTGCGACTCCCGATCCACTCGTCCATCAAATTGGATTATCACTTCAATCTGCTTTAACTAAAAATGGTAATGGTAGTCGTCTTTATGCTGAGACTTTGATTAATGCACTTATCCTTCATTTATTAGAGAATTATTCGGGCGATCGCCGAAGTTTTTCTGAATGTATAACAGGAAAGTTACCTAAATATAAATTGAAACGAGTTATTAACTATATTTATGCTCATTTCGATGGCGATTTAAGTTTAAAAGAATTAGCAAGTTGTGTGCAAATGAGTCCTACTTATTTTTCGCGACTTTTTAAAGAAACTACAGGAATTACACCCCATCAATATGTTATTCGCTGTCGCATTGCAAGAGCGAAAGATTTACTAAAACAGGGAAAATTATCCATTGCTGAGGTTGCTATTCAAGTAGGTTTTGTAGATCAAAGTCATCTTTATCGTTATTTTAAGCGTTTAGTGGGTGTTACACCAAAAGTCTTTTTACAAGAGTTTCGTAAATAATAATTTCAAGAATAAAAGTTTTACTAATAATATAATTTGAGCTTTGCTGAATCATAATATGAATTATGCGGTAGGCTTGAAAGATCTATGAATGTGAGAACAGAAGAGAGAGATAAAGATCTATTGGTAGAGGTTTTGGTTTCTGTAGTTTCCGTCTACGAGTTTTATTTGAAGTCGGTTCTGCCCCCGGTTTTTTATGATACATTTTTTGTAGAAGTTGTGGTTCGTATCGACTTATTGATGCCCACAATTTCATAAAATTAGAACCACCACATGCAACATATAATCCTAAAGGTAGGTGTCCCTTTCTCGCCCTTTGGTCAGGTGTAACTTTATCCTTCTTCCCCCATTCCACCTTCTCTACAAAACGCTCAAAGGTTTCCTTATCAAAAACTCCTGGTTTACCACCATTGTCAATCCAAATTTGTTTTTGAATACTAAACCCAAACTTTTCATAGCTACTTACCAGCCAAAGTCGGTCAATTGTATGCAAATCTAATTTGGGAAAATTTTCAATATCTTTTTCGTTCAAGTATTCTCCTTCTTGTTTATTAGTAATCCAAAGAATAATTCTTAATGTTTCTAAATCGGCTTTTCCAAATTCTTTATTTTCAAGTAAATGACGTAATTTAGTATAGTCTGCTCCTACTTCGGATGCTTTATCACCAGTCACAGGGATTTTTGATAATGCAGAATCAGTTACTTCTCCTTCTAAAAATTTACTTTGAGGTTCACTATTAAAATTTGAAGAGAGATTAAGATTTAGTGCTCTTGCTACACATTTTAACTTCTGGTTACCAGGGTTTTCCCTTATTGCGCCGTAAATTAAGTTTTCAACCCAATTCTGGGATTCTGCTTTTTTTATTAGCTTAAAAACAACTTCTCTTAAATTAGTTCCAGAAGCAATTGCGTCCAAATTTTTATTTAAGTGAAAAGATAGCATTTCCTCTATTAATATCTTTTCAGGGAAAGCATCAATTAAAGCATTTTGTAGTTTTTGACGCTGTTGACTAGATAAAAGCATATTTTGCCCTGCAAGTTAACCATATTTCTGCATACAAGTTGCTAATCTCAGATTTCTCAAAAAAACTAAATGAAATATAGTGATTTTGCAAAAATCCTTCATCCTATCCAATAAGATTTTGAAGATTTAAATCAAGTTAATTTACACAAGACGATAGTTAAATAATAAGAATATCCAAAAATACTCAGAATTTACAAGCCAGACATCCAGAAAAACTTTCATACTTATCGTTATAGCAGCACAAAAATAAATAACAGCAATAATGAAAGTTGAAAACAAAACACAAATAAACACTCAAATAGAAACTCTCCAAATGTATGAAGGTGCTCCTTGGTGTTTGGGAAGATATGAAAGTTTTGCAGTTAATAAACCCCAATTAATTACTCTTCTGGGTCATGACTACGTAATTTGGAAAGATAAAGAAGGTAATTTAAATGCTTTAGATAATATTTGTCCCCATGCTGGATCTAATTTAGCTAATGGAGGTTATATCGTAGATTTTCAAGGAAAAAGTTGTTTAGCTTGTCCTTACCACGGGAATAAAGTTCAATTTTTCGGAGATGGGAAAGCAATTATCGAAGGAAATATTTCCCGCAAACCGATCCAATCAGTCTTACCGTTAAAAGTTATCGACGGTTTGGTGTGGACTTATGGTCTTCATTGGGAAGAAAGGAGAGGGGAATTAGTCTCTGAACCAATTCAACCAAAAATACCAATTCCAGACTATACTGATATTCCTTTTTTACCTAAATATCATTCCCAGTTATATGTAAGTAAGCTCAATCATATTTATTCTTTTACTGAATCAGTAAATAATAATATCCTCCGATTTATATGGAATGCACATGATGGGGAGCATTTCGCGGGTATTCATCGGGACAGCATGCTGACAAAAGATATCAAAATTGATAACCTGATCCAGAAAGATAATCAAATATCTTGGCAACTTTTTTTAAATAAACGAAATGATAAATATGCAAAAAATAATAAGATGAGTGCATTGGTAAATGATGTCATGATTCAATGTTTCAATACATTTTTACCAAGCTTAGTTGTTCTTACCAATGAAATAGCTCAAGGACAACTTTTTGTCGCAGTTGGTTATCTCTATCCGGAATCACCAACAAAAACTAGATTTTCTTTAGATGCTTATTTTAACTTTGAATATACCTGGTGGCACAAACTTCTTAGGTTACCTCAATTGGGAAATCAATTTCGTGACAAGGTAATTGGTGAAGATGTATCTATAGTAAATAATATTTACCCAACTTTCAATAAAAAGATTTCGCTTAAAAACGATACACCTGCGGAATTAGCAATTAATTATCTGAAAAACTGGAAGTATGAATGAGTAATGAGTAATGAGTAATGAGTAATGAGTAAGGAGTAATGAGTAAGAAGTTGCTGATAACTGTTAACTGATAACTGATAACTGTTAACTGTTAACTGATGACTGATAACTGTTAACTGTTAACTGACAACACGTTTAACTTGTTGGGGAGCCTCTATCTCAGTAAATAATTGAATTGCTTTGTCAAAATATATCTTACTTTCAACAGATTCTTCTATCTCCTGGTAAGTTAATCCTAATTGAAAGTAAAACTCTGCGATATCGCATTTTGCATCAATATTTTCTAATAACTCGATTGCTTCAAAATGATTTATCAGAGCTAACTCAAACTCTCCTCGCTGACGATAGATTTGTGCTAGACCATTAATAGTTTTTGCCTTTACTTGGGTGTAATGACTTTTCTCTGCAAAACTCAATGCTTGAGAAAACATCTCATTCGCCTTAGTAAAATCTTTTAAATTCACATAAGTTTGACCAAGTATTTGTAGAAAATAAGAAATCCTACCATTATTTTTTATATTTACTTCTGTCGTAATATTTTGATAAGCTTCATCAGCTAATACTTTAGCTTTTTCATATAATCCTAAATTAGAACTAACTAAGGCTAAACAAATCGAAGCTTTTTCCGCCCAAGGATGATGATCTGTATTTTGTACTAAATAAATAACTCGCTCAAATAAACTAGCTGCTGCTTCCAATTCCCATAAATCTATTTTATATAAGCCAATACTCAGTAGGGAATCAACTTCTAACATGCGAAAATAATAAAAAGCATGTTTACTATCTTCTTTAGGAACTAGATTTTCTAATGCTCTTGTAGCCAGATTAATTGTTTTCTCCTGACATTCAATCGCAGCATTGATTTTGCCATTTATCCAAAATAAGTCTCCTAAAATATTATATAATTCGCTAACAATACGATCCGAATTTAAGTTATGAATTATTCGGTCAATTGCTGCCATTACGGGTTGAATTAAACCCATACGATATAAAGTACTTCCCAATGGTAAAAACTGACCCCATTGGTTATCTCTACTTTTAAGAATAACTTTACCGGCTAATTCAAATGCATTAATGTCTATGTAATGATAATAAGCTTCCAAAGCTTGCAATGCATCCTTAATATTTTGTATCTCTGGTACGCTCGCTGTCCAAAAATTTGCAGCTTGAATGTTAGCATTTTGCCAATCTTTACTGGAGCGCAAACGAGAAATAACTTCCGCTCTAATTACTGGATGCAACCAATATTCACCTTTATGACACTCAATCAAAGAACGATTTTTCAAAGAAGCAATAATTTGATGGTGTTCTGTTAATGGTACATCCCAGAGCAAACATAATAATCCTTCCGTCGGAATTGCAGGTACATCTTGGTAGCGATAACATCCCAAACGGCAAAGCAAATGATATGCTCGAATATCTAAAACTTTCAGTCGGTTAATTTGACTGACAGCTAAATTTTTTAAATCTGTTACTGCTAAAGGATCTGCATTATTTGCTTTCCAATATGCAGCCATATCACCATCAAAATCTTCCCCGATCGCACCGCAGAGAATACCCATTGCTTTAGCATTACCACCATAAACCCGATGCATCGTAGATAAAGTCTGCAAGTCAATCTCTATTTTTCGGCACTCGAAAAACTTCTCCCATGCGTTAATATCTAAACCAGGAAGCCGATAGTGTTTCACGTTTAGTTCTGGTTCGCACAGGCGATCGCGACTAGTGATGATAGTCACAGATTCCACCCTTGCATCGGCTAAAATCCTTAACAGTTCTACATAATTGCGATGGCGATCGATAAATCTACCACGATCGTCGAGCGCTGGTTCTAAATTATCAATTAAGATCCCAATTCGCCGGTTATTAAGTTGACGCTTTAATCTTCCCAGGGTGACACCAAATTCAATTCCTGGTTCTTCTTGAAAATCCTGTTTTAACCATTCTTCCACAACCTGTTGGGCGGGAGTTATATTTTGTGTTTCCTTAGCCATTAGGAGTTCCAAAACTAGATCGAACTCCTGGGTTTGCAAATACTGTTGGGCTAAAGTCGTTTTACCTAAACCCCCTTCACCTTGAATAACAATTACTTTATTTTCTTCAGTAACCAAACTATTGAGACGATGGATTTCTTCTGAGCGTCCGATAAAATTTAAATTTATATTGGTATTTTTATTTTTAGCTTTACTTGTATTTTTATCTACATTTAAATCTAAATTTACATCTTCTGTTTCTTTCGACTGGATAGGACTCTGAGATATTTGTGAATGTTTGGAATATCTA
The DNA here is from genome assembly GCF_001456025.1 of Mastigocoleus testarum BC008. Classification (GTDB taxonomy): domain Bacteria; phylum Cyanobacteriota; class Cyanobacteriia; order Cyanobacteriales; family Nostocaceae; genus Mastigocoleus; species Mastigocoleus testarum. Next base: position 15,357 of record NZ_LMTZ01000064.1, read on the forward strand.
AGACTTCTAGAATATTTTGCATAATCTGATAAACCTGATATAGTATAAGCCTTCCTAAAACACTTCTCTAAAACTCTTCGACAATTCCTTTTCGTGATTTTTTCTCGCAAGACTTTAGAAAGTAACTTCCATAGCTGAGAGCCAGTATCCTTAGCATGTCCTTCGGTACAGCCATAGGTATCAGCAATTTCTAAATACTTTCGTCCCAAACAAACTTGTTCGAGAATTACTCGTTCCAATTCATTTAAGCGTTCCCCAGTCTGAATGGGAATGATGGTATCTAACCATGCTAATAATGCTTCCGTTTCCATTGGCTAGTAACGAGAGTAGTTTTTTTTGTTTTTTAGCTTGCAGTTTTTCTAATGTGAGGAAGAAGCCTCATCTAGTCTACATTTGCTTGACCGCTTTTTTCAGATAAGATTCCGATAAGATTCTGTAAATCTGATAATTTGCACAATTCTCAATTAGTCCAATAATCTGCCTAGAAATAAATTCCCAGGCTCATAGTAAAAGTCTGATAAATCAGACTAGGTAGGGCTTGCTGAATAAATACAAAAAGGTGATGGTTAATACATTATCAGACCCAAGGAATATATTCAGATGCAAGAAAACAGTCT